>ONOU01000010.1 GCA_900319525.1 uncultured Prevotellaceae bacterium | reverse complement strand
CCAAATGTGGGTCAAAAACATCACTTTTGGGAAATTATGAAATTTATTTTTTCCCAAATGTGGTTCAAAAACATTACTTTTGGGAGAAAATTCCGCATGGTGCGGCGGGAGGCGCATTCCGACAGTTTTAGAGCCGAAAAACTACCCATTAGCAGTAGCAAATGGACACTAACAGAAAAAAAATTGTCTTTTTCTGAAACTTTTTGGGGTGGTTGTGCGTCTATAGTATAGAGATTAACAATTAAAGAAAGATTAGATATGAAGAAGGTATTGGTAATAAGCCTATTGGCTCTGGTCGTGATGACAATGTCGTCATGCCTGCGTGTGAAACTTGGTGAGAATGGCTGGTCGATCGTCAACAAGGCCGGGCGTCACAACGACACACCCACACAGGTGCATCAGGTGAATGAAGTGACCCAGATGCAGCAGTTTGACGAAATCGACGTTGCAGGCCCGTTCAACGTCATCCTGGAGCAGGGCCAGGCTGCTACGGTGCGTGTCGAGGGCACCGTGGACCAGCTCGCCAGCATGACCATCTATGTCAAGGATGGCGATCTGGTCATCGACATGAAGGAGGACATGGTGGATGCGAGCAAGTTCTTTAAGGGCATGAGGGTGTTTGTCTCGGCACCGATGGTGAGGAGTATCGAGATTGCGGGCTCGGGGTCGGTGACAGCTCCAAAGGTGCTGGCCGTGGGCGATATGGAACTGGAAGTGGCTGGCTCGGGCGACATTACGCTGGATGGGCTCACGTGCAAGGACCTGGACATCGAGATTGCGGGCTCGGGTGATATCATTCTGGGTAATGTCCAGGCCGATGGGCTGAAAAACACGATTGCCGGCTCGGGCAGCATTGAGTTGGCTAGCCTCATCAGCAAGAATGTGAAAAACGAAATTGCCGGTTCGGGCGACATCACGCTAGTCTGCCAGAATGTGGACCATGTCAGCACCTCGATTGCCGGCTCGGGTGACGTGATACTGCGCGGCACCGTGGGCACGCACACCGAGGATATCGCCGGCAGCGGCAAGGTCGATGTCTCAGGACTGAAATAGCTTAATGCTCTCGCAGCGAGCAGTATAGAGTTATAGCTTAGGGCTTAGAGAGGGGCATCCACTCTCTAAGCCCTAAGTCGCAAAGTCGCTTAATTTTTTAAATTTGAAGACAAGAAAGACAAAATATTGATTATCAATCAAATAATTATTTATTGTCCTTCTTGTCTTTCTTGTCTTCCCATAAGAGACAGCATGCGCAAGCTCTCTAAACCCTAAACTCTAGACTCTAGACCCTAGACTGCTCGCGCAGCGAGCATATCAGGCAGTCGTGGTGCGGATGTGGAGGTCGGCTTGCGGGAAGGGAATCTCGATGCCGTTCTCGTTCAGGACACTGTAGATGTTCTCCTTGATGCGGGAGATGTCGGCTACCTGTGAGTTCACGCGCACCCACACGACAACCAGCAGGTCCACGCTGCTCTCGCCGAAGTTCTGGAACAGCACTTGAACCCCCTTCTTGGGGTCGTAGCAGTCGAGATGGCTGATGCGGTCGATAATCATCTCGCGCACATGGTCAATCTTGCTGCCGTAGGCTACGCCGACGGTGATCTTGGCCATCTCGTAGCCATGATTGCGGGTCATATTCTTGAAATTCTTGGTAAACAACTGGCTGTTGAGGAATGCGATGACCGAGCCGTCGATGGTCTCGACCAGGGTGCTCTGGTAGTTGATGTTGCTCACCTTGCCACGCACGCCGTCGCACTCGATCACATCACCGATCTTGACACGTCCGTTCATGAGCGAGAGTCCGTAGAAGAGGTTCTCGAGGGTATCCTTCATGGCAAAACCGATACCTGTCGAGAGGCCCGTGAGGATGAAGGTGATACCCGTGCGGTTGACGTGCAGGGTGACCAGCACGATGTAGATGTAGATGCCCCAGCCGATGTACTTGATGATGTTCATCGACAGGGTGACGGCCTTGGATTCGGCCTTGACCTTAGCCTTGGCATTGGGGTCGTCCTGGATGACAGTCTCGATATCGATGCTCTCGTCGCTGTCCACCTCGTTTTCGCGTTCATACATCGAGATGGCTTTGGCCTCGGCGCGGTTCTGCTTCCACAACTGGTATCCCTGGATAAACAGATAGATGATGTAGTTGAACACAAAGGCGAATGCCACACAGGCCAGGATCCTGTCTAGCGACAGGACGATGAGTCCCGGCTGGTTGACAAACTTGTAGCGGAAGATGCGCTCACACCACTGTGTCAAGTCAAACACCCTTGCGGCCCAGTAGATCGACACGGCCACGCTGAGCGTCGCTGCAATGGGGACAATCATCTTGTAAACGGCGTCATAGAACCATGTCCTCCTCACGTCGGCATCGTCACTGATGTGTTTTTTCTCGTAGTTGTGAAGCAGGTCATAGATGACGGTGATGGTCTGGATGAGCGTCAACTGCATGATCCACCAGATGAGTACCTGGACGCTCATGAGCGTGAAGCCCAGCCATGACATGACACACGACACAGCCATCACAATGAGTGAAATCCACGAGTAGAACACGTCGCTGCGCGGCACCTCGCTGCCATGACGGCGGTTGATGATGAATTGCCAGATGGTGAATATCAGCAGCAGGGGAGGGAAGACCACATTGACCACCGTGCTGGGCAGGAACACGATGCGGAAGAAGAACACCACAAATCCCACCAGCAGCACGGGCACATAAAGCTTGATGCCGCTCTTGACAGCCTCGCCGTCGATGCGGATGATGATCGAGAGCATGATCACGGCGATGAGCCAGGCATACTCGCTCAAGAGCCTGGTGGCCATGACCATGAAGTTCTGGTCGGTGACATTTGAGATAATGAATGTGGCGATGGCAAACACCGCAGCAGCCCCGCAAATGATGATGCACGACCGCTTCAAGAGGAACTTCTTGTAGGAGCCGCGCGAGATGAACCGCTTGGGAATCATCTTGATGATGAGCCAGCTGAGCAGGAGTGCCCCCATCACATAGACCGCCATGAAGATAAACAGGAAACCGATGAGCGGGCCGCGCCACTCGCTGCGAGTCTTGTGTGAGCGGGAATATTTCTCGTTGATGTCTTCCTTGATGTTCCTCCAGTTGTAGCTGAAACGTTTCAAGATCTGGAAATAGTTCTGGCCACCGTTGACAAACACGCTCTGGCGGATGCGCTCATACATGCTCAGGGCATGGTCGTTGAGTTTCTTGGCCTTGTCGGCCACCCACTGCCGCCGCTCGTGGTTTTCCTTCATCGTCTCACGCGTGTGGCGGATGTCATTCTCGATGACCTTGGCCAGGTAGATGCAGCTGTCGCGTGTGGCACGCATGGCGTCTGTCCTGAGCTGGTAGTCGGGGATGTTGTCGAGCGCCTGAATCAGGTGCTCATACTGTGCGATCTGCTCATCCTGCTGCTGCTCAAACTGCTTGAACGACCGCGTGCGCGTGACGCGCTCGTAGAGTGTGGTTGCCTGGCCGCAGGCATAGGCTAGGTCAAAGATGTTTTGCTCCTTTTGGCTATAGAGCATGAGCTCGATGTTGTTGCACAATTCCAGGTCGCGCCCGATGCTGCGCTTAAACTGCTTGTTGCGTTGCTCAAAGCGCTCGGCCCTTTCCTTTTGTTCCTTGTGGGTCTCGCTCAGTTCCTCGCACAGCACGCCCAGCGTCTGGTTCATGGTGCTCTCCTTGAGAACAGCTCCTGCCTGCAGCATGGCCGCAAGCAGGAGCATAGTCATCAATAATCTATTCATTTGCTTCATCTGTATTGCGATAATGGTCGCAAAGATAGTGCAAATTTTTGAAATGGGCCCAATTGTCGGGCTAAGTGCGTCGATTAACGGACGGTGAAGGTGGCCTTCAAGGGCAGGTTGTCGCTGGCGGTGCCCACGAGCACCGTACGGTTGCCCAGGGAGGTTGCCCAGTCGCCTCTAGACTCGTCCCAGTACTGGAAGGCGCGGCCACCGATGGTGATGGTGACGTCGCGGCTTTCGCCGGGCTTCAAGGTAACCTTCTGGAATCCACGCAGCTCCTTGACGGGCATGTCTACCGAACTGTTGTGGTCACTCACGTAGAGCTGAACGACCTCGGCGCCAGTGCGGTTGCCGGTGTTCTTGACCGTGATGGTTGCGCTCACGGTGCCGTCGGCAGCAACTTCGCGCTTGTCGAGGCGCAGGTTGCTCACGGCAAAGGTCGTGTAGCTCAGTCCGTGACCGAAGGCAAAGGCGGGTTTCACCTTCTGCTTGTCGGCCCAGCGGTAGCCCACATAGATGCCTTCCTTGTATTCCTCGTCGATGATCTTGTGGCCCTCGCGCCAGGTTCCGGGATAGGAAGCCGTCGCGTGTGCTCCCACGTCGTTGAGGCTCACAGGCCAGGTGAAGGGCAGTTTTCCCGAGGGGTTGGCATCGCCCACAAGAATGCTGGCGAAGGCTTTTCCCGTCTCGCTGCCGATGAACCAGCCTTGAACGATGGCAGCGACCTTGTCACGCCAGGGCATGGCCACCGCGTCACCCGAGATGTTGACAAACACCACGTTCTTGTTGACACGGGCCAGTGCCTCGACCAGTGCGTCCTGGCCATAGGGCATGTCCATGTGCTTGCGGTCGTGGCCCTCGGCATCCTGGTAGTCGCTCTTGTTCAAGCCGCCAAAGATGATGACATAGTCGGCGGTCTTGGCCTTGGCAACGGCCTCGGCAACCAGTTCGCTGGCGGGACGGTTGTCGGCCAGCGATTGCTTAGCCACGACGCCATTGTACTCGCCGGTGGTGTCGCCCACATAGCCGCGGGCATAGTCCACCTCGATGCCAGTGCCTGCCAGACGGTCCTTAAGGCCTTCCAGCGGCAGGATTTCGTGCTGGGCCTTGAGAGAACTGCTGCCGCCGCCGACGGTCATCATCTTGATGGCGTTCTCGCCGACAACCAGCACGCGCTTGGCACTGTTCAGGTCAATAGGCAGGACATTGCGCTTGTTTTGCAACAGCACGATGCCGTCCTGGGCAATCTTCATGGCCGCCTCATAGTGTGCCTCACTGCACAGGAAACCCTGAGCGCGATGGTCGCTCATGGTGGTGCGGAAGAACAGGCGCAGCACGCGGCGCACCTTGTCGTCGAGTTCACGGGTGGTGAATTTGCCCTCTTGAATCATCTTTTTGTAGGGCTGAGCCATGTAGTAGGCGTCATAGGCGTTGCTGGCGCCCCATGCCAGACCATCAGTCCAGCTGCCAAACTCCATATCCAGGCCATTCTTGACAGCCATCTCGGTGTCGTGGGCACCACCCCAGTCGCTGACCACCACGCCGTCATATTGCCAGTCACCCTTGAGAATCTCATTCAGTGTGTACTGGTTTTGGCAGCAATGCTGGTCCTTGTAGAGGTTGTAGGAGCCCATGATGCCCCAAGTGTGGCCTTCCTTGACTGCGGCCTCAAATGCGGGCAGATAAATCTCGTGCAGGGCACGGTCGCTCACGATGACGTTGACCTGATGGCGGTATTCCTCATCGTTGTTCAGGCAGAAGTGCTTGACACATGCCGAGGTGCCCGTGCTTTGAAGTCCCTGGACATAGGGCACTACCATGCGTGATGCCAGCAGCGGATCCTCGCCCATGTACTCAAAGTTGCGGCCGTTCAACGGGTTGCGGTTGATGTTCACGCCGGGGCCCAGGATCATGTCCTTGCCACGATAGCGCGCCTCCTCACCCAGGCTGCGGCCGTAGAGCTCTGCCAGCACGGGGTTCCACGAGGCGGCAAGACAGGTCAGGGCGGGAAATGCTACACAGGAGTCGTTGGTCTGTCCAGCCTGCTCCCATTCGTCCCAAAGGACGTCGGGACGCACGCCGTGAGGTCCGTCATCGGTCCAGAAGTCGGGAAATCCCAAGCGTTTCACGCCAGGTGACGAGAACTTGCTTTGTGCATGGATGACGGCGATTTTCTCGTCGAGCGTCATGCGGGCAAGGGCGTCCTCGACACGCTGCTCGATGGGTAATGTCTTATCGAGATATAAGGGCATCTGTGCCGTCATTCCTAGCGACTGTATGTAGTCCAGCTGCGGGGTGCAGTTCTCGTAGCGGCTGTTTTCCACATACTGCATGAGCAGTTTGCGGAAGGTGTCCTGGTCGGGACGGGCGTCGCGCAACTCTTTATAGGTGGTGCGGGGAGCCTCGGAATACTTCACGACAATGCTGTCCCACATTTCGGGCCTGGTGATGCCCATCATGCATGAGTTGTCAATCTTCTTGTAGGGCCAGAACGTATAGCCGATGTTGGCCTTCTTCATCACGTCAACCAGCTGTGCCTGCCACTCGTTGGTGTTGTGGCCGGTCTCGCCCATGTACATCGGCAGCCCCGTCTTGTCGCGGAAGTCGATGTAGTCCTTGATGGCCTCGGCCGTGGCGTCACCGCCATAGCGGTGGCAGGTGTACATGATGTTGTCATCAAATTTCCAGTCGTTGAACATGTAGAAGTCGGAGTTCCAGCGGGCACCGCCCAGCAGGATGACGTGGTTCTTGTCCACCTGGCGGATGGCTTTGACGGCACGCTGGTAGAGCGGTTCAAGATTCTTGTTCAGCTCGTCCTTGTTCTCAAAGTAGTGGGCAATAGGCTCGTTCATCAGCTCATAGCCCAGGATGACCGGCTCGTCCTGGTAGCGGGCAGCGATGCGTTGCCAGATGTCGCAGAACAGCTGCTGGCTCGTTTCGCTCTCAAAGAGCCACGGGTAGCCGTGGCCGTCGTCGATGTTGTCACCGGTCTGTCCGCCGGGGCAGTCATGCATGTCGAGGATCAGGTAGAGACCTGCTGCACGGCACCATCCCACTACCGAGTCGATGCGTGCAAAGCCGTCCTGCTCCCTTGACCGTCCCATGTAGTCCTCGTCGGTGAAGAGCCTGTAGTTGAACGGCAGGCGAATGGTATTCGCTCCCTGGCGGGCGATGAAGCTGATGTCGGCACGGGTGATGTAGTTGTCCTTGAACTGGCGCCAGAAGTCGGCGGCAAAGTCAGGACCCACGGCCTCCTTGATCATCAGGTCGATCATCCATGGCGAATTGGTCTTGCTGAAACCGAACATATAGCCTTCGGGGTTGAGCCAGTTGCCTAGATTCGTTCCTTGAATATAGAGTTTCTCGCCGTTGGGCTGCACCAGGTCGGTTCCTACGACATGGACAAACTTGTCTTGGGGCTTTGCTTGAAGCCCCAAGGCAAGGATAAGAGAAAGTATGATTGCTATAGATTCTCTCATAGAGTTAATAGGTGGGTTAAACGGTTACTTCTTTTGGAATACGCGCACGTAGTCCACCTCCATCGTAACAGGCAGTGCGTTCTCGTCAACGCCTTGAGCGCCACCCCAGTCGCCACCCCACGCGAGGTTAAGGATGACGTAGAAGGGATCGTCATAGGGCCAGTCGTCGCGACCCAGGCCACGGTTGTCGTAGCTCAGCTGCACCTTACCGTCAACGTAGGTGGTGATGTTCTGGGCCGTCCACTCGATGGCATAGGTGTGGAACTCACCCTCAGCACCCCTGCAGTACATCTCGTGGGTCACTTGGGTGCCGTTGGAGTGAACATGCGCATTGGCATGCAGGCTCGACGACACATAGTCGGGATGGTAACCCACCTCTTCCATGATGTCAATCTCGCCGTCGGCAGGCCAAGACCTGAAGTTGACGGGCATCATCCAGAAGGCAGGCCAGGTACCCTTGCCCTTGGGCAGCTTGATGCTGGCCTCGATGTAGCCATACTTCCAGCCCTGCTTGTCCTTAGCATAGACGCGGCCAGAGTAAATCTTGCCGTTCTCCTTGAGTGCGGTGATGCGAAGCTTGCCGTTACGAATCTCGGTAACAAGGGCGCCACCGGGGGTCTTGTGGTTCACGTAGTTCTGCAACTCGTGATTCACCCAACCGCTGTTCTGCACCTCATGCCTCCAGTCGTCGCCATTCAGCTCAGTGCCTTTGTCAAACTCATCGTGCCAGACGAGGGTGTAGCCATCGGGGGCATAGTAGGGTGATTCCTCAGCAGCCTCTTGCGTGATGGTGATGGTCTTGCGAGCAGCACCCGACTGGATGGTCACCTCACCGTCACGTGCCTGGGTTAGCGGATTGGCATCAACGGTGATTGTTACCGAGCCCGACTGTGACGTGGTGTTCTTGGTGTCGATGGCGATATAGTCCTTGTTGTCATAGGCACCCCACTCCTTGCCGGTGGTGGTGACACTGATGGTGTATTGACCACCACTGGAAGGAACAGAGATGTTTTCCTGCGACACGGTAATGGTTATCGCGGGTGTCGGCTCATCCTTGCCATCTCCACCGCAGCCCCACAGGGCCACGGTGAGAGAAAGCAATAATGTGTAAAGCATGAATCGTTTCATCTTCAAGGATTACTGCGCTTTATGCTTTTGGATGATAATGTTGCTGACCTTGGCCTCAAATCCGGCGGGGCAACCACCGAAGTCAAGGATGAACTTGCCCTGGTCAAACTCGATCTCCTCGGCACCGTTCTTAGCAACCACACCGATGAACTCGAGAACATTCTCGCCATCCTCGAGAGCGAAGTCGCCCTTGTAGCACAGCGTGTTCGGGTCATTGGTCACATCAGGATCCTTATTGACCTTGACGGTGCAGCGGCCCAGCTCCATGTTGGTGGTAACGGTTACACGCACGTCATAGGCCTGACCCTTCTCGATGTGCAGGGGCACGCCATTGATAGCGCACTGTGCCTGCCACTCGGATACGGTAGCATCGTTAGCCGTGATGGTATATACACCGTTAGCGTAGGAGAAACCGGGATCGGCAATCTGCTGCCAGCCGCCATCGGCCCACCAGAACGACATCAGTCCTGCCGTGTTGAAGCCTGCGCCCAGGTTGTCGGCCGAATTCACATCTACCCACTCTACAGCAGGTCCGTCGGGGATAACGGGCAGCACAGTGCCATCGTCATTAGCATGATCCTTGAGCACAATGTTAGAGATGTTGACCGTGGTACCGGCCTGGCAGCCACCAAAGTCGAAGAACAGGTTCACACGCTCCATGTCGATACCGGGCATGTCGCTCTTCCAGAAGATGTAGTCTTGGCCAGCCTTCAGGTCAATGCGGTCGGCAAAGTAGAATACATTGTCGTCTCCGTCCATCACGAGCTTCACGGTGACACCGTTCAGGTCCTTGTCGCTGTTGAGGATGCAGGAGAAGTCATAGTGCTTGTCGGCACTTGTCGAGATGTTAGTGGTCTTGAATGCCATCTGTGCCTGCCACTGGTCGGTAGTTGCCTCAGGAAGGAATACGGTGTAGTCATTGCCATTGGCCTCGAAGCCGGGATCGGCAATCTGAGCCCATCCGGGAGCGTACCAGAAGAACATGTTGTACTCAACGCCCTTCCACATGTTGAACTCGCTGTTGGGATCAAATCCGGTGAATCCCTTCTCTTCCTCCTCGCTGGTAAAGATAAAGCGCCATGCGATACCACGGTCTGGAGCGTCATAGACGAGGACCATCTTCTTGGCCGTCAGCGTCTCGATACGGAACTTGGGATTCTCGTACTGGGCATCAGAGCTGATGTAGGGGAACAAGGTGTTGGGAGCGAGCTGGATGTAGGTCTGCTTGCTCACGTTGCCGTCGGCGTCCTCCCAATCATACTCCTCGAAGCTCCAGGTACTGTTCTGGTTGCCGATGTTGGCATCCCAGTCAGCATCCTGGTGGCCCCACTTGGAGGTACCGGTGTTCACATAGGTCAGGCCGTCTTCACCGGCATTGTAGAAGTAGTTACCGCCCTTGCGGTTCTCAGCGGTGAAGCTGATGCGGTCGTCATACATACCGAAGTCCTTCTTCTCATCGGGCTGAGCCGACCACCATCCTGTACCGGCAGTGCCGGCGGGGCCGCAAGCCAAGTGGGCCACTTCCTTGTGGTCGAAGCGCCACTCCTTCTCGGTGATGCGACGGAAGTCGTTGGTATAGTCAATCTTGGACTCGTTAAAGGTGTACTCCTTCTTGATACCGGTCTGGCTGATGCCGTTGCGGTTACCCAGGCGCAGCTCGATGGTGTGGGTGCCTGCCTCGCTGTTCTTGTAACCCACCTCTTGCAGGGTGGAGTAGGAGGTGCCGTCAAGGATCCAGATGGGATAGGTGCCGGGCTCCGGAGTGTAGTTGGCAATCATCTGGTTGGTCTCCTGGTCAACGCTGATGTTGAAGTCAACACCGCTCACCGTGGGAATACCGTTGGGGTCTGCTCCGTTAAAGTCATCGGGCGAGCAGGCCGTGAAAGCCATAGCCAATAACAGGATTGCTATTGCGCTGCTTATTTTGTTTATCTTGGTAATCATAATTTTAAATCTCTAAATTACTGATTATTAATAGTTGTTCTGAACCAGTGTGGGGTCAGCATCGAGCTCACTCTGTGCCAGGGGGATGTGCTTCTTGCTAGGCGTCCACGAGTTGGTACGGTAGCCATAGCTGTCGGGAACCAGGACGGTCGAAGCCTTCTGGGTTGCACCGGGAATGCCCTCGGCACGCACGAGGTCGAAGTAGCGCTTGCCCTCGCCACAGAATTCCAGATGACGCTCGTTGAAGATGTCATCGATGGTGACGTTGTCCAGATTGCCAAGTCCGGCACGGTTGCGCACCTGGTTCACATAGCCAGCAGCCTCGGCTGCACTGCCTCCGGTAAGGATCAACAGCTCAGCAGCGTTGAGCAGGGTTTCGGCATAACGATAGATGCGCTTGTTGTTGTTATAGTTCAGGTTCTTGCTGGTGGGACAATCCTTGTTGTTGTCGCTCTGGGGGCGATACTTGCCATGCCAGATGTGAGTGTCCTGATAGCGCTCGGTGTAGCTGTAGCCACGCACGTCCCAGCAGGTAACATCGCGGCGCAAGTCGCCCTCGCTGTACATGTTATAGGTCTCGACACGCATGGGCAGGAAGCCCCAGCCGTCGTTACCGCTGTCCCAGCCTTCACCGCCGCCCCAGCCGTTGGGCGAGCACAGGGTGGGGAATACAGTGCCACCAGCAGCCATCGAGGTACTCCAGTCGCGCTGTGCCTGGTCATCGTTGTAGTTGATCTCGAAGATGCTCTCGGCACACCACTCGCCGCTCTCCTGCCACAGGTCATAGAAGCTGGGGTTGAGCTGGTAGCTGCTGTCGCCAATGATCTGCTTCATGTAGGCGAGAGCCTGAGCATAACGGGCCTGGTCGTTCTGGTACATCACCATCTCGGCATAGAGCATGTAGGCAAAAGCCTGGCTCACGCGACCTGCTTCGGCATTGGGCCAACGCATGGGCAGCACGTTAGAGGCGATGATCTCTTCGAGCTCGGGAAGGAGGTTGTTGTAAATCTCGTCAGCTGTCATCTGCGGGGCAGTGTAGGGCTGCGAGAGGTTCTCCAGATAGAAGGGCACGTTGCCGTAGTAGTGCCACAGGATGTTATAATAGTACACGCGCAGCAGGCGGGCCTGCATCTCCATCGAACGACGGAAACTCTCGCTGGCTTCACCGGGCCATGACGCATACTTGATAGCATCGTTGCAGCGCTTGATGCCGCTGTAGAAGTCGCCCCACAGGGTAGCGAGAGTGTTGTTGCCGTCGGCCTCGAAGTTGAACAGACGGTGCCAGTGCTGGTTGTCGGTATTGTCGCTACCGCCTACCCAGAAGTCGTCGCCCATGATTTCACCGTCAACGGTGAGGTCATTGTAGGCCGTACCGTCCCAGTCGGGCCAGTGCAGAGGAGCGTAGGCTGCGGTGAGCGCCTCGTTAAGGGTCTCCTCGGTGGTATAATATTCCTCAAGAGGTTCACCCGTCGGGTTCTTCACCTCAAGAAAATCGTCGCTGCAGGAAGTCAGTGAGAAAACCACTGCACACAAGCCTGCTATGATTGAAAATTTGTGCAAACCGAATGCTATGAAAACTTTTTTCAATAGCTGAGGTGCAGCCAAATTTATTGAAATATGCTTTTTCATATTGATAATTCTTTATAGGATTGTTAGAATGAGATGTTGAATCCGACAGTGTAGGTGCGGGCCTGCGGATAGATACCGTAGTCAACACCAAGGCTGGTGGAACCAGAGCCGATTTCAGGATCGAAGCCCCAATACTTGGTCCAGGTAAAGAGATTCTCGGCGCGGCCATAGATGCGCAGACGGCTGATGCCAATCTTTTTGGTCAGGCGAGGATTAAGGGTGTAGCCCAGGGTGATGTTCTTCAGGCGCAGGTAGCTGCCGTCCTGGATATACATGTCGCTGACAACCTAGTTCTTGGAGTCGCCCAGGGTGGGCACGGTGTTGCTGGTGCCCTCACCGGTCCAGCGCTGCAGCACCCAGGTGGGATAGTTACCCGATGCGATGTCCTGGCGGTAGGTGGCGTCAAACACGTCGGCGCCATATACGCCCTGGAAGAAGACGCCAAAGTCGAAGCCTCTCCAGTCCACGTTCAGGGTCAAACCATAAGTCCAGTCGGGCACACCGTTACCGATGTTGGTGCGGTCGTCGCTGTTGATCTTGTTGTCGCCGTTGGTATCAACAAAGCGGAAGTCGCCAGGATTTGACGAGGTGCCATACATATTATTATAGGCGTCGGCCTCGGCCTTGTTCTGCAGGATGCCGTCGGTCTTGTAGCCGTAGAAGAAGGGGAACGGCTGGCCGTTCTCGGCACGAGTGCCACCGTCGCTGAACTGGCTGATGCCATAGTTCAGGAAGCCGGTGTCGTTACCCAGGTTCTTCAGCTTGTTCTTTAGGTAAGAAGCGTTACCCTTCAGGTTGAAGTGTACATCCGAGATGTTCCAGCGATAGCCGAGCTCAAACTCGATACCGCTGTTCTCCATGTCACCCACATTGGCCAGCGGGCGGGCCTCACCCACGTAGCTGGGGATGGGCATCTCGATGATCATGCCGTTGGTCTTCTTGATGAAGTAGTCAACGCTGAAGGTCAGCTTGTTGTTCCAGAAGCCGAAGTCGATACCCAGGTTGGTCTGTTCGCTCTCCTCCCACTTCAGGTCCTCGTTAGCCAGGCGGTTGGCCTTGGAACCATAGACCATGGCACCGGTCTGACCGAAGTAGTAGTTGCTGGTGTTACCCAGTGTAGTCATTGTGGTGTAAGCAAAGTCACCGATGTTGTCGTTACCGTTCTTACCCCAGCTGAAGCGCAACTTGAGGTTGTTGAGCCAGTCGCGCTGATCCTCCATGAACTTCTCGTTCATGATGTTCCAACCCAATGAGAATGAGGGGAAGACACCGTAGCGGTGGTTGGAACCGAAGCGGCTCGAACCGTCGCGGCGCACGGTAGCCTGGAACATGTAGCGCTCGTCGTAGTTGTAGCTCACACGGGCGAACAGTGAAGACAGCCTGTGCTCGGTGTAAGGACCACCCCACACGCCCACGAGGCTCGTGGCACCCGTCATCTTGCCGTCGGCGTCGGTCGAGATTTCCAAGTCGCCGCCGGTGGTGTAGTTGATGCTGGGCTTGTTGGGATTCACGAGATACCAGTGTGAACCGCCCAGTTCGTCACCCTTGAACTTTAAAGCACTCTGGCCGAGCACGACGCCGATGGTGTGCTTGCCGAAGGTCTTGTCATAGGTTACCGTGTTCTCCACCTGCCAGGTGCTGTTGTTACCCTTGAAGGACACTGCCGAGGTGTGGTCGGCATTATTGTTGCCTGAGAGGTAGTACTCTTGCAGCGTTGCGCCACTATAACCCCAGAACGAGAGCTCGGCGCTGTAGGAGAAGTGGTACTTCAATGCGTCATAGAGCTGCAGGTCAATCGAGAACTTGGGCATGAACTTGTGGCTCCAGTTCTTGTTGGGATTGCCATGCATCATGGCGATGGGGTTGTTCTGCTCCTGATAGCTGCCGATGAAGCCGGGAATCGTGTAAGGATTACCGTTCTCGTCCTTATACAGGTCATAGGCGCTGTAGCGGTCCATCATCTCATCGGCAATGTCGCCCTTCAAGGTGACGGGCAGGGTGGGAGCGAGGTAGAGGGCCGAGCCCAGGGGAGAACCCCAAGTGGAGTTGGCCTCGATACCCGTGTTGTGCACGCGCATATAAGAAAGGTTTGCGCCCAAGTCCAACTTGTTCAAGAAGTTGCGCTCCTTGGTAGCATCCAGGAGGTTGAACATATTGTTGGCGCGGATGGTCAAGCGGTCATAGTTGGACTGGCCGTAGTTACCGCCCACGATACCGTCTTGGGTGAAGTAACCCAGCGAGAGGTAGTAGTTCACCTTCTCACTGGCACCGCTGATCGATACATCGTGCTGCATGATGGGAGCGTTGTCGTTGAAGAGCAGGCTCTGCCAGTCGGTACCGAAGCCCACAATCTTGTCGCCATTGGCGTCAACCAGGTTGTAGGGATCCTGATAGAGGGGAGCCAGACCGTTCTGCACGCGGCGCTCGTTCTGCAGGATGGCATAGTCGGTAGCACCGGTCACGTCGCGTTTTCTCCAAGCGCTCTGCCAGCCATAGGAGAAATCGTAGTTGATGCTGGCCTTGCCTACTTTACCTCTCTTGGTCGTCACGAGGATAACACCATTGGCAGCACGAGCACCGTAGATGGCGCCCGAGGCGGCATCCTTCAGTACCTCAATACTCTCGATATCATTGGGGTTGACGCTCTCCATACCATACTGGTCGGTGGGCATGCCGTCAATGATGTAGAGGGGATTGGAGTCGTTGATGGTACCGATACCGCGAATGCGGATCATCGACTGCGAGCCAGGCTGACCCGAAGAGGAAGTAACGTTAACGCCAGCGGCCATACCCTTCAGGGCGTCCTCGGCACGCAGGCGGGTCTTGCCTGCCAGGTCCTCAGACGAAACCTTGGCGATCGAGGCCGTCACGACACTCTTCTTCTGCACGCCATAACCGATGACGACTACCTCGTTGAGCAGCTCGGCGTCCTCGGTGAGAACGATGTGCATGTTATCGCCGGCAAGCACGGTCTGCTTACCGAAACCCACATAACTGATTTCCAACTCGGCACCAGCGGGTGCGTTGATGGAGAAGTTGCCGTCGAAGTCGGTCACTACCGTGTTCGACGTACCCTTTTGCACAATCGTAGCGCCAATCACGGGTTCACCGTTGACATCAACGATGGTACCTGTGAAGGTCTGATTTTGTGCAAATGCCGCTATGGACAGTATGACTGTCAACAGCAGTGAAAGTAATCTTTTCTCTTTCATGTCACATTTGTTTTGGTTGATTAAAAAATTGAATGGTTATTCTGATTGTATCGTTTTTACGGTTTTTCGTTGAGGGGCTTGACCCTCGTGTTGCTTGAGAGTTGCTTTTGCAAAAATATAGAAGAAAAGGACAGTCTGTTCACCTTATCAACAAAAAAGTGGACGTTTTAGAGAATGAAATTTTTGTAATTTATTGATTTTCAATTTGATGAATACAACCACCAAAACGTTAAAAAGTGGTTAAAATGTAGTCCGGTTTTTGACTAAAAACCGCCATTTTTACCAACATTATCCTTTTTTTGTTGCTCAAGTGGGGGATAACGACTACATTTGCGACGCATAGCTATTAACTTGTATTTATATGATGAGAAAGTACTTCACATTTGTGTTCCTCATGCTGTCGTTATGTGTCAATGTGACACTGGCGGCAACTATCGATTTGGAGCAGGAGTACGAGAAACTGGATCATGCGATTGAGAATACCGACCGCTATGTTCAGCAACGGGAAAACCGCATTCGCAAGTACAGGACGGCCCTTGGGGTTACCGATGACAACAAGGTACAATACGAGATGTGCCGTTACCTGTATGATGAATATAGGCCCTACATGAGCGACTCGGCCATCCATTACATTGGCTGTTGCATTCAGCTGGCTGGGCGCTTGAACGATCGCATCCGTGCTGATGAGTGCCGCATCCTGCTGGCCTATCAGTGTACCGAGTCAGGTATGTATCAGGAAGCCATGGACATCTTGAATTCCATTGATGCACAGGGTATCAACGATGCCAATAACGAGCGTCGTTATTACAATGCGCTGGCTCACCTGTACAGTGAATTGGGGTACTATTGCAAGGTTCCGCGCCTGCAAGGTGAGTATTATGCCAAGCATGACCATTATAAGAGCCTGATTGACACGGCGCGTGTCTCGATGAGCGATGATGAGCTGCTGCAGATGAGGGAATTGGAGCTCTTTGCTGCAGGAGATGCCCAGGGTGCATTGCGTTACAGCGACGTCCGCCTCAAGCAGGTGAAGCAAGGGACACACAGGTATGCCATCGTTTCCTTCTACCGCTATCTGGATTATTCCCTGCTGGGCGACTCGGTCCAGGCGCGCTACTGGGTCACGCAGTCGGCGTTGACCGATGTCGAGAATGCGGTGATGGATCAGGGCGCCATGTGGGAACTGGCAAACTTGCTCATGGCTGATGGTGACATCGACCGTGCCTACCGCTACATTCATTTCGCATGGCAATGTGCCGGCAAGTTCAATACAGTGAAGCGCAACAACCAGATTTCGCCCGTCTTGACGGCCATCAGCGACAATTACGAGGCTTCGCTCAAGCGTGCCAATCGCATGCTGCTTGTTTTGGCGATAGTGGCGAGCCTGCTGGCAGCCCTGTTCCTGGGCATACTGTTCTATAGCAACAGTCAGCGCAAGAAACTCGCCCGGGCACGTAACGAGCTCAGTGCCAGCAATACCCAGCTGGCACAACTCAATACCCAGCTCTCCGACCTGAATAGCCAAATGAGGCAGACCAACCTCAAGCTCAATGAGTCCAACCGCGTCAAGGATGAGTATGTGGGCCGGTTCATCCACCTGTGCTCTTTCTATATCGATCGCTTGGACGAGATGCGCAAGCGTGTCAATAAGATGGTCAAGAGCAAGGATTTGGATGCCATTTACAAGTTTACCGAGGGCAACGAGTTGCGTGACAAGAACCTGACAGAGTTGTATGAGATGTTTGACAGCACGTTCCTGCACCTGTTTCCCAATTTCGTTGCCGATTTCAATGCGCTCTTGAAACCCGAGTGCCGCATCACGTTACCCGAACCGGGCACTTTGAACACCGACGTGCGCATCTTCGCTCTCATTCGTCTGGGCATTGAGGACAGCAGCCGCATTGCCGAGTTCCTGCATTACTCGGTCAACACCATCTATAACTACCGTGCCAAGGTAAAGAATGGCGCCCTGGGCAACCGTGACACCTTTGAGTCCCAAGTCAAGGCCATCGGCATGTAAGGCCATTCGTTGCAGGTGCTACTGGAAATGGTGATAATTTCAACGTCTATTGGCTATTTGCTGAATTGTTGATACATTTGTAGTGTGAGAAAATAATGAGCGATTCGGGGAATGGGTCCACCCTGATGTGCCATTAAAGAAATCAATTGTTTTGGACCTGTAAAATGTAAATACCCTTATGATGAAAAGATTACTTATTATCGGCGTTGTCCTCATGCAGGCACTCGCCATGACTGCCCAGCTCGTGGGCAATCCTACCGTTGATTACAACGTTGATGAGGTGGGCACTGATTTTATCACCATCACTTTCACGCCCAATGCCGATGCGGCAGGTTATGCCATCTGTCTGTTTGACGCAGGCACTGCCGAGCAGCAATTCGCCATGTTCGGCGCATGGATGGGATTCCAGACGATGGGCGACATGATCAAGGGCTGGGGTATTACCTATAACGAGGAAGCCCAGTACACATGGCGCAACCAGAGCCCTGGTAAGGACTATGAAATCTATGTGCAATGCTGGGACGTTAACGGTACCGATGCCGACATGATCATCATCCCCGTGACCACCCAGAAGCTTGGTGGCGAAGGACTGGCCGAGATGACCATCGAGATTGGTGAGTTTGGCGGCAGTGAGGAGACCGGTTACTACCAGTGGGTGACCTACACACCCAACGAGAACGTAAGCCTGCACCGTGACATCATCATCACCAAGGCGGCCTACGAGAGCGAGGAGTGGGGCGAGGAGAACTTGCTCAACTACGTCAAGCAGGACAATCCCTACAACCCCTATTGGGATCAGTATGGAGTTGACGAGGCTCAGTGGAATGCCGAGCCCAACACCTGGTACATCGCCTTCTCGATTGCCAAGAACGCCCTCGACGAGTGGGGTCCCCTGGCCAGCTACGACTTTGTGACTCCCAGCATCTCTACCAGTGTTAATGAACTGTCTGCCACTAGGGCCAATTTCCGCTTCGATGGCAATCAGATCAACGCTAAGGGTGCCAAGGCTGGCGGTGAACTCAGCATCTACGACATCAGTGGCCGATTGATGACCGCAACTCGTGCCAGCGCATCAGGCGAAGCCGTCCTTGACCTGTCAGGACTTACCCCCGGCATCTACATCATCACCGACGGTGTCACCACCTTTAAGTTCATCAAGTAATCCCCTCAATCCCGCTATTACTAAATAACTAACAGGACCCGGCTGGAGTGATGATTCCAGTCGGGCCCTGATGGTTATTGAGCCGTATTATTGCTTTACTGAGCGGCGGCGAGGAGTTCGGGGGGCAGAGTGGGCATGGCGCCGTTCTGGGTGCAGACGTAGGCGCTGACCTTGACGGCCAACTCGTGGGCCTCGGGGACAGACTTGCCGTTGAGGATGGCGGCGCAGAAGGAGCCTGTGAACGAGTCGCCGGCGCCGACGGTGTCGGCCACTTCTACCTTGG
This sequence comes from uncultured Prevotellaceae bacterium, assembly GCA_900319525.1. Classification (GTDB taxonomy): domain Bacteria; phylum Bacteroidota; class Bacteroidia; order Bacteroidales; family Muribaculaceae; genus Sodaliphilus. The sequence continues at coordinate 51,759 of ONOU01000010.1, read as the reverse complement.
GAGTCTCCTGGAAGGACATCTGGCCACGGGTGAAGACGTAGGAGCCATTGGTACCGCAGGTGAGCACGAGCATGTCGAGGTCATACTTGCCCAGGATGAGCCAGCACTTGTTCTCGATGTCAAGGCCGGGATAACCGAACATACGGCCGATGGTCACGAGTTCCTCGTCGTTGATCTTGAGGATGTTGCAGCGGCGCATCGACTGCTGGATAATCTCCTTGTTGTAGAATTGCTGACGCAGGTTGATGTCAAAGATTTTCATGCAGTCGTTGGGCGTTGCGTCGAGGAAGCGCTGGATATTCTCGCGCGACACGACATTGCGCTGGGCCAGTGAGCCGTAGCACACGGCGCGGCAGCCCGCAGCGATTTCCTCAATCTCGGGCGTGAAGGGGATGTTGTCCCATGCCACGTTCTCCTTGATGTCGTAGGTGGGGATTCCCTCCTCGTTCAGCGTCACCTGCACGGTGCCGGTGGGATAAGGCACACGCGGCATGAGATACTTGAGGCCATGTTCATTAAGGGCCTCGATGGTCTCCTCGGCCAGCTTGTCCTCGCCCAGGGCACTGATGGCGATGGCGTTGTCACTACCCAGGAACTGCCCGGCGTGATAGGCGAAGTTGGCGGGGGCACCGCCCAGTTTTTTACCTTCGGGGAGGACATCCCACAGGGCCTCGCCCAGGCCCACTACATAACGTTTGTCCATATTTTTGTTCTTTAGTTTTAAGTTGTAAGTTTTAAGTTGAAAGTAAGGATAGTATCGCCTGGAAAGCTCCTAACTGTTGTTTATTGCTTCGCTGGATTGAGTTGCTTGATGTAGGTGAACAGGTAGATGACGCCGATGGCCATTACCGCTACGGCGCCAGCCTGACCCATAGCATCGCTGGCAAAGCCCATAAGCAGCGGGAAAATGGTACCGCCAAACAGGCCCATGATCATCAGGCCGGATACCTCGTTCTGCTTCTTGGGCATCGACTCGAGAGCAGTGGCAAAACACATCGAGAAGATGTTAGAGTTGCCGTAGCCCACCAGAGCGATAGCGGTGTAAAGGATCCACTTCTCACCACCGAAGAACATGCCGCACATCGACAGGGCCATCATGATGACACTGATGATGAAGAATGTTCTCATCTTGAGCACCCGCAGGAAGAACGAGCCTGTCAAGCAGCCGATGGTACGGAAGATGAAGTACAGCGAGGTGGCAAAAGCAGCCTCGTTAAGGGTCATGCCCAGGCGCTCCATGAGGATCTTGGGGGCGGTGGTGTTGGTGCCCACGTCAATGCCCACGTGGCACATGATGCCCAGGAATGAAAGCAGCACGATGGGCTCACCCAGGAGCTTGAAGCACTCCACAAAGGTCGAAGGCTTGCCCTCAATTTTCTCCTCCTGAATGGGAGTCACACCTAGCAAGACAGCCGAGAAAATGCCCACGACAAAGTAGATGGCGAACAAAATGCGCCAGTCGAGTCCCAGGCTGGGAATCACCGCCGTTGCTCCCCACATGGCCAGATAAGGTGCCAGGAACGAGGCAATGGCCTTGATGAACTGGCCGAAGGTAAGCGTCGATGCCAGGTTGCCGCCACCCATCACGGTCGATACCAGCGGGTTGAGCGAGGTTTGCATCAGTGCGTTACCTATGCCCAGCAGCGAGAAGGCGATGAGCATCACGGCAAAACTGTTGCCGAACAACGGAATCATCAGCGAAAGGATGGTCACGACGAGCGAGAGCAAAACGGTCTTCTTGCGGCCGATCTTGTTCATCAGCATGCCCGTGGGAACGCTGAAGATGAGGAACCAGAAGAATACCAGCGACGGGAAGATGTTAGCCACCGAGTCCGAGAGCTGGAGGTCTTCTTTCACATAATTGGAGGCGATACCCACCAGGTCAACAAAGCCCATGCAGAAGAAGCACAGCATGACCGAGATGATCGCGATTTTGTTTGTTTTAGCCATTATTGTAAGTTTTAAGTTGTCAGTTTTAAGTTTTAAGTGTGATTACTTGCGCCTAAAACTCTTATCTATTATCTTTTATCTCTTATCTCGTTAGAGGTTCAACTGGTAAACAGTAGCCTTGCCGCCCTTGACCTTGAGGTTGGTATAGGGCGCGCTGGGGAACACGAGGTTGGTCATAGCCATCTTGCCGTTGGCGTCAAAGGCCTCGATGCTGCAACGGTCAACGAAGATGCGCAGTTGCTTGATGGTGCCGTGGGTGGAAGCGACGGTCACTACAGGGAAGGCCTCGCTGAAGGAGGCGTCACCGCTGGCCGTGCGGTCCATCGCAAAGGTCTGCTTGGCGGCATCATAGGTCATCACCACCTGCTCGCCATTGGCGTTGGACAGGATCAATTCCATCGAGTTTTTCACATCCACGACGATTTCGCAGGTCTCGGTCGGCTTCTTCACCTTGGCACCGCGCATTGCGAGCATTTCGGGTGAAGGTTTCACGCTGACGTAGGTCTCCTCACCATCGGTGAACAGCCCCAGATCGCGGGGGATCGAGTTGGCACTGCGGAATTGGCGGGTAGGCACCTGGTTGGCATACTGCCAGTTGGACATCCATGCCAGCACCACGTGACGGCCAGCGGGAGCGTTATAGAACGATACCGTGGCATAGTGGTCCTTGCCGTAGTCCAGCCACTTGGTGACCTTGGGCATCGACTCACAGGTGAACTTGTGGCCGTCGAAGTCGCCCACAAAGTACTGCGTTGCCGAGCCGCCGAAGGGGCCGCCAGGATTGATGTTGCACAGCAGCACCCATTTGCCGTCGATCTTCATCAGGTCGGGGCACTCCCACACACCACCATGGTTACCGTATTCCTTGCCAAAGGAACTCTCATACTTCCATGATTTCAGGTCTTTGGAACTGTAGATATTCATTTCCTGACCAGCGGCGAGAATCATATTCCAAGCGTTGATATCGCTGTTCCAGAAGGGGTTAGGGTCGCGGAAGTCGGGTACATCGCTCGTCAAGACGGGGTTGCCCTCATACTTGTCAAACGTCATGCCGTTGTCATGAGAAATGGCGATAGACTGCGCCTGGTTCTGTCCAGCCGAGGTGTAGATGGCCACAACCTCATCACCATTGGTCACACAAGAGCCCGAGAAGATGGTTCCCAGCGCATCAGGCTCGATGGCAGTGGGCTGGTGAGTCCAGTGGATCAAGTCGGTCGAGGTCGAGTGGCCCCATGTCATGTTCTCCCACTGTGAGCCGTAGGGGTTCCACTGGTAGTACAGGTGCCACACGCCGTCCTTGTAGAACATGCCGTTAGGATCATTCATCCATCCATAGGCGGGCGTGTGGTGATAGGCGGGGCGGAATCGCTCACGGTTAGTCGCATCAAACGTGTTGCTCACCTTCATCTCGCGCCAGCAGGCGAAGTCCTTGACAGCACCCGTGGTGCGGCGGTCACCATGGAAAGAGATGTCAACGAGCACCTTCTTGTTGCCATAGCGCTGGATGTCGAGAGGCACATAGTAGTCCACCTTGTCCACCGCAAGCCTCACGTTGAGATTATGCATCTGCTCGTTGTCCACGATGACGCGCAAATGGGCGTACTCTTCTTTCTCTTGCACGGGCAGCAACAGGTACTTGCCCGTAGCGTCAACCCGCAGCATAGCGTGGTTTTCGCTCAACATCTGGGGGGCCAGTGCCGTGGCCGAGAAGGCCACGAGCACTGCCGCCAGAATAGTTAACAGTCTGTTCATCATAGTAAAGGCTGTTTAGCGTTTACTGGAACACTTTCAGGTCAGAGATGGTGATATTGCCACCATAATTGTTGATACTCCAGCAATTCTTCTGGATTCCGTAGATGCGGTTGGTGTAGGCGCAAACATCGTTGATATACATCACCATGACCGAGTTGTCGGTGTAGATGTTGATGTGGTAAACGTTGTCGGCCGGACGCTCAAACCAGTAGCCATCGATACCCTCGATAAAGCCCTTACCGGCAGTTCCCTCCTGCTCAAAGTTCACCTTGCGATGGTTCTCGTCTTCAGGATTGACCATCATCGTGTAGTAACGGTCGCTGTCGCTGCCACGCACCAGCGAGATGCCGAAGCGGTCCCAATTGTTGGACGTGGTCACGGTAAACGAGATGTGATTGCAGGTTCCCAAACGGTTGTACAGCACATAGGCATTGTCACCCGAGAGTGAGCCATTCACGCCGCTTAGTTGGGCACCATTGCTGTCCATTACCTTGACGGCCTGCTCATCATTGAATTTTGCAGCGATTGCAGGCACCTCACCCAGGGTCAGCGTGCCGTCGGCATGCTGGATAATCTTGTGGCACACCAGTGCTCCCGACCAGTTGGGCTCGCCACCTGCTCCCACATTGATGTTCTTGTCGTGGATGGTGTTACCCGTGCGGTAGGGGCACCAGCCCCAGATGTAGCGGTCCTGGCCGTTGCTTGCCGTCTTGCCGGCATAGAAAGCGCGGGTGTCGAGTACGCCCTCATGACCGTCGCGGGGCCAGTTGGCACCAGGATCGTTGAAGCAGGCCTTCAGAGCCTCCCAAGAGGTTGCCATCATGTACTTCACCTTGCGGCTCCATGAGGCACGATAACCCTCGCTGTAAATCAGGTACCAGTAGTTACCCATCTTGAAGATGTCGGGGCACTCACACATGCGGTCCCAGATCATGGGGAAGTTGCCGGCGTGTTCCCACGTCTTCAGGTCGCTGGACTTGAATTCGGCAAACTTCAGGTTGCTGGAGATGACCATGTGGTAAAGTCCGTCATCAGCAACAAAGATCTGCGGGTCGCGGAAGTCGTTATCTGAGTAGCCATAGGTTGAGCCCTTCAACATCCAGATGGCGTCCTTGGACCAGTTCTCGAAGTCTGACGACGTGGCCCTCATCACAGCCTCGCGGCCATATCGGTCATGTCCCGTGTAATAGATATAGTATAATCCGTCCTTCTCATTATAAATACAGCATCCTGTACCCAGAGCGGCATCCTGCTCTTCAGGAGATGTGCCGGTAGGCAGAACCTCACCCAGGGACTGATAGTTGGCACCATCAACGGTGGATACCCCCCAGAAGGGGTGGTAGTTAAATGCTGCATTATTGTCAAACTCCTGCAGGTAGAGCACCTTGAAATGGCCAGCCTTGGCGTCATAGAAAGGCATCGGGTCTCCACAACGGCCGATTGCCGGGTTGTAATAGGTCTGGAAACCAGCCTCGTCTAACGAGTTGAAGAATGTGGTGTTATCCCAGTCCCTTGAAGGATCAGGGCCAAACTTCTCCTCGCTGCATGCCGATGTAGCGATCATAAAGCAACCCAGCAGCAGTGCGCTGAAAATATTCTTGTACTGTTTCATGAGTCAATTACTTGGTTAAATAGTTGATAGCGTTCTTGGTCATAATCTCAATGTTCTTGTGATACTTCTCGGTATATCCGGGTTCATAGGTGTAGGAATACCAGTCGTAGCAGCCAGAACCGATGCAGATGATGCCACCCTTGCCGTCATGAGCAGGATACTCCCAGAGCACAATGGCGCCGTCACCTCCCACACCGAGGACCTTACCACCTGTGCGATTGGTCCAGACATCATAGTTGTCAAATCCACCCCAATCGGTACCGATGTGATACTGGGCGGTGGAGTTGGTGATGTGATAACCGGCATCGGTACAGTAAACCTCGTTGGGGTTGTCACCAGCCACAAGCCCCTGATAGATGGCATGGCTATTCTGACCATCAAAGATGCGGAATGTCCACGGGCCGCCGACCAGCTCGGCATTGGCCTCGTCCTGACCCCAGCAATTGTTGGGCGTCGTCCACTCGTCGTCACCAGTCGTGCCTATGAAAGAAGGCAGGTTGACGGCATAGCGGGTGAGCAGCAGGGCACCGCCGTTCTCATAGAATTGACGCAGCTCGTTCAGGGTGTTCATTGCGTCGGTAGCCTTAGCGACAAAGTTGTCGTGGCCATCAACGCCGCCATCAACGTGCCAGTGCCACCAGATGAGTTTGCATTCCGACAGGTCGAGCGTGCCGGCACGCAGGTCGGCAAACGAAGCATACAACGAGCTCTCAACATTGCCGAGCATCCACTGGCAAGCGGTCTGAGCCTCGGGATCCAGTTCGTTCATCGTGGGAACAGAGCCCAGGAAGATGGCCTTGGGCTTGCTGATGGCGATAACCTTAACGGTATAGGCACTCTCGGCCGAATTGTTCTTCACTGTGTAGGTAACGGGCTGAGAGAAATCCTGCGCTACACCCGATGACGGGGTAATCGTCGCATTGGCACTATAGGTAATGGTCGGTACCAAGTTAGTGATGTCGAGCGTAGCAGGAATATAGACTACAATCGACTTGGTGTCCTGGTCAATGCTGCCAGTGTAGATGTCATTGATGACAAATCGAGTGATGCGGGCCTCGTCGTGCAGGACAGACAATGTCCAATCCATAAAAACGTCACCGTTCTTGACATGCAACACCTTGGCAGCGTCCATGTTGATGGTTTCGCCCTGGCTAATGTTGCACACGGCACCATCCGACATCTTCAATGACGTCACCTTCATGGCTGAGGTTTCATAGACCTCGGGCAAACGAACGAGGATGGAGCGTGAAGGCAAGTCGATGATTCCCTCAAAGTTATCAAGGGAGAGCTGATCAATCATGCAGTTGCCTTTCAGGTCCAGATCACTGATGTTGTCATCAGAGCATGAGCTGAACATTGTGGCGAATCCGCAGCAGGCAAGACACACACATAATAAATATAATATCTTAGCTTTCATAATCATTATTTTTTTATTCATCGAAATTTTACTATGTTGCAACGATTACCAGTTGCCAATGTTCTGCGTGTAATGGCCGTTGGAAGCCGAAATCTGACTGAACGGGATAGGCAGGTACTCGTCCTTGTTGGCCGTGAAATGGGCAGCACTGTAAATCGCACAATGGTCGATTTCCTCAGAATAGTACTTGTTGAGCACTGTAGCGGCATCACCCCAGCGTACGAGGTCAAAGAAACGCTCGCTCTCCATACCCATTTCCAGACGGCGTTCCATCTTCACAATCTTCACAGCCTGATCCTTGGAATAGCTGCCGCGATAGTTGCTGATGAACATCTTCACACCATATAAGTTGGGATAGCTGGAAATCATCTGAGTGCTGGTAGCAGCACGTGAGCGCAACTGATTCACGAGATTGATGGCTTGGTCGGTCTGACCCAGCTGAGCGTAGGCCTCGGCACGCATCAACAACACGTCGGCATAGCGGAATACAATGCGGTTCATCGAGCTGGCCCAATAAGAACCCTTGATGAGGTAGCTGCCGATGAGGGCAGGGTCAACATTGTGCTTGAGGGATACGTAGTAGCCATACAGACCGTTGCTGCGGCTCCAGATGCTGGTCTCCTCCATCATGTAGTTGCGGTTGAACATGTAGGGAAGTCCCGGCATACCCACGGTAAGGAACAAGCGCGGGTCGGCATTGTCCTCAGCCAGATTGAAATCCTTTTCATTGAAATTGTCGAGCAAGGGCAGACCGTCTGCACCAGTGTGGTAAGCATTCACCAGGTTCTGTGAGGGCTTGTAGAAGTCGCAGCCACCATCGGTAGCACCGGGAATGTTGGGAGGAATCAAGCCATAGCTCCAGTTCAAGTTGCCGTAGGTCGAGCCATCATTGCGGGAATACTGGATAGCCCAGATGCTCTCAATACCATTTTCATACTCTTCCTCGGGACGGAAGTTGTTGTGGATATCATCCTCCAGTCCATAGTTAGCATACAGGGAGGGATTGGTAAACTCGATAACCTTTTCCAGGTCACCTTGATCGATGCTCGTCACCTGGTTGCTCCTGGCATCATCCTGACGATAGGCCTTGTAGAGATAAACCTTGGCCAGGAAAGCAGCGGCGGCAGAACGGGTAGGTCGGCCTTTGTCCTGCTGAACCTCGGGCAGGGTGTTGTAGGCTTCCATCAAGTCGTCGATGATGAGTTGCCATCCCTCGTCGTTGGTGTACTGGGTGTTGGACAGCTCGTTATACTCCTCGTAAGTCAAGTTCTCGTTGACAACAAAGGGGATATTCTTGTACAGTCGTTTGAGCAGGAAGTGGCCATAGGCGCGCAAGAACTTCATCTCGGCCAGGCGCTGACTCTTCATCACAAAGCTGTCGTCGGTTTCCTTGAGCAGAGCTATCGCGCTGTTCACGCGTGACAAACTGTTGTACAGCCTTACCCACATGTCATTAATGTTCCAGTTGGTGGTGAGAACACCCTGCTGAACCTCAAGCTGATGGAAGACGTCACCGTCACTGGTACCGTTACCTCCCTTATAGGCATCATCACTACGGACGTCAAAGTTCCACATCGAGAATGATGAATTGATGTCCTCGGCCGAGGTGAAGATGGCGTAGGCCGAGATGGCCATGGCCTCAGCATTCTCGGGCGACTTTACCTGCTCGTCACTGAGTGTGGCTTGGGGCTTGTGCTCGTCCAGAAAATCGTCACAAGATGTAAACAATGTGGTGGCACTGAGGCAAACCAGACCGACACACAATATATTGAAAATCTTTTTCATAGTGAATCTGAATTTTAGAATGAAACATTAAGACCGTAGGTGACATTGAGGGGGATAGGATAACCGAAGTTGGGATTCTCGGGATCCACACCAGTAAATGACTTGCTCTTGATGGTCAACAGGTTCTGGGCAGATACATACATGCGCAAGCGCGACAGGTGCAACTTGTCACAAATGTTGCTGCCAAAGTTGTAACCCAATTGGATGTTACGCATCTTGGCGAAGGAACCGTTCTCCACAAAGTAGCTGCTCACGCGCTTCTCGTTGTTATTGTCCATTGTGCTGACAGCAGGGATGTTGGAGTTTGGATTCAGGGGGGTCCATGCGTCCAGCAAGCGGTGGCCCTTGTTCAGGTTGGTAATATTCAGACCGGCCCACAAGTCAGTCTCACGCTTCAGGTCGCTGATGACGTCAACGCCCTGCACTCCCTGCCAGAACATGGTGAAATCAAAGTTCTTGTATTCAAGATAGATGTTCAAACCCCACGTGAAATCGGGCACAGGAGAATAAATCCACTTCTGGTCTTTCTCGTTGATGACTCCATCCTCGTTCAAGTCTTTCCAGCGGATGCGACCCAGGCCGGCACCATTCTGTTCGGCATGGTTATAGATCTCTTCCTGGCTCTTGAAGATGCCGTCATACACATAGCCCACCTGAGCACCCATGGGATGTCCCACAACGCTCTCAACGCCGTTACCGCCGAAGGTTCCGGCAGCTGCCAAGGTCTCGGGAAGCTTGGTCACCTTGTTGCGATAGGTACCGATGTTGCCAGCGATGTCATACTGGAAATCGCCAACACTGCCACGGTAGCCCACATTAAGCTCGATACCCTTATTGGTCATCTCACCAGCATTGATCCACTGACTGCTACCTTCACCCATCACACCGATGCCTGGCATGTAAACCAGAATGTCGGTGGTCTTCTTGTAGTACCACTCAAACGAACCATATAGTGCGTTGCGCAGCATACCGAAGTCAAAACCAAGGTTAGTCTGTGTCGTGGTTTCCCACTTGAGGTTATCGTTACCCAACTGGTTGCGCTTGAAACCGCTGGGGAGCGTCTGGCCGCCGTTGGTACCGGTAATGTCATAACTGGTACCATAGCTCTGGCCACCGAAACCTGCCTCACCATAGTTGCTCTCAAAGATGGTGTAACGGGCAATATTGGAAATCTCCTGGTTACCAGTCTGACCCCATGATGCACGCAACTTGAGGTTGTCGAGCCAGTCCAGACTCTTCATGAAGGATTCCTCACTGATGCGCCAGCCGAGGCTCACCGAGGGGAAGGTACCGTAGCGGTTATTGCGGCCGAAACGGCTTGAACCGTCATAGCGCATGGTCAGGCTTGCTAAGTAGCGGTCGGCGTAAGTGTAATTCACCTTGCCGAAGAAGGATACCAGCGTGTAACCCTCACCAGAACCATAGGCCTCGGACTCGCCGACTGCCGAGTTGGGCCACATGTAATCAGGATTCAGGACAGCAAAGTCATAGGCTTTGGCGCTGAGCCATGAGTCATCCTCACGGTTGAGCTCAGTACCTATCATGATGTCACCACGGTGGTTGCCGCGCTCCAGGTTGTAGGTAGCAATGGCATTCCACATCCACTTGGTCCAGTGTTCCTGCTTGGGCTCAACGGCATTGGTCGGATTGGCCACTGTGCCCTCGGTAATAGGATAGGTGAAAATGCGCTGCTGTTTTTGGGAATAATCAAGACCGAAGGTTGACTTGATATTGAAGTTGGCGATGGGGTTGATATTGATGAAGGCATCACCAAACATGCGCCAATAGGTGTAGCGGTTGTCGCTGTTGCGGTCAAGGCGAGCCACGGGATTCTCACGGTCGGGATAACCACCCACGGGACCGGCATATTGGCCGTCGGTCGTGTAAACGGGCAGCGAGGGATTGAACTGCAGCACGTTCTCGAGGAATCCGCCAGGTGCCTGAAGCTCGTTGGTGCGGTTTACTGTGAAGTGCTCACCGATGGTCACAATCTTGCGGTCGCCGATAGGCAACAGCTTGTAGGTTGAGTTTATGCGGGCCGAAAGCCTCTGGAAATCAGACTGCTTGATGATACCTTTGTTATTGTAGTAACCCAAGGAGAAGAAGGAGGTACCATTTTCGGTGCCCTGGCTCAGCGAGACGTTATATTGCTGAACAAAGCCCGTTCGGGTGGTCTCCTTGAACCAGTCGGTATCGGCAGCGGGAGTCTTTCCTGCGGGATCCAGGAACTTGCTCATCGTGATGGCATTGAGTGTGGGGACACCTTGAGCATTGTAACTCCAATCATAATGGTATCCCAGGCCGTTCAAGTTGGGATCCAAGCCGTCGTTCACATAACCTTGCCACATCGTCTGGCCAAATTCCTTGGCGTTAAGGACTTTCATCTTGTTGGCATAGGTTTGCACCGACAGGCTGGCATCAAAGTCAATCTTGACTTTGCCGTCCTTACCGCCTTTGGTAGTAATGATGATGACACCATTGGCAGCGCGGCTACCGTAGATAGACGCTGAAGCGGCATCCTTCAACACCTGGATGCTCTCGATGTCATTACCATTAAGTTCGTGCATACCGGCCTTGGTGGGGACACCGTCGATAATGTACAGCGGGTCGTTGTTGTTGAGGGTACCTGTACCACGGATGCGCACCGTTGCGGCACCTGAGGGATTACCGTCGGCCGAGATGTTCATACCCGGCACGCGACCCTGCATCGCCTTGATGGGGTTGTTCTCGTTCTGTTTTACCAGATCGGTAACGCTAACTACACTCACGGCACCGGTCAGGTCGGCCTTGCGCTGTGTGGTGTAACCCGTCACGACGATCTCGTTGAGGGCAAGCGCGTCCTCTTTCATGGTAACTACCATGCCATTGCTGGCAGGCATCTCGACATTAAGGAAGCCCACGTAGGAGAAAACGAGGGTTGCTCCGGGATTGACCTTGATGGTGAAGACGCCGTCAAAGTCGGTCACTGTACCGTTGGTGGTACCTTTCTCCATCACAGTGGCGCCGATGACGGTTTCTCCTGTCTCGTCAACGACGGTGCCTGTGATTTCTGTTTGCGCATACACTAGGGTACACGTCAACATGAGCATGAAGCTGAGTAGAAATCTTTTCAGTACGTTCATTGTTCTGTTGGTTTTGGTTAATAAAAAAATTGAGTTTATGTCAATATTGGGCAAAGTTACCTTATTGTAAAAAAGGGGACTATCAGTATTTGTACTTCCGCTTGCAAATATGTTTCAATGTATCATTTTTGCTAGTCAATGAACGATTTTTACAAGGTTTTCCGGGCTTTGATGCGCACCTTTGTGCTAAAAAACAGCAAAAGGTGTGGACCCACACCGTTTCACTTTCACACCAGGTTCCACCATTGGAACAGATGAAACAGTAAAAAACGAAGGCAATAAGCACAATGCCATGCTCTCCATCGGGCAGCAAAATTGAAGACAAGAAAGACAAATAAAAAAATTGTTCTTGTTGTCTTTCTTGTCTTCTTTTTTTCTAGAGTATTATTCAAACAACTCAAACAACAATGAACAACAAAAACAACATTTATTTAATGCATCCCCCCCCGATCCCCCCACGCTAAGCCGCCAAGCCGCTAGGGATTTCTAAAATGACAGCGGTGCAACCGACCTCAATCCTCGGCTGCACCGCTATTGTTATCGGCTTGCGATGCAATTATTTGAAAAAGAAAGATAAAACGGTAAAAATTGCGCTGATTATACCTGCAATAGCGGTTGTTTCATGGCTATCTATTCTGTAGCAATAATAAGCGACCACAAAAGCTATAATAGCTATAATACAAAACAATACTTTCCACTTGTTTTTTTTCTTTTTCCCTTTTGGGGGATTCTCTGCAATTGGTTCAGGTTTAGGTTCAAATTCATTGTGACTTTCGGTTTCATTGGTTGTTTGGACCGTCTGAGAATTATTAGGGCTTTCACCATTCTCTTCGCTTTCTAAATGGTCTATAGAGATAGTGAGAATGCCTAGAATATCAGAAAGATATACTGGAGAAAAATGATTTAATTCAAATGAATCGAACAACTTGTTAATCTCAAAAATCTTGTTTTTTTCATGTTTCGCTATATAATCCTTTACTTCATATTTCCAGATGCCATAGTCATTATAATTAAATTTTTGATCATTCGAATCGTCAGTTACTTCTGTAGTATATCCATTTTTAAGTTCATAAAGCTGATGACGATGTTTTTGTATAACATCCTTTCCATAACTAAGTATTTCTTCTGGTGTCCTCATATAGTTGAAATATCCTAAAAATGTGATCTAACGATGAACTATTTGTTGCCCTTGGAGCGGTTGTGGTGGCGGCACAGCATTTGGCAGTTTTTCTCGTCACTGGTGCCGCCCTTGCTCCAGGCGGTGACATGGTCGGCATCCATCTCGCCCAGTTTATAGATGCGGGTGCTGTTGCTGCCCTCTTGCAGGGCACAGTCGGGGCAGTTGCTCACGCCCTTTGCCTTGGCAGCCTCGGTCTGCTTGGCATAGACGCGGTTGATGGTAGCCTTGTCAAACATGCGGATGTTCAACAGGCTCTTGTCCTTCTCGCCGCCCAGGATGTATTCAAACACGCCCTTGTGGTTGGTCACATAGGGGTCGGCATACAGTTCATGCACGCGCTGGGAAACGGCATCCACGTTGTAAGGATTCTTGTGGTATTCCTCATAGAATCGTCCCCACTCCAGGCCGCGCATCTCGGGCAAAACATCCTTGAACACTCCCGAAGCCCAATCGATAACCGTATTGAAATAGGCCTTGACTGGAGTGATATCAGTATCCTGGCGGTGCTTGCTCATATAGCCATCCACATTGTCCTGGCTTACCCATTGCAGGGCACGTTCCAGGTAGTCCTGGCGGTTGGCCGACCCTTTGATGTAGGCACTCCATTTTTGGATATTGGCATTCTGCGAGTTGCTGAATTCTTCCTTCAAGGCGGTCACAAACGGGCCCGAATAGACGGCATTCAATTTTTCCTGATTGTTCAAGTTCACGCCAGGAATGTTGACGGTCTGGAACCAATCCTTGATTTCGCTCTCGGTGCCCTTGCAGATGTAGACGAGCAGACGGGTGTTGAGCACCTTGTTGCGATCTTCCTCGTTAATGCCGTCGATGTACTGCTGCATCCCGTTCTTGTCCTTGATGGCCAGTTTGTGGGTCACAAAGCGGCCCAGGCTCGTGATGCGCTGCTGCCCGTCAAGCACCTCGTAATTGTCACCCACCTGATTGAAATAGATGACACCAAGGGGATAGCCCTTCAGCACCGAGTCAATGACGGCGACATCACGCTTGCCGTCGGCATAGATATAGTTGCGCTGGTACTCGGGCTGGATGGTCAGTTTGCCATTCATGCCGAACAGGCCTTTACCCTCCAACTCGTTATAGATAAAACCCTCGCAAATTTCGCGAACCGTGATGTCCGTCCTTAATATCGTTTCCATATCTCTTATTGTTTCTTGCGGATTAGGATTCTTTCATATAAGCGAACTAATTCTCCATTCCTCTCTACATACAAACGAGGTCCACCATTCAGTTTGCCTAATTTCTTTTTTATGATATCCATATTGGCCATTTCTAAACCAATTCCAAGGATTTCAAACTGTTCAGGACAGTATTTATCAAGAAATGAGATAGGAACTCCCATTGCTCCCTCGTAATCACTTGGAATAGCGTCAGTATATGGGACTTCAATTGCATCATAATTGTCGTAATGATCATATTTTTCTTTTCCCCTGATTTCCTTGTGGCGACTGAATTTTAGGTTATCAGCCATCGTCATTAGAGGCAAGAATTGATGACGGCGACCGTGGTCAAGGTTGGTAAACCAACATGAATTACCTAAACGGGTATAATTACCTACATAACCCAATCGTTCCGCTTTTTTCTTATCGCTTTCTTTAACGATAGAACCTTCAGGAACTCCAAAGACCATGTCTGTAACAAATCCTGTAGCACCAAGCCATATTTTATTGTCCTTAATCAAGGGGAACACCTCTTTATAGGTAATCGCATTCATATTGCCAATGACAAGGAACTGCTTCCCTGCTTCGACAATCCACGCCAGGAACTCGCGGAACAGCGAGAAAGGCGGGTTGGTAATAATAAAGTCGGCCTCGTCACGCAACTGGCAGATTTCCTTACTGCGGAAATCGCCGTCGCCCTCAAGGTACTGCCATTCCAAGTCCTCAAAGTTGATGACACCATCCCCCGTCACATCATGGTCTAGAACGAAGATTTTGCCGTGGGTCTTGCTCTTGTCGGCATCAAAATGCGGTGCCTCGGTCTCGAACAAGGTGGGCACATAGCCAAATTTGTAGCGCTTGCTCTCGGGGGCATAACTGGTGGAAATCAACTTTTTCAAGCCGAAGGTCTCAAAGTTCTGGGCAAAGTATTTGGTAAAATTACTCCACTCGGGATCGTCACACGGCAGCAGCACCGTCTTGCCACGGAACACGTCGGGGTTATACTCCAGATAGGCCGACACCTCTTTCTCGATGTCATGATACTGGGTATAGAACTCGTCATTTTTGGCCTCTTTGGCTTTGGATAAATTTTCGTTTGCCATTAAGTGTGATTATTTTTTTAGTAAGCAGAGGCAAAGATAGTAAAATTTCTTTGTTGCGAGCCCACCAGCGAGCAATAATAACAACTTGGCGGCTTAGCGTGAGGACCGTGCACATGGAAAACATAGAAAACGTGGAAAAGGTGGAAGACAATAAGTGCAATAAACGCTATGCTATCCAGCGTGGTGCAATATTAAAGACAAGAAAGACAAGAAACACAAATAAAAAAATTGTTCTTGTTGTCTTTCTTGTCTTCTTTACTTTATTGGTCGGAATGAATCAAACGCTGATTACAGGTTAGTTAAATTCGTGGTTTTTAAATTATGCCTCACGTAATTCGTAGTTTGTGTTTTGTTTTAGTTAGGGCTTGCGTGCCTCGCCCGGGACGGTGCCGAACTCGTCCTTGTAGCACTTGGTGAAATAGGATGGTGAGGCGAATCCCACCTTATAGGCGATCTCGCTGACCGATAAGGTTGACTCCTGCAGCAGCCTCTGGGCTTGGGCCAGCCTGGCCTTGCGCAGCAGGTCAATCGGCGTGCAACCGGTCAAGGCCTTGACCTTGCGGTAAAGCTGCACGCGACTCAGTCCCATCCTGGCAGCCAGATCCTCGACACTGATGTTGCTGTTGCCCATTTGCTCCTCTACCACCTTCTTGAACCTGGCAATAAAAGCATTCTCGATCTGATTCTCGCTGGTGTCGCTCGGCGCGGTTTCCTCGGGCTTGTTTTCGGCCTCTACTGGGCGGCTGCTCCACAGGTCGCGCAACTGGTGGCGGCTGCGCAGCAGGTTGTCGATGCGCACCAGCAGCAGTTCCTGTGAGAAGGGTTTAGTGATATAGGCATCGGCACCGCTCTGGTAACCTTCGATCTGGTGCTGGCTCAAGGCTCTCGCCGTGAGCAAGATGACGGGGATGTGGCTCGAGATGACGTCGCGCTTGACCTGCTGACAGAATTCCAAGCCATTCATCACGGGCATCATCACGTCGGACACAATGAGGTCGGGCACCTGTTCGCGGGCCACCTCTAGCCCGAGTTTGCCATCCTTGGCCTCCAGCAGGCGGTATCGGCCTTGCAGGATGGTGCGCAGATAGGTGCGTATGTCGGCATTGTCATCGACGATCAGCACAGTGGGCGCTTCCTCGTCGGGCACGGTGTCTGTGGCTTGAATCTCAGGCTCCTGTTGGGCGGTGATGGCATCAATCTGCTCGCCAGTCATGTCACTCTTGGGGGCTCCCACCTGGGCATCCAGCATCTTGTTGATCAACTGGCTGAGTTGGCGGGTGTTGCGCCGCACGATGGCAAACAGGTCGCTGGCCCCAGAGCTCGCATTCTTGATGTCTGGCGTTTCGGCCAGCTGGGCCAGCGGGCCTTCGATGAGGGTCAGGGGCGTGCGCAGCTCGTGGCTCACCTGGGTATAGAAGTCGAGTTGCTCACGTTCCATCTGGGTGCGCTCATCATGGATGCGGGCCTTCTGCAAGTAGTACATGTAGATGCCCACCAGCAGCAATAGCAGCAACGCGATGGTGGCAAGCGCCAGGAAGGTGAGCGTGCGCTGGTTGGCCAGCTGCTTCATGTATCCGCTTGCTGTCCGGTGCAGTTTCTCGATGTATTGTGACTGGTTCATCACTTCCTCGCTACCCATCAGCAGGACGCGGGCATTGTCGCGCGTGACGAGCGCCGACATCAGTTTGGTCTCTTTCTCGTAGGGGCGGCCTTCCAGAATGTCAACAGCCAGCTGGATCAGCTTGTCGCCATGCGTCGGATAGATGTAGGACGCATCCAGCAGCGAGTCTCTCACCAGCGTGATGCCGCCGTTCTCGCCAGGCAGGCCGTCGATGCCGCAGAACAGGGGCAATGACCCGTGGCCGGCCTCGGTAAACGCTTTGCGGGCACCCATCGCCGTGCGGTCGTTCATGCCGAACACCAGGTCGATGCCCTCATCACGGCTCTTGTCAAGCCATTGCTTGACAATCCTGTAGGCCGTTGGCTCGGTCCAGTCACCCTGCAATGTCGCAACCACCTGGATATTGGGGTGTTGCGAGATAGCCTCGCGGAAGCCGTTGTGGCGTTCGATCGCTGGCGAGGAACCTTTCAGGCCCATCACCTCGATGATGCGGCCCCGCTCTTTCAGGCGTGAGGCCACATACTCGCCCATCAGGTGCCCCATCTCGTAGTTGTCGGCACCCATATAGGCCGTGTATTTCTTGGAATTGGTCTTGCGCTCAAACACAATCACCGGGATGCCCTGGTCATAGGCCCTGTCGATGGCCGACGAAATGGTCGATACCTGGTTGGGCGCCACAATCAGCAGGTCGATGCCCGTAGCGACAAGGCTGTCTATTTGCTGGATTTGGCGCTCGTCGCTGTCATAGGCCGCAGCAAACCTCAACTCCACATTGTCATGGAAGTAAGCCCCGATTTTCAATTCTGAGTTCTGCTTGTCGCGCCAGATGTCATCAGAGCACTGTGACACACCGATGCGGTATTTCTTCTCACTGGATGAGCAAGAAACCAGCAGGACACATAGCAATAATAGTACTATATGGATTTTAAAAGATTTCACATTCAATATCCTATCAATAATTTCTATTCCGGTCCCAAGTATAGTATCACACCTCTTGACTACAGTGTGAAATCCTATCTCCTTTCACACGATATCAAAGATCGCATTTTGATAGTAACTGGGAACAAAACCAATCGTTTTGCGCTGCAAATTTTACATTTTTCTCCAAAATGACAAAATATTTATCAAGTTTTTTTGTTTTGTAGTACTCCCGGACCTCAAGTTTTTTAAAGTGGCTAAGCTACTTTTTGAAACTTGGATAAAATTTGTGCCTATATTGTTATTTGTCACAACTTTTTGATAAATTTGGCAGCGCCTCAGCAAAATCACATTTTATGTGCTATTGTGTTCGACTTGCACAAATTATGACTAACTTTGTAGCGTGATTGTGCAATTCTTACTTGTTGATGACCAAGTATTGGTCAAGTGTTTATGAAATAGGTCTTATCAATAGCGGTGTACTAAGGTCATTAGGTTGCTGAATATCAAAAAACTGCAATGAATGTTTATTGGTCACCCGGTTTTGAAGCAACGAGTTGATTTACAGAGAATCCAATTAATTATTAACTTAAATATTTTAGTGTCAATAAAAATGAAGAAAATTTTTACCTTAATGGCTGTGGCCGCTATAGCATTAGCTGCCCAGGCCGCTCAATTGACTGTTGCCGATGGCACTGACACCAATCAGTACATTCCGTTCCGTGCCGCCTACTTCAACTACCCGCCCTATTTTGGCCAGGTGATTTATCCTGCCAGCCAACTCACTCAGCTGGAGGGCAAAAACATTACCGGGCTGACGTTCTATATCGCTAACGAGGGCGGCAGTGTGATGAATGGCGGTGAACTCTCTTTTTTCCTGGGTGTGGTCGATGTGTCGGAGTATTCCACCGTCTCGCCCTTCCGCATCCCTGAGAGCGACCTCACGCTAGTGGGCACGCTCCCGATGACTCAGGGTGAATCTCAGATCGCTGTCAACTTCGATACCCCCTTTGCCTATGCCGGCGGCAACCTTGCACTCATGGTCAAGGTAACGCAAGCGGGGACGGTTTCTGGCACGGGCTCTTTCTATGGCGTGAAGACCAGTGTGCCCAGTGCTGTCTATGGTGGAAACCAATACTTTACCGAGCAATTCTATCCCAAGACAACCTTCACCTATGATGATGCCAGTGCTCCGGCTGCTGTGACCCTCATCTCCCAGGCCAATGCGCTTGAGGACAATACCCCGTTCATGTTCAATGGCGACGCTGTTGTTACGGTCTATAATAATGGCTTCCTGTTTGTGCGTGACGCTACAGGCTACGGCCAGATCACCAACGTGGTTGGCGCCACCTTCGAGAACGGCCAGGTGCTGACCCAGGGGTGGAGTGCCACCAAGGTCAGCAATGGCAACTGGGTGAAGTTCACCGATGCTGCCGGCCTCAGCGCCAGCGGTGAGACCAATGTCGCTCTGGCAGCTCCCCAAAAACTCACCGGAGCCGTGGATGAGAGCATGCTCAACGCCTATGTTTACATCGAGAATGTGACTAAGGGCTTTTTCCCCATCCGCACGTTGCCGCTGCCCGATGGAACGACCATTGGACTGACCGACGTCCTGTGGGCTGTGAATCAGCCAGCCACTGGCAATTACAATGTCTATGGCATTATCTGCAAGGTTGATGGCGCATTGAAGTTCAATCCCATTACATTCGAGAAATATGTGGAACCTGCGTTTGTGCGCGGCGACGTGAATAAAGACACTGTGGTGAATATCGCTGATGTGACCGCCTTGATTGACTATCTGCTGAGCAATGATGATACCAACATCAACCTGCAGGCGGCCGACTGCAACCTTGACACCAACGTGAACATTGCCGACGTGACCGCTCTGATCGACTTCCTGCTCAGCGGCACCTGGAATTAACCACAAATCATTGTCCAAAAATCTATCCCTCGTGCCCACCAGAGCACGAGGGACTTTTTACACACTTTTATAGGTACAGGTTTATAGGTACAGGCGCCTCACCCTCAACAATTTGAATGGAATCATTACCATTCCGCCATGGAAACAAAAAGAGATCTATTTAGCGTAGTGAATTCGATAAAGTTCGATAATCGTTTCAGATCCGCCGAGTTCATCCTGAAGATTACGGTACCCAAGGTAGCAGAAAAGGTAGCAGAAAAGTTGACAGAAAAGGTGACAGAAAACGGGAACGTCACAGAAAATTATCGACTTGAGAAAGGAGGATCCTTAATTTCAACCTCTAAAATGGCCGAAATAATAGGTGTTGACAGGAGAAACATTGCAAGAAACATCAAGAAGCTACAAGACCAAGGTGTCGTTCGTCGTGTCGGTCCCGATAAAGGCGGCTTCTGGGAAATAATAGTTTAAGCCCTGGTGCCCAGCAATATAGTAGAAAGCCCAACTGATTCTCTTGGTCAGTAGGGTTTTCATCAGTAATAGCGAATCATCATCTTAGCCCGCCACCGTTGAAGTTGGGTTAAAAAAGTGCGCTATTAATATCTTTCCAGTAATGTTCCAGTAGAATATAGAAAAGCGCCAAAACTCATTGAGTTTCAGCGCCTTATGCATAGTTTTCTGTACCCAGAGCCGGACATTCCACCGCATCATCAATACTCACCGAAAATCACCCAACCTCACAGATAATCAACCCATTACACCACATCAACTGTGATTATAAATGATTATCATAGAATTATAAATGTCCAAATGTTCAAGTAATGTTCAAGTAAAAAAGGTTTTATAGTGTGACTATTCTCTCTTGAACTTAATGCTGTTGTCCCGCATTTTGATTTCGGGTGATTATAGACTGATTCCATCACAATACAGGGCGGCACATCCATGACCGGGTGTGTCGCCCTGTTGTGTTTGCATGTGGCCGCAGTTGTCATACCCATCCAAACGACAGGCTTCTACAACAAACACCGAAGTAAGAAAAAGTAAAAAATAGTTGTCATACCCATCCAAACGACAGGCTTCTACAACAATGAACAAGATGTGGATTTGGATTGCACGTTGTTATACCCATCCAAACGACAGGCTTCTACAACGGTGCTGGCCTTAACACATGATAAATTAAAGTTGTTATACCCATCCAAACGACAGGCTTCTACAACCGAAATCAGAATACGCAGGAAAACCCATATGTTGTTATACCCATCCAAACGACAGGCTTCTACAACGAAATCCCGGGAGTTGAAAGAATCTACTGTGTTGTTATACCCATCCAAACGACAGGCTTCTACAACTATGTACTAGAAGAAGGCGGGCAGCCGAGAGTTGTTATACCCATCCAAACGACAGGCTTCTACAACCTCACAAAGCTTTTCCCTGAGGAGAAGGCTGTTGTCATACCCATCCAAACGACAGGCTTCTACAACAGCATCGCTCTGACATCGAGTTTGAACAGAGTTGTTATACCCATCCAAACGACAGGCTTCTACAACTTGCGCAAGGTGTATCTCAAGGCGAAGGCTGTTGTTATACCCATCCAAACGACAGGCTTCTACAACCCTGTCACCGATAACTGATTGAAATAAAGGGCTATAGCCAAGATTTCTCGTTTATAAAATGGCAAATTTGGCTGAAATGTAAACACAAATTGCCAAAAAAATCAATTCAGTTAACGATAAATGGAATGGTGAATTCTTTTTATGTTCCCTTGTTCAAAACCATGATTTCAAAGACCGCTGCTTGATTGGGTAATTATCGATTACTTGGGTGGGACGCTTTATCGGTAATGCGCTGAACGATTTCAACAATCTGCTGGATGATGGTGGGCAGTTTTTTCTCGATTTGCTGCATGTCTATCTTGTAATAGCTATTGTGACAGAAAGCGTTTCGCACCGAAGTCAACCACTGACGTTCACGGGGATCGAGTTGATGCGCTTCGATGGCATCGAGCAAATCGAGCAAGGCGTCAAAGTTGTTGCGCCGTTCATATCTGATGACCTGGTTTTTCTTGTTGACTTTCTCCAAGAAGAAACCACGGTGTTCTGGATGGGTAAGTGCCTCTTTGTTGGTCTCAAAAGCCAGTTTCTCAAATTGCTGGAAGTTGGAGAAGGCTTTAGAGCGGTTCTGGTCGTAAAGTGATAGCTCGGCCGTGAGTTCAGCAAAACTGATTTGTTGCTGGTCCACGATGTTTTGCAACAGAGTGACAACCCTCTCATCATGATACAGTTTGTATAATAGTCCATAATTTTTGAGCGACATGTTGTCCTGGACGATATCGATTGTCACTTTTTTAGTCTTGTCCTCCTTCAAGGGGACTTCATAGGGGAAGGAGACCTTCATGGTCTGCCTCAGAAAACCTTCATTGCAGACGTTCGCCAGTTTGAACGGCACCTCGCCCTCCTGGTTTTGCCATGAGAGTTGATTGGCCAGCATCTGTTTGGCCATGAGGAAAACAGCCATGTCTTGTGTCTTGTAGCGGCGGATAGTGCGTTCATTCTTCTTTACATCAGTGATTTTGTGCTTGAGGCGCCGCTGCAAATTTATCCTTTCCTCTTGAGCCTGTTTTTTCACATCAGCGATTTTGCGCATGAAGCACCGCTCGAGTTTTACTCTCTCCTCTTGGGCCTGTTTTTCCTTTTTTCTAGAGTATTCCTGTTGCAGATCGTGGATACGTTCTTCGGTTTTACGGGCCATGTCATCCAACAACGCCTTGATGTCACGTTCAATCAGTTTGGCGCTGCCGTCTGGTGTCTTAGCCGTAAGCCGCCTGTTGATCTCGACAGGCGCCAATGGGTTGGGCAAGAGTTCGGCGCCCTTTTTCTTGTTCTGCAGAATGGCAAACAGGTCGTAACGCCGAGCAAAAGGACTGTCATTGCTATTGGACAGGTAGAAGGGCTGAGCCGAGTCGTGTAAGACGCACTCCAGATAAACGCTCATCAGATAGGAGGCGTTTCGGTTCAACTCCTGGTCCTGGAGATGGTCTTGCAAGTCACGGTATTCTGACTTGAGAACCGATAGGATGTGAGGAGTGAACAAGCCATCGGGGAGCAGGATTGTCGATTGGCGTCCATCCACCTGCATGTATCGTGCAGCCAAGCGCTGGAACGACGCACTGTCACGCTTGTGGAAACGAAGCCTTCCAGAGTTTAAGAAAGGAATGCGAGAGAGGTCAACACTGGCTTTTTTCCGAAAGACCTCCTCACCCTGCTTGTTTGTCTCAATCTCGAGATAGTTTTCGAGGTGAAGTTTCTCTTCCTTGAAATAAAGATCATAGAGCACCTCGATGTTGAGCGGGTTCTTGTCAAGCACCTGTTGCAAGAACGGGTGAGCGACGGGACCGTCGAGAAGCCGTGCACGCGTCATCAAGTCCTTGATCTCCTGGACGGGCACCTCGTCGGTATATCTTGCCAAGAAAGCAATCAACCGCTGGAAATTCTTACCCGTCATCTTGTGCCGCCCATTATCGGTCGCCGGCTGCCAATCGACTATCGACTGTGCCAACTGCTCGGCCAATCGGCGGGGTCTCACATCGATATAGGACTTCTTGCCATAACGGTTCATCTTGTCACCGACCATTTTGCGGGCCTCTTTGAGTTGATCGATGTGTGCTGCCACCCGCCTGTAACGTTTCTCGAGGATACCCATGGCATAACAGTCAAGACGGTCGGCACAATCATCATCGTCTTCGGTGCCTGCCACCCCAGTGAGGTAGTCACGCAGTTTTTCGGGAATCTCATGGACGGTCAAGTGTCCATATTTGTCTATTGCCGCCTCCAACTCAGCGATGTCTTTCACTGGCAGCAAGCGTCCTGTACTGACATCCTCAAAGAAGCTCACCAGGGCATTGTACTTCTGCTGGATGATGGCCTCGGCGGGCGTCAAGTCGGGATGTTGGTTTTGCAAATAGAGATAGAAAACCAGGGCTGGCAAGTCGCGGACGCTGAGCGAAGCCTTGGGAGCGGGCAAGAAGACGTCGGCCTTGCCATTATCGTCAACGTTCAGGTCGGGAAGATACATCTTTTCATCCCCAGCCAACACCTCTTGCTCGCCAGGCATGTTCCAAAAGAGCCCGATGCGGTTGTTGTGGATATTGTAGGACGCTGTGCGGTCGCTCAGATAGGAAGAAGACTGTGGCGTATCGGGGATGAAGTTGGCAATGGTGATATCCTCTTCACCCGTCTCGACCAATTCGGTTTGCTGGAGCATGTCGGCATATTTCTCCTGCCGGTAGTGTTCCACATCCTGGAGGCGTCCGTAGGCATTCACCTCTTTTTGCAGTCCGCGTACCACTTGTTCACCATCGATGGTTGTCTTGTCATAGAACTTGTAGCGGAATTTACCCAACTGGACTTGGAAACGAATGTTATCAAAACACTTGTTCAGGTCGATGTACCTCAGGGCGAGATAAGGGAAACGGTCGCTGCTGCGCAGTCGCTTGGCGACTTCAGGCGTGAGATCGTTGGGACGTTTCACCTCGTCCTCAAAGAAGCCCTGTCCCTCTCTCGAAAGGACATCATAGAGCGGCATCGGGCACTTGCGCAACTCGTTAAGCATGTCCATGGCCAGCAAGGTGGTGTCATCCATCGGGTCTAGTCGCTTGCCTCTGGGAACCCGTGTGCGGTAGAAAAGAAGAATCTCACGCAGGATATCGTTCTTGAACTCGTCACCATCGCGGGAGCCGTCGTAAGGCCCCGTCTCAAACAAGCGCAACTCGTCAAGCATGCGTCGCGCCTGGTCACTCTCGAGGAAAAGCGTACACAGGAAGACGACACCGAAGTCGGACAAAGCGTTCCTGGGCTCTTGGTCAACAAGTTTCGCACCAGCAGCATCTACAAGGTAGCGCTTGCCCCTGATGCGGAAGTAGTAATCTTCATATTCGACATACTCTTTGATGGGTCGGCCCCTCCTGTCGGTCATGATATTCCCAAAATCGTCCACTTTGTCCTGGGGCTTCATGCGGTCAATACCGGTAAGGAATTCCATATCCTGGGACGTCAGTTGATTGTTCTGCTTGATGATGCGCCGGCTAGCATCCTTTACCTTGTCAAGCCAGACAGCCACTTTGTTTTGGCTGAGGTACTGCTCCTTTTGAGCCTCGATGGGGTTGTAGGGGTTGAAATGGGTATAGAAATTGCGACAATCATTCAGACACAGCGCAAAGTGACGAACGACTGCCAAGCAGTCTTCGAGTTTCACGCCACGCATGACGTCATTGGCTACTTTCACCTCGGGATGACCATCTTTCAGCTTATAAATATTGTAGCTGGCCTCACCGCCCATGACGGGCCCAAGAAATGGGAAGTGCTTGTACAACAGCTGTTGCAACTTGAGCAAGCATTCATTGCTCAGGTCCAAAGCATCGGCCCATTTCTTGTCATCGATTTTCTCATCGTCATGGGTCAATTTCTTGATCAAGATCATGAGATATTTAGGACTGTTGTCTTGCTTGATTTTTGAGACATCAATCCCAGCCTTTGTAAAGATCTCCATCAAGGTCTTAAAGAAATTGAGTTGAGCGAGGTTGAAGTATCCGCCCATGATAGCCTTGTCTGTAATATAGAAGTCAGAGCGTGCTTGGCGCCGTTTAGGTCTTGGTTTATCGAAAGCCATGGTTTTAAAGTTTTAATGTTAGATTGGGCAAAGGTAATAAAATGATTTAATAAAGTAGTTATTTCAATAATATTTGTTTATTCGGAAAAAAGCAGTATATTTGCATCGACCAATAATATTATCTGAATTACTCCAATGTGAGTAGTCATGTTGGGGACTACCACATGCGATTCATTCGCACGGTCCCAACGCATGTAAAACTTCATTAATTTTTAAATTATGAAGAAAGATACTATTATTCTGGCCATTGAGGTGGCTGAGGTAGTCGTTAAGGCTGTCAAAAGTTACCTTGACAAGAAAAATCAGAAGTAATTCTGTTTTCTTGCGCCTGCCGGTATTTTTTATCGGTAGGCTTTTTTATAATATTTTCTTGGAAAATCAACAATAATGATTAACTTTGCACCGATGATGCTGCAGTTAATTTCTTCTCAAAGCAGGAGTTTGTCTTGTTTAGACAGTAATATTAACAATTTAAATTAATTTTTTCGTTATGACAAAATTATTTTTATCAGCATCGAAGCTCGTTGGGAAGTTGAATCCTATTATTGCCGTTGTTACCACGACTATCTCGGTAGTTGAGGTTGGCAAGAAGGTGTATGACTATTTAAACGACGAACCGAGGTAATGCTTTCAGCATCATCGAAATGAGGAGAGGAGCAATCCTCTCCTTTTCCTTTATTATTTTTGATAAAAAAAACAATAATCGTTTTGTGTATTTCATGATTTGGTTGTAATTTTGCCACGCTACTAGTTAATAGGTTTATTTCTAATTGAGACAAACTTTTATTAACCATTTAAAATTGTACCATCATGGGAAATATTTTAAGAGTAATAGTAGTACAGATCCTCATCGCAGTCATTCCGGCTCTTATTGGGGAGATGTTGAAAAAGTTATTCAAGGTTTAATCTTGATTTCTTCAGCCGCTGGTTTCAACCGGTGGCTGTTTCTTTTACTATGCCCAGCGCTCCCCCCATGAATCAATAGGTCTTAATATGTGTTTTTGCTGAATAGATTCCATTGTATAAGTTTCTCCTATTGCAGATGTTTCGTCTGAAATCCTCCGAAATCCTTATCCACGACAATTGCATCTTGTCCAAGAGCCGACAGTGGCCACAATGTTTACATGGTGGTCGCTTAGCTTTGTGCTGATGCTTACAAATTAACCAATTAAAACATGTTTTGATTATGGCAAAGAAAGAAATTGACACTGCTGCCTATGTGGACAAGTATTCGGATGAAGGTCTCATGAGCAAGGTGAAACGCCTTGGCAAGAAGATGGGTGGCAAACTGCTCTACAACGTGTATGTGCTCTATTATGTCCTCAAGTCCCGCGACGTGCCCGTCAAGGTCAAGGCTGAGATTCTGGGGGCTTTGGGATACGTCCTGGTACCGCTGGACCTGATTCCCGATTTCATCCCCGTTGCGGGATTCACCGACGACCTGGCCGCCGTCGCATTCGCTGTTCATTCGGCCCGTGCCCAAATCACTCCGGGAATCCAGCAACAGGCCGAGAACAAAGTCCACAAGCTGATCGGCTCCACCGACGACTGTGAACTCGCGGCATGAAGTTCCCAGAGTAACAACTCACCAAATTGTTCAAGTAATGTTCAAGTAAAATGCGCTGTATCCAATTGAGACACAGCGCATTGCTTATTTGCTTAGTACCCAGAGCCGGAACATAACCGCCTCAAACAAAGGAAAGAAAAAGCAACAAAGTAATTGATATACAACGATTTGCAATGTTTCTCAATTTTTCTGATTTTTGACAAAATACCACATTTTTGCCCTTGTTTTGTTAGAATTAACACCTTTTTAACACCCCAGAATTAAAACTTTTTGTACCTTTGCAGACGAAAAGAAAACATCAGCAAATAAACGACTTATGGCAGAATCAAGAGGCAAGAACAAGAACCTCGTGGAAGCAGGAAATCCGCGATTATTGAAGAAATTGGTAAAGAATGACACCGAATATAGCCTATATTTGGAGTATCAGATGGGTTATAATCGGGACAACGGCACGTCCATTCGCAAGAAGGAAAGTCTGTCGCTGTATCTTTTGGCATCTCCCCGTACACCCATCCAACGACAGCAAAACAAGGAGACGCTGGAACTAGCTAAGAAGATTCGCTTCGAGCGTGAACAAGAGTTCCTGGACAACCGCGAGGGTTACCGACTGAAGAAAGAGAAGGGCATCAACTTCCTCGACTATTACCAGTCGTACATCAGCAGCTATACCAAGAAGGACATCCGCATGATTCAGATTGCCCTCAGTCGTTTCAAGGACTTCCTTGCGGAGTATCATCCGCTGTTGAAAGACTTCATCCGGCCCGATGCTATCACTCATGAAATGATGGTGAAATTTGCCGAATATCTCCAGACTCGTAGTGTGGGCGAAGGGGCAAAAAGCATCTTGCAGCGATTCAAAAAGGTGGTACGCTCTGCCGTAGATCAAGGCATCATGGCGAAAGATCCATGTAAAGGAGTTGGCTGCGTCGTTGACGACCAGGTGCTCAAAAAAGATGTGCTCTCGCAAGAGGAGATTCAAAAACTCATGGATACCCACTATCAGTTTGAGAAAGAGAACGTTCGCAATGCTTTCATCTTTTGTCTCTATACAGGTATGCGTTTCTGCGATATCAAAGATCTGCGCTACTCGAACATTGACTATGCCAACAAACTCCTGCGCTTCGAGCAAGACAAGACCAAAGGACACTCCGCCCGTAGTTGGGTCACCATCCCCCTCAATGATGGACTTATTCATCTGGTAGGCAGACCAAAAGAAGGAGAGACAAAGGAATCACTCGTTTTCAACCTCCCATCATACGAAAGCTGCTGCAAGTCCGTTAAACGGTGGGTGAAGCGTGCCGGCATTGACAAGCATATTAGTTGGCATTGCGCTCGCCACTCCTTTGCTGTGAACATACTCAACAACGGTGCCAATATCAAGACCGTTGCCAGCCTTCTTGGCCATAGCGGTTTGAAGCACACCGAGAAATACACTCGTGCCGTTGACAAGCTGAAAGAGGATGCCATCAACAGCCTGCCGGAACTCAACCTCTAATCAATGTGGCGGCGAAAAGAAAAATATTTCTCCTTTCGCTAGCACGAGATAATCGTGATGGTGAAGCATGTTTGGTCCACTTTGTGTATATAACGCAAAGGCGCAAACCAAACCGCCATTTTCTCAGCCCAAAAAGTGGTCAGGAGAGCAATTAAGTGAAATTTTTGCTATTTTAAGTGATATTCTGCACTGTTTCTCGCTGAAAATGGTTACCTTTGCAGCATAACAAAAAGATATATATAACGATGGACAAAGACATCAATCGCATTAAAGTGGTTCTTGCGGAGAAGAAGAGAACCAACAAGTGGCTTGCGGAGCAATTGGGCTGTGCTCCTACTACTGTGTCAAAATGGTGCACCAACTCTTCACAGCCACCAATGGAAACGTATATAAAGATTGCGAAGCTATTAAATATTGCAATAGAAGAATTAATAAACAAAGAATATGTTAACTCGGTGTTTCCTGAGAAAAAAGAAGAGTTGATAATTTATAAGGATATTCATTGAGGATGACATGGGCAATTTGAATTATAACAAGATCGAAATAAAGTCTAAAAGAGTCCTAGCCGTCGTTGACGAGCTTAAAGACCAGTATATGGAGGCAGACAGGACCTGTCGTCCGTGGATTATTGGTTTTTCGGGTGGCAAAGACTCAACAACTCTCTTAATGCTCACATGGATTTCCATGCTTTCTCTACGAGAAGAGGGGAAAGAACTTAGGCGTAGGGTTTACGTTGTTTGTAATGATACAATGGTGGAGAATCCCGTTATCGATAAATATGTTTCTACGGTGTTGCTCAAAATTGAGAATGCAGCATTTGAGCAGAAACTGCCGATTCAAGTAGTAAGAACAACACCACAGCTAGAGGATACTTTCTGGAGTTGCGTCATTGGAAAGGGGTACCCTGTACCCAACAATTCCTTCCGTTTCTGCACAGACAAGATGAAGATTAAGCCTACCTCGAAGTTTATTACAGATCAAGTTGTGGCAGATGGAGAGGCTATCGTGCTTGTGGGTACACGATTAGCAGAGAGTCAGCAGCGCGAACGCTCAATCAAAAAACATGAAATCAAAGGGCACCGCTTGTCGAAACATCCATTAAATCCCAACACTTTTACTTATGCCCCCATAAAAGAACTAATGCTCGAAGAAGTATGGTGGGTTATCAATTCTATCCCTTCACCCTGGGGATTTGACAACAAAATCCTTTTCCAGATATACATGAACGCCTCTGCTGATGACTACGAGTGCCCTACCGTTGTGACAGATGATAGTCACCGCTCATGTGGTCAGAGCCGTTTTGGGTGTTGGATTTGTACAGTTGCCAAAGAAGATAAGTCGATGACTTCACTAATCAGAAACGGATTCACGTGGATGACACCACTTTTGGAATATCACGATCGTCTTGTGGAGAATCGTAACAAATCTGAATTGCGTTTGTCAACACGTCGAAATGGTCAATCTGCTGTTGACGAGACAGGCCACAACCAAGGAAACTACACTTTCGAGTATCGGGTTCAGATGTTGCGAGAACTACTGGAGACGCAGAAAATAGTGCAAAAAGGACATTCTAGCGTAAGGCTGATAACTAGTCAGGAACTGATAGCTATCCAGGTGATTTGGTTTCGCGACGGTTATTTCAAACCAACGGTGAATGACATCTATAACGATATTTATGGCTATAATATTCCCAATTTAGAGATTGGCTTGCAGGAGCGTTTGATTCTGGAGAAGTCTTGTTCAGATTCGAAGCACTTCCAGTTGATACAGGAACTGCTTGCCTTGCAAAAGAGTAAGGTGCTGATGATGCGAAAATTTGGACTCCAGAACGACATTGACGAGCAGTTGGATAGATTCGTAAAGAAAGGAGGTCAGTATGCTGATTGAAAGCATAACGCTCAACAACTATCGTCTCTACGAAGGTGAGAATGTCATCCATTTCCGCTTTGACGATGTCAAGAATATTCATTTGATTTGTGGCGAAAACGGGTTTGGTAAAACCACGCTGCTTCATTCTTTGCTGTGGTGTCTGTTTGGCAGATTTGTTGGCGACGTGCCAGTTTCAGGTCAAGAGACAAGCAGCAGCTATGCGGCTGTACAGAAGGAAATTCTAAACCAGAATGCTGCTAAGCGTTATGAAGAAAAAGCTACGCCAGAGATAGTTGCACAGATAAAGAAGAACGGCTACACTAACGGCTACGAGGTTATCAAGAAAGATAGTGTCTATAGTGTAGCTATCTGCTTTGCTGAAGTTGGCATTCCCTCAATTCCCTGTCAGAAGATTGTTGTTACCAGAAGCTATGATGCACTACTTCAAAAAGAAGATATAGAGATTCTGATTGACGGGGTAAAAAGCGAACTGACAGATGAGATCGGGCCAGAAGTATTTATCAACGACTTCATTCTAAATAAGGATATTGCCAAACTTTTTTTCTTTGACTCAGAAGAAATCGTCTCGTTGGCAGATACTGGCACCATTGCAGAGCGTCGCAAGCTGAGCAAGGCATACGAAGAAGTGCTTGGTATCAGAAAGTATGAAGAACTGAGAAGCAATCTGGAAGGTCTGCGCTTGCGTTATCGCAAGAAGTCGAAAGATATAGGACTAAAAGACGAGTTGGAAAAACTGGAGGCAGAACGTGAGGATGCATCAAATGAGCTGTCCCGGCTTACTGATTCACTGACAGAAATCGATACTACACTGATAAATCTGAGAGAGCAAGACGGCCAGTTGCAATTACAGTTGTCTCGCGAAGGGAACTCAGTTAAGACAGAAGAACTTCAGCGCGTAAAGGATGACATCGAGAAATGTAAGAAAGACGATATTGAGATGAAATCTGCCCTAAAGCAGTTCATTGACTATGCCCCATTTGCTATTTCTGGTAAGCTGTTTGCTCGTGCCTACGAGTTGGCTAAAGTTGACCATGAAGCAATAGCCAACAACAATACAGCTACTGCTCAGAATAGCGTTTTGGATGCTTTGAGCAAAGAGATGAAGGGGCTTCTTGATAAGATGCCCGTTAACAAGGATTCTAAGAAAGATGCTCACAAACAACTCGAAGCTATTATTGAGAAATATAGAGGTCATGCATGTGACAGAGATATTCAAGTACCCCTTAATGACGATGAGTTTGCAGAGGTAGAAGCCGTTTACAACTGCCTGACGACAACGTATCGAATCGAATTTGAAACTTTGGCAGAATCCTATCGTAAGAACAAACTTAACTTGGAGCGTTATAGTAAAAGACTGTCAAACATCAAGAGTAAGGAGAGCGATGAAGTAGTTAAAGGTCTGCGTGATAGCAAGAACAAGATAGAAGAAGAAATCAAGGCCAACGAAGAGGAACGGCGTCTAGGTCATATCAGAACCGGAGAGTTGCAATTGACAATTGAATCTTACGACAAAAAGATAAAGGAACTCAGCCGCAAGATTAGTGTTGACGATGCTGACGAAGCAAAGGACAAACTGGCAAGCGAGCTCATAACAGAACTTGACACCTTCCTTCTTTCGTTGAAGAAAAACAAAAAATCATCGCTTGAACTTCGCATCAAGAATACGCTGAACACACTGATGCACAAAGAAGATTTTATCAGTAACGTGGAGGTAGTACTTGGCTCAGATACAATGGATATCAATCTGTTCTCATGTGATGGAAACGTCATCAATAAGAATATGCTGTCTAAGGGCGAAAAGCAGCTTTATGCTACTTCTATCCTAAAAGCACTTGTGGACGAAAGCGGAATTCAGTTTCCAGTATTCATTGACAGCCCGTTGCAGAAGTTTGACAAGAGCCACTCTTCGAAGATTATCAGCGAGTTCTATCCCTCCATCTCGAAGCAGGTTATTTTGTTTCCACTGTTGCACAAGGAATTGACTGAAGCAGAATA
The DNA here is from genome assembly GCA_900319525.1 of uncultured Prevotellaceae bacterium. Lineage (GTDB taxonomy): Bacteria > Bacteroidota > Bacteroidia > Bacteroidales > Muribaculaceae > Sodaliphilus. Next base: position 19,592 of record ONOU01000010.1, on the reverse strand, counting down.
CAAGACTCTGCTACCCTTTGTTGAAAGTGCCACACTTATTGTCAATGACACTTCGAGGTCATACTTCGACGCAGCTAACGTGAATAACTTAATGCAAAAGAATTAGAATCAATGATAGGCCAGATAAAGACAAGTACAGAAAATAGGGAGCGTGTAGCGAGGCTGACAAGAAAGTTTGGTCTTGGTGCAGAGAATATCATTGCACGTATAGCCATCGCTTACTCATTGAAGCAGGGGAATCATTTTGACCCGACTAAAGTTAAGGACTCTGGCGGTAAAGAATATAGCAGGAATGTATTGTTTGGAAATTTGTTCCCGCTGTATCTCTCTATGATTTGCGAACACTACCAGATAAAGAGTACAGACAAGGATTTGCCCCGATACTTCAAGTTGCATCTTGATGATGGCTTGGAACTGATAGATAAAGATGTAAAAGATAATCCCAATTTGGTAGGATTCGATTATTTGTTTGACAAAATTCATGAAGGATTGAGCGAGATATGATAGACATCACCCGGAGAATGGAATACGCTGACGTGTTCGACTTTGATAAGTTCCACGAGGTGTTTAGACAGCAGGTAATTGCTGCCAAGGGGGGTGAGTGCATAATACTCGCGTCATTCATCGATGACCATCATGAAGTTTGGCATGATTATAGACTAACCAAAACTACCAAAATTGCAGATGTTTTAGCAATTGAGGTTGCTGAAATGTATGGGCTCTATCCAGATCCTGATGACAGAATCATACTGCCGAAGTATAAAAAGCAACAGGTAAAAAAGGATACTGAGCCTACCATTCGGGGATTAGCAAAGGAATTTTTAGAGAGTAACGCTAAACCTCAAAAGTTACAAGCAATTCTCGACTATGTCAATAGTCACCGTAAATCACCGACAACGCGACCTAATTTGAACTCATCGCTTATTCAGGACAAGAATGTATTTGTGCATTTTAATGATGCTAATACATGGGGACTGCTTAGTAAACCATATAAGAACCATTCAGCTTGCGGTGAAAGTGACATCATTAATTATGGCCATTCTGATGATACCGTTTGGTGTGCACGTGAAGAATCAATTTCTCGAACAGATTTATCGTCTCAGAACTATGAATTGCGCTATTCATCAAAACGCGAACATAAGCCAACAGAATTTTTCACAAAGGCATTGATAAATAGCTCACATTTGGATTTAGGTCTTGGCTATTTCAGCAGTGCATGCTTCAATGTGCTTGCATGTGGCTTTGCTCATTTCGTCAAGAATGGTGGCAATATGCGCATGTATATCAATCCAAGTGTTACAGAGGATGATTACAAACTATTGAAGAATAGCGATTACCAAGGTTTCGAGCAGTATATGATACAGTCGTATGACAGATTGTTGAAAATATTCTCTCGACGTGATGAACTGTTTTTTCGCTGCCTATCGTACCTAATAAGCCAGCATCGTATAGAGATTAAAATTGTCATGCTGAAGGAGGATGGTATTGCTCATGAAAAGTTTGGCATTTTTGCTGACACGGAGGGCAACGAGGTGGCGTTTAATGGTTCGATGAACCTTACTGCCTCAGGACTTACAAAGAATATTGAAGCAATTGACACCATCTGCTCTTGGCGTAGTGATGATGATCGAGAACGCATCAAGGGATATCATGACGATTTCGATAGCATATGGGGAAATAGGAATCCAGACATCATGGTATTCCCTGCTGAAGAGTTCTGCAATAGAATACTCGTAACCTATCCAACGTCTGACTTAGACGATTTGGTGAAATTGGAAAATGCGGTGATGAAGGAACTTGAACAAGAATATTTCCTTGCATCTGTCGACGAGCCTCATTTCCCATTTAAGTTTAAGGATGGGCCGCGTCCATATCAGATAGATGCCTATCAAGCTTGGAAAGGTCGTGGCAAACGAGGTGTGTTTGCAATGGCGACTGGTACAGGCAAAACCATCACCTCACTCAATTGCGCTCTTGAAGAATATCGAGATGACGATTTCTATAGATTGCTAATTCTGGTACCTTCACTTGCCCTTGTAGAACAATGGGGCGACGAAGTGCGTAATTTCAACTTTAGGAATGTGGTTAAGGTGTCGTCAGAGAATGCTCAATGGAAAGTAGAATTGGCAAAGATGATTATGAAAATGGGGCTGGGCAGAAATGTAAACTATGTCATCATTTCAACCTACCAATCCTTTGTTATGAAGGATTTCCAGGTAATGCTTCCCAAACTATCAAAAGGCGCCATCCTCATTGCAGATGAGGCTCACAATATTGGTTCAACATCTGTAAGGAATGCTTTCCACACATTGACGATAGAAAGACGCATCGCATTGTCTGCTACGCCCAATCGTATTTATGACGAAGAAGGAACAAGAGAGATTGAAAGTTTCTTCAATGATACGCATCCCTACACCTATAGCTTCTCTATGAGTAGAGCTATTAAGGAAGAGCGTCTAATGCCTTATTACTACTTCCCATATCTTGCTAAACTTGAAGATGACGAGATGTTTGAGTATGCAAGAATAACCCGGCAACTAGTGCAGATGTATAACGGCAACAAGGGTGAATTCTCTGATCCTGAGAGAGCAAGAAAGCTATTGTTACTTAGAAAAAATCTTTTGCACAAGGCACGTAACAAGATGGGCGTATTTCGGCAGATATTGCAGACAATTGGCGAAGAAAAACTCAAATATTGTTTCGTATATTCCGCAGCAGGAAAACGTACAAGACTGGATGAAGCTGATGACGAGCGACTGGATGAATATATTCTGAAAGAAATGCAGGCTGTATTGAAACAGACATTCCCCAATGTGACCTGCAACTCATATACGGGAGAAGACTCAAAAGAAATGCGACGTCAGAAACTCGCTGCATTTGCTGATGGTCGTCTTAATGTGCTTTTTGCAAAAAATTGTCTTGATGAGGGTGTAGATGTGCCTCGCGCAGAATATGGCATCTTTACATCAAGTACAGGCAACCCTCGCCAGTTCATACAACGCCGTGGTAGATTGTTGCGTCGTCATGACGACAAGAAGTTTGCATACATCTATGATATGGTGGTAGTGCCCGATTTCCACTCGCCCCATTATGACCGTCGTTTCTGGACGATGGAAAAGAAACTGGTAGAAAACGAGATGCGTAGAGTGGCAAACTTCGGCTACCTCGCCAGCAATTACTACACAGGAGCATTGAGCATGCTTAATGAAGTAGTTCATTTTTACGATATTAATCTGGACGAAATGGTGTTGAACGAAGAAAATCAAAATTCATAATTATGGAACCACAAAGAATATTTGAAGAGCTAATGAAGGCCGATGAGTTTCAGACGCATTTGGGCATTAGCAAGGAAGATGTAGCAAAGGCCAGCTACATGGAGGTTTCTAACAATCCTATGATAGAGGTTATCAAGGATGTCATCAATGGAGTCGCTAATAACAAAGCGACTAATACCGTATTCCAAGGGATTTTAAAGAAAGTGTCAGACTAAAGCAGTAAAGATTATGGGAACACTTATCAAGTCTATCAGCTTTCAGAACTTCTATAACTATTATGGCAGTTATGAGGACAACACCTATACCTTTACAGAAGGCATCAACATTATTAATGCAGATAATAACATGGGCAAGTCCAAGTTCTTTAACGGATTCTTATGGATTTTGCGAGATGAAGTATACGACTCTGATGAAAAGAAATATTACCCTGTATCGGTATCGTATTATAAGATGATGTCTGCTAAGGCACGTCATGAATCAGCAGAGTTGGAAATGGGCGTGCGTGTCATTTATGAGAATGATGGAAAAACCTACAATGTTTGCAAAAGTGTTATATGTAAGAAACAGGATGAGGACTGGGTTTATCAGGCAAGAACAGATGTTATGAAGACAGAGGGGAATGATGATTTACCCTTATTGGATAAAGACGAAAAATTAACAGCTATCCGTTGCCTTATTCCTGCAGAAATGGAAAAATACTCTTTGCTACAGGGAGAATCCATGGAACGACTTGTTGACCTTTCAACACTTGACGGACTCGAAAAGACCATAAACGTTCTGGCAGATATTAACAATCTTATCAAGATGTGCGGTCTTGCGTCTGATCTTGTAAAACAAGCGAAAAAGAGTTATCAAGAAGAAGAAAAGCGTAACAAAGAAGCTGATGATGGTATAATCCGTTTACGTCAAGAACGTGACAATTACGATAAATGGATAGAAGAAGCCAAAGAAAAGATAGGATTGGCTCGAAAGGAATCAGTTGAAGCAAAAGAGAAGGAACAACAATACGAGTCAGAGTTCTTCTCCAGCAAGAAACGTATACAACTCAGGAAAGAGTACGATGACGAATGTCGTAAACTCAAGGAACTAAAAGATACCCATGAGCAACAAGAGTTATCTATTACAAGTAGATTGTTTGACGAAAATTGCCCTTGGATTTTATATGGCTTGGATGATGAAACTAGCATTTTTGACGACCATCGCATTACTTTGACTAAACAAATTGCTAAACAGGAAATTCAAGACAATCCCGACATAATGTTGCCAGAAGGCTCACCAGATGCACCTTCACTGAAACGTATGCTTGAACACCAATGGTGCGAAGTATGTAACCGTGAGGCTCTACGTGGTTCTGAGCCTTGGCTACATATAAAGAAGGTAATGGAGCGCCCTAAAAAACCAATGCGTGTTTCAGATTCATTTATGCAATTTTATGGAGATATTCAGAAGTCAACTGGACGCTATGAAACCACCATACCCAACATTGCTGCTGACTATAACAACTACATGTCCGACATATTGGATTTGGAGGACAAGATTGAACAGCAAGGAATAATTGTGGAAACTAAAGAAAATGAGTTGACACTTGTCGGGTCAGAAAATACAACTGATGAAGATGACCGTCGAGTTCTTGCTGGTTATAACCTAGCAAAGAAAACACAAGAAGAGAAAGCAGAAGAGATTCAACGCTATTCGAGCAAAATAGATCTTTGGAAGAAAGGGCTTGATAAAGTGAAGAAGGAACTTGATAAGCGCCAGGGTAGTACTCCTATTAGGAAAGCCAAACAGCTTTATGAGGACATGCAAATAGTTGAATCTATTTTCTATAAGACCAAAGAGCGTATTTTCGAGGAAATCGTTTCGAAACTTCAGGGTACGGCTAACGATATGTATGGAGCCTTGACAAAAGGTAACCAAACTCTTGGCGGTACACTTAATTTTGAACGGCAGGAGAATGGAACTGTGAAGGTTTCTGTAACAAATTCCTTTGGTGAAGAATTGTTTGGTAATGGTACTGGATTCCAAAGGATGAAGCAATTAGCAATTGTCATGTCCATCATTTCTTCGAAAGTAGGTAATAAGAGTTTTGAATATCCATTCGTTTCTGATGCTCCTTTCTCCGAGTTCAGTTGGAATTTTATTCGTAACTTCTTTGATATCGCTCCGAATGTATTTCGTCAGAGCATTATCATGATTAAGGAATTATGTGAGCCTAATAATCCAGAACTGCTCATTAATAAACATGGTGAAGACATCGCTGAAAAGATGAGAACTGGCGTAATAAAGGGTACCTTCTATGTGAATTATCCTGAAGAGAAGGCTGATGCTTCAAATCTCGTGACTAAGAAAAAGTGTTATTCAGAATAAAACTTTGAAGTTATGAATAGTGCAGAGTTAAAAAATAAAATAAGCGATTTGCGCCCTAATTATAGTGACAAATATCGCTCGATGATAGAGACAATATCCAACAAGCAAGAAAGAATTGGTAAAGGCAATATTGCTCAATTTGGTCCTTACTTCCAAACATTTATGTATGCTTGTGTAATCGGTTTGCGCTTAGGTAATCCTAAGTATTTTGAGCCACAAGAGAAGACGTGGGAATTTGCTCCTTTATTTAGATGGAAGCCAGAACCTATTAAAGATTACATCATAATGATGCTACTTAATCGTTCTGAGAGTTATGGATACAATTGGATAGACTTGGAAAATGCAGATGAAGAAACAATCACTAAGTTTCTGAGGGCTTTTGTCCGCGAGATGGAAGGCTACGCAAATCGTGGTTTTGAGTATATTTATGAGAAATGGGAAAAGGAACGTGTTATGTTTTCAACCCCAACAGTTTTTGTGGATATTTTAAAAGATATTAATTAACTAAGATAATTGCGTATGGCAAACAATACAATAGATGGCAATCCTACAAAGAAATTCTTCATTGAGATGATAACAAGAGATATCTCAATAGAAGATGCAATAATTGATTTACTTGATAATTCGATTGATGGAGCCACTCAAATCAACAAAGAGAGTTTAGAGAATTTTTATGTAAATATTAAGATAGATGAGAATGGACTATTAATAGAAGATAATTGTGGTGGGTTCTCTCTCCTTAGAGCTCAAAAATATGCATTTAGATTTGGAAGACCTGAAAAGGCTCCGACAATAGAGAATTCTGTTGGTAGATTTGGCATAGGAATGAAGAGAGCATTATTTAAAATGGGGAAAAAGTTCACCGTAGAATCACAAAAGGAGAATGAGCATTTCTGTGTAAATGTTAATGTAGATGATTGGTGTCAGAAAGAGAAGACTATCCAAGATTCAGATGGTAAATCTATTAAGGTAGACGACTGGTCATTTGAATATGAAACTATAAATAGCACGCTAAGTGAAGATGGAACAATTATCAAGGTTGAAGAATTAAACGATGATGTTAGAATACTATTTGGTAATGATGGTTTCTTGAGTCGTCTTAGTAGTTGTATTACAAAGATGCTATGTTTTAGTATTGTTAAGGGATTAAAAATTAAACTGAACGGAGAACTACTTGAAGAAAACAGCCCGGAGCTACTTATATCTCAAGAAAGTAAACCTTATTTTATAAAGGGAACTGTTGATGATGTGAATTATAAAATTGTTGCTGGATTAGGAAAGACAGGAGAGCCGAAACTATCTGGATGGTATGTCTTTTGCAATAATAGGCTCGTTTTAGAAGGTGATCAATCTTATCTTACAGGATGGGGAGTCAACTCAATCCCTAAATGGCATATTGATTTTGTTATGTTTAGAGGTTTTGTCTTTCTTGACAGTATTGAAACTAGCAAATTACCTTTAACGACAACCAAGAAAGGCCTGGATGCTTCCTCTACTGTATATCGTAAAGTATTACCCCATATGCGAAATGGTATGATAAAAGTAACTTCTTTTTTAAAATCAATTACAGGATTAAAAGAAGAAGCCAAGGATTATAGGAGGATGATAACAGATACCTATGATAAGATGAATATTGAGGAGATTCGTTTATACAGTCCTGAAATAGTGGGAGAAATGTCATTTACCCCTCCCACCTTAGATATGAATAAAATTGCTGAGAAAAGGAATAATGTAAGAGTTGCATATGACGTTAATAAAAAAACTGCAGAAGTAGCAAAAAGAAACGCTGAGGTTTCTAGCTATAAGGATCTTGGCATAACTACTTTCAATTATTATATTAGAATGGAGGACTTAGATAATGAATAAAAGCGCAACTACTATAAATTACGAAATCCGTCCATGCAAATTTGTTGAACGCAGAATGTTTCTAGCGTCCCTTTCACGTATTCTTGGAGCTGTCAAACAAGGGAAGAATTATCAATATATAGGATTTGGTGGTTGTTCTTTTACAGACTTTAAACTTTTTCATCGTGAATTACAGATTGATAAAATGATTAGTATTGAGGGAGATGATTATTCTAATTCTAAATTAGATTATAACAAACCATTCAATTGTATTGATATACGTAGGGGACAATCATATGAAGTGCTCCCCAAACTAGACTTGTCAATTCCTTCTATAATATGGTTGGATTATGACGGTGTATTAAGAAACTATATGTTTACAGATATTGAAACTATTTTTTATACTGTGCCTGCAGGTAGTATTTTTATTCTTTCTTGTAATCGTGAGCTAAAAAGAGGTAATTATGCTGAGTTAGATGATACATATGATTCTAAAAAAAACACAGAAAGAAATCAGCCATTGACTCCCAAGGAACTAAAAGCGGTTTTTAATGATTTAGTTCCATTTAAAATTGATAAAGATGCTTGTTCCTCAGAGAAATCTTTCGACACAATAAAAACAATGTTAGACAAAAAGATTAATTGTGTGTTAAAAGACAGATTTCAAAGTAAAGGGGATGTACTCAATTTTGAATTGCTTTATAATATTAAATACCAGGAAAAAGGCGGTGCAAAAATGTATACTTATGGAGGGTTTATTTATAATGAAACAACAAATCTGAAATCAGTATATATTAATGATTTTGATTTTATAACTAAAAATAATAATGACCCTGTTTACACAATTGATGTACCTGTATTAACTCATAAAGAAGCTTTATTGTTAAATCAGTATATGTTTAATGAAGAAAGAGAGAAAATAATAATCGAGAAAAAGATAGTTTCTGAGAAGGATTTGATAAACTACAAAAAAATATATAAGTATTGTCCATCCTTTCATGATGTTAGATTCTAAAAACGTTAGTCAATGAAAAATTTAAAATGGAACAAATATGAAGCAGCTCTATTGATAGATGGTTACAATAGAGTAGCAAAAGGACATGCCTCTAAAAAAGAGGTTGCCATATTATTATCAGAGAGATTGAGATCCACAGGATTGATGATAAGTGAAACCTATAGAAATGTCAATGGTATCACTCTTCAGCTTGGAGCAATTGAGTTTCTGATGACAAATGGTGCTCATGGTGTTTCTCATGTAAGCAACCTGTTTCGTGAGATTGTAAAGCTTTATAAAGAAGATTATGCTAAGTTTGCAAGTCTATTAGAAGAAGCAAACCTTAGATATCCCAACAAAAAGATTTAACATGAATAAAAGAATTCTTATCTTAAAAGCATGTGGAAGTTCAGATGAACCTCATGAGTGCAACGGAATATGTGAGCAAGCGCAATTATACGGAATTGAGTCTGTCTGCGAGTGCGTTCGGGATAATAATGATTTGGAAAGAATCCTAACGTCAAATGGAGAGTTTGATTACATCTATCTTAGTGCTCATGGCGACTCAGAAGGTTTTGAGAGTGAAGATGGTAAAGTTAGAATGAGCTGGAAAAAGCTGTCTATGCTACTTTGCAATAGTAAATCCATGAACGAAGACAGTATCTTAATGCTGTCTTGTTGCAGAGGTGGACTTATGGAAATTGCATATGATATTTTCTTGATTTGTTCACAAATATGCTATGTTCTTGGGCCTAGACAAAACCTGAGTTCGGCAGATATGCATATCTGCTTCGGCATCTTCTTATATAATATGGAAATGCGTGGCGTTGATCCAGTTGTGTCCTGTGAAAAGATTAAATTGGCAACAGACCAGCGTTTTTCCTGTTATGACAGGGAAGAAGAAAGTATCAATCTTCAATATTATAATGATACGCATTATGGATATACTTATGATTAAACCGTTTAATGCATGTAAAGTTCAAAAGCCAAACATGCTTTGATGGTAATGGTTTGTCTAAAAAGCATATAACAATATATGACGATACAAGAAATAACTACTCGTAAGGAAGACCAAACATTTGACTGCAAGAGCATTCAAATAGAGCCGAAGGCTTTGGCTGTTCCCATCGTGGCATTTGCCAATGCGGATGGTGGCGTAATAGCCATTGGGGTATCGGATAAGACTCGGAAGATTGAAGGGATTGACCAGCATACGGAGAAGTTGAACGAACTGCTGCGTGTGCCGTTTGATTTCTGCAATCCATCTGTTCCTGTGACTTGCTCATACTTGCCTTGCACGGATAAGGATGGGAATGAGAACCGTATCCTGTTGATGGAGATTCCTGCAAGTTCGAGTCTGCATACCAACCAAGCTGATGAAGCATTTATGCGTGTTGGCGATAAGAGCCGGAAACTGACCTTTGATGAGCGAGTGCAGCTGATGTACGACAAAGGGGAACGCTACTACGAAGATACAGCAGTGTATGACGCAACTATCGATGACATTGACATGGATGCTGTGGCCGACTATGCCAAATTGGTCGGCTATGGGAAAAGTCCCTTGCAATACCTTCGAGAAAACAATGGTTTTGTGAGGACCAACAAGAAAGGTGAAGAGGAGGTGAGCACCGCTTGTATTCTTCTCTTCGGCAAGTATCCCCAGAAGTTCTTCCCCCGGGCCCGCACTCGTTTCATCAGATACGAGGGTGTTGATGAGAAGGTGGGCGCAGAGATGAATGTTATCAAGGATGTTACCTTTGAGGGGACCATCTTGAACCAGGTCAAGAAGACGATTGAGTTTATTGAGACACAGGTTCGCGAGCATACCTTCCTGGGGCAACATGCCCAGTTCGTAACAAAGCGTGATTACCCAGAATTCGTTATTCAAGAGATGACTGTCAACGCTTGCTGCCATCGGGCCTACAACATCAAGGGTACGGAAATACAAATCAAGATGTTTGATGACCGGTTGGTGTTCGAGTCTCCGGGCAAACTCCCTGGACAAGTGAAGCCCAATAATATCCGGCACACCCATTTCTCTCGTAATCCCAAGATAGCAGCATTCCTCAAAGCATATCACTTTGTCAAGGAGTTTGGCGAGGGCTTTGACCGTATCTGTCGTGAACAGGAGGCTAATGGTGCAAATGTCCCATCTTTCAGAACTGATGAGTTCATCCTGAAGATTACTGTGCCAAAGGTAGCAGAAAACGTACAGAAGCAAGATGGAAACGTAACAGAAAACGGTGGAAAGGTAGCAGAAAACCAAAATAAGGTAGCAGAAAAGGTAGCAGAAAATCATAGCAAAGTCACAGAAAAGTTGAAAGAAAAGGCTGCTGCATTAGGAGAGACATTAACAGCTAATAGAATCAAGATACTTGAACTGATGATAGAAGATCCGTATATATCGAGAGCTGACTTGGCAAAAAATGTTGGAATTAGCGAAACTTCAATTTACCGTAATATCGAAGCCATGCGTGGTAAGTATCTCCGTCGTGTTGGTCCCGACAAAGGTGGCTTTTGGGAAATCATTATTTAATGAGGATATGATGCTAAAACGAAAAAAGGAACAAGAATAAAACGATGAAGCATTTGTATATAATAGGCAATGGCTTTGATATCCATCATGAAATAAATAGCAGCTATAGCAATTTTAGAGATTGGATGGAAAACTATTACCCATCTATATTGGAAGATGTCGAAAATGTTTATGGTTATTGTGATGCTGACTGGTGGGCTGATTTTGAAAATAATTTAGCTTCATTGGATGCCGTGGAATTTTCAAGTAATATAGCATTTGAGAATCAACCTGACTTGTTGTCAGATCATTGCGATAGAACTTGGACAGATGCCCAAATCGAAGTTGAGAACCAATTGAATACTATTTATACAGAGATTCGTGAGCGATTTCATGAATGGATAATCCAACTGAACAAGCCACATACTGACAAGAAAGTTAAAATAGAGCAAAACGATTCTGTCTTTTTTACGTTCAACTATACAAAAACATTAGAAAATCTGTATGATATACCTTCCTCTAATATTATACATATCCATGGGTGTGTTGATGATAACGAAGACTTTATATTAGGACATGGGAAATCTTATGAGGACATTGCTAAGATGAATTCTGGGCCAGATATTCCGAGCCCTCCAGATGATCTCACCGATGAAGAAATGGAACAGTTTTATGAGATGCAGACCGAATTGGCAGAACAATTCCATGAACAATTAGCAAGAGATGCAGCTATCGCTGGTGTTGCCTCTCAGCAAAAGCCAGTACACTCAATAATAGACAAAAACAAAGAGTTCTTTGACGGCATAAAAGGTGTCCAAAGTATTCATATTTATGGTTTCTCATTTTCTGAAATAGATATACCTTATTTGGAAGCAATCATGAATGTCGTCGGTGTCGAAAAAACATTATGGGAAATCTCTGATTTTGAAGGCAAGGAAAGAACCAAAATAGAAAAATTCATCTCTAACTATAAAATTAAAGATTATAAAATAATAGAATTATCAGATTTGTTATTGGTCAAGCAACTATATATAGAATTATAAATCACTAAAGAGGAGCAAGTCTATTTCTTGGACGAAAATAAAAGAAGATAATCATGCTTATCCCAAAAAGCCCAACTGATTCACTTGGTCAGCTGGGCATTTCATTGTTAGTATGTCATCGAATGGCGGCGAGCAGAGCGTTGCCACCAAAGTAGATGGCAAGACACACGGCTACTTCAAAGATGCCTATGGTCCACCAGAATACTTTGTTGGACAGCCAGATTCCCTTGTTCTCACGGACTACAGATTTGAGATGATCGTTCTGCACATTCCATTCTTGGCGTTGCTGAAGCCGATGATGTTCCAACAGCTGGTTCGCTTGTCGAATCAAGTCGTTTACACGTTTCTTGACTTCCTCAAAGGAGTCAGGTGTAATCTTGGCAGGTATGACCATGTTTTCAATCTGCTGCTTCAAATCAGTGATATAGTCTGCAATCTCACTGAGTTTCGAGCAACCTGTCTCGATAACTTTGCCAAGTTCGATCATGCGGTCACACATCTCCTTGGCAGAGGTGATGTGACTATCCAAATCAGAAACGGCTTGGCGCAATGCCTCTATCCTGGCATCTATTCGTTTTTCTTCCTGATCGAACTCATGTCGATGATCTATAGAACTCAACATGTGTTCGACAGGGTTTGCAGTGTCCTCAGGCATTGGTGGTGGCACAGGAATCTCTTGGTTGATATTATATTTCTTCATAGGCTTTCTGTTTTTATCTTCCTCGGCTCCGACGTATTTGGGGCTTTGGCGTTGTTACCATGGAATGGGCCCTCCGAGCACAACGCTTTGCCCATTCCCAATCATCATCGTCATCCTTTCCCCATCCAGAGGACGGAGATGTCCCACCCCCGCCGCAACTTTCGGACATAGATGTGGCGACATCAATGTAACTGGCGAAGAGCAAAAGAGCCACATCGATAATGTGGTTGGCCGTTTCGTCATTGACCTTGAAACTGGCAACTTCATCCTTCATAGCATCAATGGCCTTGTCGGGGATTTCAATGGAATAGGTGTGACCATCCACATCTACTTTGCGTAAGCAATAGATAGGTTGCTCGACTTTTGGCAACACCTTTGGCTGAGGAATAGCTGTGTGTCTTGGACTGTCGGATTGTCCTAAATGAGGCCGGTTCTCATTAGAAGCCAAAGGATGCAGCTTACGCCATGTCGATTCAATCTTTGATGGCATTAAGTTACGTCCCTTCCCCAACTCAGATGACTTGTAAATGGAGTTACCTATGCGGACGGTATAACCTCTTACAACTTCATTGGAGTCATAACGTAGTTTCAGGTCGTAACCTTTGGCTGCAAGCTCCTGGACATATACATCCCATGAGAACCTGGACATGACTTTAAGTGCATTCATACAGTCAAGCGTGATTCTGTCTTTGTTTTCATCGGAACGCTGCTCTGCTTGTACCCATCCACGTTGGCGTGTCACTTCATTGGCTGCCATCGTGGCCCTGATACCAATATTGTGATCATCGTTCACGTTACCATTCATGTCAATGCGATTACAATCAAGATGCATGTGGACGATGCCCGACTTACTGTCACGATGGAGAGAGACAACGTATTGGGAGTTGGCGATGTTAGTACCAGCAGCGGAGGTGCGGCCAGTCTTTTTTGAGAGGTCAATGGCATCGAATGCCTTTATAAAGTCCTCAGCCAGCTTCTCCCACTCGGCAAGAGTGAAGCCTTCGGTTTCTTCCCTTGCAGGAGAAATCTCAATGCGTATCATAAAGTTTTTCATCGGGCGATGCTTCGAACGTTTGTACTGAAACTTCATCTGGTGAGCCTGCATGTGTGTCCACCATGCTTCCACCTCAACATCTTTGGGAAGATGGTTGAGTTTTACAATCTCAGCCATTCCCATTCGAGTAATGTAGTCGATGGAAATACTTCCATGCGAAATGGATCTTGCTTTGGCTATCATAGGCTATTCTGATAATTGACGTTCGATTTCATACCAGCGACGGATGAGTTTATCGGTCGCAAGAATCCAATAGTTCATGAAGTTTGCATCACGAAAGTAGCGCAGTAGTTCTTCCTGGCTTTTGCCACTAAGAGCATTCTTGATGTGTACAATATCGCCACGAGCATTAGCCAAACTGATGAAGGCTTCGCTCTCTTGTTCCGTGAGATGGAGTTTGGGGCTGTGTCCTACAACACATCTGCGAATATACCTACTTGGCGACATCGCACATAGCTTAGCCTTAGCTTCTATTTCTTGTTTCTCTTTTGCTGACAACCGGAATGCTAAGCGACATTCCAGGCAAGTCTTTTCAACGGTCTTTTTATGTGAGTTCTGTTTCATTATTGATTCTGTTTTTGATGGATAATTGTTAATCTGATGCGAGCCTGCGAGCGTCTGCAAGAAAGCCAATAAGCGGACCAACAGCGAAGCTGTTTGTTCGACATTGGCACTTCTTGCACAGCACTCACAAGTTCATTCATGTTTATTCTCAATCCAACATAAAAGGTCATTGACATCTTTGAAGTCGTCAAAATGCTCTGACATGCTTACCACATTATCGCCATACGCTTCGACGAGTTTTGCATGGGTTTCACGTCCTGCGTGGTCGTTGTCGAGAAACGAATAGATGTGGTCATAACCTTCAAGCAGGGGGATGGCTTTTGACAGATTTGTGACGGAGTTCAAGATGATAAAATCCTGATCCTCGCTTAAACGGCCGTATGCATACCCGCGCTTTTTCATGGTTAGGAATGACAGATAATCCATGAAGCCCTCAAAGATACTGCACTCGCTACGGTGCTGCTCGCGCCGGATGACTGAGATATCCTTTGGAGGTATACAACCTTTGAAGAAAGGATTGCGCAGTTCGCTTCCGCCAGATTTGTTAGGAAACCCGATGGCAAAATATCGTTTGTCGCCAAGAGAATAATGGGTCTCGTTGCAATGCTGGCGACAAATGTCGATGTCAACCTTGCGTTTCCTAATATAGTCTTCCAAAGCGAAATGTGTCAGAGGTTTTGTTTCTACATCCTTGAAACTTGGTTCCGAAGACTGTTGATGGCAGGAAGAAATTGGAATCACAGCCGTGGTGGGAGACTCACGCTCAATCTGTTTGAGCACATGGGAAATGTCATTGGTGTGGTAATACAATATGGCAAAGTCGATAATACTACCACCACGGCCGATTCCGAAGTCATACCATTGGTTTCGGTTGGTGTTGACTTTGAACGATGGCGTACTTTCGCTATGCAACGGCGAATGATACCACAACTTATTACCCCTTTGTCGAACAGGGGTGTGTCCGAGTGACTGCAAGAAATCTTCCAGTCGTATTTGCTTAGCTTGTTCAATGGTCATAATCAAAGAGGTTTTGATTGTTAGGTTTATGTTGATTCTCACTATATATGCCCCATGCTAAACTGTACGTCTTGTCATGTTTGACAATAATATCACGGGACATCAGCCACTTGTTGAGTGTGACCAGGGTATTGCGCCCACGTTCAAAGCCGATGGAAGCATAACCATGCTTCAAGGCAATAATCAGATTGTTGTAACCTTGGATGGTGCCCTTCTCGAAAGCAATGCAAAGAGCTTCTTTGTGCTTCTCATCAGGCAGTTCCGTAAGTGCAATGCGCTCCGTTTTCTGTTGGCATTCATAGCCAACAACCAATTCCGGCAAGGAGTCCTCATTGATGCGGAATGCAAACGGTTCAAAGTCCTTGTCACGGATATGCATGGCTTTTACCTCACTGATGTTGGCATCCGTCTGGCACTTCGTCACCTGCAAGACAGTCTCCGCCTTGTTGTTCAACTCGGTCCCGATATGACCACGGGTATTGTCATCACCTTTATTCAAGTGTAACACTGTATGAATGTGCAGATTGTAACTGCTCGACCATCGCATCAGCATATTGATGATTTCCGTAGATTCCGTTGGATTGTTGATATCATACATCAGGTCACGTATTCCATCAATAACGACCAGACCGATGCCCTCTATGTTGGAAAGCATATAGTCAATGACCGACTTTCGTTTCTCGGGAGATAATTCTCGCATGGCCACGAAAAGAAGATTAGGACAATCAGCATCTGTCGGCAATTCGGCCAATCGCAGAATACGTTTCATCACCTTCTGACAATGGAACTTACTTTGCTCAGTGTCAATGTAGAGTATCTTGCGCTTGTCTTGGGGAAATGATGCCGAGTAGCATAGCACCTCACGATTGGTTAGGGCTGCAGCTACAATGGCCGATACATTGAAGGTCTTCTTGCTTTTAGCCTTGCCTGTGGATGCACTGAAGTTACCGAGCGTACCGATGGTGGATCCGTTCACCCGAAGAGTTTCAGGTGGAACGGTATACTCATCGGTTACTTTCAAGTAGATGGACTGCCAGATGACACGGAACTCGTCCTTGGTCATCGGCTCGCAGGGATTATAGTTACGTGTTTCCATAGACTACTTGCGATTAAGTAAATACTTCTGTGCTTCACTGGCAATCTGTGCCTGGGTCTTGACTGGGTTCTGACGTAACCATTCTTCGAGGATGTTCTTCTCGAAATAGATCATCTTGCCCTGAGGTTTGTAGTGTGGAATGAGACCTGCCGAGGTTAACTTGTAGAGATAACTCTTCGACAAGGAGAGGAACTTGCTGGCTTCATCAAAACTCAGTACGTTCTTGGATGCATACACAAGGGACTCCAGTTCCTCGATGCGTTGTTCAATTGACTTATTAGCGTCCATATTTCTATAATTATTAAATGAGACAATAGGAGTGCGCGCCCTCCGAAATTTGAATTCGGGGGCAAAGGTATCGCTAATAAGTTTGAAAGTTGTTTGACAATGTTTGATGTGTCAACCCATTGTCAATGTTTTTGTGCTTCTTTGATGTCTTTTCCTATTCTGAAAGTCCTTTCAGATTGTTGATATACTGATTTATTTTGGCAAACTTTCCTTTCATTAGAATGTCCCGGCAATGATTGACAGCCGTGGAAATATCCGTTTGGTTTACAAAGGAATCTTTCTGCGGCGAAAGGAAAAGGTTGTTCTTGTAGATAGCCGATTGCCATTTCTCAGTAATATATGAGTGGTTGGAAAGCTGGTCGAAGAAGAATGCTAACAAGCGATTATTGCTTGACCTGAGTGGAATGATGGGTTGACAGTCAAAGATGGATTTCAGTTGTTCAAAGGAAACTTCGCCACCTTTGAACATCCTTACCTCATTGACACAATCTACCAACGATTCTATCTGCTGGTCGTTTAACGAGTGTTCAAAAGTGCACGTCTCAACTTGAATTTTCTCAGTGGCAGGTTCCGTTATAGATTCGGATTTAGGAGAAACAGTGTATTCGTTTTTCTCCATCACGATAAAAGAATCAAGAATTCTTTGCTCAATTCTTCTTTTGAGTAGCTGAACGTACTTTTCATAGACTACGACTTGATAGACAATAGAGAAATAAGGGAATGACTCATCGTATATGGTGTTGTCTTTGCAAAAGTCTTTGTAAGTGGCAAGGCTATGGTTGTGAAACCATTTGTGTTTCTCTTCCATAGTCAAGGACTCAATGAATGTACTTTCCCAAAGATAGTTGGGAAGGTGTATGTAGTTCTTGATGCTATGAACAACAGGATACTTGGAATAGATGACAGTGAGTTCATCCAGGGCATGGGTGTACTCGCTCCGCTCAACTTCTGCCAAATCATTAACCGGAAGAACTTCTGCTTTGCGTTCAATGGTATCTTCCAGCGAACGCAGCGTTTGCTGGATGCAATAATCCAACGTTTGTTGAATCTTGGCTATTGCCTGTTCCTGTTCGTTCATACTATGACTTAACTGCTATTTACGGTGCAAAGATAGTCAAATTCAGTGAGAAAAGGAAAGAAATGGGTGATGTACTACGTTTCTTTAACTTTTCATCTTCCCTCTTTTCGTTTCTTTGACCAACTTTCTGTTATATGTTCAAAATTAACACCTTTTTAACACCCCAGAAAAAGAAAACACCTTGTAAATCAACGATTTACAAGGTGTTCTAAGTACCCAGAGCCGGGGTGTTTATCATTTCTGGTTGTTTCCAGTTGTTTCGCATATATTACTTGTTATCAATACTTTAACATTGTCTCACCAGGAAACAAAAAGCAGGAAAAAGTATTATAAACAGTAAAATGTTCCAGTAAATGTTCCAGTAAAATTCTTTTTTTATTACCTTTGCAGCGTGGAAGTTACGTCAAGATCTAAAAAATAAAAATAAGTAATTTTTATGGCTTCATCTAAATATGTCTCATTTGCGTTTCAGATAGACAGTCGTGCTAATCGCTTCGGCAAGTTTGTTATTTACATCAGAATAACTCAAGACCGTAAGAAAAAGTATGTAAAGACATCTGTGGCGGTATCTAACAAAAATTGGTTTAACAAGAATGCGAAGAATGAAAATTGGATTAGGCAAAGTGACCCTGAATACGCAAAGAAAAATGAGACATTAGCAAAAGAGCTTGCTGAAGCTAAAACCGCTTATAGTGATCTCATAGATGACCAGGGTGTGGTCACACCATACATTATCAAAGCCAAGGTGGAAGAGGCGCCAGTTGCGCTGTCATTCTTGGAGTTTGTCACGGAGCATAATGAGAATTTGCATGCTAATGGACAGATACGCTACTGGAAACAGTTCCGTGACTTGGCCAATAAACTTGAATTGTTTAGAAAGAAGCGTCGCATGTCTGATATTTTGTTTGTTGACCTTACCGTCCCCTTCCTTGACAAGTTTGAGATATTTTTACAGCAGCTGCCCAATCAACGCGATAAGGACTCAGGTAAGGTGCTTAACCGAAATACAGTTCTCAATAATATGAAGCGATTCCGGACATTAACTCGGAAGGCCGTCAAACTTGGGTACCTGAGTGCAGACAAGGATCCATTCTTGAATTATGAGTTCCATTGGCTTCCAACGACAAAGGATAAACTTGAGTCCGATGAGATTGACCGCATCATCAAGCTAGATCTTGAAGAAGGTTCGATGTTGTGGCATGCCCGAAATTGCTTTTTGTTTAGCTACTATTGCGCTGGTATTCGAGTGGGCGATCTCATTCAACTACGCTGGAGAAACGTCGAAGGAGGACGTGTGGCATACCAGATGGGCAAGAACCATAAAATACGAGATAATATCTTGGTTCCCCAAGCCAGAGCTATTCTGGAAAGCTATGACCATGAGGGGAAACAACGAGATGACTATATCTTTCCTTTGCTCACGAATGATAAGCCATATGCTAAGCATGTGACCCAAAACGAGAAAGATACTATGTCGGTGGAACTCAAGACAGCCTTGTTTAATGATATTTCAGCTAAAACGGCGCTGCTTAATAAATACCTCAAGCAAATTGCTGAGCTCGCGGACATCGATAAGCATCTGTCGTTTCACGTTAGCCGTCATTCATTTGCAAGACTAGCAAAAGAACGGGGAACCGATTCTGGAGTTGTCCAAGGTCTCTTGGCTCATTCTTCGTTGAAGACTACAGAAGGTTACATGGGTCAATTCGATACCAGCGTCGAAGATGAGGCTATGACGAAGATTTTTGGAACTTCT
>ONOU01000024.1 GCA_900319525.1 uncultured Prevotellaceae bacterium | reverse complement strand
ATTTCTGTTGTGCAAGAAATATGTACAATAAAATGAATTTTGTCGCTTTGCAAGCAAAATCCCACTAAACCCTATAGGTTGCGGATTTGAGGTATATTAAGAACCCGTATCACAAATGTTGATACAGGCTGAATAACTCAAAAAATGTTGTTAATTAGATCTTCATCGTCATAGAAATCATCCGATTCGAGAAAGACTTCTTTCACATTAAAGAGAATTTCGTCTTCTGTTTCGTAGCTATCATCAAGGTACTCATCAATGTTGTCTTCAATGAAATCAGCTACTTGCTCAAAAAAGTCGCACTTGTCTGGACCATAACGACGTTCCTGGGAACTCTTTCTCTTGTACTTTGCAATAATTTCTTCAATTTGTTCTCTTTCCATTGATATTGTATTTAGTGATTTTTGGTCTGCAAATATAACTGTATTTATTAAATCCACCAAATAAAAGTTGCTGAAAATCAGCAGGAAAATGATTGGCGGGCTTTGGAGCGGTGGAAAGCCTTAATTGAATCAAAGCAGCCCATTTTGTTGTCAATTGTTGTCAATTGAGTTGTTATTGTTGTCTGAGAAAAGGTGGAGGGCTATCCAGGCGCAGGCCTCGGCGTCAGCGAGGGCGTGGTGGTTCTCCAATTGGAAGCCGCAGGCGGCAGCTACGGTCTGGAGCTGATGGTTTTCCAAGTCGGGTTGCAAGCGGCGGGATGCGGCCAGGGTGTCGAGGAACTCGTACTCTGGATAATCCATCTGATAGGTGCGGAAGACGGCGCGAAGGCAACCTTCGTCAAAGGGGCGGTTGTGGGCTACCAGCGGCAGACCTTCAATCAGAGGCTCAATCTGTGCCCACACATCGGGGAACACCGGGGCATCGTCGGTGTCTGCTCGGCACAGGCCATGCACCTGAGTGCACCAGTAGTTATAATAGTTGGGCTCGGGCTGGATGAGCGAGTAGAACTTGTCCACAATCTCCCTGTCCCGAACGATGACCACTCCAACGGAACATACCGAAGAACGGTCATAGTTAGCCGTCTCGAAATCTATAGCTGCAAAATCTCTCATGGATCAATCTTTCTTATATCGGTTAAACATGCGCTCGATTTTTGCCGCAATCTCCTCACGGAGCCACTGCGGCTCGAGCACTTCAACATCCTCGCCTTGCCAGAACAATTCCTGAATAAAGTCAAAAGCTGGGCGAATGAATAAGGTGAAGATGCTGTATTCATCATTGCGCTCAACCTCCTTCTGTGACTCATGCAACCTGAGCCCACGAATGTAGTTGGCTTGGCCTGCTGTTACCTTCAGTTTCACGAGCTCTTTGTCGTAATCATGGTCACGAATCACACCGAAGCATCCTTCAAAATACTCCTCGGCGCTCCAATCGTTGGGCATATTGAAGGTCTCATCTCTGACCTGCAAAGCCCTGATGCGTTCAAGGGAGTAAATCCTTGGACCATCTTCATTGAGCCAAGGATAATGGTTGAGAGCGATCACGTACCATCGTTGCCTGAAAAGCCTCACACACAGCGGCTGCAGTATCAGGTCAAATTCCTCATCCTTCCAAGGATTGTAGTAGGTGATATGTATCTCTCGATTCTCCTTCATCGCATCAATGATGGTCTGCAGATACTCTTGCCCCGTGGGCACATACTCCAGCAAAATGCGGTCTCGGATACTCTTGCTGCTTACCAACGCATTGCTTACCGAAAACGTGCCATAGAGCCACGAGCGGAGACCTTTCTTGGCGAGATTCTCGTCATCATCGATGTGGTAACGATATTCGCCACGGCCTTCATTCTCGATGTTGATTCCAAACAAGACCTCAATGGTATCAAGCCATCGTTTCAATGTCCTTTTGGGGAGATCTTCACCACTGCTAAAATCAGTGTCATTTTTCCATCGCTCGTTAAGTTCATTATACGAGATCCACTTGGCCCGATAGATAGTCTCTATCAGCCACACATACTTGCTCATCAAGTCGGGTCCTCTGTCTTTCTGTTTTTTCGCCATACAATCCGCGATTTAAAAGTTACCGCCACAAAGTTACAACAAACCTCGGCCATTTTGCGACCGAGGCTTGAAAAAGTTTAATTCTAATGATAAAAACAGACAGAGAGAGGACTAAGTTATTACTCGTTTTTGGGGGATCTATAGCTCACGAATTCTCATTTTTCGTTCTTCTCATTCTTGCATTAAACCCTTATATGTAAGAGAATTAGATAACATTTTTATTAACAGTTTAAACTGACTATCCCGAGAATTACTTGACGGATTTGAGGGGGATTAGCTAAGTTTGTTTACACTAATTTTAGGCGTTCGACTAAAACGGGTTGACAGTTTGACGGTTTTATCACTGAATTGGTTTACAGCTCTAAAAAACTAAATCCATCGCTCATAACGAAGCGATGGATTTGGTGGTGATGTCAGTCGGCTTGTCTCTCGGACTGATAAGGTGTAGAGGCGCTGCCTGTGTGGTGCTTACGACCAGAAGTCAATGATGTTGAAGCCGAGGCTGCGGGCGTGCTCAACAAACGGGTGCATTGAGTTAATGTGCCAGTAGTCACAGATAATCAGTTTTCCGTCGGTGCATTTCACATCATGGTTGTCATACACAGGGCGGGTGTTTGAGGGATCATGTTTATCTGTGAAATGGTCTGTCACCTGTGGATCGATGAATACTTCAAAGTCCTCGTTGAGGTTGCTGGGGAATGCAGCAATCAGGCCACTCTTTGAGGTCGGGTGCATCTCTGAATAGTCACGGATGACCTTTATCACAAGCGCTTCTTTGGAATAGAGGATCATGTCGTTAGGACGGGAAAGATTGCTCTGATACTTAAAGACGGAAACCTGACGGCCAGTGAATCCCTCATCATACAATGCCAATTGTTCGGCGCTGGTCTTTGGGAAGGAAGTCTTGGCGTACCGTAACAAATCCTCGGCCAACTTTTTGTTATACTTGCGCCCGATCCAGTTCTCGATAGCACGATCAACAGCGTCTTTTCCTGCCTTGTAATAGCAGGGACCCAGACGATACTGGAACGGCATGCTTGCATCCGATAAGCACTTTGCCAAGTAATTGATGTCGTTGGGATTCCACTCGCCATCCATCATCGTCAATGATGCGGCTGCGGCAACCGATCCCTCCCTCAGCACATTGAACCATTCGGGAATAGAGCCGGTATTGCTGGGCAGTGTAGAGGTCAAGACGTTGATGTCCATCAAGGCATGCATCATCTCGAGCAGTATGGTCTGGCAGGTGTACAGGTTATAGTAAGCGCTGTTCCCCTGGTGATTCTTTTGCACGTAATCATAGATCTTATCCACCCAGATGAAGATCATTGGCTGGGTATTGACGCCTTTTTGAAGCGGCTTGCAGGAGCTGACGTACAAGCCCCACGTGTCAATGTGAGTCGACACTCCCATGATTGCTCTAGCCTCAAGCTTGATGGGGGCGGCAGCGCTTTTAATACTCGTCTTCTGGGTATTGCCAAGAATCGTATTGACATCACCCTCCAACCTTGTTGAGGGCTTACTGTCATTGGGGACCATCACCTTCATGTTGCGGCCCTGGAATGTGACATCAACAGACTTGCCTGCCATGCCAACGGTAACGAAGAAAACGGGAACTTTGTTGGCATATCGATAGGCAAAGCTGCCAAACGAGCCGCCCTCAGAAATGATTGCCTGATAGGAGGAAAGTTGGATCCAGGGAGCATCGTTGCATCCCATCAAAGCTGAATCCATTTTCTCGATTGATTCTTGTACAAGGTTATACTTGGTACTTTCTGTTGTTAGATTGATAATATTCATGAGATTAAAGCTTAAATGTTGAGGCTACAAAGATAGCAATAGCCCTTCAATTAAGCAATAATTCTTTAGGGAAAAAGATTGTTCCCTTTTGATTTTTACGTTAATCCCTCATATCGGTGACACGGGAATGGGATCGTGTCGCCGTTGTTACCCATGGCACTGTGACCGGGAGAATCAATTCTCCAGATACCAGCGGTAGAGGGCGGGAACGCCGTCCTCGAGTTCCATGGTGTGGCGCCAGCCCAGGGCGTGCAGCTTGGACACGTCGGTGAGTTTGCGCAGGGTGCCGTCGGGCTTGGTGGTGTCCCACTCGATGACGCCGCGATAGCCGACGGTCTTCTTGACAAGTTCGGCCAGCTGCTTGATGGTGACTTCCTTGCCGCTGCCGATGTTGATGTGGCAATTGCGCACCTCGTCGCCCTCGCCGAGCACGTCCTGGAAGTCGATGTGCTCGAGGCAATAGACACTGGCATCGGCCATGTCCTCGCTCCACAGGAACTCGCGGATGGGGGCTCCGCTGCCCCACAGGCGCAGGCGGTCGGGCAGGATGCCGTAACGCTCGAGCAGGGCGACGATCTGCCCGTCGGTGCCGTTGCCGTCGGTACCCTCAACGGGTCGGCGCTCCAGGTCGGCGCGTATGCCGTCGATGTCGCCCTCGTTCAATAGCTTGGCCAGATGCATCTTGCGTACCATGGCAGGCATGACGTGGCTTGTTTCCAGGTCAAAATTGTCACGGGGACCGTACAGGTTGGTGGGCATGACTGCGATATAGTTGGTGCCGTATTGCAGGTTGAAGCTCTCGCACATCTTCATGCCGGCAATCTTGGCGATGGCATAGGGCTCATTGGTATATTCCAGGGGCGAGGTCAACAGGGCATCCTCGGCGATGGGCTGGGGTGCCTCGCGCGGATAGATGCAGGTGCTGCCCAGGAAAAGCAGTTTTTTCACGCCGTGGCGCCAGCTCTCGCCGATGACGTTCTGCTGGATGGCCAGGTTCTGGAAGATGAAGTCGGCGCGGTACTTGAGGTTGGCCATGATGCCGCCCACATGCGCTGCAGCCAGCACCACATACTCGGGCCGCTCTTCATCAAAGAATTGCCGCACTGCCGCGGCGTCCATCAGGTCGAGTTCCTTGTGGGTGCGGCCGATGAGGTTGGTGTAGCCCTTGCGTTGTAGGCTGTTCCAGATGGCGCTGCCCACGAGTCCGCGGTGGCCAGCTACATAAATTTTGGCGTCTTTTTCCATGGCTATTTTAAGTGATAGATTTTTTTGATGTGTTGCATGTCATGCTCGACCATGATGCGCACCAGGTCCTGGAACGAGGTCTTCTGCGGGTTCCAGCCGAGTTGCTGCTTGGCCTTGGTGGGGTCGCCCAGCAGCTGATCGACCTCGGCGGGGCGGAAGTACTTGGGATCTACCTCGACGAGCACTTTGCCGGTCGCCTTGTCGATGCCTTTTTCGTCAATGCCCTCGCCCTGCCATTGCAGCTCGATGCCGGCATGATGGAACGCCAGGGTGCAGAACTCCCTCACCGAGTGGCACTCGCCCGTGGCGATGACAAAGTCGTCGGGCTCGGGCTGCTGCATGATGAGCCACATGCACTCCACATAGTCCTTGGCATACCCCCAGTCGCGCAGGGCGTTGAGGTTGCCCAGGTAGAGCTTGTCCTGCAGACCGTGGGCGATGCGTGCGGCAGCAAAGGTGATCTTGCGTGTGACGAAGGTCTCGCCGCGGCGCTCACTCTCGTGGTTGAACAGGATGCCGTTGGCGCAGAACATGCCGTAGCTCTCGCGGTAATTCTTCATGATCCAGAACGAGTACAGCTTGGCGCAACCGTATGGGCTGCGGGGATAGAACGGGGTGGTCTCGCGCTGCGGTACCTCCTGCACTTTGCCGTAGAGCTCGCTCGTGCTGGCCTGATAGATCCTGGTCGTTTTCTCCATGCCGGCGATGCGCACGGCCTCGATGAGCCGCAGGGTGCCCACGGCGTCGGTCTCAGCAGTGTATTCGGGCACGTCAAACGATACCTTCACGTGGCTCTGCGCTGCCAGGTTATATATCTCGTCGGGCTTGATCTTCTCGATGATGCGGATGAGCGAACTGCTGTCGGTCATGTCGCCATAATGCAGGTTGATGAGGCGGCGCTGCTTCATGTCGCGCACCCACTCGTCGAGGTACAGGTGCTCGATGCGCCCGGTGTTGAAGCTACTGCTGCGGCGCAGGATACCGTGCACCTCATACCCCTTGTCCAGGAGGAATTCGGCGAGATAGGACCCGTCCTGGCCCGTAATGCCTGTAATCAAGGCAACTTTCTGCTTATTCTCGTTCATATCGGTGATAATGCGTTATCCAGTTGATGTGTATTCTCGGTGTCGGTGATTTTCTCGATCATCGACGGGTGGACGTAGGTGGTGGCAACGGCCACGAGGCCCAGGATGTTGATGAGCACGCGGCGGTCGCCCTTGACGCGGACAAAGAGCCCCTCGGCGCCCGCAAACGGGCCACCGATGATGCGCACGCGCTCGCCCTTGGTGAAGTCGCCCGGGTCGGGGTTGAGGTAGATGAGCTTCTCGTCATAGGTGCCGGCGACCCTGATGAAGTTTTCCATCTCATGGGTGGGGACGGTGACGGGCTTGTGCGTCTCGCGGTTCATGATGTAGCGGATGGGCAATTGGGTCGTCCTCTTGTACTCGGCCATCTCGCTGGGCGTGGTGTGGATGAAGATGAGGTTGTGCACGCTGGGCACCAGCCGCTTGACCATGACACCGTGACGCTCCTCGCGGCGGTATTGCATGGGCACAAAATTGGTGATGCCGCGAGTGTCCAGGTCCTCCTTGACCTTGAGCTCGCGGTTATAAGTCACGCGAATGGCAAACCATACCTTCTTCTCGCGCCCCTTCTTGATGACTGTCCTTACTTCCACGAGCGCAAAGGTACAGTTTTTTTTGTAATACTGTACCAATTGCCCCGTTTTACACGTTATATATACAAAGAGGACTTCTATAAATTACCAAAATGTTAGTTTTTAGTGTTGGATGTCTTTGGCCGCTTTTCAAGTCAAAATCTACTCGAAAATTTGTGCTAGCCGAATGCAAATGAGCTTGCTCGATTTGCTGAGGCGCAGCCAAATTTATTGAAAATCAATCCAAATACATTCCAAGCTAATTTATAGAAGTCCTCTAAAACAATGAAAAGGAAAGCATGGCAAAGGAAATCAAGAAATGGACAACGCTCGAGAGTCGCTACATCATCCAGCGGCCCTGGCTGACGGCCCGTGTCGATAAGGTACAGCTGCCCGACGGGCGCATTAACCCAGAGCACTATGTGCTGGAATACCCCGAGTGGGTCAATATCATCGCTGTTACCGGCGATGGTAAGTTCGTCATGGTCAGGCAGTACCGTCATGCAATGGACATCGTGCTCGATGAACTGTGTGCCGGAGTTGTGGAACAGGGCGAGGCCCCCGTCGATGCCGCACGCCGCGAATTGCTCGAGGAGACGGGCTATGGCGGCGGCCAGTGGCGCGAAATCATGACCGTGGGTCAGAATCCGAGCATCTGCAATAACATCACGCACTGTTTTCTGGCCGAGGGCGTGGAGCGCCTAGGAGATCAGCAGCTGGATGCCAGCGAGGACATCGCGGTGCTGCTGCTCACGCGGGCCGAGCTCGAGTCTATGCTGCGCGAGAACCGCCAGTTGCAGGCATTGATGGCGGCACCCCTGTGGCGCTACCTGGCCGAGCATCCTTCAACGGCCAGGTAGGGGTTAAGTGGATTTTCTTGGTCGCTACAGGGGATTGTTTCGAGTTTTTTTGTAAGTTTGCCGAAAAATTGAGTGATACATGAAATATCTGGTACATATAGTAGTGGTGCTGGCGATGCTGATGGCTGGTTGTGCCGAGGAAAAATCGCCCCTGGATGCCGAGGCTCGCGACAGCGGCATGAGGGCCGCGGCAGCACTGGTGGCGGTGGATCATACCGACACCATGTCGATGGAGCGTGCCGTGATGGACGCCAAGGCCAAGCAGAGCGTTTATGCCCTGAAGCGCGATTCGGCGGCCGTGCGCGCGTTTGACGAGGCTTTCCGTTCCTATCTCAAGGAGAAAGACCGCCTGCTGTATCAGTCGATATTTCCCGATGACCAGAAGAAAAAATGAGACGCTTACCACTATTATTCATCGGCCTGGTGCTGCTGTTGACCGCCTGTGGCGAGGCGACCAAGCGTGGCGATGCGGCAGGAAAGGCATTCCTCGCTGCATGGGGCGACACGGCAGCGATGCACCAGACCGTGCAGCGGTTCAACGCCCTGCGTAACGATAGCCTGCGATGGCCCTGGGAGGTGAAAGCCGCCAACCGCGCTTTTGCGGCCTCCTTGCTGGCCGACGGGCGTGACTCGTTGCTGCAGGCCGCTCACGTCATTGTGCTCTCTCCACGCGAACTGGCGCAGCTCAAGGTACCCCCCATGGTGGATCTGCTGATGGAACGGGAGTTTGATACCGACTCGGCAGCCGATTACCTCTCGCTCATTCACTGGCTGTGCTACACGGTGGGCTATGACCGCCATGCCGCAGTGTTTGACAGCACGATGCAGGCCATCGTTGACGGCTTCTCGGTCTATGAGCAGATGTGTGTCTATGTCCAGGCGTCAAGGCCTGCTGCCCTGGGTACCGCCTTGGCTCATGACGCCAACGAGCCTGGAGCCGACATGAACGACATCAATGCGCGCATCAACGAGGTGCGCAAGCTATACAGCCCGGCTGATTTCAATACCTTTGAAACGGCCTATCAATCAGTACTTAAAACCCACGAATAGCCGGCCAAACCATGGCCTGGCCCCAAAAAACTCAAAAGAATATGAAAACATTCCAAGATTATCTGGATACAATCAATCAGGCGATTGCCGCTATCCCTTATCCTGACGCTCCACGGCAGCTTTATGCACCCATAGAGTATCACATGGCCTTGGGAGGCAAGCGCGTCCGTCCCGTGCTCACGCTGATGGCGTGTGATGCGTTTGGGGGTGACTCATCGCTGGCGCTGAATGCCGCTTTGGGCATCGAGATGTTCCATAATTTCACCCTGTTGCACGACGACGTGATGGACAATGCCGATGTGCGCCGTGGCAAGACCACCGTGCATCGCCGCTGGAACGACAATACCGCCATCTTGAGTGGCGACACGATGCTCACCATTGCCACACAGTATATTGTCCGTTGCGCCAATTGGCCCGTGATGGACCTGTTCAACAAGACGGCCATCGAGATCTACGAGGGCCAGCAGTGGGACATGGATTATGAGAACCGCAGTGATGTCACCGTTGATGAATACGTCAACATGATACGCCTCAAGACGTCTGTGCTGCTGGGCTGTGCCCTCAAGACTGGTGCCCTGATCGCCGGGGCCGATGACCAGCAGGCCGACCTGCTGTATCAGGCAGGTGTGAACATGGGACTGGCATTCCAGCTGCGGGACGATGTGCTTGACGTGTGGGGCGATCCTGTTACCTTCGGCAAAGAGATCGGCGGCGACATCATGAACAACAAGAAGACTTTTTTGCTTATCAACGCCATGCAGCTTGCTCAGGGCGATGATGCCGACGAACTGCGCCACTGGCTCAACGACCCCTATGCCACCCGCGACAACAAGGTAGCCGGCGTGACGGCCCTCTATGAGCGCTTGGGTGTCCGCCAGCTGGCCGAGGATGCCATCGCCCATTACAACGACCTGGCCATTGCCGCCTTCAACCAAGCAAACATTCCCGACGAAGCCAAAAATGCCTTCATAGGCTTAGCAAATAGGCTGTCAGGCAGAACTTTCTGACAATGATAGATAGCCATAGCCATATTTATTGCGACGCCTTTGACGAGGATCGTGACGAGGTCGTCGCCAGGGCGCGTGCGGCGGGCGTGAGGCACATCATCCTGCCTAACGAGAACCTGGAGAGTATCCCTAGCGTTGTGGCATTGCATGAACGCTATCCTGATTACATCTCGATGGCCTTGGGCTTGCACCCCGAGGACGTTCACGACGACTACCTTGACGTGTTGGGCAAGATGCGCCCCATGCTCGACCAGTATCCTGTCGTGGCCATTGGCGAGATAGGCATCGACCTGTATTGGGACAAGACATGGCGTGAGCAGCAAAAGCGGGCTCTCGACATCCAGCTGCACTGGTGCCATGAGCTGGGCGTGCCTTTCATCATCCATTGCCGTGAGGCGCTCGACGACATCCTCGATGTCATCGATCATCTGGATTGCCCGGTGCCGCAAGGCGTGTTCCATTGCTTTGCCGAGACACCGGCCGATGTTGAGCGCGTCCGCCAGCGCGGTGACTTCTACTTCGGTGTGAACGGTGTGGTCACGTTCAAGAAGAGCATAGTTCCCCAGCTGTTGCCCGCCATTGGCCTCGATCGCCTGCTGATCGAAACCGACGCCCCCTACCTGACCCCCGTGCCACATCGCGGCAAGCGCAACGAGAGCGCCTATATCCCCCACATCAACGACTTCATCGCCCGCTCGCTGGGCGTCACTCCCGAGGAGGTCAGCGCCGCCACCGACCGCAACGCGCAGCAACTGTTCAACCTCCACCTATAGCACCTATAGCTTCTTATTATATGGAAAAACGCGAGCCCGCAACTTCATGCTGCGGGCTCGTGTTGTAAAGGTGGAAGTTGGTTTACCAGATGATGGCGCGGTCGGCGGGATCGAGCCACATCTTCTCACCGGCCTTGATGCCGAAGGCGTCAAAGAAGGTGTCGATGTTCCTCAGCGTGGCGTTCACGCGGTAGCGGCCAATCGAGTGAGGATCGCTCTTGGTCTGCTGGAAGATGGCTTCCTCGGTCATGTTGTCGGCCCAGATGCGGCCATAGCTCAGGTAGAAGCGCTGGGCGGGGGTGAAGCCGTCAATCTTCTTGCCGTCGCGATACTGCTGCGTGGTCTTGAAGGCGTCATAGGCGATGCGCAGACCACCCTGGTCGGCGATGTTCTCGCCCAGGGTCAGGTGGCCGTTGGCGTGCTGGTCCTTCACGACGATGATCTGGTCGAACTGTGCGGCGAGCTTCTCGGCAGCGGCTTGGAACTTCTCGCTGTCCTCCTCGGTCCACCAGTCGGTCATGTTGCCATACTGGTCAAACATGCGGCCCTGGTCGTCAAAGCCGTGGGTCATCTCGTGGCCAATCACCACGCCGATGGCACCAAAGTTGGTGGCATCGTCGGCCTCCACGTCAAAGAAGGGAGGTTGCAGGATGGCGGCGGGGAAGCAGATCTCGTTGGTCGTGGGGTTGTAGTAGGCGTTCACCGTTTGCGGTGTCATGCCCCACTCGTCGCGGTCAACGGGCTTGCCCATCTTGTCCAGGTTGCGGCGGGTCTCATACAGGCTGGCGGCCTTGATGTTGTCATACAGGCTCTTGCTGGGGTCAACCTGCAGGCCGCTGTAGTCGCGCCACTTGTCGGGATAACCGATCTTGACGGTGAAGGCGTTGAGCTTCACCAGGGCGTTGATCTTGGTCTGCTCGCTCATCCAGGTCAGGCTGGCGATGTGGGCGGCCAGTGATTTGCGCAGTTCGCCGATGAGCTTCAACATCTTCTCCTTGCTGCCGTGGGCAAAGTACTTGCTCACGTAAATCTCGCCGACGGCCTCGCCCAGCAGGCTGTTGGGGAAGCCCAGGGCGCGTTTCCAGCGGGGACGACGCTCCTTCTGTCCGCTCAGCATGCGGCCGTAGAAGTCAAACGAGGTCTCGCCAAACTCATCACTCAGGTAGTTGCTGGCACCGCGAATCAGGATGCCGGCCATGTAGTCGCGCATCTGCTGTTCGCTGAGCTTGCCCATCAGGTCGTTGGCCACGGCCATCACCTTGGGCTCGGTCAGGATAACCCATTCCACGGTGGGAGTGCCCATGAGCTTGAAGTATTCCTTCCAGTTGATGGCGGGATAGTCGGCCTGCAGCTGGGCCAGGGTGCGCACGTTGTACAGCTTGTTGTAGTCGCGGGCCTCGGCGCGGTCCATCTTGGCCTGGGCAAACTTGTACTCGATGTCATAGATAGTCTTGCTGGCGCGACCGGCTTCCTTCTTGCTGTAACCGGCAAGCTGGAACATCTTCGTCAGGAAGTTCTTGTAGGCCTGCTGGATCTTCTTGCTGTCGGCGTCGGTGTTCAGGTAGTAGTCCCTGTCAGGCAGGCCGCTGGTACCGGCTTCGAGCCACATCACGTTCATGTCACTGTTCTTGAGGTCGGTCTCCACACCGATGCCAAAGAACGGGTTGCCGATCTTCAGGTGCTGGTCGGCCAGGAAATTCGTCAGGTCCTTCTTCTTGAAAGCCTTGATCTTGGCCAGGTCGGCCATCAGGGGCTGTGCGCCCTCACGGTTCAGGCGGTCGCTGTCCATTGCCATCTTGTACAGGTCGGCAACCTTCTGGTCAACGGAGCCCATCTTGTGCTGGGTCTTGCCCAGTTCCAGGAACATGTCACGCAGGCGGTTCTCGTTCTCCTCGGCGAGCACGTTAAACACGCCGTAGCTCGAATACTCCGGGTGCTTGCTCAGCGGATTGGCCTTCATCCAGCCACCACCGGCATACTCATAGAAATCCTCACCCGGCTTCACGCTCAGGTCCATGTCGGCGCGGTTCACGCCGTGTGTCACTTGTGCCTTCACACCAGGCACGGCAGCCATCATAATGGCCATTGCTAATAACATTTTCTTCATTGTTACTAATAAAAAATATCTAGGTTAATCGGTTTAGTCAATGATTCCAACCCGCAAAAATAGTAAAAACTCTTGATAAAAGTCCCTAGATGTTTTAGATATTCTAGATTATCCAGGGATTTTAGATTCCTTTAAAAGGGGGTGGGGGTTTCGTTGGAGTCGCGGAGGAAGTCGACGTTGGGGGGTGGGGGAGTGAAACCGTCGCCCGTGGGGGCGGCGTTGCCGGCGGGAGATGCTGAGCCGGCGTTCATCTTGGACTCGTAGGTGGTTTCGCCGCCCAGCAGGTCCTGCTCACCCTGGTTCTCGAAGCGGGCATACTTGCTCACGAAGTGCAGGTTGATGGTGTCGGTGGCACCGCTGCGGTGCTTGGCGACGATGAACTCGGCCAGGCCGCGGATGTTGTTGCCCTCGGCATCCTCGCTGGAGCGGGTGTAGTACTCGGGACGGTGGATGAAGCACACGATGTCGGCATCCTGCTCGATGGCACCCGACTCACGCAGGTCACTCAGCTGCGGGCGCTTGCCCAGCTTGTCGTCGGCGGCGCGGGTCTCGACGCTGCGGTTGAGCTGCGACAGGGCGATGATGGGGATGTCGAGCTCCTTGGCCAGCTGCTTGAGCGAGCGTGAGATGGTGCTCACCTCCTGCTCGCGGCTGCCAAACTTCATGCCCGTGGCGTTCATGAGCTGCAGGTAGTCGATGATGATGATTTTCACGCCATGCTCGCGCACGAGGCGGCGGGCCTTGGTCCTCAACTCAAAGATGGACAGTGACGGCGTGTCGTCGATATACAGCGGGGCGGTGCTCAGGGCGCGCGTGCGGGTCATCAGGTTCTCCCACTCGGGCTGGGTGAGCTGGCCGCTCTTGATTTTTTCTCCTTCTAGCGAGCAGACGTTGCTGATCAAGCGGTTGACGAGCTGCAGGCTGGACATCTCCAGCGAGAACACGGCGACTGGGTGGTTGTAATCGACAGCCATGTTCTTGGCCATCGACAGCACGAATGCCGTTTTACCCATGGCGGGACGGGCGGCGATGATGATCAGGTCGCTGTTCTGCCATCCGCTGGTGAGGCGGTCGAGCTTGTGGTAGCCTGATTCTAGGCCGCTGAGGCCGTTCTCGCGGTTGGCGGCCTCCTCGATCTTCTTGATGGCGTCCTGCACGGCGTTCTCGATGGGGATGACGTCGCGCTTGAGGGTGTTCTTGGAGATTTCAAACAGCTTGCCCTCGGCCTCCTGCATCAGGTCATACACATCGACCGACTCGTCAAAGGCCAATGCCTGCACCTGGCTGCTGTAGCTGATGAGCTCGCGGGCGAGGTACTTCTGGGCCACGATGCGCGCGTGGAACTCGGCGTTGGCGGCACTCGATACCATGCCGGTCAACTCACTGATGCGGATGGCTCCGCCCACCTCGTCCAGCACCTTGTTGGAGCGCAGCTGCTCGGTGACGGTGAGCATGTCGATGGGCTTGCCTGCAGCGGCCAGCGACTGGATGGCCTCATAGATCTTCTGGTTCGCCGGGTTGTAAAACGACTCGGGCTTGAGAATCTCGCACACCTCGTTATAGGCGTCCTTCTCGAGCATCAATGCACCCAGCACGGCATCCTCCATCGAGGTCTCCTGGGGTGGCAGTTTGCCGAATTCGCCTACTATCTCGGGCTCATGTGTCGGTCGCGTGCGGCGCCGCGCCTGTTTGCCGGTTTCAAATTCTTCCATTATATATCATCAATAATTTGTTGTCCGAAAATTGCGAGGGCAAAGGTAGTGAAAATCTTTGGACTATCCCGCAGGGGTTATGTACATTCTGTTTACACGATATTTACAAGCGCTTCAGTGGCGGAATTTGCTTTTTTGGGGTGCTTATTGTTGGGTTGTGAGAGAATTATAGTATTTTTGTGGTCAAAGTTTTTTATACCTAAACAGATAGAATCGATGAGAGTTTACAGGTTGATAATACTGATTGCTGCGGCCATGCTGGCGCTGGCAGCCATGGGGCAACCCAAGTCGATGACGATTAACGACGCGTCGCGTCACCAGACCATCACGGTGACGGCGGTGCATGACGACATCCTGCGGGTGGATGTGGTGCCCGACGGCTGGAACGGTAACCGCCTGCCCTCGCTGGCGACCGACAAACCCGTGCCCGCGGCACGACCCGAGGCCAAGGTGGTCACTGACGACCGGTTCACGACCATCAGCACGGCCAGTGGCATGACGGCAAGATGGGCCCTGGGCATGCTCATGGTGGGATGCCGCGACACCCAGTACATTATGGATCAGTGCAACCGCGACGCTTCATCGGTTGTGTTGATACCGGCAGGCAAGGAGTCGTTCTATGGCGCTGGCGAGCGGGGTTACTCGTTCAACCTGGCTGGTGACACGCTCATCAACTATAACACGCAGAACTACGGCTACCAGATGGGCGAGAAGCGCACCCGGCTGATGGGCATCACCATGCCGATGGTGATCTCGTCCAGGGGCTACGGCATCTTCTTTGACGACTTCTGCAAGTCCTCACTTGTTTTGGGCAAACAGATCCAGTACACCTCCACGTCGCCAGGGCCGCTGTCCTACTACGTCATCAACGGCAATGGCCGTGTCGAGAACGTGGTCAGGAACTTCACGTGGCTCACGGGCCGCCAGGAGTTGCCGCCACTGTGGACGCTGGGCTACATCACCTCCAAGTATGGCTACCGCGACCAGCGCGAGAGCGAAGGCGTGGTCGATACCCTCAAGCGCGAGGGCTATCCGCTGGACGGCATCGTGTTTGACCTGTACTGGTATGGCAAGGAGGAAGACATGGGACGCCTGGAGTGGGACAAGACGCAGTGGCCCGACCACCGCAAGATGCTGAGCGACTTCAAGCAGCAGGGCGTCAACGTGGTGACCATCTCACAACCCTATGTGCTCACTAACGGCCGCGCCATCGACAATTACCGCTTGCTGGACCCCCAGGGCATCTTCTGCAAGACCGACGGCACCGACACGACCCACACGGTGACCATCTGGGTAGGGCAGGGCGGCATGTTTGACGTATCCAACCCCGCCACGCGCCAGTGGCTGCGGGGCCGCTATAAGCAGCTCACCGACGAGGGCGTGACCGGCTGGTGGGGCGACCTGGGCGAGCCCGAGAAGCACCCGCTCGAGATCCGCCACTGGAACGGCTTGACCGCCGAGCAATACCACAACTACTACGGCAACGAGTGGAGCAAGATCATCTATGACATGTTCAAGCAGGAGTACCCCGACCGTCGCCCGATGGTGATGATGCGCGCCGGCACGGCTGGCCTGCAGCGCTACTCGGTCTTCCCCTGGTCCACCGACGTGTCCCGCTCGTGGGGCGGCCTGCAGCCTCAGGTCACCATCATGCTCAATGCGGGCCTGAGCGGTCTGGGCTACATGTCGCATGACGTGGGCGGCTTTGCGGTTGATCCCGCTAACAAACGTGACGGCGAACTCTACATCCGCTGGTTGCAGCTGGGCCTGTTCTCGCCCATGCTGCGCACCCACTCGACCTATCATGCCGAGCCCTATAATTACAAGGAATTCGGCGACCTCACGCTGCGCATCATCAAGGAGCGCTACAAGTGGCTTCCTTACAACTATACGCTGGCCTATGACAACGCCTGGAACGGACTGCCCCTGGTGCGTCCGCTGGGCATGTATGAGGACGACATGAATTTCGCCCGTTATGACCACATCAACGACCAGTACCTGTGGGGCCGCGATGTGATGGTGGCTCCCGTGATGCAGCAAGGTGCCGTAAGCCGCGAGATCACCTTCCCCGACGGCACCTGGGTAGATATCAACCATCCTGAGAACTCCTATCAGGGTCACACGACCATCAACTACGATGCGCCCATCGAGGTGCTGCCGCTGTTCGCCCGTGCGGGCGCCTTCATCCCGCAGGCGAGCTACGAGATGCAGAACGTGGGTGACTACAATCCTGACAGCCTGGACATCGTTTACTATTCTAGCGAGCATCCCTCGACCTACACGCTGTTTGACGACGACCTGCACTCGACGGGTACGCTGACCAGAGACAAGCACCGCCTGATTCAGTTCATCGCGACGCCCCAGGGCCGCACCAACTATATCACCATACAGGGCCGCGGCAACATCGAGGGTGACGCCCCCAGCAAGCAGTACCGTATCATTATCCCGGCGACCAACAAGCCCGGTAAGGTGAAAATCAACGGCAAGAAAGCCAAGGGCGTGACCTATGACAAGCGCACCCGCACGCTCACCATCCCCGTCACCATCCCTGATGTTACCGCAACGACCATCGTCGAAATCACCAAATAGAAAACAGGAAAACAACAAACGCAATAAATACAAATGCCGCAAGGCCAGATAGCAACACTTTTTAAGGCGATGTTTGAGCAAGAGATAAAGCAATATGACCAGCTGGCCGGGGATTACCTGGACCGAATCGCGAAGCCGATGGGCGACTTGGAGTTCCGTAAGCACTCCGAGGTTATCTTCTCATGCCATAGTTGCGGCATCGAGGGTTCCTCGTTCTCGGTCGATGACACGCGTGAGCTGTTTGAGCAGGGTCTAGGCTACTATCCCGTGGGCAAGACGCTGCTGGAATGTCAGGAGATGGCCGACCACTTCAAGGCCTATGAGTGGATGCATGACCACTTGGACCATCCCTTCGATGTGGAGCTGATGAAGACGCTGAATCGTCTGGTTACACTCAATACTTTACCTTTTCGGGTACCTGGAGCAGTGCCTGGCGAGTTTACTACGGTGGATATGGCGGCAGGTGACACGGTGTTTGGCGACCATGAGAAACTGATTGCACAAGTGCCGCGCCTCATGGAATCGACGGCAAGAGCGATGGCCGATGGCAATATTCATCCGATGGTGTTGGCGGCGCGCTTTCATGGCTTCTATGAGTATCTGCACCCGTTCCGTGACGGGAACGGGCGCACGGGACGCTTGTTGTCCAACTTTATCCTGTTGAAACATCAACTGCCAGAACTTATCATCCTTAAAGAGGACCGCCAGCAGTACATCAGCGCCCTCAAAGCCAAACGGACCGAGGGCACCGATGAACACCTGATAGCGTTTTTCTTTCAGGCAGCAGTCAAGCAGATGCAGGATGCGCTCAACCAGAAGAAAAACAACAGCCGAACCATGCTGTTCTTCTGATAAAAACGAGACAAGCCCCATGTTTGACTTTGACCGAGCAAACACAGGGCTTATTTGAAAAAACTTAGCGCCTTGGCGGCTTAGCGTGAGGGCTAAGTGTATCAGATGACCACGGCGGTGCCGCTGGTGGCGACCATGAGCATCGAGTTGCTCTCGCCGATGGTCTCGTAGTCGATGTCGATGCCCACGATGGCGTTGGCGCCCATCTGCTGGGCGCGCTCGATCATCTCCTCCATGGCGGTGTCCTTGGCCTTGCGCAGCACTTTCTCGTAGCTGGCCGAGCGGCCGCCCACGATGTCGCGGATGCCTGCAAAGATATCCTTCATGAAGTTGGCGCCGATAATCGTCTCGCCAGTCACTACACCCTTGTACTCTCTAATTGCGTAACCCTCTACTTGGGGAGTTGTCGTCAGTATCATAATCCTTAATCTATTTTAAATTGTAAAAACACATGAATTTTCACCTGCAATAATTATGCCAAACAGTAAAAATGCTTAAAGTGTAAAAATATTTGACAGATGTGGGCAAAAAAATATCCAATCTGCTTTTTTGTGCCGGAAATCGGCTGTCGGTGGGTGGATATGGCTTTATATTTGCAGAGTCGCTTAATAACGGTTTAATTAAACAATAAGGTATAAAACTATAGTGCGTGTTATGGAAACTGAAACAGTAAATAACGAACTTGACGAACTGATGTCGAGTTTCAAGGAAGAAATCGAACAGAGTCGATTCGCGTCCCAAAAACTCAAGAGGTTTGATATCATATTTGATCTCACTATCCTTGTTTTCTTGTTTATGGTATTCTACGACGCTTACAGTTTGCAAGGATGGAGTTTCAAGTCTATCTTCATTTTGACCATAGCGTTGTGTATGCCTATTCTCCGCATTTTGGGGAAACGGTATGAAAAGCATTGGCTGTCAATAACCAATTGCGAGAGTGCCCAAGAATTGTGCGCCTATTATGATAAGTGCCGTAAGATGGATATGGGCCTTGTGGGTGTGATGGGTGTTATCCTGTTATTTGTGGCCATTTTGATTGTCTTTAGGTCGGATGAGGATTGGATTGGAGTATTTTTTGGTGTTATTGGATTGGCATTGATGCTCTTTTCTGCTGTCAGTTGTTTGACGGGAAGAGGAATTCCCAAGAACGAAAAAATCGAGCGAATGCGTGAGCTTGTCAAGCAGGAAGGTGAAAAAAAGTGAGGCTGGCGTGTAGCAAATTGGTACCCTTTTGCGTTTAAAGTAGTAAAGACGATTAATTTTAGAAATCATGGAACAGGAGAGAATGAATATTGTAATCAGTGATAATCAGGAATCTATTGATGCCAGGCAGGAACTGAACGAGCGTATTGACCAGGCAATTGCCAAGATTGTGAAAACTTCAAGATGGAGTGTGGTAATGGCTCTTGCGTTGATCACTTCTTGCTTGTGGATGTCACTTTGTAATCGCCCCATTGGCGTTCAGCTGGGCTGCAAGATGATTCTTTTTGCGGTTATTGCGCTTGTGAATATGTTTATATCGGTAATCGATCTGCACTGGGCAGGTAAGTTCAAGAATGCTCCACGGCAGGAACAGCTCCTAGGTGTCTTGCGCCACAGGAAACGTGGGCGCTTTGCCAGCATAGTGTCCTTCCTTTTCCTTTTCCTCTATATTTTAGTGGATATTATTTTTGGAGCAAGCGGCATTTGGAGGATATTGTTTGCTGCCATCCTCTTCGCGGTCTTTGTGTTTGTATACTGGGTAACATATGATAAATCGACAGTCTACCAGCGCGCGGCAGCTCTCGAGGATGATGTTCGCCAATTGGCAAAAAGAGAACAATAAATCAAGAAGAGATAACGAAGCCTTTTGCGTAAACCGACAACTATCATGAAACCTTATTTGATATCAAAGCTATTATGTGCCATCGCCGCATTGATGTGTGGCATGGTGGCTTTTGCACAGAACAATAGCACGGCCCTCCAGGGCGATACGTTGAATTGCTCAACTAAGCAAAAGAATGATACGACCACGGTGGCGCGTCAGTCGGCTCCAGCCAGTGGCAATGACGATGATTGGGTCAATGACTCGCTGTTGAACGTGTTTGACAACATCCAGCTCAAGGATGTTGAGGTCACGGCTCAGCGCCAGCTCATCAAGCAGGAGGTGGACCGCATCGGCTACAATATCGAGGCCGACCCCGACAGCAAGACCAATACCGTCATGAAAATGTTGCGCAAGGTGCCCCTGGTTACCGTAGATGCCAACGATGAGATTCGCGTCAACGGGCAGACCAGTTTCAAGATTTTCCGCAACGGGCATCCAGACCCGTCGCTCTCCAACAATCCCAAGGATATTCTCAAGGCAATGCCAGCCAGCAGCGTGAAGCGTATCGAGGTCATCACCGAGCCGGGTGCCAAATATGATGCAGAGGGGACAACCGTCATCTTGAACATTGTCATGGCCGATAACTCGACCCTGAAGGGAGTCTCGGGCATGGCAAGTGCCAATGCAGACAATATGGGTTATCTGGGAGGTTCGATAGACCTGACTACGCAGCTCGACAAGGTGGTGATATCAGTGGATTATGGCATTAATCACGGTGTTGGACACGACGATGAGAGCACCAGTTCGTCCTTGAACCATTACAAGGAGAGTGGGGCTGAGCTGGTGAGTGATGGCACCGATAAAACGGACAAGATGACGTCTCAATACGGCTACTTGAGCGCCAGCTGGGAGCCCGACACGCTGAACCTCGTATCCATGTCGTTGGGCGGACATATCTATGACTTCAGTGATAAAGCCTTTTCCACGAATTTGATGCGTGACGCCGCTGGGCAGACCATCTATAGCTATGGCATTGACAATCACGACCATTATGAGGGTTATAGCATGAGCACCCGCTTGGATTATCAGCGTAGCACGCGCCTCAAGGGCGAGACTATCACGCTGAGTTACATGCTCAGTGCTCAACACAGCGAGAACAAGGACAAATCGTTGTACACCGAGCCTTTCAATTTGCCAGTGCCTTATAATGGTGTGGATCAGAAGGACAAGCAGGACTTTGACGAGCACACTGTCCAGCTCGACTGGATGCGTCCTTTTGCCGAGAAGAAACATACCATCGAAACCGGAGTCAAGTACATCTACCGCATGAGCCGCAGCCACAGCATGATTGACTATCTGGACATCGAGGATGACATGGACATGCGTTTCAAGCATGTGACTCAGGTGGGCGCTGCTTATGTAAGATATACCTTTACCAGTGGCCCGTGGTCGGTGCGTGCCGGTCTGCGTTATGAGCACAGTTACATGCGTGCGTCCTATCCCGACGGTACTCAGGAGGCTTTTGATGCGCAGTTCGATGACGTAGTGCCTAGTGCCAACCTGCGTTATAAGATCAATGATGCCAACAGCCTCAAGTTCTCCTATGCTACCAGCATCAACCGCCCGAGCATCTACTACTTGAATCCCGCCATTGTCGAGAGTCCGACAAGCCGCTCCTATGGCAATACCGACCTGGGTAGCGTGCATTATCACTCGATGAGCATGACTTTTATGCATGTGGGATCGAAGTTCACTTTCAATGTCACGCCGCAATTCTCTTTAAGCAATAACGGAATCGGCTCAGTAAAGTGGGCCGATGGTCTGGTTCAGGTATCCACCTATGCCAACACATTAAAGAGGCGATCAGGCTATCTGTCGACCTACGTGCAGTGGATGGCGCACGAGAAGACCAATATCATGCTCAATGGCTCGGTCGGCTATAACTACTTCAAGAGCAAAGAGTTGAATCTGAAGAATGATGGTTTTAGCCATAACCTTTATGTTAACGTGACCCAGTATCTGCCATGGAGCCTGGAACTCACAGGCTATGCAGGCATGTGGGGCGGAGGCACCTATGACGTGTATGGGCACCGCTCGAGTACGTCGTTCTCCCATGGATTTGGCTTGCAGCGCTCGTTCTTGAGCGAAGAGCGCCTAACGGTTCAGCTCTCGGCAAGTAACCCGTTCAAAAAGTACACCAAGTATTCGCAAAGCATAGACCAGGGCGATGTGACTGGATGGTCGAGAGGTAGATATCTACAGCGCAGCTTCGACATCTCGGTCAGCTTCCGCTTCGGTTCGCTCAAGGCATCGGTGAAGAGAGCAAAAAACTCCATTCAGAACGACGACCTCATGGGCGGCGACAACTCCGGCGGCTCATCAAGCGGTGGCGGTAAAGGCGGCCAATAATGCGTTCGCTGTGCTCACTGTTTAGAGTTTAGAGCGGCGTCCGCGTTCCTGTTGTGGGAGCACGGATGAAAAAAATATTGATTTTTTTTTGAAGCTTTTTGAGGGTGTTGTGCGTCTAAGAGATAGAAACGAAACATTAAACCCAGAAAAAGGATATGAAACGTCATTTTTTTAGAAGATTGTTTAGTGCCGTCGTGATTGTCATGGCGTGCCTCACCGCCGTGGCACAGGACCTGAACGGCGCTTGGAAAGGAAGCATCACCGCAGGCCCTTACACCATCCCCGTTGTGCTGAACATGCAACAACAGGGCGATGAGATTACCGCCACACTCGACTCGCCCGAGCAGAAGGCCTATGGCATCAAGGCCAAGGCGTCCATCAAGGACGGCAAACTCAACGTCGAGATCCCCGAGATTGGCGCCAGCTACAAGGCGACCATCGGCGGCAACACTCTGGACGGCACCTACAGCCAGATGGGCTATTCCACCTCGCTGAAGCTCACGCGTGACGTCCCCGTGGCCGCCACCGATGACGACGATTGGGTCAACGACTCGCTGCTGAGCGTGTTTGACAACATCCAGTTGAAGGATGTGACGGTCACTGCCCAGCGCCAACTCATCAAGCAGGAGGTGGACCGCATCGGCTACAGCGTGGCCGATGATGCCGACAGCAAGACCAACAACGTGCTGACCATGCTGCGCAAGGTGCCCATGGTGAGTGTCGATGCCCAGGACGAGATACGCGTGAACGGTCAAACCAATTACAAGATATTCCGCAACGGCCACCCGGACCCGTCGCTCTCGCGCAACGCCAAGGACATCCTCAAGGCGATGCCTGCCAGCAGTGTCAAGCGCATCGAGGTCATCACCGAGCCTGGCGCCAAGTATGATGCCGAGGGCACAACCTTGATCCTGAACATCGTCATGGCCGACAACTCGACCATCAAGGGCGTCTCGGGCATGGCATCGGCCAGGGCCGACCACATGGGTGCCCTGGGAGGCTCGCTGAACCTGACCACCCAACTCGACAAGGTCGTGCTGTCGGTCAATTATGGCATCCACTACGATGGCAGTAATGGCCAGCAGACCAGGACTACGACCTTGAACCGTTATTCCCAGAGTGGGGCCGAATTGACGAATGAGGGCAATTTTGATGTGGACAAGATGACTGTCCACTTTGGTGACGTGAGCGCCAGCTGGGAACCCGACACCTTGAATCTGCTGTCACTCTCGCTGGGCGGGTTTGCCTATGACTATGGTGGTGATGGCGTCTCCCGCAGCATCATGCGCAACGCCACGGGCGATCCCCTCTACAGTTACAACATCGGCAATCACACCAGTGCCGACAGCTATAGCCTGGACAGCCGCTTGGACTATCAGCGCCGCACGCGTCTCAAGGGCGAGACCGTCACGCTGAGCTACATGCTCTCGGCATGGCACAACAAGAACAAGGAGAACTCCAAGTACACCGACAATGTCAATCTGCCCGTGCCTTACTATGGCATCGACAGTGACGGCAAGGAGGACTTCAACGAGCACACCGTCCAGCTCGACTGGACACGCCCCCTGGCCGAGAAGCACAAGCTGGAGACCGGTGCCAAATACATCTACCGCCTGAACCGCAGCCACAACATCCAGGACTACCTGGGTATCGATGACGACATGGACATGCGCTACAAGCATGTGACCCAGGTGGGTGCAGCCTACTTGAGCTATACCTTCCACAGTGGGCCGTGGGATGCGAGGGCTGGACTGCGCTACGAGCACAGCTTCCTGCGCGCCACCTATCCCGATGGCCAGCAGGATGCCTACGAGGCCCACCTCAACGACTTTGTGCCCAGCGCCAGCCTGCGCTACCAGTTCAACTTTGCCAACAGCTTGAAGCTGTCCTACGCCGCCAGCATCAACCGTCCGGGCATCAGCTACCTGAATCCTGCTGTGATTGAGACGCCCACGAGCCGCTCCTATGGCAACACCGACCTGGGCAGCGTCCACTACCACTCGGTGAGTCTGACCTACATGCGCGTGGGACCCAAGTTGACCTTCAACATCACACCGCAGTTCCAGTTCAGCAACAACGGCATCGGCGCCGTGAAGTGGGCCGACGGCCTGGTGCAGGTATCGACCTATGCCAACACGCTCAAGACCTACTCGACCACCATCTCGGCCTTTGTGCAGTGGATGATGACCCAGAAGACCAATTTCATGCTAAACGGCTCCATCGGCTACAACTACTATAAGAGCAAGGAACTTGGACTGAAGAACGACCGCGTGAGCGGCAACTTCTTTGCCAACGTGACCCAGTTCCTGCCCTGGAAACTGCAACTGTCGGGCTTCGCCGGCATGTGGGGCGGAGGCATCAACGACCTGTATGGACGCATGGGCACCATCTTCTTCCACGGCTTCAGCCTGCAACGCTCGTTCCTCAAGGAGGACAGGCTGACTGTTCAGTTGTCGGCCCAGAACCCCTTCAGCGGCAAGTACATGAGCATGAAGAATTACATCACCCAGGGTGACGTGACGGGGTGGTCGCGCTATGAGCAGCGCCAGGGTCGCAAGTTCGGCATCTCAGTGAGCTACCGCTTTGGCTCGCTCACCACGCGTGTAAAGAAGGCCGACAAGTCCATCGAGAACGATGACCTCATCGGCAGCGGCAAGCAGTCGGGCAGCACCGGCGGCAACACGCCCGTTGGCGGCATGGGCGGCGGCAACTAGTCCCACTGCAATGCCGCTGTGTCATAATTCGCATCTTAAGCCTTTGATCGAGCTTCGCTCGAGAATTTTAACAAAATTATAAATAAAAATCTATTTTGTTTAATTTTTATACAAATTTTCATTTAATTTCTCCGTGCGCAGCACGGACACTCATGCAGGCT
Organism: uncultured Prevotellaceae bacterium; assembly: GCA_900319525.1. Lineage (GTDB taxonomy): Bacteria > Bacteroidota > Bacteroidia > Bacteroidales > Muribaculaceae > Sodaliphilus. Next base: position 18,789 of record ONOU01000024.1, on the reverse strand, counting down.
TGAATTATGACACAGCCTGGCAGCCAGATTTGTTGAAAATCAATCCAAATCCACACCAAGCTAATTTATAGAAGTCCGCTTAAGTGATATTGAAGAATCGTGCCTCAATGGTGCGATTCTTCTTATTAGGGTTAATTATTTAGAATTGTGTGGCACTTTTGCCATGTTTTTACTAATTTTGCACCCTGTAATTGTTGAATTATCAAGAGATATGGTAAAGATTTTCAAATGGATGTTATGTTGCGCTGTGCTGATGGTGGCGCTGGCGGCCTGTGAGGGTGATCATGAAGTCATCGAGACCGACTGGACCACGCTCGAGAGTGTCGAGTTGCAGGATAACTTTAACAAATACATGAATGGGGAATGGGTTTATCAGTATGATGACAGCATTCATTTTATTGAGATGAACTATACCTTCAATACCAAGGACAGCACGGTGACGGGCTATTATAACGAGCTGATACGCACCAACGTGTCCCACGACGGCACCCCCGAGCATGACGAGTGGCAGTTGCTGTGGCAGGGCGAGTTCTCGGCCAAGTGGGTATTGCTTCACAGCGTGGAACTTGACCTCCCCTATATCTGGCTAGGAAACGTGGTGTACAAGAATGTGCATGGTGTGCTGGCCCAATACGATGTGTTGGCAGGCCGTATCTTCTTTTATGGAGCCACCAGGAATACCTTGAGTGTGACAACGCCCATCACCATCCGTCGCATCGTTATGCACCATCCCCAAGTACCCGCAGAATAATTTAAGGAAACGGTTAGCAGGGCCAATATCGATATCATTGCCTAATGAAATAGCACCTAAAACCTATTTAGGCATAAACCGCGTCGGGTCTTCCTTGTCCTCGACGGGCTCATCGTGTGTGGGCTCGGGTGGGGTAGGCTGCGTTGTCGGTTTGCCGGGATGCTGTTTAGACTTGCCGGGCTTGTGCAGGTTGCTCTCCAGACGGTTGAACTCGTTGCGTGCCAGGCGGCGTCCGTCCTCAAAGGTGTCATCGACAGCCTTCTCGATGGTCTCGTTGAACTTGAACGGTAACAGCGAGATGATGGCCGAGATCAGTGACAGGATATACAGGCCATAGGACAGCTTGTACCCGATGCCCAGTCCTGTTATCGAGAAACCCTCGCCCAAGTCGTTGTCGGGGGTCACCTCAGGGGCATGCTGCAGCACGATGTCGTGAAGGCCCTTGGTCTGGGCAAAGAACCACAGTCCAAGCAGGATCAATGCGATGGTGCCAAGTACCCACCAGCGCTTCTTGAGGCAGTTCAGGGCGATGGCGCCAAAACAGGTGATGAAGGGCAACAGTGCCAGTAGCACATTGCCCAGTGAGAGTGATTGCGATATCGTGCCGGCTGTGTAGCCTAGTCCAGTCACTGTGCCGACCAACGAGATGTCGTAGAAGGGCAGAAAGACGTAGCAGATAAGTGCCAGCACTAGTAGTATATTGGTTATTGGTCTCATGAGATTCGGTAGTTATATGAGGCTTTTTGAACCCCAATAGCTTGCGAATTTACGCAATCTTGCCCAAATTCCGGCACAATGAAACCAAATTTTACACAAATTCACGTTTATTAGTGCCCTCAGGGGCGATGGGCTCGCGTTGCTCGCGGTTTAGGGCTTAGAGCTTAGAGCTTAGAGGGGCGTCTGTACTCTTAGGGCCTCACGTTAACCTGGCTTTGCGGCTTTACGTGGGATTCGGTTGGATGGGTGGCTAGCTGAGTGGCGTGGGAGGTGTGTGTCAGATGGCGGCAGTGGCAAGGATCTGCTCGCGGAACTGCTGGTCGTGCTCCAGACGGTCGAGGGCCTTCTTGGAGGCGCTCTGGTGGGACTCCTTCTTGCTGTAGCCCTCGGCATCGCTGGCGTAGATGCCGCCCAGGATCACGGCTGTGCGGAACACGGGGTTCTTGTCGTTGTCGGTGTGGGAATCGACGAGCTCAAACTCGATGGAGACCCTGTACTTCTGGGTCCACTCGATAAGGCGGGACTTGAAGTTCTGCTCGGTCTTGACCAGATCGTTGAGGTCGAAGTGCTTTTTTATCAAGCGGTTGATGATAAATCTGCTGCAGCGCTCGTAGCCTTGATCCAGGTACACGGCGCCGACGAGTGCCTCCAGCGCATTGCCGCAGATGTAGCTGTTGTGGGAAGACGTGTGCATCATGGCCCGCACGTGGCTGTCGAGGTGCAGCGAGTTGCCGATGCGGTTGAGGCTCTCGCGCTGGACGATCTTGGCGCGCGTGGCGGTCAGGAAACCCTCGTGCTTGGAGGGGTAAGTCTTGTAGAGGAAATCGGCGACCACGGTGTCGAGGACGGCGTCGCCCAGGTATTCCAGCCGCTCGTTATTGGCCCAGCGTCCGTCGGGCATCTTCACGGGTTTGGAACGGTGTACCATGGCCAGCTGGTAGAGCTTGATGTCGTGCGGATAGTAGCCGGTGGTGCGATGAATAAAAACATAAAGCTCCTTATCCTTGATGAAAAGGAGCTTTATGAGTGATATGGCGTTGCTTAACGGCATCGTCTTGATTATTATCCCAGTAGATTATTTCTGGTATTTCTTGACGATGATGCTAGCATTGTGTCCGCCGAAGCCAAACGTGTTGGATAGTGCAATGTTTACTGTTCGTTTCTGTGCCTTGTTGAAGGTGAAGTTCATCTTGTAGTCGATGCGCTCATCCTCGTCGCCATCAGCATGGTTGATGGTGGGGGGCACGATGTCGTCGCGGCAGGCCAGCAGGCAGAAGACAGCCTCCATAGCACCGGTGGCACCCAGCATGTGGCCCGTCATCGACTTGGTGCTGCTCACGTTGAGCTTGTAAGCATGCTCGCCGAAGACGTCCTTCACGGCCTGGGCCTCGCTCAGGTCACCCACAGGGGTGGAGGTGCCGTGAGCGTTGACATAGTCAATATCCTCGGGCTTGATGCCGGCGTCCTCGATGGCGCGCTGCATCACGAGCTTGGCGCCCAAGCCCTCGGGATGGCTGGCAGTGATGTGATAGGCGTCGGCACTCATGCCACCACCGATGACCTCACCATAAATCTTGGCACCGCGTGCCAGGGCGTGCTCGAGTTCCTCAAACACCAGGCATACACCGCCCTCGCCCATGACGAAACCGTCACGTGATGCGCTGAAGGGGCGTGAAGCGCCCTCAGGGTCATCGTTGCGCAGCGAGATGGCCTTCATGGCATTGAAGCCGCCCACACCAGCAGGGAACAACGGGGCCTCGCTGCCACCGGTGACGATGGCCTTGGCCTTGCCCAGACGCACGTAGTTGAATGCGTCGATGAGCGCGTTGGTCGATGTGGCGCAAGCCGAAACAACACCGAAGTTGGGACCGCGGAAGCCGTACTTGATCGAGATTTGTCCGGCTGCAATGTCGGCAATCATCGTCGGGATGAAGAACGGGCTATACATGGGGCCACGCTCCTCATGACGGGCATAATCGCCGGCCTGCTCCTCAAACGTGTGCAGTCCACCGATACCCGACGCGAAAATCACGCCCACCTCGTCACGGTCGATACCCTCGGCCAGCAGGTCGGCATCCTCAACGGCTTGCTTGGCGCAGGCCAACGCGTACTGCGTGTACAGGTCGTTGCGCTTGAAGTCCTTGAGCTCGCGGCGGTCATTGGGGTCGTTCACATAGTTGAGTGGATCAAAACCCTTGATCTCGCATGCAAAGTGTGTCTTGAACAGTGTCGTGTCAAAATGAGTAATAGGTCCTGCACCGCTCACCCCTTTAAGGGCGTTGTTCCATGTGGTTTCAACGTCCATTCCTAAGGGAGTGATGGCACCAAGACCTGTTACCACAACTCTCTTTAATTCCATGTGGTAAATGGGAATTTAAAAGATTTATTCGGCTGCCTTAGCTTCTTCGATGAACTTGATGGCGTCGCCTACGTTTTGGATGGTCTCAGACTTGTCATCGGGAATCTTGATGTCGAACTGCTTCTCAAATTCCATGATCAGCTCGACGGTGTCAAGGCTATCAGCACCCAGGTCCTGGCTGAAAGTAGCCTCGGGGGTTACCTCAGACTCGCTAACACCTAACTTGTCAACGATAATTTGTTTTACTCTTTCTTCAATTTCTGACATAGTCGTAATTATTAAAAAGTTTGATAAAAATTAATGTTCTCGTTTTTTATTCAAATCTAGTGCTAACTCAACGCTATCAAGCGGTTACTTGACGTCGCTATCGATTAGCTCATAGTTTTGAGCCTGCAAAGTAAATACAATTTCTTCAAATAATAAAGAAAAATTTACTTAATTTGCGCTCCGTTGGGTTATTTTTAGACTTTACTGCTTTGAGGCACAGCGTTTTTAAGTATATTTTTGAAGTTTTTACTTTGTTCGACTGTTAAAAAGTGTGATTATTTACAATTTTGCCCCTTTGTGCCGCCCCTGTGGCAAACCTTCCCGGCGCAAATCACCCATTGGACTCGCACTCTGCCCTAAAGTTTAAAATAATCCCTAAATCATTGCTGTCCACTAATAATATAGATTTAGCAAAATGCCGTTAGTTGATTTTATAAAAGGCTCAAAACCAATGGCGTTTTTCCCAAGTATCTAATAATCAATTCAATTGTGATTTCAAATCCGTTGACTTTAAGAATTTATGTAATTGACTAAAAATCAATGAAGTATAACGATTATTGCGATTTTCTAATTGACACTAAGGATATTAACTATAAAACTAAATGGTAATCTTTTATTATGTCCATGCCGTAATGATTTTACTTATTGTATGACATTTATTTCTTTTTGTTTTTCAACAGTTTCTTTTGTTCGCTGGCGAGGCGTCGTTCCACTTTCTTGATGTCCTCGGCGGGCTGGAGGTTTTCGGGAATGATGCCACGCTCGGTGAGCATCTTGCGTACAGCGGCATTATTGTCCACATGTTCGCGGGTGATGGATTTTTCACCCTTCAAATCCTTGGCTTGAACGTTTACGCTGGTCATCTCTGCAGCAAAGTCTTTGGCCTTGATGCTTATGGTCGGCAGGAAATCAGCGAGAGGACGGCTTTGAGGAGTGCCCATTCGGCGTTTCATCATATTGGTGCTTAGCCTGAATAGTGCTTGGTCGCCTTTTGAACGGATAACGGCAAAGGTCTTGTCATTTACTCCACGTTCATACAAGATACCAGATAATTTTCGTTCAGTTTCTTGTAGTTTAGCACGGGCTTTTACTCGCTCAACTTCAAGTAAACGTTTTTCTATCAGCTCGGCACGTCGGGTTTGTACCGCAAAATAGGTCTGTGCGAATGCGATCTGCGGTTTGCGCGGATCACCATTTTGTGCAATAAGATAGCAGGCATAGCGCGTTAGCATAATGTCATCTATCTGACGTTGAGCACCTTTAGCAAGGTTGATCATTTTGCTGACGTCAGCAAAATGATCGGAAACGGAATGTCCTGCGTTTTTGCAGGCTTCTTTTGCTTTGTCTATCACGTTAGTGAAGTTGCGCCATTGTTGATATCCTAACAGTGCGCACAACTCTCGGGCGCTCCAGCATTCGGTTGTTTCTACCATGCAAACGGCGTCCTCATAGCTTTGGAATAATGCTAGTATTTCTTCTCTCTTCATATTATTCTATATTAGTGGTTACAAAGATAAACATTTTTTGAAAACGAGCGCGATATCTGGAGGATCACCTATTATTATCTTTGTGATTGTTATATAAGAGAATATAGCCTTGGGTAGGTTTACTACTCGGTAGGTTTACAACAATAATGTTCGGCCTGTCCTTATCACCTCCTTATTTTATAGAAGTTTGAGTTATGTGTATTAGATGCTGTTGAGGTCAATAGTTAATCCTTCGTTGGCCAGACGGGTGGCGGGGAAGATGCTTTGGGCCTCTTGCAGCAGCGGTGTCTCGTCGAGGTAGCGCTTGGAGAAGTGCCCCAATATGAGCTGGCGCACGTGGGCCTCACGGGCCACGGTGGCAGCCTCGAGAGCGGTGCTGTGGTAGCGCTTGTGGGCCTTGACGCGCAGGCTGTCGTCGTAGGTGGCCTCGTGGTAGAGCCAGTCCACACCCTCAACGCTCTTGATGACGCGCCTCGAGAACTTGGTGTCACTGCAGTAGGCGTAGCTGACAGAGGGGTCGGCGGGGGTTGTCAATTGGCTGTTGGGGATGACAATGCCGTCAGGGCCGATCCAGTCCTGGCCCTGGCGCAGGAAGTTCATGGCGTAATGGGGAATGCCCAGCCGCTTGACCTCGTCACCGATGATGTGGCGCAGCTTGGGCTTCTCCCTGAACAGGAAACCCACGGCGGGCACGCGGTGCACGAGCGGGAATGTGGTCACCGTCATGGCGTCATCCTCGTGGATGACGCGCTTGTGCGTGTCTATGATGTTGAACTTCACCTCAAATGGCCGCTCGCGGCAAAAGTAGTCCAGCATCTGCCCGAACAGCTCGGCCCCGTCCTTGAAAGTGTGGATCGTCAGCGAACCGGTGCGGTTGAGCAGCGCCATGGTCGATACCAGCCCTGGCAGACCGAAGCAGTGGTCACCGTGCAGGTGGCTGATGAAGATGTGGTTGAGCCGCATCAGCTTGAGCCCCATGCGGCGCACGGCCAGCTGGGCGCCCTCGCCACAGTCGATCATCATCAGGTTGTCGCGCACGTTGAGCACCTGGCACGACGGCTGGTGGCGCGGCGTCATTGTCGCGCTCCCGCAGCCCAGTATGTTCAGTTCAAGCTTAGTCATTGGGCGATTGCTGCTTCTGCATTTCTTCTAACTTGGCGATGGCTTCTCTGCACTTTTGTGAATTGGCATGATCTGGGCCGTAGAATTGTTCACAGCCAGCCAGCGCTTGCCGGTAGCATTCCTTGGCCTTTTCCAAGTCGGCCTTCACATAATAAGCCGATGCCATGTATTGTGCGGTCATGATGGTGTAGGGATGGGCGGGGCCATAGACGGCCAGATAGGCGTCATGGGATTTCTGGAAATAGATGAGCGCATTGTCACTATCCTCACGCGCGAAATAGAGCGACCCGATGTTGAGATAGGAAAGGGCAGTACCGTCAGAATTGGGGCCCAGTACCCGCTCGCGCTGCTCGAGCGCCTTCATGTGGTACTCCATCGCTTTCTCATAGTCGCCCATGTTGGTGTAAATGACGCCCAGGTTGTTGTAGGACTGCGAAAAATCCTGATTGTCCTTGTCCTGGATGGTGCGGTTCCTGATGTCGAGCCCTTTGAGAGTGTATTCCAGCGCCTTCTCGAGGCTGTCTTGAGCGTTATAAATCCTGCCGATGTGTGTATAGACCAGCGCCGCGTCAGGATTGTCGAGGCCTTCGGTCTGCTGGTAGATATCCAGCGCCTTGTGATGCCATTGCAATGACTGGTCCAGGTCTTTCATGTGGTCGTAGGTCAACCCGATGAACTCACTGATGACGCCTGCTTCCTTGCTGACTTCTCCGTATTGTTGCTGCGCTTGTGTGAGCGCGCGCTGGTAGTAGGTCAGTGCCCGGGGATAGTCGGCCATGTGGCTGTCGATAAACGATGCGGTGAATCGCAGCATGGTCACGTTGGTGGTGTCGAGCCGCACCATGCGTTCGAGGTAATAGGCTGCCGAATCGTTCTGGTAGTTGGATGCGTGGATTGCGAACTTGCTGTAGTAGTCACTGACAAGTTCTTCGAGCTCCTTGTTGATGTCTTCCTGCAATTGCTGGGAAAGCTGCTCCGACTTTTCCTTGAGTTGTATTTTTTCAAACACTTCCTGCTCGCGCTTGTCAAAGCTGCCCTTGCGGTTGATGAGCTCGTCGGCGCGCTCCATGTCGGCGTTCTCGATGCTGGAGAGAATCTCTTTGTTGGTGTCGCTCAGGCCCTTGTAGTCTGTTGTGGCATAGCGTTCGGCCATCTGGTCAATGAGCTGGATGTAATTATTGTAGTTGGAGCTCAGCTCCTCATATTTCGCGCGGTATTCCTGCTCGCTGATGGTCTTTTGGTTCAGCCGTTGTTCAAGGGCTGCCAGCTTTTGGTCATAGGTTCTCTTGGCTTTGTCATAGGCTTTGTCCTCGATACGCTTCTTGTCGCTGTCGAGTTGCTGATTCGACACCATGACAATCTCCAGCGGCACGATTGACGAGTAGGCATAATGGCGCCCCATTATATGCTTGTCGACGAGGGTGTAGCCTCTCTTCTGCACGCGCGTCACGGTAAATGCATCGCCCTGGCGCTTCCCGCTGATGGAGAATGAGAATTTGCCGCCTTTCTTGCTCACTATGGCGTTGGGGTACTCCAGCACATTGATGGTTACCCCCGAGATGCCCTCGCTCTGTTTGCCGGGGCGCTCCAGCGTCCTCACGATTCCGTTCTGGGTATGTGCCATGCCCGCGATTGCCACAAGCAGGCCCGTCATTAATGTCACTAGTTCTCTCTTCATGATACTCTATAATCGTTATTGTTGTCCTTAGACTGTGCAAAAATACATAAAGCTGGTAAATTCCTCTAATGCCCGGCGGCTTTTTTCTTTGCAGCCTGCTGCATTAGTGGTTGTTCCCCTTCTTCTTGATATGGTCAATGAGTTCTTGAACGGTTTGCGTGTCGTTGTGCTCGGCTCCGTTAGTCGCAAGATAAATGTTATAGGCCTTAGTTAAATTCTCTATGGCCTTCTTGTTATCCCCGATGTCGTAGTGCAGATGGCCCACGGTGTAGTACAGATAGGCGACCTTGATATCCTGGCTGCCGAGGACCGACTCGCAGATCTCGAGGGCCCTTTGATGAGCGGCCAGCGCATTGCCGTAGTCTTCGAGTGCCAGATAGACCGAGCCGATGTTGCTGTGCAGCGACGCGATGTCCAGGACATCCCCCTCGGCCATCTTTTCCTCAATCTCCAGCGCGTTGTTGAAGTGGGTCAAGGCATTCTCGTAGTTCCCTAGCCTGTAGTAAATGATGCCCAGGTTGCAGTGGGATGCGGCCACATTGAGGTTGTTGCTTCCCGATACCTTCTGGCGCACGTCGAGCTCCTTGAGGTAGTATTCCAGTGCTTTATCGTTCTCGCCCGAGTTGGCATACACATCACCGATTTTTCCATACAGGATGGCGACGTTCATATTCTCGGTCCCCTGGGCCCTCTCACGAACGTCCAAGGCCTTCTGATAATACTCCAGCGCTTTCTCATTGTCTCCCAAGTCGTCATACACAGTGCCCATGTTGACATAGGAATAGGTCATGCCCATGCTCTCGGGGCTCAGCTTCTTCTCGCGTATCTCCATCGCCTTCTGGTGGCACTGCAATGATTTCTCGCTATCGCCCAGCTTGTGGTAAACGACGCCCAGATTGTTGTATGACGTGGCCACGTCAAGGCTCTCACTTCCCAAAACCTTCTCGCGGATGCCGAGTGCGATTTTGTGGTGCTCCAGGGCTCTCTCGTAATCTCCCAGGCTGTTGTAAACGTTGCCCATGCCGCTGTAAGACGCCGCAATCTCGAGGTTGTCGGGCCCTAGGACGTTCTTGCGGATGTCAAAGGCGCGCCGGTGGTAGGCCATCGCGTTATCATATTTCCTCAACTCGTTATAGACATTGCCCAGATTGTGGTAGGAACTGGCCACGTCCAGGTTTTGGTTGCCCAACAGCGTCATGCGTATGTCAAGTGCCTCTTGATGATAGTTGAGCGCCTTGCTGTAATCGCCTAATTCATAATAGACCAGTCCGATGTTGTTATCGGTAGCTGCCACATTGAGGTTCTCGGTCCCCAGTGCCTTTTTATAAATCTCCAGCACCTTTTGATAGAGTCCCAACGCCTTGCCGTAATCCTCCAGTTTCAGGTAGATGTTGCCTATGTTGTTGTAGGCCGATGCGATGTCAAGGCTGTCGGCCCCCGATGCGCTCTCGTAGATATCGACGGCCTGTTGCAGCAGCTCCAGGGCTTTTGTGTTGTCGCCCAATCCATTATAGATCAGTCCTATCTGGTTATAGGCCATGGCAAGGTCGAGGCTGTCGATCTCGGGCATGTTCTTGAAGATTTCCAGCGCCTTCTGGTGGAGCGACAACGCTTTCTCATAGTTCCCCAGCCTGTAATGCACTGAACCGATGTTGATATAGGAGTCGGCGGTCCACTGGCTCTGCTCACCAAATTGTGCTAATGATTGGTTCAGGCCTCGCTCGTAGTACTTCAGCGCCAACGGGAAGTCGTTCCGGTAGTCGGCCATGAACAGGCCTGCGTCGTTCTGCCAATTGGCGTTGGTGGTGTCGAGGGCGGCGCGGCGTTCCAGGTAGTAGGCTGCCGAGTCGTTGGAGTAGCTGGCGGCAAGAATGGTGCACTTGTTGTAATAGTCTTCGGCCAGATCCTCAAGTTCATGGTGGAGGGCTTCCTCGATTTGCTGGGTCAATTCGGCTGATTTCTGCTTTACCATCCTCTTGTTCATGATTTCCTGTTCCCGCTTGTCAAAGTCACCCTTGCTGTTGATCAGGGAGTCGGCACGTTCGAGTTCGGCATTCTCGATGTACTGCTGGATCTTGCGGTTGGTCTCGCTCAGCCCCTTGTAATCGGTCAGTGCATAGCGCTCGACCATCTTGCTGAGCAGCTTGATGTATTGTTCATACTCGGTGCTCGCTTGATCGCACAGCTCGTCCAGCTGGCGTTCATTGATGATCTTCTCTTGATACTGGCGCTCAAGCTCGGCAATGCGTGATTCATATCGCTTTTTTGCCTTGGCAAATCCCTTGTCCTCGATCTTTTTTTTGTCTTTGGCCAACTGCTTGTTGGACTGCATCACGATCTCGATGGGCACCGATGAGGAATAGGTAAACGTGCGGTTATGGATGGTGTAACCGGCAATGGAATAGTCCTTCTTCTGGACCGATAGGACTTTGACGGGGTCTCCTTGCTTCTTGCCCGGGATGGTGACAGAGAAATTGCCTCCATTCCTGCTCACCACGGTGTTGGGATAACTTAGTATCTTTATTGTCGCGCCATCGATACCCTTGCTCGGTTGATTGGATTTCTCGGGTGTTCTCACGACGCCCTTCTGGAAGCCGGCCGGGGACTGCGCCGCGATGTGGAGTGTGGCTGCAATACAGAGTATCGTCAATAAATATCTCATCGTCGCCTATGGATTTTGGGTTTTAATTCTGCAAATATAGTGATTTTTTTTATTGGTCCCAGGGAAAAAACGCTAAATTGCCATAAGCGCATAGATATCAATGCAATTATGGTGGTTTCGCATGAAGGGACTTGTTTTGTAAGGCGTGGCTGCACAAGTCCTCCAGCCTGATGCTTGCCCGCTGATTTTCCGCTGAGCCGGAAGGGGGGGAGTGGGTGGTAAAAACAAAAAAAAATGTGCGCTTGTTTCCCAACAACTCGCACACTTTAAACCTTAAAAATCTAATCCTATGAAAAAACTTGGTGCAAAGGTAATGCTATTACATAAATGTGACAAATTTTCTTTTCTAATATTTCTAAAAAATAGTAGAAAAATTGTTAAATTGGCCCTTATGAATTTTGGTAGGTGCAATTTTGACTACTAAAGTGGAAATTCTAGACAATAAACAAGGGACGGTCAACTTGTTGTCGATCGTCCCTTGAGGGAAGAAATGATTATCGTGTGTAGTGTCTAATCTTGATTACTGTTTCAATACCCAATCGAGAGGGTAGTGTAGTAATGACCCAGGTTGCTGTGAGTGGTCAGGGTGACCCATCCAGTGCTGCCGCCGCCATACCAGTTCAGGGCATTGTTGCTGTTGGTGAAGGGGGGGCCATATACTCTGCACAGGCTGTTGTAAACCCTGTCATAGCGTCGGTGGTCGTTGTACGTGCTGTAGAAGATGAACTGCGCGTTGACCAGCCGGTTCATGTCATCGTAGCACAGCATCACGTCACCCCAGTTGAGACCCAGCAGAGGCACATTCCTCAGATAGATGATGCGGTCTGCATAGCCGTCGATCTCATAGCCATTGTAGTAGAGATAGTCAAGCGAAGTGTCAAAGAGCGTTCCGAAGGTGATGCCCAGGATTCGGTCGATGATGGGAGCACTTGCGTAGGGGTGCCATCCCACGGGAATTACAGGGCGATACCAGATGATGGGTGCGGGACGATAGGGACGTGCGGGAGGAGGCAGAGGACGACCCCAGTTGTGGTTGATGTAGTTATTGTGGAAGTCGTGGCGGTAGTGGTGGTTGCTGTAATCAAAGTGATTGTCGGGATTGTAGCTGTGATGGCCACCACCAGGTCGGTTGCCGTTCCCAGGTCTGCCGCCGTTTCCAGGCCTGCCACTATTACCGGGCCTACCGTTGTTTCCGGGCTTGTCGCCATTGTGACCAGGGTCGATGTTACCGGGCTTGCCTCCGTTGCCGGGCTTGCCACCGTTGTGACCAGGGTCGATGTTACCAGGCTTACCGCCGTTGCCGGGCTTGCCTCCATTGCCGGGCTTACCGCCGTTGTTGCCGTCACCGATGCGGCTACCGTCAATCTTGGTCTTGGTGCGGGTGGTTGCATGGGTAGCCTTGGTCTGGTCCATATTCGTCTTGATACCGCTAGTGCTTACCGAAGTGCCTCCGCTGCGGTTGTTGTCGCTGCGGACAGTCGAGCTGCCGCCACGGGTTGTAGCACCGCTGCTGCGGGTATTGCTGCTGCCACGGTTCACCTGAGGTGTGGTGGTCATGCTGCGGCCTGAGGTGCTGGAAGCGTTGCTGCGGTTCACCTGCGGAGCGGTGGTCATGCTGCGGCCCGAGGTGCTGGAAGCGTTGCTGCGGTTCACCTGCGGAGCGGTGGTCATGCTGCGGCCTGAGGTGCTGGAAGCGCTGCTGCGGTTCACCTGCGGTGCGGTTGCGCTGCTGCGGTTCATCGAGCTGCTGGAGCTGCTGCGACTTACCGACGGAGCGGTTGATGAGTTGGTGTTACGTGAGACAGCTGCCGACTGGCTTCTGCTGGCGGTGCTGCCTCCTCCTTGTGAACGGCTGCGGCCCTGGGCCGAAGCGTCTGATGCGCTGAAGATCAGGCATCCCATGAGAGCGAGGCTCATCATGATTCGAGTAACAGAAGTTTTCATAATTGTGTTGTTTTATATTGTTCAACAAGTGATTTAATGCGTTTCGTTTGTCTTTTAGACTGCAAGTTCACGGCCAAGTTTAACTCCCAAAAACAGTAAGAGGCCGCATTTCTGCCCTATTGGACATAATTATGCGACCAATTGCCGTTTTTTATAGATGAATCTTCGGGCACCCTAGGTGCCGGATAGGGTAAATCGTGGCGCGATGCCTAGCGGAGCAGCAGTTGGGCGTCGCCGTAGCTCAAGAAGCGGAAGCCGTGCTCCATGGCGTAGTCATACATGCCGCGCCACCGGTCCTGACCCACAAAGGCGGCAACGAGCAGCAGCAGGGTCGATTGTGGCTGGTGGAAGTTGGTGATCATGCCGCTCACGATGCGGTACTCAAATCCTGGGGCAATCATCAGCTGGGTGCTGCCCATGTAGGTGTCGGCATGGTGCCGGTCCAGGTAATCGGCGATGTTTTGCAACGCCTTTGCAGTCGATATCTCACACGGGGTGGTGTAGGGCATCCACTGGGTGACGGTGAGTGCCTCCTCGTCGGCATCGGGATTATCCTCCAGAATCTGCCCGATGTAGTACAGGCTCTCGAGGGTGCGCACGCTGGTGGTGCCCACGGCAATGATGGGACCGGGGGCGTTGATGATGTCCATGATGACGCTGCGGGGTACACTGATGAACTCGTAGTGCATCGGGTGGTCGCCGATGTGCTCGCTCTTGACGGGTTGGAACGTGCCGGCACCCACGTGCAGCGTGATCTCGCGGCGCAGGATGCCGCGGTCGTCACACTCGGCCAGCACCTCGTCGGTGAAGTGCAGACCTGCTGTCGGGGCGGCCACGCTGCCGTCGATGTGGCTATAGACGGTCTGGTAGTCGGTCGAGTCACTCTCCTCGGTGCCGCGATTCAGGTAGGGAGGGATGGGAATCTCGCCGATGGCCTCCAGCACGTCGGCAAAGGTGCAGTTGGCATCGGCATCCCAGTCAAATGAGATTTCCCAGGCGTTGCCGCGCTGCTCGCCACGGGTGGCGGCCAGGGTGACATCGTGCCCGTCGATGGCGATGGTCTGCGTCAGTGCGCCCTGTTTCCAGCGCTTGTTGTTGCCCACCAGGCATTGCCACACGCAGTGGCCCGTGGTCTGGAAAATCTGCTCATAGTCGCGCGGCAGCACCGGTTCCAGGCAGAATATCTCGATCGTCGAGCCCGTCTCCTTGCGGAACCTGAGGCGGGCGTTAATCACGCGCGTGTTATTATAGATGAGAGTCGAGCGCCCAGGCAGCAGCGACGGCACTTCCCAGAATTTTCTCTCCTCGATGTTTCCTCCTTTATAGTATAACAGTTTGCACTGCTCGCGTTGCGCCAGCGGGTGCTTGGCGATACGTTCGTCGGGCAGCGGGTAGTCATAGTCGGCGATGCGCAGGGCGCGGATGTCGTCAATCAAAGCCATGATATTAAGAATAGATAATGAAGACGATAGTGAATAATATTGTGAAGATGAGCATATTGCGAGCAGTTTCGCCCAGCAGCGGATTGAGGGCGGCGCCGTCACGGTGCCTGAGTTTGTACCAGGTGGCGGTGTGCATCACCAGGTAGAGTGCAGGGATGGCCAGCGTCCACAGCGGCAGCAGTTTGCCCATATTGATGACAATCATGATCCAGAAGGCGGCGAGAATCGCGATGGCGGTGTAGCCGTTCAGGAAGTAGGCAAAGGCGGTGACGGGTCGGCCTCTCATGACTGTCTGCGTTTTCTTGCCGGCGGCGCGGTCGTCTTCCACGTCGCGGTAGTTGTTGACCAGCAGCACGTTAACACCCATCAGGCCGATGGCGATGGAGAACAGGAGCACCAAGGGGTCCCAGCGCAGTGCCATCACATAGTAGGTCAGGTTGACGGGTACGATGCCAAAGAAGATGAACACCATCAGTTCGCCCAGGCCATGGTAGGACAGGGGGTAGGGGCCGGCACTATAGGCAAAGGCTCCCAAGGCGATGATGATGCCTGCAGGCAGCAGCCACCACCCGCCATAGGGAATCAGGCAGCAGCCCACGATACCGGCCAGCGCCAGCAGACCCATAGTGGCATTCCTCAGCGTCTTGGGCTTGATGTCGCCCTCGGTCACGCCGCGACGCGGGCCCACGCGACCAGGTTTGTCTGTACCCTTCAGGTAGTCAAAATATTCGTTGGCCATGTTGGACACGATTTGTGCCAGCAGGGCAAACACCAGGCAAAGCACAGCAGGTACCCACTTGAAGTGATGATGCCACACTGCCAGGCCGATGGCGATGACCACGCCGCTGAGCGACACGGGCAGCGTGCGCAGCCTAAAGCACTCGAGCCATATCTTGATCTGTCGTTTCATTGTCATCTCTTGTAAATGCGGGTGCAAAATTACAAAAAGATTGCGGTGGGGTGGTCGAGAAAACGGCTCTTTTTGAACTTCATGACGATTTCAAGAGTCGAGACGGTGCGTTGATTATGCAATAATCAATAGAAATATAATAATAATGTGTTTTCCCTAAGTAAATATTTGTTTTTTTCGCTTTTTGGCTCTATATTTGCAGGTCGATTATCGAGTAAGTTTAACCATTAATACATAAGAGTCATGGAACCGATTCATGAAAATAAGCAGAGCCCAGAGCAGATGCCTCCTGTATCTCAAGGAGGAGTAGAACCTCGCTTGAACTTTAAGGAAGCCATCGGGGAATGTCTCAGCAAGTATGCCACTTTCAGTGGACGTTCACGACGCAGCGAGTACTGGTGGTTTGGCCTGCTAATGCTGGTTATCGCAAACGTTCCTTATATTTGCGCTTTAGTTGTGAAGACTTTCTTCACTAGCGAAACGGCCCTGGATGTAAGTATGTTCATAATGATGCTGTCCTTACCGTTAGGCTTGTTTGCGGCAATCCCGTCATTGGCGGTTCAGACACGTCGCCTGCATGACGTAGGTCGCAGTGAATGGTGGATTGTTTGTGGTTTTGTCGTTGGTCTTTTTTATGCCATCGCCAAAAGTGTTATCCTTGGATTTGAGGCTCTTGAGAGTGATAATGAAGTACAGAATCTGATCGACGCTTTCCATGTATCGACGCTGGGCGGTACCGTGATGCTGCTCTTGGCGCTGGTTGGCCTTGGTATATCGATCGCCCTCCTTGTTTTCTCGTTGCAGGACAGCCACAGGGGAGAGAACAAGTATGGCCCGTCTCCCAAGTACCCATAATTGGATAGGAATTACAGGTGTGCCCATTTTGTGGCACACTTTTTTTGATGGGTAAATTTGTGGAAATCAATCAAACGGGTTACCTTTGTGGTGCTAATCAGAGACTTTTAACTTAAAAATCAATAGATATGGAACAACAAAACCAACAACCTCACCCCCCTGTGTTCAACCAGCCACAGCAACCTGCTGCGCCACAGTATCAGCCTCGCGTGACGGCTTCGCCGATGATGGATCCCGTGACAGCCGTGAAGACATGTCTCAAGAAGTTTTTTGATTTCAAGGGCCGTGCCCGCCGCAGCGAGTTCTGGTGGTTCGTCCTGTTTGTGCTCATCGTTTCGTCTGTATTGTCCTTCTTTGGCATGCTGTCGCCTATCGTCGGCTATGTGAGCATGGCGTTCGGCCTTGCTATGCTCATTCCAGAACTGGCAGTACTGTGCCGCCGTCTGCATGACACGGGCCGCGGCAGCTGGTGGGTGGTATTGCTGGCCCTCTTGTGGGCAGGCTATTATGGCTCATTTGCTACATTGATTGGCTCCAACTTCAGTAATCTGGAAAACGTGACTAACCCCGAGGACGTGATGGGAATGGCTCGGGAAATGGCCGATTCGGTTCAGTCATCGCCGGGATTGGCTACTACGATGGTGCTTTGCAGCTTGTGTGCCATCATCTTGATCATCATCCTCATTATCTTTGCGGTAAAGGATAGCGATTGGACAGAGAACAAGTACGGCCCATCACCTAAGTATAAATAAAAGATGGAAACGATATCTATATCATCGCCTAAAAGATAAGAGATAAAAGATAGGGAGGGTTCCGTAAAGGTCGCCTCCCTTATCGTTTATCTTATCTCTATTTATATCTCTTATCTCTTCTCTTTTATTTCTTGCTAGATGGATAGGCGGTGCAGCAGGTCGATCAGGTCGCGGTCGATGGGCTTGTCGTCGTGGATAGCCTTGGAGAAGGGCACATAGACGATTTTCTCGTCATCATCACCAATCATGACGTTGCGTTGACCTTCCAATAATGCATCGATGGCAGCCGCTCCCATGCGTGAGGCCAGGATGCGGTCTTGAGCCGTGGGGGAGCCGCCGCGCTGCAAGTGCCCCAGGATGGTCACGCGCACGTCCAGCTGCGGATATTCTTTGCGTGCCCTCTCGGCCAGGCCCATGGCGCCGCCGGTAATGGGACTCTCGGCAACGAGGACGATAGACGAATTCTTGCTCTTGCGGAAACCGCTGTTGATCAGCTCTTTCAGTTGGTCAACCTCGGTCGATATCTCGGGGATGATTGCGGCCTCGGCGCCGGTGGCGATGGCACCGTTCAGGGCCAGGAATCCCGACTCGCGACCCATCACCTCGATGAAGAACAGACGCTCATGGCTGCTGGCGGTGTCGCGGATGCGGTCCACACACCACATGATGGTGTTCAGTGCTGTATCATAGCCGATCGTGTGATCGGTACCTGCCAGGTCGTTGTCGATGGTGCCGGGTACTCCCACGATGGGGAAATCAAACTCGCTGGCAAACTGGCGGGCGCCGCTCAACGAACCGTCACCGCCAATGACCACCAGCGCGTCGATGCCATGCTTCTTGATGACCTCATAGGCTTGTTTGCGGCCTTCCACCGTCTTGAAATCCTTGCAACGGGCGGTCTTCAGGATGGTACCGCCATGGTGCATGATGCTGGAAACACTCTGGGTCTTCAGGTCAACGATCTCATCTTCTACCAGACCCCTGTAGCCGCGGTAGATGCCTTTTACCTTAAATCCGTTGTAAATTGCAGATCGGGTGACCGCGCGGATGGCAGCGTTCATGCCCGGCGCGTCGCCTCCTGATGTCAGGACGCCGATAGTTTTGATTGCAGACATAATTCTTTCTTTAATTTTGGTTGTGTACTGTGACTGCAAAGGTAATATTTTTTTTTAGCTGGGTCCACCTCTACTTTTAATTTATTTATAAACCCCGCCTTATCTTAACCTTATTGTAATGCGCAACTAAAACGGCGGCTACTCACGTAGACGCCGTTAATTCTCATGTTTTATTGCTTGCGTTTCTTGATAGGATATAGATCCTTAAGGTCGAACTTTAAATAATCATTTAATCAACATTAACTACCATCAAAAGATTTTTTCCCTAGAATATAATTCCGATGTTCAATCGTTATTTTTGTTGTTATTATCGTAAAATTCGGAGAAATGCTGTTTGCAATGCAAAAGTACATCTGCTCCATGATTTAGCGTTATGAAAAGTGGTAAAAATCATTTGTATGATTTGTAGATTTTTGACTTCAAATTTGTAAAAAAGTTACTTATTAAAAAGTTAAATACTTAAAAATCAGTAAAATAAAAATACAAATATGGTTACCAATAATCAAACAAAAATTCAAGTGATTTTTCGCTATTTGGCTTCGGTAGTGATGCGCTTGCCGGCGCTGTGCGCGCTCAGCTGCGGCGCATACTGGCTCTGCACGGTGGCGATGCCCGAGGTGAACTCACCGGGATTGGTCACCCACACGTCATAGCCGATGATGTGGGTACCCTTGTTCAGGCTGTTGAAGAACACGTTGGTCTGTGTGTCCTTGGTCTCCTGATAGAAC
>ONOU01000023.1 GCA_900319525.1 uncultured Prevotellaceae bacterium | reverse complement strand
AGTTGACCAGCGACTGCTTCACGCGGTCGTCAACACTGGTGTTGCCCATGAGCACACCCTGGGGGCTAACTTTCTCACACGAGGTGAAGGCTATTGATGCCGACAGCAGCGCGGCGGCTGCCATGAGGCTATATGATATTGACTTTTTCATTGTTATTTCCATCGATAGATTAAACCAACCTTGCCTATTGTCTCATACTTGCTCGCCAGCTGGCTCATCGAGCCGGCGGGGCGGATGTCAAACTCCCCGAAGAGCTTGAACCGGGGCGAAAAACGGTAGTAGAAGTCCAAACCCCAGTTGATGTTCCAGTTCTCGTAGTAGAAGTCGTCATAGTTGCGGAACAGCAGGCCCACGTTCCAGCGATGGGTGCGCGGCCGCAGTGTGGCATGGGCGCCAAAGGTGAGCGTCAGCGGCTCGGTGTAGTGGTCACCCATCATGTTGTAGCCGATCAGCGAGCCGCCCAGGGTGATGTCCCAGTAACCGCGCTCAAACCGGACTGACATGTTCCCCACGTTCTCGTTGGTGTTGAAACGGTGATAGTGGTTGAACATGTATTCGGCCGAGGCAAACATGTGGAACGACTTGACCTTGAAGTGGTACTCGCCCTTGGCCTTGAAGCCGTACAGCTCCTTGGTGTACTTCATGTTGGCGCCGCCGTCAATACTCCAGTGGTCGTTGAAGTAATGCTTGTAGTGCACGGTGTTGCCGATGCAAGGACCGGTAATGATGTTCTTGCCAGTGGTCAATGAGAGGGAAATTTCGTTCTTGTTCTCTCCGTCACGAGTGTGCTCCCCGCTATAGTATTGAGCCATAGCGGTGCTCATCACCATGGGGAACAGCAATAGCAGAATAAAACGTTTCAATTTAATCATGTTGCGTGTTCAATAATATGGACTGTTGTGCCAAATTCGGTACAAAAATACTACTTTTTTTCTATCTTATGGCAAATAATTCACGTTTCCTTCCAATCATGGCCCACTCAGTGGGCTCGTTGCGAAAAAATGACTACATTTGTGCTCCAAAAACATATTATTTAATGTAAAGATATCATCTATATGTTACTCATGATTAATATCAAGTCACTGCTACTGCTGGCCATTGTGGCGATTATTGCGATATCGTGTGCTAGGGCTTTGAGCAAGGGGGCAAGCAACAGTAAGGCGCTGACCGCCTTTGCCAGCGTGGGTGTCGATGAGTTCCAGACCTTTATTGCCAATCCCGCTGTGCAACTGCTCGACGTGCGCTCCCGCGATGAATTTGACGAGGGACACATTGCCGGTGCCACGCTCATCGACGTGAACGACAGCACGTTTGTCGAGCAGGCGATGGCGCACCTCGACAAGCAGCGTCCTGTCGCCGTCTATTGCCGCAGCGGACGACGCAGCGCGCGCGCTGCCAACCTGCTCTCGGCCCAAGGCTGTCAAGTGACCAACCTTGCCGGTGGCGTCATGGCATGGCAGGATGCCGGAAAAGCTCTGGTGAAATGACCTCGCCACGCAAGCATTATCATGTGGTGGCCGCCGTCATCGAGGTGGACGGCAAGGTGCTGTGCATGCAACGCGGCACCACCCGTTACAGCTACACCAGCCACCTGTGGGAGTTCCCTGGCGGCAAAATCGAGCCGGGTGAGACACCCCAGCAGGCTTTGCACCGCGAGTTGCTCGAGGAGATGGACCTCGACGTCGAGGTGCGCGAGCTGCTTGCCACCGTCACTCACGACTACCCCGATTTCACCATCACCCTGGCCGCCTATCGCTGCACGGCCCCTACGCACCACTTCCTGATGCGCGAGCACGCCGCCTTCTGCTGGCTCCCGTGGAATGAACTGCCGTCGCTCGACTGGTGTGCCGCCGACGCCCGCCTGATAGAACAATTCCCCTAAAAAAACAGTCTAGACAATCTAGTTTAACTAGATCATCTAGACTTTCTTGAATTCTTGTCAATCACGCTTCCAGGTCGATGTTGAACTGCTCATGCCAGGGCAGGCCCTGCTTGTTGAGCACTTCCAGGAACGGATCGGGGTCAAACTCCTCGACGTTGTGGACGCCGGGTTTGCGCCACAGCCCCTTCAGGAACATCATGGCACCCGTCATGGCTGGCACACCCGTGGTGTAGCTCACGGCCTGCATGCCCGTCTCCTCAAATGCCTTGTGGTGGTCGCAGTTGTTGTAGATGTAGTAGGTCAGCGGCTTGCCCTCCTTGTCCAGGCCGCCGATGCGGCAACCGATGCTCGTCTCGCCCGTGTAGTTCTCGCCCAGGTCCTGCGGGTTGGGCAGCACGGCCTTGAGGAACTGCAGCGGCACGATTTCCATGCCCTGGTAGTTGATGGGCTCGATGCTCGCCATGCCGATGTCCTGGATCACGCGCAGGTGGGTCAGGTACTCCTCGCCGAAGGTCATCCAGAACCGCGCACGCCTGATGGTCGGGAAGTTGATCACCAGCGACTCCAGCTCCTCGTGGTACATCAGGTAACT
This sequence comes from uncultured Prevotellaceae bacterium, assembly GCA_900319525.1. Lineage (GTDB taxonomy): Bacteria > Bacteroidota > Bacteroidia > Bacteroidales > Muribaculaceae > Sodaliphilus. The sequence goes on along the minus strand of ONOU01000023.1, from coordinate 40,228 downwards.
CTCGCGCGGACCGATCATGGGGTAGGTGAGGGGCTTGTGGATCTCCAGCGCGCCCGTCTCGACCCACTTGCCGTTCTCCCAGTAACGTCCCTTCTGGGTGATCTCGCGGATGTTGATCTCGGGGTTGAAGTTGGTGGCGAAGGCTTTGCCGTGGTTGCCGGCGTTGCAGTCCACGATGTCCAGCGTGTGCATCTCGCTGAAGTGGTGCTTGGCGGCATAGGCCGTATAGACGCCGCTCACGCCCGGGTCAAAACCGCACCCCAGGATGGCCGTCAGCCCGGCCTGCTCAAAGCGCTCACGGTAGGCCCACTGCCAGCTGTACTCAAAGTGTGCCTCGTCACGGGGCTCATAGTTGGCGGTGTCCAGGTAGTGAACGCCGCAGCGCAGGCAGGCCTCCATGATGGTCAGGTCCTGATAGGGCAGGGCCAGGTTGATGACCATGTCGGGCTTGTGGCGGGTGAGCAGAGCCACGAGCTGGTCCACGTCGTCGGCGTCCACCTGGTCGGTGGTGATGTTGTCCTTGCCGATGGCGCGGGCCACGGCATCACACTTGGCGCGGTTGCGCGAGGCAATCACGATTTCGTTAAACACGTCAGGGTTTTGCGCGCATTTGTGGGCGCACACGGTGCCGACGCCACCGCAACCGATAATAATGACTTTGCTCATAACTGGTCTATCTTCTATTTCGTTACTTCCTGCAAATATACTATCATTTGCCCGAAACACCAAATTTTATCCCTTTGGCGCTTGATAAAAAGTTTAAAAACGATATAGCTGTTGACCCTAAACAGTTTTTTAATTATTGTCCGGGAACAGCCCCGATAGGGGCGACCAGGGTATAGGCAGGGGTGTAACGAGGCGAAGCCGAGTGAAACCCCTGCAATAGCCAGGACACATTACCAAGCCCCGCTAGGGGCGGCAGGAAGTCATTGATAAAAAGTTTTGTTCGTCTATAAAAAGTGTGGGATTATCGAATTTATTTGTTCCGTTTTATCGTTTTAGACTAACTTTGCGCAGTCATTGATCACATTATATACATTAATATATTATTTACCACACGATATTAACATGAAAAAGATACTTTCAATCCTGATCGTATTCTGCTGCTCCTTGACGCTTGCGTCACAGGCTGCCGTCATCAATGGTATGCTGGTTGACTCGCAGGACACCACCGAGCTCATCGAGGCGACCGTCAAGCTGCTCAAGGCAACCAAGGACAGCACCATGGTCAAGGGAACGACAACCGACCTCAACGGCGTGTTCAATATCAAGGGCGTCAAGCCGGGCAAGTACCTGCTGCGCTTTTCCTACCTGGGCTACAATGATGTCATCAAGCATGTGACCGTCGGCGAGGACGGACGCGATGTCAACATCGGCGTGGTCAAGATGGACCCTAACACCATCATGCTCAAGGAGGCCGTCGTTGTGGGCGTCAAGAGCCCCATCACGGTCAAGGAGGACACCATCGAGTTCAATGCCGACACCTACAAGACCCAGGCCAATGCCGTGGTCGAGGACCTGCTCAAGCGACTGCCGGGCGTCGAGGTGGGCTCCGACGGCAAGATCACGGCCAACGGCAAGGAGGTGAAAAAGATCCTCATCGATGGCAAGGAGTTCTTCAGCGACGACCCCACGGTGGCCAGCAAGAACATCCCGGCCGAGATGATCAATAAGCTCCAGGTCATCGACCGCAAGAGCGACCTGGCGCGACTCACTGGCGTGGACGATGGCGAGGACGAGACGGTCATCAACCTCACGGTCAAGAAGGGCATGAACAACGGCTGGTTTGGGACGGTCAATGCGGGCTACGGCACCGACGACCGCTATGCGGGCAATGTGATGATCAACCACTTCCGCGACGGTAACCAGTTCACCATCCTGGGCGGTGGCAACAATACCAACAATCTGGGCTTCGGCGACGGCGCTGCGGGGCGCTTCCAGCGCTTCGGCGGCGACCGTGGTGTGACCACGTCCCAGTATGCGGGCATCAACTTCAACGTCGGCAGCAAGGAGGACGAGCACTTCCGCGTGGGTGGTGACATCATGTACAGCCACAGCGACCGCGATACCCGCACCAGCACGGCGCGGCAGAACCTGTTGACCGACTCGGTCAGCTACTACGATGCCAATACCGCCGCACGCGACAAGGGGCACAACCTGCGCGGTGACTTCCGCGTCAAGTGGGAGGTGGACAGCAACAACACCCTGGAAATCAGGCCTAACTTCTCGTTCAACTTCAACAAGAGCGAGCGCGGCGACACGTCCATGACACGTGCCGGCGACGCGGCCATGACCGCCGTCAACCGCAGCTTGAGCAACTTCCTCAACGACGGCAAGAGCTACGAGTGGGGCACGCGCCTGATCTATAACCACAAGGTGGCCAGCCATCCGGGACGCAGCCAGTCCTTGATGCTGAATTACAACTACAGCAATGTGCGCGAGGATGCCGACACCTATACCGACAACACCTACTACCTCCTGCCTGACAGGAACCAGCTTATCGACCAGACCGCCAACAACCGCCGCAAGACCCACAGCGTCACGGGGCGCATCTCGTGGACCGAGCCCATCGGTGACGTCAAGAACGCCCGTTTCCTCGAGTTCTCCTACCGCGGCAGTTACCGTTTCACCACCAGCGACAAGATGGTATATGACAACGAGCGCAGCGGCATCTGGCCCGGCGGCACCATCACCGACAGCGTCTGGAACGAATCCCTGTCCAACAGCTTCCGCAACACGTTCTTCAACCAGGAGTTCAGCGCGGGCTTCCGCCAGGTGCGCAAGGCCTATAACCTCAACGTGGGCATCAGTGTCAACAGCGCCATGTCCAAGAGCCGTGACCTCATCAACAGCGCACGCGACATTGCCGAGCGATGGGCCTGGTCGGTGGCTCCTTACGCCCGTTTCCGCTACAAGTTCTCCGACACGCGCAACCTCAACTTCCACTACCGCATGCGCGCCCAGCAGCCCAGCATCGCACAGTTGCAGCCCGTGGCCGACGAGAGCAACCCGCTCAACGTCGTGACCGGTAACCCCGAGTTGAAGCCCACCTTCAACCACAACATCAACCTGCGCTTCGGCGACTTTGCACAGGGCGCACAGCGCAGCATCATGGCCATGGCCAATGTGGATTTTGCCCAGAACAGCATCGTCTCGACAATCACCACCGACGAGCAGACCGGTGCCCGCTACACCAGTTATACCAACGTGGGCGGCGTGTGGAGCGCCATGGCGATGAACATGCTCAGCTTCCCCTTCGGCCCCACCAAGGTATGGTACTTCACCAGCCACATGTTCACCCGTTACGGGGTGACCAAGGGTGTCACCAACGGCGTCGAGAACCGCAGCAACACCTGGATGATCAACTATTCGCCCGGTCTGGCCTTCCGCAACAGCGTGTTTGACATCGAGTTGCGACCCCGTTACAGCTATCAGACCACCTCCACCTCTGTCACCACGGCCAGCAACCGCGATATCCACACCTGGGGTGGCATGTTCGACGCCACCTACTCGGCGCCCTTCGGCCTGGTTATCAGCACCGACCTGCGCTACAGCACCACCAGCGGTTACAGCGCCGGCTACAACAGCGACCAGTGGATCTGGAACGGCTCGCTCGCCTACCAGTTCCTGCGCGACAAGCAGGCCGCCATCACCATCTCGGTCTATGACATCCTGGGACAGCGCAAGAACATCTTCCGCAACGTCACCGGCGACTACATCGAGGACGTCATCTACAACTCCCTGGGACGCTACGGCATGGTCACCTTCACCTATCGCTTCAACACCTTCAAGAAGGGTGAGCAGCCCAAGGACCGCAACGCCGACCGTTGGGGCGGTGGACCTGGCGGCTTCGGCGGCGGACGTCCCGGCGGCCCCGGCGGCCCCGGCGGCCGACGCCCCTTCTAGACGTATCAACAGCGAATCAAGCAAATTAAACGAATGCGCCCCTCAAACTCCCCCTCTAAGATTAGAGGGGGTGCCCTTTAGGGCGGGGGCGTTGACCGAGCGCGTCAGCCCCTTAGCAAAATTCGCCCAATTCGCCGTTTATAAAAAGCCGATTCGCCGATTAGCAAAATTCGCCGTTGATAAAAAAGCCGATTCGCAAAATCCGCCCAATTCGCCGTTGATAAAAAAGCCGATTCGCCGAATCCGCCCAATTCGCCGTTTATAAAAAGCCGATTCGCCGATTAGCAAAATTCGCCCAATTCGCCGTTTTAAAAGAATCGCCGAATTCGCCCAATTCGCCGTTTATAAAAAAACTTTTTGCTGTCTTTTGAAAAAAAATCTCATTTTCTTTGCTGGAATAAAAAAATATTGTAATTTTGCTGCAAACAATATGATAGTATTACTGGCTAGTGATTATTAAGTACTTTAAAATGAACACGTTGCACATTTACCGTCATGGGGCTCTGGCTACACCTGCCAGCGGCTTGATGTCTGTATCGATATTTCGGCCCCTGGACTTGAACCTTATTATATAATGTGTAACGACTCCAAATGAATACACAGTCAAACTATGAGAACAAGAAGATATGATGAAGTTGAATCCGGAACTGTTTGATGAATGAAAAGAGATTAAACCGATTATGCAAACGATAATGACAACTATTATTTATAACTTTTTATTATTAACTTTTTAAAATTTTATTCACATTATGAAGAAATTTTTATTTACTCTTGCTGCTCTGATGATGGCAGGTAGCCTCTGCGCCGAGGAATATCTTTACATTCCCGACTTTGAGGTTAAGCAGGATGAGCTCGGCACCGAGATCGAAGTAGCTGTTTCTGCTCATTTCGATGCAGCTGTTAGTGCTTGGGATGTTTACTTTACTTATCCTGAGGGCTTGACTTGTACTGGCGTCGAGAAGGGTGACGACTGGACAATTGCTACCTACAACAACCGTGGTAGGGCCATTCAATTCGATGCCCCTCTGTATGGTGCAACTGAGCCTTACGATCACATGATCACCGCTATTGCTGATGCTGGCTACAATGAGGACAAAACCACTTATGGTTGCGTTAAGTGGCTTGCTGGCGACTATGAGTACTACCTGACCCTGTACTTTGAGGTTGCTGAGGACTTCCAGGGTGGTCAGATTGCTATTAAGACCATGCCCGCTTGTGGTGCTGACAATCGTGAAGGCGTTGTTCCCTGCGAGAAGAACAAGACTTATGAGAAGGTCTGCAACGTAACCGTTGAGGGTGGTGCTGCTCCCGAGGTTACCGAGGCTCCCGTGATCACTTACAACGAGGAGACTTTCACCGTAACCGCTACCGGTAATGGCGAGGTTAAGCTGTACGTGAACGGTGAGGAGGTTGAGAACCCCTACACCTTCGAGCAGACTGAGGAGGAAGTTACCTACACCGTAACCGCTACCGCTCAGGAGGCTGGCAAGGAGATCAGCGAGACCGCTACTGCTACCATCGTTGTTCCTGCTAAGGTTGTCGTTCCCGAGGTTACCGACAAGCCCGTGATCACCTGGACTGTTGACAATGAGGCCGAGACCGTGACCATCACCGCTACCGGTAATGGTACCGTTATCCTCTACAACGACGACGTTGAGGTTGCTCGTGGCGAGGGTGTTGCTACCTACGTTGTTCCCTTCACCGAGGATCCCGAGGGTGAGGAGATGGGCTTCAGCGCTACCGCTCAGGAAGAGGGTAAGGAAGTCAGCGAGTATGCTCTGGCTACCGTCGAGATTCCTGGCAAGCAGCCCGTTGTTCCCGAGGTTACCGAGGCTCCCGTGATCAATGTTGAGATTACCGACGACGCTTACATCATCACCGCTACCGGTGAGGGTGAGGTTGTTCTGTACGTCAACGACGAGCCCGTTGAGAACCCCTACACCATCGCTCGTGGTGAGGAGGATCAGACCATCTACGTTTACGCTACCGCTCAGGAAGAGGGTAAGGAGATGGGTACCACCGATGTTCAGCCTATCGTAGTTGAGGCTAAGGCTGGTGAAACCCCCGTTGATCCCCACATGACCGGCTACTGGATTGTTACCATCGACCAGTTCGGTAATGAGGTTTGGAAGGAGCTCCTGCCCGACAATGGTGACTACACTGGTATCGTACGCTTCGAGTATGCAGACTATGGCACCTTCCCCTATGATCCCAACAAGACCGAGGAGGAGAACAATGCTATGCGTCCCAACGTAGAGTACTACGTATATGTTGACGGTGTTCGCTACGGTGCTGCTGAGGATGGTACTCTGACCGTTCTTGGTGAGGCTCTGAACAACCCCCTGTTCGAGGGTGAGAACAACTACGTTCTGGCTAACGCCTCTGGTCGCGTTTACAACATGGGCGTTGCTATCGACAATGCAACCAACAGCATGTACGTTTACGCTGCTGTAGCTTACTACACCGACGTTAACGAGATGAACGCTGACAAGGCTGTTGCTGGCGTACGCTACTTCAACATGGCTGGCCAGGAGATGCAGGAGGCTAACGGCATGACCATCGTCGTTACCACCTACACCGACGGCACCACCAGCGCTGTTAAGGTGATGAAGTAATCAACCACTTCACTCACTAGGTGAAAAAATGGGCGACCCCACCACGGGGTCGCCTTTTTTTCACCCCCCCACACCGCAGTCTCATGAGAAGACAACAAAGACAACAAAGACAACAAATAATTATTATTGTCCAGAAAAAAGCCCCGCACATAATAATATTTTGTCTTTCTTGTCTTTCTTGTCTTCAAATCAATAAAACTTCTTCGCGCCTTAGCGTGAGGTAAGAGCGCGTCAGCCCCACTTTGGTTGAAATTTTTCCATTTTTTTTTGTCAGATAAAAAAAATAGTGTATCTTTGCGCTACTAGTTATTGCTGGCTGCGGCCAGCAACAATCGCGATTACTGATTGCCTATGATGAAGAAACTTGACGACAGCTAGTGTTTAACCCAGCGCAGTCCCCCATCGACTTGAAGCGACGGAGGCTGTTATCGCTGCATGACGATATAGGAAACTTTACCTGACATACATGAACAAAATGATTACCGTGAACAAGTTCAGTTTTTCCGAAACTCTTTGATAATCAAGATGGATGAATCTCTCGAATGTGCAAAATTTATATAATGTTGAATTACGTGTTTATTCTTTTTAATAACTTAATCAATTTCTAATTAATCGCATTATGAAGAAATTTTTATTTACTCTTGCAGCTCTGTTGATGGCAAGTAGCGCGTTTGCAAAAAGCTACTTGTATGTCAACGACTTTGAGGTCCCTGCAAGCTACATTGGCACAGGTGAGGAATACGAGATGATCGTATCTGCTCATTTTGAAGAATGTGTTAGCGCCTGGGATACTTACTTTACCTTCCCTGAGGGTATGACATGTACCGGCGTCGAGACGGGTGCTGACTGGGCCATTGCTACCTACAACAATCGTGGTAAGGCAATTAATTACGCACCCCCTTTGTATGGTGCAGTTGCGCCTTTCAATCACATGATCACCGCTAGTGCTGAAGCTGGCTACAATGAGGACAAAACCACTTATGGTTGTATTAAGTGGTGGGCCGGCGAGTACGAGGAGTACTTGGTTATGTACTTTACCTTTGATGAAAATTTCAAGGGTGGTACAGTTGAGATTAAGACTGATCCCTCTTGTGGTGCTGACAATCGTGAGGGCTTTGTTGCTGCTGATGTTAATGCAGATAACTCCGCCCCTGCTCCCACTATTGTTACCGTCGAGGAAGATGCTCAGCCCGCTCCCGCTCCCACCATCACGTCCGAGGGTAACGTGGTAACCGCAGCTGTTGAGGGCGACGATGCTAACCACACCGTTGAGCTCTACATCGTTAACGCTGACGGTACCCGCACCAAGGTTGACAACCCCTACAATGCTCCCCAGACCTACGAGGAGCAGAAAATCACCTTCGTTGCTGTTACTAAAGCTAACGAAGACGAGAGCGGCGACACCGAGTGCACTCCCGTCGAGGTTACCATCCCCGCTCTGGACAAGAAGGACGTTGACAGCCCCAGCATCCAGGGTATGACCGGTGAGAACGGCACCTACTACATCATCATCGCTCCCGCCGAGCTCGGCAAGGGCCTTGAGGTTGAATGGGAAGCCGAGCCCACTACCTCTAACTACACCGTTGACGAGAATGGTATCGTAACCCTCATTTACAACCGTGGCGCTGAGGACGTTCCCGTTTACGTTCTGGCAAGCACCAAGGCTACCACCGAGTACAACGCCAGCGACGTGGCTGATGCTACCATCACCGTTCCCGCTCTGCCTCAGGTGAAGACTCCCAAGATCAACTACGTGGTCAATGGCGACGGCACCTTTACCGTAACCGCTACCTGCGATACTGAGGGTGCTACCATCGTGCTCAAGGACAAGGATGGCAACATCGTGGACAACCCCGCTACCGTTAACTACGATCCCTATGTGGGCTACAACGGCACCTGGACCGCTACCGCTACCGCTCCTTACTACCGTCCCAGCGAGACTGGCAGCCAGCTGATCGAGATCGGTGCTACCGACAAGATCTTCGTTGACAGCCCCAGCATTGTTGGCATGAACGACGAGGATGGCCTGCACTTCACCATCACCATCATCCCCGGTACCACCGACGGCCAGCTCATTTACACTGCCGAGCCCATGGGTACCCTGATGCGCGCCGCTACCGTTAACATCCAGTACGAGCGCAAGGCTGAGGACTACTATGTTGACGTTGACGCTTACACCACCGAGGGCGCTACCTATGCCGAGAGTGCACATGAGACCGCTCACGTTCGCGTTCCCGCTCTGCCCCAGACCGCTAAGCCCAGCGTAACTTACAGCTACGAGAATGGCAAGCTCACCGTTTGGGCTTATGGCTCGGATGACGATGCCGTTTACACCCTGTACTGCGACGGTGAGAAGTACACCGGCGAGATGCCCATCACCTATGACATCTATGAGGGTTATGGCCCCCACACTTGGACTGCTACCGCTATCGCTCCTAACAAGCTGGAGAGCGAGGTATCTGATCCCGTCGAGATCACCATCGACGAGGAGTCGAAGGTTTACTACACTCCCGCTCCCGTTATCGGTGAGCCCGTTGTTACCGCCGAGAACGTAACCTTCACCGTTACTGGCGAGGGTACCGTAACCGTAACCGTTACCACCAGCGAGGGCACCAAGCCCTACACTAGCGAAGAAGGTTCAGTTACCGTTGTTCTGCCCCGTGGCGAGGAGTATGACATGGCTATCGTTAATGCAACTGCTGAGGCTAACGAGGTTCCCGATGGCTATGATGCTGTAGCTCCCGGCCGCGTAGGTCCTGAGTACATCGACATCCCCGCTCTCGTTTACTCTGAGGCTCCCGTGATCGTACCGACCCCCGGTAAGTCTGAGTGGGATGAGGAAGGCAACCAGACCTATGATGGCCACTATGTAGTTGTAACCTTCGAGGCTGTCGATGGCGCTGAAATTTACTACAGCATGGATGGTGAGCACTTCGAGAAGTGGGATGGCACCCCCATCTACTTCCGTAACAATGGTGACTACACCGTTTACGCTTACGCTGTTGAGCCCGGTAAGATGCCGAGCGAAGTAAAGGACGAGCCTATCCACGTTGATGAGAGCACCAGCGTTAACGGCCTCGTGAACGGCAAGACCGTTGCTGGCGTACGCTACTTCAACATGGCTGGTCAGGAGATGCAGGAGGCTAATGGCGTGACCATCGTCGTTACCACCTACACCGACGGCACCACCAGCGCCGTTAAGGTGATCAAGTAAGCCTCTGGCTCACTGACAAACCAATCTAAAAAAAAGGGCGACCCCACCACGGGGCCGCCTTTTTTAAGCCCACAATCTCATGAGAAGACAACAAAGACAACAAAGACAACAAAGACAATAAATAATTATTATTGTCCGGAAAAAAGCCCCGCTAGGGGCGACCAGGTTATAGGCAGGAGTGCAGCGAAGCGGAACTCCTGTACCTGATTGCCATTCACTAATAATAGCCCCGCTAGGGGCGACAGGTCTGTATATCAATGATTTCCTGCCGCCCCTAGCGGGGCTTGGTGATATGTCTTGACTATTGCAGGGGTTTCACTCGGCTTCGCCTCGTTTCACCCCTGCCTATACTCTGGCCGCCCCTAGCGGGGCTCTCCCCGCACATAATCAATATTTTGTCTTTCTTGTCTTTCTTGTCTTCAAATAAAAACGAGCGCGGATGCCATTGTATTCATTGTATTTATTGTCTTCCCATCAAAAAAGTTCTCCCCGTTGTCTTCAAATCAATAAAACTTAGCGTCTTCGCGCCTTAGCGTGAGGTAAGAGCGCGTCAGCCCCCCTAAGCTCTAAGCCGCTCGCCCCAGCGAGCAAGTTTACTCCCTGCAATACACCGTTTCTCAAAAAAAAGCATTACCTTTGCAGGTTATAATATGAAAAAAGAAGTGGAAACAAGATACATCTTTGTTACCGGCGGCGTCGTTTCGTCGCTGGGTAAAGGCATTATCGCCTCAAGCATCGCCCGACTGCTGCTCTCACGCGGCTACAGCGTCACCTGCCAGAAGTTTGACCCCTACATCAACATCGACCCCGGCACGTTGAACCCCTACGAGCACGGCGAGTGCTACGTCACCGTCGATGGCCACGAGGCCGACCTGGACCTGGGACACTATGAGCGCTTCACCAACATCAAGACCACCCGCGCCAACAACGTCACCACCGGACGCGTCTATCAGAGCGTCATCGACAAGGAGCGACGCGGCGACTACCTGGGCAAGACCGTCCAGATCATCCCGCACATCACCGATGAGATCAAGCGCGACGTCAAGCTGCTGGGCACAACAGGCAAGTATGACTTCGTCATCACCGAGATTGGCGGCACCGTCGGCGACATCGAGGCGCTGCCCTTTATCGAGGCCATCCGACAGCTGCGATGGGAGCTGGGCCGCCGCTGCATCTGCGTCCACCTGACCTATGTCCCCTACATCAGCGCCGCCAAGGAGCTCAAGACCAAGCCCACCCAGCACAGCGTCAAGCTGTTGCAGCAGGAGGGTATCCAGCCCGACGTGCTCGTGCTGCGCACCGAGCATCCGCTGCCGCCCACCATGATGAAGAAGGTGGCCCAGTTCTGCAACGTCAGCGCCGACGCCGTGGTGCAAAGCCTCGACGTGCCCACCATCTATGAGGTGCCCCTCAAGATGCACGAGCAGCGCCTGGACAACATCATCCTCGAGAAGACCGGCCTCAAGGCCGACGGCGAGCCCGACATGACCAAGTGGAACGAATTCCTCGCCAAGCTCAAGGGAGCCGAGCAGGTAGTGCGCATCGGCCTGGTGGGCAAGTACGTCTCGCTGCAGGACGCCTACAAGAGCATCGACGAGAGCCTGCTGCACGCCTGTGCCTACCATGACCGCCGCCTCGAGCTCGACTACATCAACAGCGAGCACATCAACGACGGCAACGTCGAGCAGCTGCTGGCAGGGCACGACGGCATCGTTGTGGCACCCGGCTTTGGCCAGCGCGGCATCGAGGGCAAGTATGTCGCCCTCAAGTGGTGCCGTGAGCACGACGTGCCCACCTTCGGCATCTGCCTGGGCATGCAGTGCATGGTCATCGAGTTTGCGCGCAACGTGCTGGGCCTGACCGATGCCAACAGCACCGAGATGGATGCCAAGACCACCCACAACGTCATCGACCTGATGGAGGACCAGAAGACGGTCACCAACCTGGGCGGCACGATGCGCCTGGGCGCCTATGCCTGCCGCGTCAAGCCCGGCACCAAGGTTGCCAGCGCCTATGGCGTCACCGACATCGAGGAGCGCCACCGCCACCGCTTTGAGTTCAACGACGAGTACCGCGAGCGCTTCGAGGCCGCCGGCATGACCATCGCCGGCGTCAACCCCGAGAGCGGCCTGGCCGAGGTCATCGAGCTCACCGGCCACCGCTGGTACATCGGCACCCAGTACCACCCCGAGTACTCCAGCACCGTCCTCAACCCCCACCCGCTGTTCATGTCCTTCATCGAGGCAATTATTGCGGACAAGCCGCAATAATTGAGTTTTAAGTTTTAAGTTGTAAGTTTTAAGTAAGAATACTTTCGCCTGGCAACCTGCAACTTAAAACTGTTGAAATTGAAACAAACAACTCATATATGAAATCAAGTGATTTTAGAGACTTAAAGGTATGGCAAAAGGCCATGGACTTGACGGTTGAAGTTTACCGGCTCGTCAAACTGTTGCCACCCGATGAAAATTTCGCATTATCGTCCCAGATGCGTAGAGCTGTTATCTCGATTCCCTCTAATATTGCCGAAGGGCAAGGCCGGGACACCATGAAGGAATTTGTCAGATTTCTTTCGGTTGCGCGAGGATCTCTTCGGGAACTGTCAACTCAGCTTGAGATTTGTGAACGCATTGATTATATCGATGCAAGTCAAACTTCCAAGGCCAAGGACCTCATTACCGAGCTCGACAAAATGATCAACGCTCTCTCTAATTCACTCATCCCGTTTTAAGTATGATATCTGTAATGTCTGTAATACCTGTAATATCTGTAATATCTGTAATATCGTCAGGCAACAGTAATCATACTTAAAACTTAAAACTTACAACTTACAACTAAAAAGTGTGATACCGTCCGCCAACAGTAACCATACTTAAAACTTACAACTTACAACTTACAACTAAAAAAACATATGGATAAGAACACTTTGATTGGAATGTTGCTGATGGGAGTCGTCATCTTTGGCTTCATGTGGCTCAATCAGCCCAGCGAGGCCGAACTCGCCGAGCGTCAGCGGCAACTCGACTCGATCGCCGCCGTGCAGCGCCAGGACAATAGGCAAGCGCTCATCGCCGGCAACGTCGACACCCTGAGCAACGAAGACAAAACCTTGCTCATGAATGTGCTGCAGAACCTGCCTGCCGACCACGCCTCGATCAACAACGAGGGCGTCATGCTCTCGTTGCAGGACGGCAAGATCTCGGGCACCGTCACCGTGGCCGACACCACCGTGACCTGGGACGAGGTCACCGCAGCCACCAGCGCCAACCCTGCTGCTCACAACCTCGCCGTGCAGGCCGTGCAGCGCGCTCTTGACGTGTATGCCAAGAACGGCTCGTTTGCCGCAGCCCTCACCGGTACCGAGGAGCTCGTCACCCTCGAGAACGACTCGTTGAAGGTCGAGCTCAGCACCAAGGGCGGCATCATCGCCCGCGCCATCTTGAAGGGCTACAAGACCTACAAGACGCCGCAGCTGGTACTGTTTGACAAGGGTGACAACGACTACAGCTTCACCCTGAGCAACAACACGCAGCGCTTCGAGACCAAGAACTTCTACTTCACCCCCAAGAAGCTCAACGACAGCACCGTGGTGATGAACCTGCAGCTCGACGGCGGCGCGCAGTGGGGACTGAAGTACACCCTCGTGCCCGGCAGCTACATGGTGCGCATGGAGATGGTGCAGCAGCACATGCAGCGCATCATCCCGCTCAACATCAACCTTGTGGACCTCGACTGGCACCAGAAGATCTCGCGTCACGAGTTCGGCAAGCAGTTCGAGGAGCGCAACAGCGGCATCTATTACAAGTTTGCTGGCAAGGACGGTGAGGTGAAGAACACCAGCGAGAGCGGCCACGACGAGAAGGAGATCAAGGAGAAGATCAAGTGGGTCAGCGCCAAGAACCAGTTCTTCTCGACCGTGCTCATTACCGACAGCGTCTTCTCGACCGCCATGCTGGCCAGCCAGGATACCAAGGACACGCCCGACTATGACAACTACCTCAAGGACATCAACGTTCACACGATGGTTCCCTACTCGAGTGACAAGGCCACGCCCGCGTCGTTCTACTTCTATCTGGGCCCCAACCGCTATCACATGCTGTCGAGCTACGACAAGTTCTCGCCCAAGGAGGACCTCAAGCTCACCCACCTCATCCCGCTGGGATGGAAGCTCTTCCGCTGGATCAATACCGGCATCATCATTCCCGTGTTTGATTGGCTGGGCAAGTTCATGAGCAACTACGGCCTCATCATCCTGGTGCTCACCATCATCCTGAAGATCGTTCTCTCGCCCCTGACCTACAAGACCTACATCTCGCAGGCCAAGATGCGCTTCCTGGCTCCCGACATCGCCAAGATCAACGAGAAGTATCCCAATCAGGAGGACGCGCTCAAGAAGCAGCAAAAGACCATGGAGCTCTACCGCCTCGCCGGTGCCAACCCCATGGGCGGCTGTCTGCCCATGCTGCTGCAGATGCCCATCCTGATCGCGATGTTTACCTTCTTCCCCTCGAGTATCGAGTTGAGAGGACAGTCCTTCTTGTGGGCCAATGACCTGAGCGCCCCCGACAAGATTGTGGAGTGGAGCACCCACATCCCGTTCATCTCGAGCACCTTTGGCAACCACATCAGCCTGTTCTGCCTGTTGATGACCGTGACCAACATCATCTACACCTACATCACCACCAAGTCGCAGGCCCAGTCACAGTCGATGCCGGGCATGAAGGCGATGATGTACATGATGCCGTTGATGTTCCTCGTGTTCTTCAACAACTACGCCTCGGGCCTGAGCTACTACTACTTCATCTCGCTGTTGATCACCATCCTGCAGGTGTACAGCTGCCGCCTGTTTGTCACCGAGGACAAGGTGCGCGCCACCATGGCCGCCAATGCCGCCAAGCCCAAGAAGAAATCCAAGTGGATGGCACGCCTCGAGGAAGCCCAGAAGATGCAGCAACAGCAACAACGCGCCCAGCAGCAACGCTCCGCCTCCCAGCGCCGCCGCCGCTAAGTCGTTCTGCTAGGCTGTCGCGGTATTAACGTTGGTTCGTTTATTCATTTCGCCGGGTGGGTTGTCGGGGTATTGCAAGCCTTTGGCTTGTAAATCGTCCGCAGGACAAAAACTCAACGCTTAGCGTGAGATTTTAGAAAAATTGGTACGATAATTGCAACTTTTTAGGGGTCTTATGCGTCTAAAAGGAAAACAATTATTCACTGCGATAGGGACTAGGCAAGGTATAATCACCTAAAGCCTAAAACCTAAAGCCTAAAACCTAAAAAATATGTACATTCACAATTGCCCAGAGTGCGGGAAGCAATACAGCACTCAAGAGAAAGTGAGCCGCGTGAAGTGCCCCTATTGCGGAGCCGAGACCAACGTGTCCTATAGCGACCAGCAGCAGTCACAGTGGCAGCAGTTCGGCGATCAGGCCGCATCCACAGTCGATGATGTGTTCAGCAGCGGACCGTCGGGCAAGAGCCGTGGCGTGGCTGGCCTGCTGGCCCTGTTCCTGGGCAGCGTGGGACTGCACTACTTCTACATGGGCAAGACCAGCGCCGGTGTGCTGTTCCTGGTTGCCACCTTGATCACCTGCGGCGTGCTGGGTGTGGTTACCCAGGTCGTGTCGATCATCCAGGGTGTGCTGTTCTTCACCTCGTCACAGGCCGAATTTGAGCGCCGCTGGGTGAACAGCCCGAGTAATTTCCCCTTGTTCTAACCAACCGTAATTGCCTATGGGTAAACGCCGAGGACCTACACAACCCGACTACATCAAGTGGCTGCTCCTTGCAGGGGCGGCTGCACTTGTTGTGCTGATGGGTATCTATGGCGTGCGCCGTTACATCTGGCCACACTCGGTCAACGTGGACCGCTACCGCTATCCCATTGCGGGCATCGACGTGTCGAAGCACAACGGCGACATCGACTTTGACAAGGTGCGCGACGATGACTACCAGTTTGTGTTCATCAAGGCCTCGGAGGGTAAGACCTACAGGGACGACGCCTTTGACCGCAACTACCAGGCCGCGGTGAGGGCAGGGCTCAAGGTGGGGGCCTACCACTTCTTCCGCAAGAACAGGACAGGACGTGAACAGGCCGACAACCTGCTGGCGGCCATCAAGGGCAAACCCCTGGACCTGCCGCTGGTCATCGACCTGGAGGACG
Source organism: uncultured Prevotellaceae bacterium (assembly GCA_900319525.1). Classification (GTDB taxonomy): domain Bacteria; phylum Bacteroidota; class Bacteroidia; order Bacteroidales; family Muribaculaceae; genus Sodaliphilus. Next base: position 24,333 of record ONOU01000023.1, on the reverse strand, counting down.
ACTGGGGCAACGGGGCCACCGTGAGCCGACAGACCGCCGTGGAGCGCGTCATGGACATGATCGACATCCTCAACGGCAAGGGCTACCAGGTGATGATATACACCAATCTGGACGGCTACAACAAGTACTACAAGGACCTGCTGGGTGACCACGACCTGTGGCTGTGCTCGTTCACCAGTCCCGACTTGTTGACCTCAATGCCGCACCGCATCCAGCAGTTCAACCACGAGGGATCGGTCAACGGCGTCGATGGCAAGGTGGACCTCAACGTCTTTCGGGGCACGCGGTCCGAGTGGAAGAGCTACCTGTCCGGTATCAAGCAGCCTAACCGATAACATCAACAGATATCCCGCAAGATGAAGAAAAGACTCAATATCCTGGCTCCCATGTTGGCACTGCTGCTGGCTATAGCGGCAGGAACGGCCACGATCGACGCTACGGTGTATAATTGGAGCCGCTATGACCTCTCGTTTGAGACGCCCGACGGCGGATTTGTCACCTACAACAGCAACACGCGCTTCGAGATCCAGTGGGAGGACATGGTGATGACCGTGCAGCTCTACAGCAAGGACAAGGGCGACGAGAAAAAGATGCTCAACGAGAACCTGCAGCGCAAGGCGTTGGGCTACAGCATGTATGACCTGAGCAACACTAAGTTGAAGGTCAAGGGATTCAAGAAGACCTACAGCATCGCCGGCACCATGCCCGATGGCTCGCGGGCCATCATCGCCGACTTGGTGTCCAAGCACCAGAACCTCATCGTCGAGGTGACGGTCAACTACCTGTATGGCAACCGCGAGGCCGTTGAGGACATGATCAAGAGCTTCGCCGAGAACAAGAAACAGCAGCCCAACCACGAGCGCAAGCGCCAGAAGGTGCAGACCCGTGAAAAGGCCAAGCAGCAGGACAAGCTGGACAAGAAGCAGCAGGAAACGCCCGAGCGCCCGCCTGCCAGGAAGGAGAAACTGTATGATGCCTGAGTGAGAACCTATCAGCAATATAACCACTCTAAAAAACGAATAACCCAATGAGAATGATTTCTACAAAACACTGTCTGGCCATCGCAGTAATGATGGTAATGGGGCTGGCAGGACACGCCCAGCAATCGGGGCAATCGCCTGCAACGGAGCCCGATATGCGTTATGCGCCGCTCATCTATGACAATGAAGCGCGACAGGAGGCGCCTGCTGCACAACCCTCTGGACTGTACAGCCTGGATGCCGGTGACGGCTGGCTGCAGGATGCCATGGCAAGCGCCGAGCGCACCCGTGCCATCCGCGACCGTGCCATGATCGGCAACCCGCAGCTGGTGGCCTACAACGCTGGCCGCTTGCCCGAGGCTCCCCCCGAGGGCGTCATCCCCAGTGACCCCCGCCAGGGCAAGCTCACCATAGCCCCTGCCCAGGTCGTTGTCGATGAGGTCACCCCTCCCGATGCTCCTGTGCTGCCGCTGCACAACTGGTTGCACGTGTTTAATGCCTCGTTGCAGTTCACCCAGGCCTACATCAGCGGCAACTGGTATCAGGGCGGTGAGAACAACCTGGCACTGCTGGGTAGCATCAACTGGAACTGCAACCTCAATCAGGATGTGCACCCCAACTGGTTGTTCAACAATGCCCTGTCCTATAAGCTCGGTATTGCCACCACCCACGGCGACAGCATCCGCAAGTACATGATTAATGAGGATAACTTCCTGTTTACCTCACAGCTGGGTTACAAGGCTGTCAAGAATTGGTACTATAGTGCCATGCTGCAGTTCACGACGCAGTTCCTGAACAACTACAAGGTCAATACCCGCACGATGACTGCCGCCTTCCTGGCTCCTGCCGAGTTGAACGTCGGTCTCGGTATGACCTATAACTACAAGAAGGCCGACGACCGCATGTTCACCCTGGCCATCGCGCCCATCTCCTATAACTTGAAGTACTGCCGCAACATCACCGATATTGACCCGACCCGCTTTGGCATCAATGCCGGTCACCACAGCAAGAGCACTGTGGGTAGCAATTTTGAGGCTAAGTGGCTGTGGCGCTTCACGCCCAACGTGATGTTCACCTCCAGGCTCTACATGTTCACCAACTACGAGTACGTCCAGGGCGACTGGGAGAACACGCTTGACCTGGCCATCGGCAAGTACTTGACCACACAGCTCTATACCCACCTGCGCTTTGACCGCTCACGGGCCCGTGACGACGACTGGAACTACTGGCAGTTCAAGGAGATCCTCAGCCTGGGTGTGGTTTACCGCTTTGCTACCGTCAACTAGTGTGACCCATGACTCGCCTCGCGTTCACAACCTTGTTGCTGCTCAGCGTCTTGCTGCCGTCAATAGCGGTGGCGCGTGATGCTGTGCCCAAGCAGTCCACCGTGCTGCGTGGGCTGGATGTGGACTCGATGCGTCTGCGGCTCGACGAGCTGGACCTGCAGCCGCTCGAGGGCATCTGGTATTATCCCAACGAGGAGATGACGCTGGGCATTGAGCGCTACCGCGGCCAGCACAATGTGGCCTATCGCATCATTATGCTCGACTCCCATGACATCAATGTTATGCCGGGCACTGTCATTGGCTACATCGCTCCTACTGCCGTGGACAACAAGTTCATGCTGTGGATCTACAGTGAGCGCGACCGCATCACGCTGGTCAAACCCCTGGAGTGTGTGGCGACTCTCAATGCGACCTCAACGACACTTACCTTCGACCCGCCACACTGGCGCTTGAAGGTGAGATTCAACCTCTCGCGCTTCTTGCCCACATTATTTAATGGCTTGAGCCTGATTGCCGACAAGGTCGAGGAACGGCAACCCATAGGATTCCGCAAGATATATCCCGAAGGCGTTGATGGCAAGCGCTTTAACCGCGTTCGTTACCTATGATGAGAAGAAATATTAAACATATTTTAACACTTCCGTCCCTCCTGTTTATGGTAATGGGGCTGCTGTGTGTGACCTCCCTGGATGCTCGCATTCGCTCCACGCGCAAGAAGCTGAACACCGATCAGGTGCCCGTGGCCGTGATGACGGCCAGTGACAGCTTGATGCCCGACAGCCTGGATCTCACGGCCGTCAGTCCCGATGCGGTCTCGCTCAAGGGCTTCAGCAAGCGGGCCAGCGACAGCAAGGAGTCCTTTTTCATCACCAACAATACGCGCCAGCGCATGAGTGCCGTCAGGCTGCTGCTGCGTTACACCACCATGAACGACGAGTTGCTCACCCAGCGTGTGGTTACCGTGCCGGTGAACCTCAAGCCTGGCGAGACCCGTCTGGTGAGTGTCAAGTCCTTTGACGTGCAGCGCCTGTTCTACTACTATGGTGGGCCGCGTCCCCGCAAGCAGGCCACACCCTTCAAGGTCGCTTTCAGGCTGACGGGATATGACGTCCCTGTGGGCAACTGATAATGAGAAAACAATTCATTCACAATATTATTATCATCAATAAAAGAACTGAAAAATGAAACATCTGTCAATCCAACTGTTATCGGTTGCTGTGCTCGCTCTCGCGGGCTGGACAGCTGCCGAGGCGTGCACCAATCTGCTGGTGGGTAAAAACGCCAGTGTCGATGGCTCGACCATCATCACCTATGCTGCCGACAGCCACACGTTGTTTGGCGACCTGCAGTACCTTCCCGCTGCCGACCACGCTCCCGGCTCGATGCGTGAGATCATTGATTGGGACAGCGGCAAGCGTCTGGGTGCCATCCCCGAGGTTGCGCACACCTATGCCGTCGTGGGCAATATGAACGAGCACCAGGTCACCATCGCCGAGAGCACCTGGGGCGGACACGAGCAGCTGTGGGACACCACGGGTAACTCCATTATCGATTACGGTAGCCTGATGTACATTGCGTTGCAGCGCTCCAAGACTGCCCGCGAGGCGATCAAGTGCATGACCGACCTGGTAGCCAAGTACGGCTATGCCAGCGAGGGCGAGTCGTTCTCGATTGGCGACCCCAACGAGATCTGGATCATGGACATGATTGGTAAGGGGCCTGGCGAGATCGGTGCCGTGTGGGTGGCTATCCGCATCCCCGACGACTGCATCGCCGGACACGCCAACAATCCGCGTATCTGGAAGTTTGACAGAAAAGACAAGAAGAATGTCATGTACAGCAAGGATGTCATCTCTTTTGCCAAGAAGAAAGGCCTGTTTAACGGCAAGGACGAGGACTTCGCCTTTGCTCCTGTTTACCAGAAGATCGATGCTGGCGCCCTGCGCGGCTGTGATGCTCGCGTGTGGAGCTACTTCAACCGCTTCCACAAGGGCATGGACGCGTATCTGCCCTTCATCTATGGCAAGAAGGGTGCCGAGGTGATGCCTCTGTACCTGAAGCCCGACCGTAAGGTGAGCGTGCGCGACATGCAGGAGATGATGCGTGACCACTTCGAGGGTACTCCGTTTGACATGACCGTCGATCCCGGTGCCACCACGGCCTATGGCGTGCCTTACCGCTGGCGTCCCATGGACTTTGAGGTGGATGGCGTGAAGTACAGTCAGGAGCGTGCTATCGCCACTCAGCAGACGGGTTGGGTATTTGCCGCACAGATGCGTTCATGGATGCCCGACGAGGTGGGTGGCTGCTTCTGGTTCGGTGTCGATGACGCCAACACGGCAGTGTTTGTGCCCATGTATTGCTGCATCACCCAGGTGCCCGAGAGCTATCGTCAGGGCAAGGCCGACATGTACAACCTGGATTGGGATTGCGCTTTCTGGGTTAACAACTGGGTTGCCAATCAGGCTTATGCCCGCTATTCCCAGATGATTGGTGACATCCGCAAGGTGCAGGGGGCCATCGAGGACGGCTTTGCCAAGCAGCAGTCGGTTATCGAGGCTCAGGCCACGTCGCTGCTCACTACCGACCGTGACGCTGCTATCCGCCTGTTGACCAACTACTCGGTCAACGCTGGCCAGGATGCTACCGCCCGTTACAAGAAGCTGGGCGAGTACCTGTTTGTGAAGTACCTCGACGGTAACATCAAGAAGGAGAAGGATGGCAAGTTCCTGCGCAACGAGTGGGGAACTCCGGTATCTCCCACCTTTGGTGGCTATAACCAGGAGTACTATGACATGCTCATCAAGGGCCCCAATGGCGGTGACCGTCTCAAGGTCGTTGAGCCCGAGTTCTGATTCTAGGTTTTAGGGGGCCGTCAACCGTGCCGCGGTTCCCGTCATGGCCACCAATAATACCTAGCGAATAAAAAGCCGCGCCGATATCACATCGGCGCGGCAATTTATCTGTTTACTTACTAATATTGACGATTATGATCAACTAATAACTAATTCACTTTTTTACACTGCAAAATTACTGCCGCATAATGGCTCCCACAATCACTATTATTAGTCATATTGGCCTGATTTCATCATTATAAAGGGGGATTTTACCCAAAATCTTGCTGGATTATCAGATTATTGCTAATTTTGTTTCACTTTAGAAACGATAATGACAAGAAGACTATGAAAAGATTGACCTTGATTCTCGCATTAATGCTTGTGGTGCTCTCTTCACAGGCTCAACTCTTGTGGAAAGTGTCAGGAAATGGACTGGGCAGACCCAGTTACATCTTCGGCACACATCACATGGCTCCCTCATCGATGATTGACAAGATTAAGGGCATGGACACTGCTATCGCCGGGTGTGACATCGTGGTCGGCGAGGTAGAGAAGGACAGCCTGATGAGTCCCGAGGTACAGGCGCGCATGGCACAGGCCATGATCGCTCCGGCCGACAGCACACTCGATAAGGTGCTCAGTAACGGGGACTACAAGCTGGTCGAGAAGGTGTTTAACAAGTACTTCAATAACATGGGTGTGAAGCTGTCACAGATGAATTCGCTCAAGCCCAGCGCTATCAGCACCCAGATGCAGGCTATGCAGTCCATCAAGTATTTCCCCGGCTTTGATGCCAACAGCCTCATCGACGTGGCGGTGCAGACGCGTGCCAATCAAGCCGGTAGGCCTTCGGCAGGGCTCGAGAGTGTCGATGAGCAGATCAACCTGCTGTTCAACGCTCCGCTGTCCGAGCAGGCTAGGGGACTGGTCGAGGCCTGCAAGCAGGACGAGTTCTTCCAGGTGCAGAGTGCTGCCCTGGCCGATGCCTATATGGCTCAAGACCTGGACCGCCTGTTGAGGGTGATGACTGATGCCACCATGGGCGATAGCGAGCAGGAAATGGAAGCGTTGATCTATAACCGCAACCGCAACTGGGCCGAGAAACTGCGTGTGATCATGCCCGAGCGCGCCTGTCTGGTGTGTGTGGGTGCTGGGCACCTGCCTGGTCCACAGGGATTGCTGCAACTCTTGCGTGATGCGGGCTACACTGTCGAACCGATGCAGTAATTTCAAGCAGTTGTTGTGTAGATGATAAAAATGGTGTATCTTTGTCGCATTATTCAACAAAACAACTTTAATTTTGGACCCTGACCCGTTATCGTGCCTGTTATCGGTACTTTGCACAGCAAGCACTCATCCGCTTGTCACTTTCAATATGCCCACATCGGGCAGTATCATTGCCATTATAGTCGCCGTGCTGGGACTCTTCCTGTCGGCATTCAACTCGGGTAGCGAGATCGCTTATTTCTCGTTGCACAAGGATGATATTGACGACATTGAGGATCCAGCGGCACGTGAGCGCGTGCGCTACCTGCTGTCCATCCCCGAGAAGCTGTTGGCCACCATCCTGGTGGGCAACAATCTGGTAAACGTCATGATTGCTATCGTGCTGAACTACGCGATGAACCAGATGTTTGAATTCAACAGCGCGGTGCTGGATTTCATTGTGCAGACGGTTATCCTCACGTTCTTGATTCTGCTCTTCGGTGAGGTGATACCCAAACTCTATGCCACCAACTTCAATACCAAGTTTGCCGCGATGGCGTCTGCGCCGCTCAAGGCTGCTGTCAAGTTGTTCTCGCCGTTGACGGCCCTGCTGGTGCGCAGCACCAGTCTGGTTAACAAGGTCGTTCCCGCTCAGACCGAGGAACTCTCGGTAGATGACCTCACGCGCGCCCTTGAGGTGAGCGAGGTCAAGAACCCCGACGAGAAGGAATTGCTCGAGGGTATCCTCTCCTTTGGCGACAAGACGGTGAGCGACATCATGAGGCCCCGCGTCGATGTGGTGGACATTGATCAGGACGACGACTTTGACGAGGTTGTGCGCAAGGTCATCGACACGGGCTATTCACGCATGCCCGTCTATGAGGACACGCCAGACAATATCAAGGGTATTCTCTATGCCAAGGACCTGCTGCCCTACATTGGCACCCGCGATAACACGTTCAAGTGGCAGACGCTCATGAGGCCCGCCTATTTCGTCCCTGAAACGCGTATGCTCGACGACCTGCTGGAGGACTTCCGCCAGAAGAAGATGCACATGGCTATCATCGTCGATGAGTATGGCTGTACCCAGGGTATTGCTACCCTCGAAGATGTGCTTGAGGAGATTGTCGGCGACATCAATGACGAGTATGATACCGAGGAGAAGTTCTATAACCGCATCAGCAAGGACACGTGGATCTTTGACGGCAAAACCCTCTTGAGCGACTTTGCCCGCGTTCTCGACATCGACGAGGAGGAACTGGGCGAGCATGCCGAGGAGGCCGAGACCATCGCCGGTTTCCTGTTAGACATCAAGGGCGAATTCCTGCAAGAGAAAGAGGTCGTGAAATACGGTCGCTTTACCTTCACCGTCAACAAGGTGGTCAAGCACCGCATCGCCAAGGTCAAAGTCACCCTCCACGAGGAGCAAGAACTTGCCTAAACCGCAAGCCCCTCTCCCCTAAACACTTCCCCTTAGACCCTAGACCTCAATATGGTCATCAAGATGACCATATTGAACAACTTGGCACGCAAATTGCTGTAATGGCTTGCAACAAACGTATTGACCATTACATGATATCAAGCAATGCCTATCAACAAGAACATCAACCTCGATGATTACGTTCAGTTCTTCAACGACAGCAAGCTGTGGAAAAAACTGAAGAAGGTAGCGCAAAAGGCTGGCCGCAAGGCCGTCTATTATGTCCTTGTGCTCTATTACGTCTCGCGTGATCCGTCCGTCCCCAGGAGCCTCAAACTCAAAGTGCTTGGTGCGCTAGGCTACTTTATCCTGCCTCTGGATTTCATTCCCGATGTGATTGTTGCCCTCGGGTTTACCGACGACTTGGCCGCTCTGGCATGGGCACTGTTCACGATGAGGAAATACATCACTCCAGAGATTCAGGCCAAGGCCCGTGAACGCCTGCGCGAGTGGTTTGGTCCCGAGGAGGGCGATGAAGCCGACTTTGACATCCCCAACATCGACCCAATGGATTCCCGCGTCATCGATGTCGAGGCCGTCGAGTATTGAACAGCTTAAAAATATGACCTATGCGCCAACAAAATTGGGTGGGCACTACCTTAACAATAGTGTCCACCCAAGTTAGGGTTGGGATTTGTTGTTCCTTTTTAGTTCTGTTCCTCCTTGGGAGCTTCGATCACGTTGATGTAGGTGTGACCAGCGCGGTGCTGGAACTCTACAGTGCCGTCAACCAGAGCATAGAGGGTGTGGTCCTTGCCCATGCCAACGTTCTGACCGGGACGATGCTGAGTACCGCGCTGACGGCGGATGATGTTACCGGCCTTGGCAAACTGACCACCAAAAATCTTCACGCCGAGGCGTTTGCTTTCGCTCTCGCGGCCGTTCTTAGAACTGCCGACACCTTTTTTATGTGCCATAATCTAGAGTTGTGATTTTTAAATGGTTAATTAAGCAACGACTTCTTTAATCTCAAGCTGAGTGAACTGCTGGCGATGGCCGTTCAAGCGGCGATAGCCTTTGCGACGTTTCTTCTTGAAAACGATGACGTGTTCACCTTTCACGAGGGGAGCCTTTACCTCGCAAACAACCTTTGCACCTTCGACGGTAGGTGCGCCAACCTTAACGGCACCGTCGGCATCCACGAGCAGGACGCGGTCAAACTCTACAGAGTCACCTTCCTTGCGCTCGTCGCCGAGATAGTGAACATACAACTTCTTGCCCTGCTCGGCGCGGAATTGCTGTCCCTGAATTTCTACAATTGCGTACATTTGTTTAACTTGTAGTTTAAATAACTGTCCCTGAGGCGGCTGTGCCAGTTGCACAACGCTTTACATAGCCCCGCGGGCACTAATGCGGGTGCAAAGGTAATACAATTCCCCGAACTGACAAGCACTTAGGTCAATTTTTTTAAAATTGCCCCAATAATCTAGATCATCTAACAACTAACAACTAAATACTATAGGGATACTTGATCTCCCAGAGGAAGAGGGCATGGCCGGGCATCGAGGTGCCGGCGGCGCAACGGTCCTTGCGTTCGATGACTTGACAGAATTGTTCCACTGTCATCTTGTGGCGACCGACCTCGACGAGGGTGCCGACGATGGCACGCACCATGTTGCGCAAGAAGCGGTCAGCCGTGATGGTAAACACCCACTGCTCGTCTTCAAGTGTCCACAGGGCGTGAGTGATGCGGCAGTTGTTGGTCTTGACGTCGGTGTGCAGCTTGGAGAAGGAGGTGAAGTCGGTATAGTCGAGCAGGCGGGCTGCGGCCTGGTTCATCAGGTCAAAATCAAGATCTGGCGGACATTTCCAGCTGAGCGGGTAGCGGAAAGGGTCCTTGCGGGTGACGGCAAAGTACTTGTAGGTGCGGCTGGTGGCGTCAAAGCGGGCATGGGCCTCGTCATGAACGGGTGACACGCTGTAGATGGCGATGTCGGGCGGCAACAGGGCATTCAAGCCATGGATAAAGCGTTCAATGTCCTTGATGGGCTGCTCGGTATCGAAATGAGCCACCATCAGGCGGGCATTCACTCCTGCATCGGTGCGCCCGGCTCCGGTGATGGGGGTGGGAGTGCGCAGGAGCGTGGCCATAGCCTCCTCGATGGTCTGTTGCACCGAGCAGTCGTGGGGCTGCACCTGCCAGCCATGGTAGGCCGCTCCCTTATAACCAAGCCTGATAAAATATCGCATGATCTTCTAGAACTTCTAGAATATCTAGATACTCTAGATGTCCTAAAGAATTATTTCTCAAGATAAGTATAGCCGTACAGTCCGCTGCGGAAGTTGCGCACAAACTCGTTGCCTTCCTCGCTGGTGATCTTTCCAGAGCGTATGGATTCGCTCACCCAGGTCTCGACGTTGCGTACGAGCTGTTTGGGATTGAACTCGACGTAGTCAAGTACCTCGGCAACGGTCTCACCGTCAATTACCTGATCGATTTCATAATGTTCCTTAAAGACATTGATGTGCACCGCATTGGTGTCGCCGAACAGGTTGTGCATGTCGCCCAGAATCTCCTGATAGGCGCCTACGAGGAAGATGCCCAGGTAGTAGTGCTGATTGGCCTTGAGCTTGTGGACAGGCAGTGAATGGGCGATGCCTTGAGACGAGATGAAGTTGTTCAGCTTGCCGTCACTGTCGCAGGTCATGTCCTGGAGGGTCGCGAAGTGGGTGGGCCGCTCGGTGAGGCGGTCGATAGGCATCACGGGGAAGACCTGATCGATGGCCCAGGCGTCGGGCAACGACTGGAACAGGGAGAAGTTACAGAAGTACTTGTCGGGCAACATGCGGCTCACCGAGCGCAACTCGTCTGGAGCGTGCTTCATGTTGCGGACATAGCCGTCCACGTCTCGCGCGATAGACCAGAAGAGTTTCTCGACCATGGCGCGGGTGCGCAGGTCGATGAGTCCCAGTGAGAAGCGGTCGAGCGCCTCGTCGCGTATCTGCAGGGCGTCGTGCCAGTCCTCAAGCAGGCGGGCCTGATTGATCTTGTCCCAAATCTCGTACATGTCACGCACCAGCTCATTGTCGTTCTCGCTGACGTTGTCCACCTTGTCGTCCCACTCGGGCAGCGAGGTCGTCTCCAGCACGTCCACAACGAGGACCGAGTGGTGGGCCGTGAGTGAGCGTCCGCTCTCGGTGATGATGTTGGGGTGCTTGAGGCCGTTCTTGTTGCTCGCGTCAACCAGGGTATAGACAGCATCGTTGACATACTCCTGGATGCTATAGTTCATCGAGTGGCTGCTGCCGCTGGAGCGTGTGCCGTCGTAATCGACACCCAGGCCGCCGCCGATATCGACATATTCCACGTCAAACCCCAGCTTGGCCAGCTGGACATAGAACTGCGCTGCCTCGCGCAGGGCATTCTTGATGCGGCGTATCTTGGTGATCTGGCTGCCGATGTGGAAGTGGATGAGCTTGAGGCAGTCGCCCAGTTTGTGCTCGCTCAGGTAGTCGATGGCACTGAACAATTCACTCGTGTTAAGACCAAACTTGCTGCTGTCGCCGCCACTCTCTTCCCACTTGCCGCTGCCACTGCTGGAAAGCTTGATGCGGAAGCCGATGTTGGGTCTGATGTTCAGCCGTCCTGCCACGCGGTCAATGAGCTCGAGCTCGCTCAGTTTCTCAACGACGACAAAGATGCGTCGTCCCATCTTCTGTGCCAGCAAGGCGAGCTCTACATAGCCCTCGTCCTTGTAGCCGTTGCAGATGATCACGGGATTGGCGTTCAGGTCGGTCATGTTGCTGGCCAGCACGGCATGGAGCTCGGGCTTGCTGCCGGCCTCCAGGCCGATGTTGAACTTCTTGCCGTGCCCGATGATCTCCTCGACCACCTGCCTCATCTGGTTCACCTTGATGGGATAGACGATGAAGTTGGCACCCTGGTACTCATACTCCTTGGCTGCCTTCTTGAAGCAGCTGGAGATCTTGTCGATGCGGTTGTCTAGGATGTCTGGAAAACGCAACAGTACCGGTGCGGTCACCTTGCGGGAGTGCAACTCGTCCATGACATCAGCCAGGTCAACGGCGACACAGTTGCTCTTGGGCGTGACGGTGACGTGGCCGTTCTCGTTGATGGAGAAGTACTTGAGGCCCCAGCCTCCGATGTTGTATAGTTCGGCGCTATCCTCGATGCGCCACTTGTTGATAGCTGACACGGCGTTACAGGTTTGTTTTAATTCATGTTAGTTGATAATGCGTGCGCAAAGTTAACCCTTTTTATTGGATAGAGCAATAATACGCATGGCTAAATTGTCGCCTTTGGGCCAAGAAACAGGCAAGAGAGCCCCATTGATGGGGTTCCCTTGCTGTCATGATGCTTGTTGGGATAAAAGTAAGTGCTTGGTTTACTCCTCAGCAGGCCAGTTGCCACTCAGCAGGTAGTCAATCAGGGTGGTGACGTCCGAAATGTTCACCTGTGAATCCCCGTCGCAGTCGGCCGATGCAGGGGCCTCACTGCCGCTCAGCAGGATGTCGATCAGGGTGGTGACATCCGAGATATTCACATTGTTGTCGCCATCAACGTCACCGCGCATGTACTCGGGAGCCTCGTCCTTGGTCAGGCGATAAACGCTGATCTGGCCGCCGGGAACATATTGGTAGATGATCACACCGTTCTCGTCGATCTCGGCATTGAGCCAGTTACACTGGATGCCATTGGGATTGGCCGTTACTGAGGAGGGAACCTCTACGATGGGAGCTTCGGCGCCAGCCTCGGAGATGGCCCAACCATCCTGATAATTGGGCAAAGTGGGATAGACGAACAGTTCCTTCCCGTCCCAGATGAGGGGGAACACGCCGTTGCATGCACCCTTATTAGGCAGAACAAGGCCGGTGCGGGTGAAGTTATCGCCGTCGGCAACCAACTTGCCGGGGGCGCCGCTACGATAGGCGAACAACAGGGCAGGTTCACCATTCAGGTCGTTGTAATAGTTGATTACGGTCGAGGCGTTGGTGGCCAGTCCGTTGCAGGTAGCCAGGTAGCAATTGTCCACATTCACTTCTCCTCCTTCCACTGTAAAGATGGCAACACCATCGGTATAAACTTCGTTTGAGACCCAGCCTGTCAAGTACAACACGCCGTCTTCCATCATGTTGCCCTTGGCATTGCCGATGAAGTCGCAGCGTCCTATCAGGCCGCACTCCTCGGGCACGATGTATTCAACAACATCTCCAGTGTTGGGGTTGATGACCTTAAGGCCGGCGGCAACCCAGCTGCCGGGGAATGTGGCGTTGCTCACCAGGATGTTACCGGCCTCGTCGCGCGAGATGCCGCAGTTGGCACCGCCGGGAAGTGTCTCGCCGGTGAATCCGTTCTGGTCAATGATGTACACGGTCTGGTCTGCCTTGTTGTGGATGTAGAACTTGCCGTCCATGCCGAAGCCTTGACGGACGTCGTTGGTCGTCGGGAATAGGTCAAGAGCATTGAGCGTCCACACTTTCTCTAACTTGTAGCCATCGGCGCTAGCGCCTAGGGCCAGAGCTGCCATTGCAGCAATGAGTAATAATTTCTTCATAATAATTCTGTTGAATTAAGTTGGTTAATATTTGTTGGATAATAAAGAAAAATCGTCCTGTAGTGAAACCTGATAATTTGGACGGCAAATATATATAAATTATGTGATATTTCAAAGTTTTAATGTTTTTTGATTTAAATTTAATGTGTTTTTAGTGTTAACCGTAATGTCAATGGACAAAATCTCAGAATTCAGGCGCATTGTTGAAAAAAACTTTTCTCTATCGCATTGTCCTACCATAAAATTGATTACCTTTGCGGAAAATAAGAATATTGAGTTTTTTCCAATAATATTATTTCTAATTATGGTAAATTACAAGGATTTAGGTCTCGTGAACACTCGCGAGATGTTTGCTAAGGCAATCGATGGCGGCTATGCCATCCCCGCGTTCAACTTCAACAACATGGAGCAGTTACAGGCTATCATCAAGGCATGTGCCGAGACAAAGTCGCCTGTCATCCTGCAAGTATCGAGTGGTGCCCGCAAGTATGCCAACCAGACGCTGCTGCGTTACATGGCCGAGGGCGCTGTAGAGTATGCCAAGGAGTTGGGCTGGGAGCATCCCCAGATTTGCCTCCATCTGGACCATGGTGACACCTTTGAATTGTGCAAGTCATGTGTTGACTTCGGTTTCTCGTCGGTAATGATCGACGGCTCATCACTCCCCTATGAGGAGAACATCGCGCTGACCAAGAAGGTTGTGGAGTATGCTCACCAGTTTGACGTGACTGTTGAGGCCGAGCTTGGCGTGCTCGCCGGTGTCGAGGACGACGTTGTTGCCGAGGAGTCACACTATACCAAGCCCGAAGAGGTGATCGATTTCGCTACCCGCACGGGTTGTGATTCGCTGGCCATCAGCATCGGCACCAGCCATGGCGCCTACAAGTTCAAACCCGAGCAGTGCACCCGCGATCCCAAGACCGGTAAGCTCGTTCCTCCTCCCCTGGCATTTGACGTGCTCGAGGAGGTAGAGAAGAAGCTCCCCGGCTTCCCCATCGTGCTGCACGGCTCGTCGAGCGTGCCCCAGGAGTATGTTGACATCATCAATGCCAACGGCGGCAACCTGCCCGATGCCGTAGGTATCCCCGAGGACCAGCTGCGCAAGGCCGCCAAGAGCGCCGTCTGCAAGATCAACATCGACAGCGACAGCCGCCTGGCTTTCACCGCTGCCGTGCGCAAGGTGCTGGCCGAGAAGCCCGGTGAGTTTGACCCCCGCAAGTATTGCGGTCCCGCTCGCGACGAGATGGTGAAGCTGTACAAGCACAAAATCATTGAGGTGCTGGGCAGCGACGGCAAGGCCGAGTAACAGGTAGATATTCACTAGACTGAATCATAACGAGGTCTCTGGTCTCAATTGAGGGCCAGAGGCCTCGTTTGCCATGATGCTGTTCACCTTCCTGAGTGAGTGATATTCTTTGTGATTAACCTGTTTATTATATGTTAGTTAGCCCCTTCCGAGCCCTAATGGTGAGAAAAAATATTTTAAAAAAGTTGCAAAAAAATTTGGTCAGTAACCTAAACGGCATTACCTTTGCACCGCTTTACGAAACAAATGCGTTTCGGAAAGTGCGATCGGGGTGTAGCTCAGTCCGGTTAGAGTACGCGTCTGGGGGGCGTGGGGTCGCTAGTTCGAATCTAGTCACCCCGACATCGCAAAGGTGTTGATGATCATTGACCATCAACACCTTATTTTAGTTTTATTCAATAACTTTCAATTCAAGTGAGATGATGAAACGTGTGGTCTTACTCCTATCGCTGGTGCTGGTTGCCATCTCTGTCGTTGCACGGTCGTGGCTGGGTGGGGATGTGTCGATGATGACCTCAAATGCGCGTAATGGCGTGATTTATAAGGGTTCGTGTGGCGTAACGGTTGACCCCTATGACCTGTTCAAGCAACAGGGGTGGAACATGATGCGTGTGCGACTGTTCGTTGACCCGCAGAATGCGCCGGGCCGTCATCATGACGAGGGCGTGTGCCAGGACCTGGACTATGTCATCAACCTGTGCAAGACCATCAGGGCGCGCGGCTTTGAGGTGATGCTGGATTTCCATTATAGTGACACCTGGGCTGATCCTGCCAAGCAGTTTACCCCAAAACGATGGGAAGGACTGAAAGCAAAGGCGTTGACCGACAGCATCTACCGCTATACCCGCCATTGTCTGTTGGCGCTCAAGGCTGCTGGCGTGGTCCCCGCAACGATTCAGGTGGGCAACGAAATCACCTTCGGTATGGACTGGCCCGTGGGGCGTGTTGACCCGATGAGTGCCGACAATTGGGACGTCTTCACTGGCTTGCTCAAGGCCGGCTGCAAGGCTTGCCGCGAGGTGTGCCCTTCGGCTGGCATCATCATCCATACCGAGAAGGCCGGCCAGTGGGAAATGACCCGTAACTATTATGACCGCTTGCGGGCAGCTGCTGTGGACTATGACATCATCGGCTTGAGTTACTATCCCATGTGGCATGGTACGATTCCCAACCTGGGCTCGACGCTTGACTCGCTAGCCATGCGTTTCCCCGACAAGCCAGTGATGATTGTCGAGGCGGCCTATTACTATCTGCACGATGGTGTGAACCGTGGCGAGGAGGATTTCTCCCATTGCATGCCGGGAACCATCGAGGGCCAGCGCCAATTCACTGCCGACCTGGTTGCCGAATTGAACCGCCATGCCAACGTGACGGGCCTCTTCTGGTGGTACCCTGAGGAGAACCGCTACGGTACCCGTTTTGAGCACAGCAACTGGGGCTTGAATCGCGGTCTGTTCAACAGCGCCAATGGCAAGGCCCTGCCGGCACTGTACGAGATGAGCCGTTTCAAGCGATAATAATCACTACATCAACACACACTTTCATGTCAAAACAATCAAAATCCATCGGTATCTTGTGTGCCATCCTGTCGGCGGTGTGCTACGGCACAAATCCTTTTGGCGCGCTGCCGCTCTATGAGGAAGGCGTGAACACGGCAACCGTGCTGGCCCATCGTTTTGGCCTGGCCGTCATATTGCTGGCGGTGATCATGCTGATCAAGCGCATTGACTTCAAGGTCACGCGCCGGGAGTTCAAGGTGCTGTTCTCCCTTGGAGTCCTGTTTGCGGCCTCAAGCATTACCTATTACCAGAGTTTCCACTTCATGGACGCGGGCATCGCATCGACCATCCTGTTTGTCTATCCCGTGATGGTGGCGGTGATTATGGCGCTTTTCTTCAAGGAAAAGGTTACCTCGATGACCGTTATGGCCATTGTCCTGTCGCTGGTGGGCATCGGTCTGCTCTACAAGGGTGGGGCAGGAGTGTCGTTGAGCGTCATCGGCATTGTGCTGTGCATCCTTTCCTCGTTGGCCTATGCCATCTATATCATCGTCGTCAACCAGTCCGATATCAAAATGTCGTCGTTCAAGGTCACTTTCTATGCCATGCTGGTGTGTGAAATCACGCTGATACTTTATTCCTTCACGTCGCCGGAATTGTATCTTCATGTCCTGCCGTCGCCACGAGCGTGGAGTTTTGCTGTGTGGTTGAGCATTGTTCCCACCATCCTCTCGCTGGTGTTCATGACGGTGGCTGTCAATCATGTGGGTGCCACGCCCACGGCCATCCTGGGAGCCCTGGAACCGCTGACGGCAGTGGCTATCGGTGTGATTATCTTTGGCGAGACGTTGACGCCGCGCCTCATCGTGGGCATCCTGTTCATCCTCTTTGCCGTGATGCTCGTCGTTATAGGAAAAGATTTCCACCTGCGCACAATCACTCATGCCGTCTCCCGCCTCTGGCACTGGAAATAGGCTCCATGAAAAGCACGCGACTAGAGAGGAGAAATGCCCCTTTCTAGTCACGCTTTACTGATTAATCCTGTTCTTCAAGAGAGAATAATTCGTTGACGGGCTTATTGAAAACAACCGATATCTTTAAGGCTAACACGGTTGAGGGAACATATTTGCCGCTCTCGATGGCATTGATGGTCTGGCGGCTCACACCGATGCGCTCGGCCAGTTGGGCCTGGGTCATGTGGTGTATGGCTCGTTCCACTCTGACATTATTCTTCATGAGGGACCTCCTTCCTGAACTTTTCTAGTTCATAATAGAATTTGATAATGAAAAGAAAGAATATCAGATAGACTGACAATAGCATGACATACAGCCAGTTGAAGCCGTAGATAAATAGCGTTGCGATAATGATGATGAGTCCATAACCCTTGACAGCCCAGGCCATTGATTTCATCCTCAGGTTGATAGTAAACTCGTCCTCCTGCTTGAGACGGGCAAATGTGATAAAGAGCAGCGATAAGATCATGCCAACGATGCATATCTCATCGGTCCAGTCGTCATTAGTCATGATGAATTTGCCCTCGTCTGGCCAGATGCTAAACACTTTGCACGCAGGTAATAATCCCTCAATATCACCTGTCATCCACAGTACATTCAGTACTGCGAAGATCACAAACAAAACCCAACCGATTTTCTTGAATACAGGTGGGAATAAATAACTGTAATTCATAATTGAAACCTCTTTAAATTGTTGAACATGGTTGTCTTTGTAATCGATTACGGCGACAAAGGTAAAGTAAACTTTTCAAAATGACAAGTAAACTTGATAAAAAGTCGTGAAAAATTTACAAAAAGGAGATATTCAGGTGTTTTGGGGCTTGTCTAAAGACCGAGGTGGTCGCGCAGGATGTCAAGGGCAGCGGTGATATCGTCGGGGGTGACGGCCTGGTCGATGCGGTAGTCACCAATACTGGTTAACAGGGTGCACGTGATCTCGCCGTTACGGCTCTTCTTGTCGTGGCGCATCAGGGCCAGCAACTCATCATAGTCGTCACAGGTAAAGGGGAAACCGCGGTAATTGTCTCGCACAAAGTGCCCTAGGCGGTGTACGTCCTCGCTGGGGAATTGCAGTCTGATATGGGAGAGTATGGTTTCGGTAACCAGTCCCCAAGCGACAGCATAGCCGTGAGGCACAGGCTTTTCACGTTTCATGGCCAGGCTCTCAAGGGCGTGCCCGATGGTGTGCCCCAGGTTCAGCGCCTTGCGTTCGCCCTGCTCGTTGGGGTCGCGGGCTACAATATCGACCTTGACTTGAACCGAGCGGCGCAGCCGTTCCAGCAGGTCGTCATGGTCAATGGGTGCGTTAAAATCATGGTCCAGCAGTCTGAGAAACTCATCGCGGTTGCTGAGCATCGCATGCTTGAGCACCTCGGCATACCCCGATTTCATTTCCTCGACAGGCAGTGTGTCAAAAAAGCGTGTGGAGATAATCACGTCGCTGGCGGGGGCAAAGGTACCGATTTCGTTTTTCAGCCCGTGATAGTTGAAACCCGTTTTGCCTCCCACGGCAGCATCGACGGCGCCCAGCAGCGTGGTGGGTACATTGATGAACCGCACACCTCGCTTGAAGGTTGCTGCTGCAAATCCCCCCAGGTCGGTCACCATGCCGCCCCCTAGGTTGATGACCAGCGAGCGGCGTGTTGCGCCCATGCGCTCCATCTCGTCCCACACGCGGGTGACGGTAGCCAGCGTCTTGTTCTCATCGCCGTCGGGGATGGTGATGAAGTGGGCTGGGGCAGGCATTAGGCGGGCGGTATTCACGTCGGCAATCCATACGGTCAGATTGTGGTCGCTGTCATTAGTCAACCGGTCAATAGCCGCCTGGACGTCGTTAGTGAAAATGAGGTTCTGTCCCATGACTGTTTATCGCTTAAAATCTCACGCTAGGGCGCTAAGCCGCCAGGGCTGATTGTGGTGTGCCTAGGTGCTTAGCGCCTTAGCGTGAGGCTAAGTTGAAATGGTTTAGGCCTTGACGATGCTCAGTGCCACGAGCAGTGCGGGCAGGGCGGCTGCCAGCTCGTCCATGTTCTTATAGACGAGGTCGGCACCAGCCTTGAGCAAGTCCTTCTCGGGGATAGGTCCCGTTGTCACGCCAATGGTGAAGCAGCCGGCGGCATGGCCTGCCTGGCAGCCTAACGGAGCGTTCTCGATGACGATGCACTGGTGAGGCTTCTTGTCGGCCTTGGCCATTCCTTTCAAGTAGGGCTCGGGGTTGGGCTTACCCTTGCGCACATCGTGGCCAGTGACTTTGATCTCGCCAAAGAGGCCGGTAAAATCTTTCTCGATGCGTTCCAGTATGGTGTCCTGCTGAGAACCGGTCACCAGGATGCGGTCCACGCCAGCCTCCTTGAGGGCCTCGAGCACACGCACTGCGCCAGGCATTACGGGGGCCTCGCCCAGTTCGCGGAAGTAGCGGGTCTTCACGCCGTAGAGTGCGCGGGCCTCATCGTCGGTGATGTTCTTGCCGGCACCGGTCTTGAACTTCATCTTGATGATTTCGCTGCCGGTCATGCCCTCCAGTTCATAGAACTCATCGCGGGTACACTTGATGCCGTTTTTCTTCATGAGTTTCACCCAGGCCTGGGTGTGGTACTTCATTGAGTCGTAGAGAACACCGTCACAGTCGATGAGTGCGGCGCTGATGTCTAAGCCTTTCTGCCCTGTATATTTCAGGTACTCGGCTATCGTCTGTTGTAAGGTCATTGGTTTGAAACTAGTTATATTATAATGTACATTATGTTTTTGTTATCTCACAGTGATGTGCAGGCAGCCCGACTTGCGTTCAAAGATGGCATAGCATCGTCCGCGTTTCCTGAAGTCTTGCACCACCTCGGCGAGGATGTTCTTTAAATCTTCAAGAGAAATGACCATGCTCGGGTCCATGCAGTCAAACTTCACCCAGCTGATGTCGAATGTGGTGCCGTAGCGGTGGCAGGAGTTCTCGGTCGCGGCGCGGTTGCGGCGCATGAGCTTGGAGACACTGTAGATGGTGCGCGTCACGCTGGTGACCTTGATGCGGTAGGCCTTGCCGCCGCGCTTCTTGATCGTGTCCTGGAAGGCGTAGCCTATCTCCTTGAGCAGCTGGGCGGCCTTGGGTACAAGATAAGGCACCGATGCGCTCAAGTCATCGAGCATATAGGCATCGCAAGAGAAAATCCGTACTAATGGCCGGTCAATGTTATAGGCTTCGCGCAGGCTTGACACGGGCTTGAAGCCGTTCTTCTCGGCTGCCTCGAGCTGCAGGGCGTTACTGTCGTTGAAAATCTCCTTGAGGGGGCGCTGTTCGATGTAGGTGGGGAGGCGATGAATGTCGGCATCGGCGATGAGGCCCATGCTGTCACCGGTGATGTTGCGGTTAACTGGCATGGCGGGCGGTGCCTCGTAATCCCATGCCGTGGTATCTTGTTCTTGCCTATTGCCGCCATGCCCGCACGACGAGAGCAGTAGTAGCGGTAGTGCACGCAAGAGGTTACGGTTCATCATAAAAATATATTCAGCCCACATCATTGTGGTTGTAGTTCTACGTTTGAGCAAGCAAAGTTACATATAAATAACGAAAAAACCATCCCTGCAAGTATCTAATTTCAGCGATTTTTTGTAATATTGCACCTTCAAAATGAATGAATCCTTGAAATACAGCATCCTTTTCGTCTGTCTGGGGAATATTTGCCGGTCGCCGGCGGCCCAGGCGGTGATGCAACGTCTGGTCGATGAGCGGGGCTTGACCGATCGGTTTTATATCGACTCGGCAGGCATTGGCGCATGGCACATCGGTGACCTGCCGGACAAACGGATGCGCGTGCATGCGCGTGCCCGTGGCTACGAACTGACTCACCGTGCTCGGCAGGTGCGTGCGGCCGACTTTGACGACTTTGACTTGATTGTGGGCATGGATGCCACCAATGTGGAAGACCTCCGCTACAAGACGGCAACCATCGAGCAACAGGACAAGGTGGTGATGATGGGTGATTACATTCGACAGTTTCCCCATTATGACCACGTGCCCGACCCATACTATGAGGGCAGCGAGGGCTTTGAACTGGTGCTGGACCTGCTGGAGGATGCCTGCGACAACCTGCTGGATCGAATTATCAAACAAAACAATAGAATACAATGAAGAAATTCAAGTTTTTAACTATCTTGTCCTGTGCCATGATGGCGCTGGCGTTGAGTGCCCAGTCGCCCATCGCTGTAGCTTGGCAAATGGGACAGAACAATGCCGCGGCAAACAACTACAGTTCGCGCTTCGTCATTAAGAACGTCTCCAAGCAGCCGCTGGGTGCCGATTGGGAATTCTTTTTTAATCAGTTCTCCCGTTCGGTGACCTTGCCTGCTGGATGTCCTGTGGATATCAAGGAGGTATCGACAACCTACTACCGCATCAAGCCCAATGCCAACTACAAGCCCGTGGCTGCCGGCGATTCGCTGGTGATTGATCTGGTAATGGGTGGCAGCCTGGTCAACAAGTGCTACGTCCCCGCTGGTGGTCATGTGGTGATGGGCGGTGACATGGCTCACCCCCAGACGGTCGCCATCAGCTGTTCACCGCTCGACAAGCCTGGGCAGTGGCGTGACCACAAGGCCTATCCCGACGGCAATTACATGTACAGCTATAACGAGGCCATCAACGGCTTTGGCGACGGCTATACGGGCAATGACTACGACATCTTCCCTGCTCCCAAGCAGGTGGATATTGAGGACGGCTTCACCCAGGTGGGCAGCCTGGTGACCATCAAGACGGGAAAATTCTTGCAGTGGGGCGGTTATCGCCGTGCCAAGGCATTGCTCACCAGTGAACTGCAAAAGCGTGGCGTGTATGCCTCCAGTGGTCAGAGCACTGTGATTGAGCTCTTGCTGGACAAGAAGTTGAGCACCAATGGAGAGTATTACACCCTGCGTGTGCACGATGGCAAGATCTCCATTCATGGCGTCACCCAGGCGGCCCTGATGAACGGTGTGAAGACGCTCATTGCGGCTCTTGACCACAGCAAGGGACACCGCCTGCAGAACTGCTTCGTCATCGACTGGCCTGATTTTGGCTATCGTGGCGTGATGCTCGACATTGCCCGCAACTTCGTCATCAAGCCCGCCGATTTCAAGCGCACGATAGACCTGCTGGCCTACTACAAGATCAACACCATCCAGTTCCACTTCACCGATGATGAGGCCTGGCGACTGGAAATCCCCGGTTTTCCCGAGTTGACGCAGGTGGCAGCCCGCCGTGGCGCCACGCTCGACGAGAACGGCTATCTGGCCCAGATATTTGACGGCAACGGTAATCCCGATGACTTGTCGCAGTGTGCCAACGGCTATTACACCCGTGCCGAGTTCATCGACCTGCTGAAGTATGCCCGTTCACGTGGTGTGCGCGTCATTCCCGAGATTGAGACGCCCGGCCATGCCCGTGCCGCCATCGTGGCGATGAAAAACCGTGCCAAGAATAACCCCACGGCCGAGCAGTTCCGCCTGTGGGATGACAAGAACGAGAGCGTTTACACCTCGGCCCAGAGCTATCACGACAACGTGCTCAATGTGGCCAGCGATGACGTTTACCGCTTCATCGACCGCGTGGTAGCCGAGTTGGAGAAGATGTATAAGGAAGCTGGCCTCAAGCTCGAAATCGTCCACCTGGGCGGTGACGAGGTGCCCAATAACGCTTGGTCCAAGAGTCCCGACGTGCAGGCACTCATGCAGCGCGAGGGCCTCAAGACCCAGCACGAGGTGAGCGAGTACTACGTCAAGCGCATCAGCGAGCTGCTCGCTGCCCGCAAGATCCGCATCGAGGGCTGGCAGGAAGTGGCTCTGAATCACAAGCCTGAGTTTAACACCATGGTGGCTCCCCGTGTGGCAGGTGTGAACGCCTGGAGCACTGTGGGTTCGCGCAGCGACGTGCCCTATCGTCTCGCCAATGACGGTTATCCGGTGATTTTGTCCAATGTGACCAACTTCTACATGGATATGGCTTACAGCTGGCACCAGAACGAGCAGGGACTGCACTGGGGTGGCAAGGTCGATGAGTTTGACGCCTGGAGCGCACTGCCCGCCAACATCTATGCCAGTGCCCGCACGGCCGTCGATGGCACCCCCATCAACATCACCACTGCTGGCGACGGCAAGGTGGGGCTGGAGAAACCTGAGAACATCATCGGCGTGCAGGCCCAGCTGTGGGGCGAGACGTTGCGCAGCTTTGACGAGGTGCAGTACATGCTGCTGCCCAAGATGATGGGTGTGAGCGAGCGCGCCTGGACGGCTATGCCCGAGTGGAGCAAGAATCTCACCGATAATCAGGCCTATAACGAGGCTCGTCACCAGTATAACCTCAAGATCGGTACCCGCGAGTTGCCGCTGTTGAAGGGCATGGGCTACACCTTCCGCGTGGGGCCTCCGGGCATCAAGCTGGTTGATGGCAATTTGATGATCAACACCCAGTATCCCGACGAACTGGTGACCTACACCCTCGACGGCAGCGAGCCCACCGTGGATTCTCCCCGCTGGACGGCTCCTGTTCCTGTCAAGACTCAGCCCCAGGTCATCAAGGCCAAAGCCTTTTACCTGGGCCATGAGAGCGTCACCACCTACCTATTCAAGTAGGCGGTAATCGCCAATAGGACAACAGCACCATTGGATGGGTCGCCTCGCATGGCTTTCTCCTATGGTGCTGTTTGACTTTATAAGATTGGATTAGTTAAATATTTGCTATCATGAAGACTAAGTTTTTGCTTATGCTGGCATTGATGTTGCTGACTGTTGCCTGCAGGCAGTACACGCGTGAAGAGATTGTCGAGTTAGCTGGCCAAGCCCAGATGAAAAGAATCGAGAAAAAGGTAGACTCACGCATCCGTAAGATGGTTGTCAACAAGCTCAAGTACCCCGAGAGCTACCAGCCCATCAGCACCGACATGTCCATCGTGACAAGCAACATGATTATCTATGATTCACAGGCATTTATCGCCCTGCGTGATCTGAACCGTGCTATTGCAAACTTCTATGAGGAGTATGGTAACGATACCACCTCACAGGCTGCACGCAGCGAGCTGAGTGCCATACAGAGTATCGAGGCCGTTGTGCGTGACCGGGACAAAGTGGTAGGCAGTCGTCCTGTTGAGTTGGTGGGTATCGATGCCTACCATCAGTTCTATGCCGAAGACCAACCTGGTCACCAGGTCAAAAAAGGCTACCACTTCATCGTCTATAGGGACAATCGCA
>ONOU01000003.1 GCA_900319525.1 uncultured Prevotellaceae bacterium | reverse complement strand
TTAAATGGTATGAGCCCGGTACAATACCGAGCTCAATACCATAGTGAGTTATAAACGTGTTTAACGTCTAACTTTTTGGGGGCACTTCATGATGACACACTCTTTTGTTGTCGTACCGATAACCGGCCGGCCGTTACTTGGTCACGTCGATGAGGCCGTGGCCAGTCATCTCCTTGGGCTGCGGCAGTCCCATGATCTGGAGGATCGAGGGAGCGACATCGGCCAAGCGGCCCGTGTTGATGATGAGCTCGGGATCCTCGGTCACATAGATGATGGGCACGGGGTTCAACGAGTGGGCAGTGTTGGCAGTGCCGTCGCTGTTGATGGCATGGTCGGCGTTACCGTGGTCAGCAATGATGATGACCTCATAGCCCGTGGCCCTGGCGGCCTCTACCGTGTCGTGTACACAGCGGTCAACGGCCTTCACGGCCTGGGTGATGGCCTCATACACGCCGGTGTGTCCCACCATGTCGCCGTTGGCATAGTTAACCACGATAAAGTCATACTTGTCCTCGCGGATGGCGGCAACGAGCTTGTCGCGCACCTCATAGGCGCTCATCTCGGGCTTCAGGTCATAGGTGGCCACGTCGGGCGACGGCACCAGGATGCGGTCCTCGCCCTCGAAGGGCTGCTCACGTCCACCGCCAAAGAAGAAGGTCACGTGGGCATACTTCTCGGTCTCGGCGATGTGCAGCTGGCGCTTGCCTAGGCCCGACAGGTACTCGGGCAGCGTGTTGTCCACATTCTCCTTGGGGAAGAGCACGTGCACGTCCTTGAACGTGGGGTCATAGGGCGTCATGCAATAGTACTGCAGGCCGGGGATGACCGTCATGCCGTCCTCGGGCTTGTCCTGCTGCGTCAGGGCGATGGTGATCTGCTTGGCGCGGTCGTTGCGGAAGTTGAAGAAGATGACCACGTCGTCCTCCTGGATGCGGCCGTCAACGGTCGAGTTGACGATGGGCTTGATGAACTCGTCGGTCACGCCCTCGTCATAGGACTCCTGGATGGCCCTCACCATGTCGTCGCTCTGCTTGCCCACACCGGCGGTGAGCATGTCATAGGCCACCTTGATGCGGTCCCAGTTGTTGTTGCGGTCCATGGCATAGTAGCGGCCAATGACCGTAGCCACCACGCCGGCGCTGTGCTTGCAGTGCTCGGCAACGGTGTTTACAAAGCCCTTGCCGCTCTCGGGGTCGGTATCACGGCCGTCCATGAAGCAGTGCACAAACACGCGCTCCAGGCCATACTCCTTGGCGATGTCACACAGGGCCATCAGGTGCTCCTGCGAGCTGTGCACGCCACCCGTGCTGGTCAGTCCCATGATGTGCAGCGCCTTGCCGTTCTCCTTGGCATAGGTGTAGGCATTCACGATCTCGGGGTTCTGCATGATGGAGCCGTCCTTGATGCTCTTGTTGATCTTGACAAGGTCCTGATAGACGACACGGCCGCCGCCGATGTTGAGGTGACCCACCTCGCTGTTGCCCATCTGTCCGTCGGGCAGACCCACGTCCTCGCCACATGCCTTGAGCGTGCTGTGCGGATAAGCGGCACGCAAGAAGTCCAGATAAGGAGTCGGGGTACTATAAATCGCGTTGCTGTGACCCTTGGGACCCTCGCCCCAACCGTCCAGAATCATCAATAATGCTTTCTTTGCCATAATTGTATTTTTTACCTATTTTGTTATTAAACCTGATTTTGGAACTGCAAAGATAGTACAAATTGCGTTCACTTATAAAAAAAACGGCGAATTACGCGAATTTTACTTGAGCACATGAGTTTGTTTGATTGACAATCAGCGAGGGCGTGTCATCATTCAAATGCTGCAATAATAAGAGGCTGTTGCAAAACTCGACGCAGTTTTTCAATCGGCCTTGCGACCGAGAAATTAAACAAAAATTTGTATAAAAATTAAACAAAATAGATTTTTATGATAAAACTTGTGCAAGTCGAAAGCCATGAAGCTTGCTTCAATGGCTGAGGCGCAGCCAAGTTTATCCAATTTTGTTTATAATTTTGCCTGATATGAGTGGCCCTCATTCGAGGCCCGTCCGATTGGTATCCTCGATCCCCAGGCCACCTTCGGCCAGTGCGCCCTGGGGTTTGCGCTATTCAAGGCCTTTGGCCTTGGCGAGGTCTTTCGACCTCATGCTTGCCCCCGCTTATTTTCCGCTGGGGCCACACCACACCACCTTTTATCGGATGAGCCCCCTCTAAGCCCTAAACTCTAGACTCTAGACCTCTCGCGCAGCGAGCTCTAAGCCCTAACCTGCGAGCGCCAGCGAGCACTCTAAACTCTAAACTCTAAGCCCTAAGCCCTAAGCCCTAAACTCTAGACCTCTCGCGATAGCGAGCTCGAATGGCTTGTGTAGAAGTCGGTGATGCGTTGGATGGCGCGGGAGCAGACGGGGCAGAAGGCTGACACCTCGTTGACCTTCATGCGGCACTCCTGGGCGGGACGATAGACGCCCTTGCTCTGGTATCCCCCACCCTCAAACACGCCGACGCGCTGGGTGGCGGCGTCGAGCAGGCGCTGCTCCTTGTCGTTGGTGATCTTGCGGTAGTTGGGCACCTTGGGGTCGGCTGGCGTGGGCACGGGCGTGCCCTTGGGCAGCATGTCGGCCCACTTGCTCTGGAAATCGACAAGTGTCGTCAGGTTGGGCTCCCAGGGCTCGGTGTCGGCGGGATACATGGTCTCGTAGCCGTCGTCATAGAAGTACTCGTCGCCCAGGCCCGCATAGGCATGGCCAAACTCATGGACCAACACCTGGGAGAAGGTGGGATGGTCGCTGGTGGTGACCGTGATCTGGTTGTAGATGCCACCGCCGCCATAGGTGTCGCTGTTGACCAGGACGATGATGTGCTCAAAGGGGACGCCTGACAGCACGTCATACAGGCGGTGGATGTCCTGCGTCATCAAGTAGCGGTCGCTGTAGAAGGTGTCGTAGTGGGTGCCAACGGGCGTGGCGCTCCACCGTCCCAGGTGGGGCACGCTGGGGCCGCTGGTGAGCGACTCGGCAGCCAGGGCGACGACGTTGAAGCGGTTCTTCAACGAGGTGAAGGGCTCATGGGCAAACAGGGCATCGACCACGCGCTGGCAGTCGCTGTAGAACTTGCCCATCTCGCTACGAGTGTAGCCCTCGGCGACGATGGCCAGGTCGATGCACTCGGTGATGTCGGGCTCGCCGTCAAGGGGACCCTGGGTGGGCGTGTAGTTGCGCTGGCCGGGCTGATCGGCTGCTTTCTCACTGGCTGGCAGGGTTTTGCCTTTCCAGATGTAGTGGTAGGGGATGCCGTTGTCACCCAGCTGGCGGATGAGGATGTCGGCCGGGTCAACGGTATGGGTCATCGAGCCCACCACCTTGCCGTGGAAGTCAGTCAGCGAGACCGTGACATCAACGGGCTGCTTGGGCATGGGCACATTATAGCTGGCGGCAAAGGCCTTGTTGACCTTGGTGGCCTCCTCGGTAGCCTGCCACTCCTGGAACAGGGTCGAGAAGGTGTGCACAAACAGCACCTGGCCCGTAGCATGGTCCTTGACGGTAATCTGGCCGTTGCCCCTGAGGGGCACCTCGGCCAGACGGCTCTTGCGCCCTGCCCAGCGTGGCGTGGAACAGGCCTGCTCAAAGAAGATCTGCTGGTCACGGTTGTTGCCGGCAAAGATGTAGTCGAGCCGCAGCGTGCGGTCCACAAAATAGTCCTCGAACTGCTGCGCCACCGCGGCAAGTGCGGCAACAGCTACCAGAAGTAACGCGATAATTGTTCTTTTCATGATTGCTTGGTCTTGTTTTTCCTGCAAAGATACAAAAACTAGGGACCAGGGACTAAAAAACTGGAACATTTATTGTACTTTTGTGAAGAGAAAAGGATAACAGGCAAGAACAAGGATCAAGTCTTCGATTTGAGTGTTGTTTTTGTTGTTCATTGTAGTTCCTGTTGTTTGAGTATGGAATGACTATGGTGGAGTTGAATTTACCGGAATATGAGTACAAGGTGAAGAAGCGGGAGGATGGCTCGTGGGCCATCTGGGACCGGCTGCGCGAGCGCTGGGTGGCGCTCACGCCCGAGGAATGGGTGCGCCAGCACTTTGTCGAGTGGCTGATTACCGACAAGCACTTTCCTGCCGCGCTCATGGGCAACGAGGTGTCGCTCACCCAGAACGGCATCGCCCGCCGCTGCGACACCGTGGTGGGCGACCGCACGGGAGAGCCGCTGGTCATCGTGGAGTACAAGGCGCCGAGCATCAACGTGACCCAGAAGACGTTTGACCAGATCGTGCGCTACAACATGGTGCTCAAGGCGCGTTACCTGATCGTGAGCAACGGCCTGAACCACTATTGCTGCCAAATCGACTACGACAAGAACACTTATCGCTTTCTGGAGGACATTCCACAATACAACAATTTAAAACACGAATGACCGTTAATGACCACGAATGAACAAGAATATCTGGAGAATCTGAACGAGCAGCAGCGCGCCGCAGTCGAGTATTGCGACGGCCCACAACTGGTGATTGCCGGTGCGGGGTCGGGCAAAACGCGCGTGCTGACCTATAAGATCGTGCACCTGCTGCACCAGGGCTACGAGCCGTGGCGCATCATGGCACTCACGTTCACCAACAAGGCCGCCCGCGAGATGCGAGAGCGCATCGAGCCGCTGGCAGGCCCCGACGTGGCCGCCCAGCTGTGGATGGGCACATTCCACTCCATCTTTTCGCGCCTGCTGCGCCGTAATGCCGAGCTCATCGGGTTCAAGCCCGACTTCACCATCTATGACCAGAGCGACTCGCGCTCGTTGATCAAACTCATCGTCAAGGACATGGGCCTGGACGACAAGGTGTATAAACCCGCCAGCATCCAGACCCAGATCAGCAACGCCAAGAACGCGCTCATCTCGCCCGAGGACTATGCCCGCAACCAGGCCCTGATCGATGCCGACCGCGATGCCCAGCGCCCCGAGACGGCCGCCATCTACAAGGCCTACTGGAACCGCTGCCGCATTGCCGGAGCGATGGACTTTGACGACCTGCTGTTTTACACTAACCTGCTGTTGCGCGACAATCCCGACGTGCTGGAGCGGTATCAGGAATTCTTCCGTTACATCCTCGTTGACGAGTACCAGGACACCAACTTCTCGCAGCACCTGATCGTGCACCAGCTGAGCAAGAAATACAACCGCCTGTGCGTCGTGGGCGACGATGCCCAGAGCATCTACAGCTTTCGCGGGGCCAACATCGAGAACATCCTGCGGCTGCAACGGTTCTACCCCGACATCAAGACCTTTAAGCTTGAGCGCAACTACCGCTCCACCCAGACCATCACCGACGCCGCCAACAGCCTGATCGAGAAGAACAAGGGCCAGATACGCAAGCACCTGTTCAGCAAGAACCAGGTGGGCGACAGGATTCCCGTGATCAGGTGCTTCAGCGACTACGAGGAGGCCTATGTGGTAGCCAACCAGATTGCCGCACTCAAGGCCCGCCAGGGCGACAGCTACGAGGACTATGCCGTGCTATACCGCACCAACGCCCAGTCGCGCGTGCTGGAGGAGGCCCTAAGCAACGGCGGGCGCCGTGACAAGCACGGCAACATGCGCAGCGCCATCCCCTACCGCATCTATGGCGGCCTGTCGTTCTACCAGCGCAAGGAGGTCAAAGATGCAATCTGTTACTTCAGGCTGGTCATTAACCCCGACGACGACGAAGCCCTGCGGCGCGTCATCAACTATCCCTCGCGCGGCATCGGCGACACGACCGTGGGCAAGATGACCCACTGCGCTACCGAGAGTGGCGTGAGCCTGTGGCAGGTAATGAACCATGCCGAGCAATATGGACTGAACGTGAACCGCGGCACCCTGACCAAGCTAGAGGGATTTGCCGCCTTGCTCAATGGCCTGATCGAACTCAACCAGAGCGGGAAAGACGCCATGACGGTAGCCCAGGAGACCATTCGCCGCACAAAACTGAAAAGCGTGCTCATGGGCGACAACACGCCCGAGAACATCAGCCGCATCGAGAACCTGGACGAGCTGATCAACGCCGTGAACGATTTCCAGCAGGTCAAGGAGGAAAGCGGCGACGAGCACTGCCAGATCGGGGATTTCCTGGCCGAGACCTCCCTGCTCACCGACCAGGACATGAACGACCCTGACGGCGAGAAAGTGACCCTGATGACCGTGCATGCCGCCAAGGGGCTGGAGTTTCGCAACGTCATCATCGTGGGCGTGGAGGAAGACCTGTTTCCCAGCGCCATGAGCGCCGACTCGCTTGCCAAGATTGAAGAGGAGCGGCGGCTCTTGTATGTCGCCATCACCCGTGCCGAGGAGAACTGCATCATCACCTACGCCACATCGCGTTATCACAACGGGCAGACCAAGAGCTGCGTCATGAGCCGATTCCTGCGCGACCTAGACCCAGACTTCCTGCTCATGGGCAGCACCAACTCGGCACCAGTGCCCTCGAGAGAGAGGACGCGCTATCGTACCGAAGCAGAGCCCTGGTCCACACGGACAACACGGACGGAGCGGACAACGACGCCCACCAGGCCAAAACCGGCACCCAAGCCCCTCTCGCCCAGACCCACGGCAACGCCCACCCCACACGCCTCATCACCCTCGCCCACCCCGTCGCCCGCTACAGGCAGCGGCAACTTCACCATCCACACAATTGAAGAATTGAGCGTGAGATGTGAGATACTGCACCAGCGCTTTGGCCGCGGAACGGTCACCAATATCGACACCAGTGGCGATGCCAAGATTGATGTCGCCTTCCACGACGGACAGACGCGCAAACTGCTGTTGAAATTCGCCAAATTTGAAATCCTTTAAACCAGCATACCACAATGGAAGAGTACAAGACGCCCTATTATATCGTGTATGAAGAGAAGCTGCGCCGCAACATCGAACTGATTACCGGTGTTGCCCAGCGCACGGGAGTGGATATCATCATGGCCTTCAAGGCCAACGCGCTGTGGCGCACGTTTGACGTGTTCAGGGAATACGGCATCGAATCGACCGCCAGCTCAATCAACGAGATGCTGCTGGCCATCGACGAACTGAAGTGCCGCACCCACACCTACTGCCCCGCCTATACCGACGAGACCATCGACGCCTACATCGCCGGCAGCTCGCACCTCACCTTCAACTCGATAGAGCAGTACCAGCGCTTTGCCGACAAGGTGAACCGGCACAATGCCGACTGGCCAGGCGAGCGGGTGAGCTGCGGCCTGCGTGTGAACCCGATGTGCTCGGTTATCGAGACAGACATCTACAACCCCTGCTGCCCGGGCTCGCGGTTTGGCGTGCTGGCCAGCGACCTCAAGGAGCTGCCCGAGGGCATCGAGGGCTTCCATTTCCACGCCCTGTGCGAGAGCACGAGTTTTGACCTGGAAAAGGTGCTGCTGGCATTGAAACAGCAGTTTGGCCAATACCTGCCGCGACTCAAGTGGCTCAACATGGGCGGCGGGCACCTGATGACCCGTGAGGGGTACAACATCGGCCACCTGGAACAGGTGCTGGGCGCCTTCCAGGGTGCCTATCCCAACCTGCAACTGATCCTGGAACCCGGCAGCGCCTGGTGCTGGCAGACGGGCGACCTGGAGGCTACCGTGGTCGATGTGGTGAGCAACAGCGGCATCAGCACGGCGATACTCGACGTGTCGTTTGCCTGCCACATGCCCGACTGCCTGGAGATGCCCTACAAACCCAAAATCTCACAGGCGCTCGACGAGGTGGATCCGTCAAAGCCGACCTACCGCATGGGCGGCAATTCGTGCCTGAGCGGCGACTTTGTGGGCGACTGGAGCTTTGAGCAGCCGTTGAAGCGCGGCGACCGCATCACCCTTGAGGACATGAACCACTACACGACCGTCAAGACCAACATGTTTAACGGCATACAGCACCCCGCCATCCTGTTCAAGCGAATGGACGGCACCGTGGAAGTGCTACGGGAATTTGATTACCTCGACTACAAGACACGAATGTCATAAACGCCGTGAAGTTGACGATATTCTAAAAACACGAATGAACATAAATATCCACGAATTATCATGAATATTTTAAGCAATATGGATTACCTCGACTACAAGACGCGAATGTCATAAACGCCGTGAAGTTGACGATATGCTTAAAAACACGAATGAACATAAATATCCACGAATTATCATGAATATTTTAAGCAATATGGACTTCAAGAAATATAAGTCAATCGTTTACAGGACAATAGGAGCCGCAATGGAAGTTCACCAGGAGATGAATTGGGGGCTCCTTGAGCCACTTTATAATGAAGCTCTTCATCTTGAATTGCAAGCAAAAGGAATCCCCCATGAGACTTTGAAAAATATCCCGTGTTTCTATAAAAACCAAAAAATGGAAAAACACTATCAGATGGATTTGGTCGTTCAAAACGACGTCATCGTTGAACTGAAATCGGTGAGTAAACTAATACCAGCTCACCGTGCCCAACTTTTCAATTACATGAGGCTCACCAGAATGTCCATTGGGCTCCTCATCAATTTTGGGCAGTCAAAACTTCAAGGTGAGCGTTATGGACTTGACCCGTTAACTAATGAATGTTTCCTTCTTGACAAAGATATGAATATTCTCAAAATCAAAGACGAGGACAAAAACGAGCAATAATAACATTCATGACCATTCGTGGGCTTTAATGGTCATTCGTGTTCTTGACAAGATGCGAGATGGGGGCTCTAGAGGCCGGAGTAGGCGACGCCGTAGCCGACGAAGTGGTCGTAGCGCTCGCCCATGGGGCGGTCATAGACCTTGACCAGGTACTCGTTGACCGTCTCGTAGTGGTCGCCCTCGATGCGTGAGGTCTGGCCGACAGTCGTCCCGTCAGGGACCCAGAGGTAAAGGTAATTGTAAGCGCCTTGTTTGAGCAACAGGTCGGCAGTATAACAACCGCTGCTGGCGTCATACTTCATCATGGACTGCGCGGCAGGATAGCCGTTCAGGAATTCGCCGTAAAGCCACACATTGCCACCATTGAGTTTGCCCAACGTGTTGAGCGTGAAATGGGTGATCATGTAATCGGCCTCCAGGGCATTTTCATCATAGGCCTCGGCGTTGCGGATAGTGAAGCGGCCATACTGCGTCTGGTCATACAGGTACTGTGTCTCGTTGCGCGGCTCATCGACCATGAGCGTGGCGTGATACATGGGCTCGTAATAGCGGATCGACTGCACGCCCATGTTGAGGTTGTGGGCATTGACCGTCTCAAAGCGGCGGAACTCGTTGCCGGCAGGGAAAATGAGGTCGCGGTTGTGCTCATAGGTCACATGATCCACACCGACCATCGTGGGACGGTTGACCGTCACGGCATTGTCCTCACGGGAATTCTGGCTGACGACACAGGTGAATTCGCTATAAGGGTCCTTAATCTGGTTGGGCTTGTAGCGCACATCAAACGACACCTGCTGGTATCGGTTGTTGTACTCCACGTCAGTGCGGGAAGTGACCTGCGGGAACACGCTCACACGCCCTTCACACAACGAGAAGCGCGTCTGGAACAGAATCTTGTCGGGGTCATCCTGCTCATATACACTAAGCAGATAATTGCCGCTGACCAGAAATTCCATGTCGGCATTGGGCAACATGAACTGGTAGTTATAGTAGTGGACATAGGTGGCCTCGCTCTGGGCATAGTCGTCGATGTCGGCATAGTTGAAGCCACTCACATACTCGCTCTCGACCAGCTGTGAAGGCCGCCAGTCGGCATTGCAGTGGGTGACACTGTATCGCAGGTAATGGACGTCATAATCCAGATAGTCGAAGTTGACAATCAGGCGGTCGTCGCTGTTCATCATGAGCACCGGCGGCACATACATGTTGCTGGCCAGGCACACCTTCAGGGAGCGCACATTATTGTCAAAGATGTGGACACGTGTATCCACCCTGTCCTGCGCCATGGCGACCAGTGACAGCAGGCAGCACAGCAGCAATGCCGTCAATTTGCTTCTATTCATCATAACTAATGCGGTTTTATCGGTTGGACAGGAAAATGCCTGCCAGGTTTAACGTGTTGTCAACGCAGCAGCAGGTAAATGACATACGCGATATAGCCAAACAGGAAGACGGCGCCCTCGATGCGGTCAAACTTGTTTTTCTTGAACGTGTACAGCACAATAAAGAGCATTACAGCCGAAACCATCATCACAACGTAGTCCCACATGTTAATGTCGACAAACTGCAATGGTTTGACCGAGGATGCCGTACCCAAGATGAACATCAGATTGAACAGGTTGCTGCCGATGACATTGCCCAGCGCAAGCTGAGGATTCTTCTTGCTCGCGGCAATGACCGCCGTCACCAGTTCGGGCAACGAGGTACCCACAGCAACGATGGTGATAGCGATAACCGCCTCGCTCATACCCCAGGCGCGCGCCAGGTTCTTTGCACTGTCCAGGAACATGTTGCCGCCCCAAATGAGCGCCACCAGCGAAACGACGGCAATGCCCCACAGCAGCCAGGGATTCTTTCCCGCCAATGACGAGGACGCCTCCTCATCGGCCTCCTCAAGGGCCTTCTTGGGGTCCTTCCCCTTCTGGACAACGACCCAGCACATGTAGGCGATGAAGCAGACGAGCAGCACAATGCCATCGAGACGGGACAAGGAGTTGGCCTGGATGCCGGGCACAATAGTGTCGTTGGCAATGAGCATCACAAACAACGATGCGAGAATGACAAACGGAATGTCACGGCGCCGTTGCAACCGCTCAATGGGGAACGGCAAAATCAGGGCCGTCACACCCATGATCAGCAACACGTTGGCGATATTGGAGCCCAACACGTTACCCATCGCAATGTCTCCACTCCCCTTCAGAGCCGATGACACCGACACAAACAACTCGGGAGCACTGGTACCAATGCCCACAATGGTTAATCCAATAATGAAGTTTGAGATCTTCGCCCTCTGCGCAATGGCAACCGAGGAGTCCACAAGGTAGTTGGCAGCAACGAGCAGCAATGCCAAGCCTATCAATAACAAAATATAATCCATACTATGATGATTGGTCTGTAATTGTTGAGTCTGCGGGATAGTCAGCACGCCGTTACTGGTGTCTCTCAAGACCTACCGGTAATGTTTGCGGACCCTCCCGTCCCTAAGTTAAAGTTTTGTGATAATATCCCTGACCAGGTTAAACGTCTCACGCGGCGCATCCTGCCAGAAGTCAAGGTACTGCTTGGTATTGTCATGACTGACGCCTGGAGAGTCACTGATGACACGCAGGGCCAGGAACGGCACCTTGTTGAGGTGACACACCTGGGCAATAGCACCCGACTCCATATCAACGGCCAGCGCTTCGGCAAAATTGCCCTTGATACGCTCGACGTCCTCCTTCTTGTCGATAAACTGGTCACCCGAGCAGATGACCCCCTTGTGGATGCCGTCACGCTCGGGAATGAGATCGAGCAAACGCTTCGACCCCTTGAAATAGAGCGGCAGTCCCTGAACCTGTCCCAGTTCGCTCTCGGGGCCGCACCACACGTCGTGATAGGCGACACGGGCACCAGCCACCACGTCCATTACGCTGACCGACTTGTCGGCGCCGCCTGCCACACCGCTATTAATGACATAATCGGGCAAGAAGGCGTTAATGAGCGTCAATGTGCCTATCGCGGCATTCACTTTTCCGATACCGCACTGCATGGCAATCACGTCATGAGGGCCCACCTTGCCACGGTGAAACTCGCATCCGCCCATGCGGCTCTCTTCGCTATCCTGGAGCAAGGGCAGGAGCAATTCCAGCTCCTTGTGCATTGCCACAATGATTCCTATCTTCATTTTTCCAAACTTTAATTGAATTTGATGGCACAAAATTACTTTTTTTTCTTCAATTGCACTACATTTGCCGCATGAAACAATTGATTGACATCCTGCATAGCGAGGGTTTGACCCTTGTCGTTAGAAGTGAGAACGGAGAAGTGCACCGCTATACCAACCGCGGCGTGAAGGATCTGCTGACCTTGGTTACCGAGGCGCCGGCAGTACTCCACGGTGCACTTATCGCCGACAAGGCCGTCGGCAAGGCCGCTGCGGCCTGTATGGTCATGGGAGGAGCGCGGCAGGTGCATGCCGACGTCATGAGCGAGCCAGCCCTGGAACTGTTGCGTTCCCATGGCATCATCGCCGAGTACGGCACACTGGTTGACCATATCATCAACCGCCGGGGCGACGGCTGGTGCCCGATGGAATTACTCAGCCGCGATGAGCATGATCCGGCCACCATCATCGATAAGATTACAGCGTTTTTCGCCTCCCATTAGAGTGCACCACAAAAAGCGCTGGAGTTAAGGCCCTCCAGCGCTACTGTCAATAAACATCACTAATTGTTACTATTGTTGTGTCTTATGGCTGAATTAAAGATTACAGTTTACCATATAGACACATGATAATGCCGTTTTGCAACAACAAAACGGCATTTTAACATTATTTTAATAGCATTGGCCATAACACAACTATTCAAGCTCCTAAAAAACGTAGCGCCTTAACGCCTTAGCGTAGTGCCAACGAAGAACGCGGATTAGAGTTCGGCCTCCTTAAGCTTCTCGGCGTTCTCGGCGACGATAAGGTGGTCGATGCAGTCCTGGATATCGCCGTCCAT
Organism: uncultured Prevotellaceae bacterium; assembly: GCA_900319525.1. Classification (GTDB taxonomy): domain Bacteria; phylum Bacteroidota; class Bacteroidia; order Bacteroidales; family Muribaculaceae; genus Sodaliphilus. The sequence goes on along the minus strand of ONOU01000003.1, from coordinate 199,765 downwards.
AAAGGCGGGCAGGTTGTAGATTGTGTAGCCTATGCGATGATCGGTGATTCGGCCCTGCGGGTAGTTGTAGGTGCGGATTTTAGCCGAGCGGTCGCCCGTCGAGACGAGGGTCTTGCGCCGCGAGGCGATATCGTCCATGTACTTCTGGTGCTCATGGTCGTAGATGAAGGTGCGCAGTCGAGCCAGCGCCCTCTCCTTGTTCTTGGGCTGGTCGCGGGTCTCGGTACACTCGATGAGGATCTCCTGCTGCTCGCCCGTGTTGGGGTTGGTCCACATGTAACGCAAGCGCACACCACTGTTCACCTTGTTCACGTTCTGTCCACCGGCGCCACCGCTGCGGAAGGTATCCCACTTGATTTCGCCCTCGTTGATGTGGACGTCAAACGGCTCAGCCTCGGGAAGCACAGCCACGCTGGCAGCGCTGGTGTGTACACGGCCCTGTGTCTCGGTAACAGGCACACGCTGCACGCGGTGAACACCCGACTCATATTTCAAGGTGCCATAGACATTGTCACCCGTGATACTGAACACGACCTCCTTGAAGCCGCCCACAGCGCCCTCGCTGCAAGATGACATCTGCACGTTCCAGCCCTTGGCCTCGCAGTAGCGGGTGTACATGCGGGCCAGGTCGCCGGCAAACAGGGCCGCCTCGTCACCGCCCGTGCCGCCGCGAATCTCGAGCACCACGTTCTTGCTGTCCTCGGGATCCTCAGGTATGAGCAGCAACTTGATCTCCTCCTCCAGCTTGGGGACTTCGGCCTGATTGGCTTCGATTTCCTCACGAGCCATGGCGCGCAAATCCTCGTCGTTCTCACTATCAAGCAACTGCTTGGCCTGCTCGATGTCACTGAGGAGCTTGCGGTAACGGTTGGTGGCGTTAAGCAAGGTCTCAAGGCTCTTATATTCCTTAGTCAACTTGACATAGCGCCGCTGATCGGCGATGACATTGGGGTCGGTAATCAAGGTCCCGATTTCCTCAAAGCGGGCATCCAGTCCGTCCAGTCGTTGTAATAATGCGTTCTCTGCCATAATGCGTTTCTGAATTTGGCTGCAAAGGTACTCAAATAAATTGAGGTGACCACATTGCCACCTCAATAATTCCTTTAACGCTTCATCCGCTCGGGATGACGGTTGATGTATTCCTGAATGCGCTCGGCGAACTTACGATCTTTCTTGTTGGCAGGATCGGGGGTATACTCCATGTACTCGGGGATGCCTTTGCCCAGGTCAACGACCAGATGACCTTTTGTGGGCGACACGACTATCATTAAGGAGTCATAGAGCGCATGGGTATAGGCATCATGGGTGGCCATGAAGAGGGTGTCGCGGCCGACGGTTACCGTCTGGTAATAGCGGCTGGAGATGCCATACTTGTCAAAGCGGTCATCAAAATGGATGCGGTAATTCTTTGGCGAGCAGTGGCTGATGGTATAGACGGGTGCTATGGCGCCGGCCAAGTCATCATGAGCCGTCATGCGGGCATAGGCATGCTCATGGCCCTGCAGCACCAGGTCAATGCCATAGTCGCGCACCAGGTCGCCAAACATCCATTGCTGCACCTTGTTGTTACCGCCCTTGATGGAATAGAGCGGATGATGGAGGACGAGAATTTTCCACTTGGCCTTGCTCTGTTCCAGCTGCTGCTTGAGCCACTGGCGTTGGGTCCACAGGTAGAAGAACTCGCGGTTGCTGTCAAGGACAAAGATCTGGGCATCACCATAGTTGAGGGTATAGACCATATTATCGTCCACCTTAGAGTCCAGGAAATAGGAGAACACGAGCGGGAAACGGCGTTCGAGGCGCTGGATAACCCCCTTGAAGTAGTCGTGATTGCCGGTCACGTTGAGGATGGGCATCGACTGGCCAATGCTGTCGAGCGTGCCGAAGGTCTCGGCCCAATATTGGTTGGCCGGGCGCTCGATCAAGTCTCCGCCACACACGAGAAACTCAGTGTCGGGATGATGGCCCCACGCGTCGAGCAGCAAGCGGTTGGCGATACCGCCGATGGTGTCTTGCACATCGCCCACAAACATGAAGGAAAACCGCTTGGGCCGTAAGGGATGTGTAGCAAACGAGAACCACGGGGACTGGCCGTCGCCACTGACGGCACGGTAACGGTAATGCATCGCGGGCCTCAGCTGGCGCAGTCGGGCCACATAATAGGCCGCCTTGCCTTTACGCGACTGGAACACCTCGCCCTGGGCATCAATACGGGTTGTGTCACTATCCTCAAGGCATACCAGTTCCAAATGGGAGGGCCGCAAAATCGTGTCGCACTGCCAACTGACGTTGCGCGACATCCCGTCACTGTTGCCAAAGGTGAGTAAAACATGAGCGGGCGTCATCAGGGGAGGCACAGGTTCCTCAGGCGGATTGCCGAACCAGACGTTCCAGCGCACGGCCACCCACACGGCAAGGGCCACCAGCGACAATAGCCCAACGCTCTTGAGTATTAATCTTCTCTTTGATTTCATTATAACTACAAAGTTACGATGTTTTTGCCAATTTATCGTTTAATCTTTCGTAATTTTGCACCATGAAACGAACTTCGTCATCTTTTTTGTCTAGAGCCGCCCTCCCTGGAATATTGTGGGACTTATTGGTTGTCTATCTCGCCTACACCTTGTGCCGCGCTGTATTCCTTGCACTAAACTGGCCGCTGTTTGCAGGTACCATGACTTTAAGTCATGGAATAGAACTGTTTGGTGCTGGACTGCTGTTTGACACGCCCGCAATACTCTATACCAACGCCGTCATCCTGTTGATGGTCCTGTTGCCGCTGCACTGGAAAGAGCGTAAGGGGTACTATCAGGTTGCCCGGTGGATCTACACAATAGTGAACAGCATCGCCATGTACATGAACCTGATGGATTGCGTCTATTTCCCCTTCACGGGCAAGCGCACCACGGCATCGGTGTTTGCCGAGTTCAGCAACGAGGGCACTGGCGAGATGTTGAAGATCTTTGGCGGCCAATTCTTGAGTCACTGGTACCTTGTGCTGCTGGCGGCACTGGTCACATGGGCATTCTGGAAACTGTTCCGTCCCATCCCGTCTAGGGTAAAAAAGCCCGTGCCATTGCCCAAATATTATCTCCTGCGCACCCTTGCGCTGGTATTGGCCATTCCGTTGTGCATCGGGGCCATACGCGGAGGTTTCACCAAGGCTACACGCCCCATCACCATCAGCAACGCCAACCAGTATGTGAGCCGTCCTGCCGAGACGGGCATTGTGCTCAATACGCCCTTCTCCATCTTCCGCACGTTGAAGAAGACGCCTTTTGTCGTGCCCGATTATATGAGCGACGAGGAGGCACAATCGCTCTATACCCCACTCCACCAGCGCGCCGACAGCGCCACCTTCACGCCCCGCAACGTTGTTGTGCTGATTCTGGAAAGCTACAGCAAGCAACACTTCGGCTTTTATAACAAGACCCTGCGCGGGGGCACTTATAAGGGGTTCACGCCTTTTCTGGACTCGCTCATCACCTCGAGCGCGATGACCTTCAAATACTCCTATGCCAACGGGCGCAAGAGTATCGAGGGCATGCCGTCGGTGCTGTCGTCACTGCCCAACTTCGTCGAACCGCTTTTCCTTACCCCGGCCTCACTCAATGCCATGTCGGGACTGGCCCGCGAACTGGGCGAGAACAAGGGATATACCACCGCTTTCTTCCATGGTGCGCAGAACGGCTCAATGGGTTTCCAGGCATTTGCCCGCGCAACGGGGTTCCAGCGATACTACGGTCGCACCGAGTACAATGCCGACCCCAATTTCAACGGCGATGAGGATTTTGACGGCACATGGGCCATCTGGGACGAGGAGTTCTTCCAGTTCTATGCCCAGCAGATGAGCCAGATGCGGGAGCCCTTCATGACGGCCTTGTTCAGTGCCTCCAGTCACGACCCGTTTGTCGTGCCCGAGAAGTACAAGGGACGTTTCCCGCAGGGTGAGCGGCCGCTGCAGCAATGCATTGCCTATACGGACTATGCCTTGAAGCGCTTCTTTGAGACAGCGAGCCGCATGCCGTGGTTCAGGAATACCCTGTTCGTCATCACCGCCGACCACGTGAGCCAGCAGATTGACCCGTTCTACTGCACCTCGCTGGGCAACTATTGCGTACCCATCATCCTGTATGCCCCAGGTGACCCGTCGTTGCACGGCTATGACGAGGAGCGCGTGGTAGAGCAGATTGACATCATGCCCACGGTGCTCAGCTATCTGCACTACGACAGGCCCTACATCGCCTTTGGCCGCGACATGCTTGGCGGCAAAGCCGAACTCGGTTTTGCCCTGCACTGGTTACCCGAGAGCAGCAGCTATGAGTACGTTTGGGGGGATTACGCATTGCAGTTCGATGGCAAGCAGGTCACATCGGCCTACGCTTTCCGGACCGACTCGACTTTCTCTCACAATGTCCTGGGCACCATGCCGCCCGCCACACTCAACCGCATGGAGCGCCACATGAAATCGGTCATCCAGCAATACATGCAACGCATGGCCACCGACGCCCTGACCGTCAAGTAGCAATACCGGCACCAGCCAAGGCGGCCACCCTAGAAGTCAAAGCCCATGAGGTGATAGACCTGGTTGACGATGCCCAAGCGGTCGATGTCGGGACGTGTCGAGAAGAACAGGAAAATGAGGTCACGCTCGGGAATCTTACCGGCATAGATGGTGAAGCCGCCGTTGTCGCCCAGGTGATAGACGTGCGTCGGCTGGCCTGGATAGTCCTGAATGAAGAAGCCGTAGCCATAGCCCGTGTAAGGCTGGTAACCGTACTCGGCATCCTTGGGGATGCTGATCCAAGGCTGGTAAGCCAGTCGCTTGCTGCGGGCCGTCCACACGCGATTGTCGCGCAGGGCACGTTCCCAGCACACGAAGTCGTTGATTGAGCAGTACAGGGCACCATCGGCCTTTGTAGCGAAGAAACTCTCCTCGCCGTAGTCATATTCCTGCCACACACCCTTGTCATCGCGCTCATAGCCATGAGCCATGTGGGCGATATGGCGTTCAGGCTCAAAGTAGCAACAGGTCTTCATGTCTATCCTGCGGAAGATGTTATTGTGCATGTAAGTCTCGAATGGGGTATGCGAAGCGCGCTCCACAATCTGATAAATCAGCTGGAAAGTGGGGTTGATGTACTCATACTGTGTACCCGGCTGGAAATTGAGGTGGTCGAGAGTGCGCATATATTGGACCGAAGCCACATCGGTGCTGTAGAGCGTAAAATTGCGGTCGTCACGGAGACGGGCATCGGGGATGCCTGACGTGTGGCTCATGATGTGATGCAGGGTGATATCCTTAAAGAACGGAGCCTGAAACTCGGGGAAGAACTTCGACAACGGGTCGTTGAGCGAGAGTTTACCCTCTTCGGCCAGCTGCAGCAGCGCCACAGCCGAGAACTGCTTGGATACCGAGGCAATGCAGAAATTGGTCGCAAACGACACGGGCTCACGCGTGGTCATGTCGGCAAGGCCGAAACATTTACTATATACCGTGTCATTGCCCTGCATGATAAGCACGGCAGCGCCCGGCTCGTTAGGATTATTATACACTGCACCGAAGACCTCGTCGATGCGCTTAGCCAGTTCGTCACTCTTCATGTCTTGTGCCATAGCTGCGATGGCCATCGCCATCATCACAGTAATCAAAAACAATGTATTTTTCATCATGGGGGCAAAATTAGGAAAAATTCATAAAAAAGAGTATTTTTGCCATCGCAAATCACCAAAAAGAGAGAAAAATGAAAAAAACGATTTTGTTGATCATAGCCGTGATGGGCTGCATCACAGCATTTGCAGCCAGCACCAGCCACACCCAATGGGTGAATCCAAGAATCGGCACGGGTGGCCACGGCCACGTGTTCCTCGGGGCCAATGTGCCGTTTGGATATGTGCAACTGGGTCCCACCGAGCACACGCGAGGCTGGGACTGGTGCTCGGGCTACCATGACAGCGACTCGGTGCTCATCGGCTTCGGGCACCAGCACCTGAGCGGCACGGGCATCGGCGACCTGGGCGACATTGCCTTACTGCCGGTGACCAGCCGTGACCAGAGCGAAGTCATCTTCAGCCACGACGACGAAAGAGTAAAGCCTGGCTATTATGTCATCACGCTGAAGGATAGCGGCAAACCCTATGTCAATGTGGAGCTCACCGCGACCCAGCGCACTGGGATGCACCGCTATGTGTTCGCAGGCGATCAGGATACCATGCTGCTGCGTCTCGACCTGGGCCAAGGTATCGGATGGGACTCGCCCAAACAAGTGATGATGGAGCAACGCTCACCTCATCGCATTGCAGGGTACCGCCATTCACTCGGTTGGGCACGAGATCAAAAGGTCTTCTTTGTCATGGATTTCCTGCAAGAAGTAACATTAGAAAAGCTGAATGGCGACACCACGGGCATCATCTCGGCTCCCAACATCTATCCAGTCACTCCGCTTGTAGTTAAGGTGGGACTGTCGGCAGTGAGCATCGAGAATGCCATCAAGAACCTTGAAGCCGAGAATCCCGACTGGTTGTTCAGTGCTGTGGCTGCCAATGCTGCTCGTGCATGGAACGATGAACTGGAGAAAATTCATATCGACACCGATAACGAGGATGACCGCAAGGTGTTCTACACGGCAATGTACCACACGATGGTGGCGCCGTCGGTCTTCTGTGATGTGAACGGCCAATATCGCGGTGCCGACGGCAAGGTGCATCAGGGTGATTTCACCAACTACACTACCCTATCGCTGTGGGACACCTATCGCGCCGCACACCCGTTACAGACGCTCATCCATCGCGAGAAGCAGCGTGACATCGCACAGACCTTCCTCCATATCGCCGAGCAACAGGGCAAGCTGCCCGTGTGGCACCTAATGGGCAACGAGACCGACTGCATGGTTGGCAATCCTGGTGTTCCCGTGCTGGCCGACCTGGTGCTGAAGGGTTTTGATGTGGACACAGCTGCAGCGCTCAAGGCGATGGTGGCCAGTGCAATGCGCGACGAGCGGTCGATGGGACTATTGAAGCAGTATGGTTATATCCCCTATGATTTAGAGCCCGAGAAGGAGACTGTGGCCCGAGGGCTGGAGTATGCCCTGGCTGACTGGTGTATCGCTCGCGTTGCCCAAGTAGCCGGCGACAAGGAGAATCATGACTATTTCCTGAACCGCAGCAAGTCCTACGAGAAATACTTCGACAAGTCACTGAAGTTCATGCGGGGTAAGGACTCGAAAGGCAACTTCCGCGACAATAGTGAGTTTGACCCGTTATCGACCAAGCACCGCAACGACGACTACTGTGAGGGCAACGCCTGGCAATATACCTGGCTCGTGCCGCACGATGTGCACGGGCTGGTAAAACTCTTCGGCGGCGAGAAGGCCTTTATCCAGAAACTCGACTCGCTGTTCATCGTCGAGGGAGACTTGGGCGAGGAGGCTTCGCCCGACGTAAGCGGCCTCATCGGGCAGTATGCCCACGGCAACGAGCCCAGCCACCATATTATTTACATGTACAATTATGTCGGGCAGCCCTGGAAAGCGGCACCGCTCATCCGCCAAGTGCTGCGGGAACAGTACCGCAACAACGTGGATGGCCTCTCGGGCAACGAGGATGTAGGCCAGATGTCGGCCTGGTATGTCCTCTCGTCGATGGGCCTGTACCAAGTGGAACCGGCAGGCGGCAAGTACATCATCGGCACGCCTCTGTTCGACGAGGTGAGGATTGACGTGGGCGACGGCAAGACCTTCACCATTCATGCCGAGGGTAATAGTGACAAAAACAACGGCAAGCGCTACGACAAGAGTTACATCGACTATCGTGACCTGGTGGCAGGCGGCACGTTGTGGCTCCAGATGGGTCCCAAGCCCAGCAAATGGGGAACAGGTAAAAAATCAAGACCTTGATACATGATGAGAACGATTGCAATGACATTACTGGCCCTGATCATGGGATTGGCAGCAGATGCAGCCGGTCTCGAGCCTGTGGACTATGTGAACACGCTGGTGGGAACGCAGTCGAGTTTCCAGCTATCGACTGGTAATACCTACCCTGCCATCGCGATGCCGTGGGGCATGAACTGCTGGGTGCCGCAGACGGGCAAGAATGGTGACGGATGGCAATATACCTACACGGCCAACAAGATACGCGGCTTCAAGCAGACTCACCAGCCCAGCCCGTGGATCAATGACTATGGCGTGTTCTCGTTGATGCCCACGGTGGGCGAGCCCGTGTGGGACGAGGAGCGGCGTGCCAGCTGGTTCTCGCACAAGGCTGAGGAGGCCACACCTTATTATTATAAAGTCTATCTAGCCGACTATGATGTGACAGCCGAGGTCGCCCCTACCGAGCGCGCCGCTATCCTGCGGTTTACCTTTCCCGAGACTGACCAGGCCAACGTCGTGATCGATGCCTTTGACCAATGGTCGGTCGTGAGAATAGACCCAAAGCAACAGGCCGTGTGGGGGTACTCGACCCGCAACAGCGGCGGTGTTCCCGAGGGGTTCAAGAACTACTTTATCATCATGTTTGACAAACCGTTCTCGTCTTATCGAGTCGTTGAGGACAGCATCATATATGAGGGCAAAAAGGGCATCGGATGCAACCATGCCGGAGCCATCGTGACGTTCAAGACTCAACGCGGCGAGCAGATCAATGCCCGCGTAGCCTCATCATTTATCAACCTTGACCAACCACTGCTCAACCTGAGGGAACTAGGAAATAATAACTTGGAGACCATCAAGGAAAAAGGGCGCCAGCGCTGGAACGAGGTGCTGGGCCGCATTGAGGTTGAGGATAGCGACATCGACCACCTGCGCACCTTCTACTCGTGCCTGTACCGCTCGGTGCTGTTTCCCCGCAGTTTCTATGAAATTGACGCCAATGGTAACCCCATCCACTACAGCCCCTACAATGGCCAGGTGCTGCCGGGCCGGATGTTTACCGACACGGGCTTCTGGGACACATTTCGCAGTCTGTTCCCGCTGGTTGACCTCGTGTACCCCACGATGGGCGCATGGATGCAGGAAGGGCTTGTGAACGCCTACAAGGAGAGCGGTTTCCTGCCCGAGTGGGCAAGTCCAGGACATCGCGACTGCATGGTGGGCAATAACAGCGCCTCGATTGTCGCCGACGCCTATCTAAAAGGCCTGCGCGGCTACGACATCGAGACCCTGTGGGAGGCTGTCGTGCATGGCACTACCGCCGTCCACCCCCAAGTGAAATCCACGGGGCGATTGGGACACGAGTACTATAACCGCCTGGGTTATATCCCTTATGACGTGAAAATCAACGAGAACGTGGCCCGCACGCTGGAGTATGCCTACGATGACTGGTGCATCTACCGCCTGGGCAAGGCCCTGGGCAAACCAGACAGCGAAATTGGCATCTACGCCAAACGGGCAATGAACTACCGCAACGTGTTTGACGCCGGGACCAAGCTCATGCGCGGGCGTTTCTCCGACGGCCGGTTCCAGTCGCCGTTCTCTCCGCTCAAGTGGGGCGACGCCTTCACCGAGGGTAACAGCTGGCACTACACGTGGAGCGTTTTCCACGACCCCCAAGGCCTTATCGACCTGATGGGAGGCAATCAGGCGTTTTGCCAGATGCTCGACTCGGTATTCGCCGTTCCGCCGGTGTTTGACGACAGTTACTACGGCTTCACAATCCATGAGATACGAGAGATGCAGATTATGAATATGGGGAACTATGCCCACGGCAACCAGCCCATCCAGCACATGATCTACCTGTACAACTATGCCGGACAGCCATGGAAGGCACAATACTGGATTCATCAGGTCATGGACCGCCTGTACAGTCCCCTGCCCGACGGTTATTGCGGCGACGAGGACAATGGCCAGACCTCGGCATGGTATGTATTCTCGGCATTAGGGTTTTACCCCGTATGTCCCGGCAGCAACCAGTATGTCATCGGTGCCCCCTATCTTGACCAGGCGACACTGCACCTCGAAAACGGCAAGACAGTAACAATTACCCGAGAGGGCAATGGGTGCTATATCCAGTCGATGACCATCAACGGGCAAGCACACGGCCACAACTACCTGAATCACAGCCAGCTGCTTGATGGCGGTAATATCCGTTTTGTCATGAGCGATGTACCCAACCGTCAACGCGGCACCGCTGCCCAAGACGTTCCCTACTCGTTCTCGACCAACCGATAGAGGGGCTCACCCGATAAAAGCTGGGGGCGGTGTGGTCGAAGGCCACAGCAAGGCCAGCGGCCTTGGCGAGTTCTTTCGACCTCATGCATGCCCCCACTAATTTTCCGCTGAACCGATAGAGGCTCAGTGAATTTTCCGGGGGGATACCCCCTAAAGCATAAGAACCGCGACTCTCCCGAGCCACGGATCTCATTGCAAATAACATTTCTCCAAATTTATTAACTTTTAATCTATTAGAATTGATCTAAAAGCTGGAAAGCCTATTAGTCATCATGAAAAATTATAGCTTTTCATTTTACCCCATAACATTTTTACACTGCAAAAATACAAACAGTTTTTTAATTACCGAAATTTTTCAGCTATTTTTTCAGCAAAATTACGGTAATTTATTATAAATGTCATCATTTACAGGTTCTAACCAGTCCGTAGAGCTATTCGACTCGACCCTCGTCATGTAAGTCACGTGCTGGAACCAGCAGTCCCTTGCTGCTCCGTGCCAGTGCTTTACGCCCTCGGGGATAGCAATCACAGTACCCGGTTTGAGCTCAACAGGAGATTTGCCCCACTCCTGATACCAGCCGCGTCCGTCAACACAGATGAGTACCTGCACGGCCTTGTGATGGATGTGCCAGTTGTTGCGGCAACCAGGTTCAAAGGTCACGTTAACGGGGCCACCATTCTGCGCATCCATCGGAGCCAAGTAACTGTTACCGATGAAGTACTGGGCATATTCACTATTGAAATCTCCGCGGGGCCAAGTACCCGTATTGGGACGTCCCTCGTTAAAGGGCTCGCCAAATACTGTGGCAACGGCCTTACCGGCACGCCAAGCCTCAACAGGACTCACCGTGGCGGCAAGCACACCAGGGATGGCATGCAGTTCATCGTCGGTGACTCCCATGTTGCGGGCGCCCTTGACGTGAGCCATCAACTGCGGCTCACAACCTTCCAGTGCCGAGATAGCACTCACGGTGACGATCTCGCGCTCGGCTGTCGTGAGCGTTGTACGGGCAAAGATGTCACCAAAGAGGTGGGCCTTGAGGTAATAATCGGTCTGCGGTGCAAACTTATAGTCAAACGGTGCTCCCGACAGGCGGGTTTGCACCTCAGTGCCCTGCTTGAGTGCATCATAATCCTCGGGCAACGGATTGGAATCGGGGCCCATGACAGTCGTTTTGCCCTGCTGCTCGCGGTCGGCCACCACTCGCTGGAGCACGCCCAACGCATTCAGCGAACGGGGAAATCCTGTGTAGGCATACAACTGCGAGAGTGCTTCTTTCACCTGATTGACGGTCAATCCGTCATCAAGCGCACCATTGATAGCAGGTTCCAGACGTGTCAAGTCACCCGAGGCTTCGAGTGCGGCAATCGTTACAAGATGCTGCTTTTTAACATCCATGGCAGATTGAGCATTGATAGAACCCGTAAACATCATAACCACAAATAGTATTTTAAAGATTCTTGACATCACAAACAATTACGGAAAATGGTCTCAATATCATCCTGTTTCAAGGGTATGAAGCCTGGCAATGTGCCACCCATGCAAGCCTTACGGGCCATCGTGGGAATATGCTCGTCGCCAATGCCCAACTCAGTGAAACTGCTCTTCAATCCCAGAGTACCGAACAGGAACTCCCGGGTCTTCTCAATGGCCTGACGGGCAATGTCCATTGCCGGCTGATTGGCATCGATGCCGAAAACGTTAACACCAAACTGCACATACTTGCTGACGGTGTTCTCGCTCAAGCAGTACTCCATCCAGCGCGGGGTGATGATGGCAAGGCCCAAGCCGTGGGTGATGTCGTAGTAGGCCGACACCTCATGCTCCATCGGGTGGCAGCTCCAGGCCTGGCGCTTGCCGCCATCAACAAAGCCGTTGATAGCCCACGACGAAGTCCACATCAAGTTAGCACGAGCCTCATAATTCTCAGGCTCTTTCATCGCGATGGGGGCATACTTAATGATGGTCTTCATCAAGCCCTCCATGAAGCAGTCGAGCATATACAGGTCCTGATTCATGTTGAAATATACCTCAAAGATGTGCGAGAGCATGTCGGCTGCGCCGCAAGCAGTCTGATAGGGGCTTACGGTATAGGTCACCGTCGGGTCAAGGAATGACACCTTAGGCAACAAAGTGGGGCTTTCCACGCGGCCGATCTTGTCGTTGGTCTCGGGATTGCTGATTACACCGCCAGCGTCCATCTCGCTACCTGTAGCCGAGAGGGTCAGCACGCTGATGATGGGCAGAGCCTCGGTAATGGGAGCCCATTTCTCGTTGAAGAAGTCCCAGGGATCATGATCAACCTTGGCACCAGCGGCCATAAACTTAGTTGCATCGATTGTTGAGCCACCGCCCACAGCGAGCAACACGTCGATATTGTGTTCCTTACACATCTGGGCTCCACGGCGCACGCTGTCGATGCGGGGATTGGGTTCAATGCCCGAGAGCTCAAACAGCTCCATACCGGCTTTCTTGACCTCGGCTACCACGGCATCATACAGGCCTGTACGCTTGATGGAACCGCCGCCGTAGGTGAGCAGGACACGTTTGCCAAACTTTGACAGTTCCTCACCGAGGTGGTGCAGCTGGTTCTCTCCAAAATAGACCTTGACAGGTATGTTGTAAACGAAGTTGTTCATTTTCTTAATTAAATGATATAATGGTTAGAGTTTAACAATGACGTAATTCTTAGAACCCAGGCCAATGTGCTCGGCCCAGTCGATAGTATGCGTGCCATGACGGCTGTTGATGCGCTCGATCAGCGGGGCGTTATCATCACCGGCAGTGGCCTTATGGTTCATCACCATCTGCACACAAGCCCAATCCAGCGCCACGGGATCCAGACTGGCCATGATGCCCATGTCCTTGAGCTTAGGCTCATCGGGCGAGCCGTCGCAGTCACAATCGACCGACATGTTGTTCATCACATTGATGTAAATCACACGTCCACCCATGTAATTGTGAACGGCTTGGGCAGCAGCGGCCATCGATTCCAGAAAACCGTCCTGGTCCTCGATGTGGCTCCAAGCAAGCGTCGCATCGTCGGTATAACCGGCTGAGTGGATATAAGCCTTGCCTGCGGTGCTGGCAACGCCAATCGAAGCGTTCTTCAACACGCCGCCGTAGCCGCCCATGGCGTGGCCCTTGAAGTGGGCCAGGTTAATCATCCAGTCATAGTTGGCCAAGTGGTCACCCACGATGTCATACTTGATGTGGGAACGATCCTTGACGGGGATGCGCATCTGGCCAAATTCATCCATAATATCCACAGCAAATATCGAGTCAAAACCATGCTCATGAATGGTCTGCCAATGCTTGGAGACCTCCTGGCGTGAGCCACCGTATGCCGTGCAGCACTCCACGATGGTGCCGTTCACCTCGTCCACCAAGTCGCGGATGAGGGTCGGCTTCAGGTAGTGGTTATTGCCTGCCTCACCGGTGCTGATTTTCACTGCCACATGGCCAGTGGCCTCGACACCCAGGGCTTTATAGATTTTCACAAGGGACTCAGGTGTTATTTCTGTAGTGTAATACACCCTGCTTTGAGCATTTGCCATGAAGGCCATAAAGCCAACCATCATGACGGCGATCAGATGCTTTTTATTCATTTTATACAGTTATTAAAGTGAATCGATCCAGTTTTTCATCTCAGCCTCACCCATATAGTTGAGGTTCTTGGGGTCCACCCAGTTGGCTCCGGGAGCCGAGGGCTTCAAGTACTTCATCGTCTGGCCAGCACCGCTGCCACCCGATGTAAAGAAGGGGACGACCGTCTTTCCTGTCAAGTCATACTGCTCCAGGAAGGTGTTGATGATCGTCGGGGCAATATACCACCAGATAGGATATCCCACAAACACGGTATCATACTGTTCCATGTTCTCCACGCGGTTGGCAATGGCAGGCCGGCTGCTCTTGTTCTCCATCTCCACGGTCGAACGGCTCGACTTGTCGCGCCAGTTGAGATCGGCAGGCGTGTAAGGAACCTCAGGGATGATTTCGTGCAGGTCGGCATTAGCCACCTTAGCTAATTTGGAAGCAGCCTCCATGGTTGTTCCTGTGGCGCTGAAGTAGGCCACCAATGTTTTTTTGTTGTTCATAACGTTATCGTTTTTTTTACTGTCTTGCGCGTTAGCGGTCATCACGGTACAGAGTGCCAGACAACCGGTCATCATGCAAGCAAGAATATAAAATATCTTTTTCATCTCAGTCTCTACTCATTTAATTTAAAGTCAACAATTATTCACTTTGCAAAATTATAACATTTATTAGTATCATACCATACCTTTTTTACTGAAATATTTACCCTTATTTCCGTTAAATGCGATTTTTCATTTCCGCAATCATCCATTAACATCGTGGGGTACGATGGTTTCTAATGGCTTCATAGAGATGATCTAACCTCATAATCCACTGATAAATCCAAAAGGAAAAAACAGCATTTTTTGTCATTTAGACAGAAAATACTTACTTTTGCGGCAAATGTTTTAATGTTTATTTTCCAAGTCATGAATATCAATAAACTCATGAGGCTTAGCCTGCTCACCCTTGCAATCCTGATGGGAGCCAGCATGATTGATGCCGCCAATGTTGACATGAATACAGCCCGCACGACGGCAAGCAATTTTCTCAGGCTTCACAGCACCTCACCGACCTCGTTGAAGGCGCCTGCCCTAGCTGACCTCAGGCTGGCCCATGCCGAGCCCTCGACCGTTGGCCTCGATGCTAAAGCATACTATGCCTTCAATATCGATGGCGGCGGGTTCATTATCGTTGCCGGCGACGACCGTGCATCACGGGTACTCGGCTACAACGATCAGGGTCAATTGGACTTCAGCCATCTGCCTGACGGTCTGGCCTGGTTACTACAGGAGTACAAGCGTCAAATAGAGCATCTTCAGGCCCATCCCGAGCTTCAAGCCAGCCCGCGCTATACCGACAATGCCGCTACAGTCATCGTTGAGCCGCTCATTACAGCCCACTGGGGCCAGCATGATCCCTATAACCGCCAATGTCCCATATCCGTTAATAACAGAAGGACCAAAGTAGGGTGCGCCGGGGTCCAGATGGCTCAAATCTGCTATTACTGGCAATATCCCACGTCCTGTGGGCCGATGGACTCGTACACGACGTCTGGTCTGACAGTAGCCGCGCTGCCCGCTACCACATTTGATTACAGCAAGATGCTGCCAAGCTACTGTCACTGGGACTACGACAAGGAGGAAACTGTCCTGGACGTTTACGACGAGGACAAGATCCAAGAGGCCGCCAAGTTGTGCCGCTACGTGGGGCAAGCTGCCTCGATGTTCTATTCCCTTGCCACAAGCTTCACCAACGGCACCAAAAAGTTGGCCGCGATGAAGACGCTCGGCTACAATCCTAATGCCCGGTCAGTCTCGCGAACCGGCAACTACACTGACGAGCAATGGGACGAAATGCTCCGAGCCGAGATTGACGCGGGCCGACCCGTCATGTATGGGGCAAAGAGCGTCACCACAACCACCTCTGTCAGCCATGCGTTCATCCTCGACGGCTATGATAACCAGGGATATTTCCACATCAACATGGGCTGGTATGGACATGGCGATGGCTGGTACCTGTCGACGGCCATCAACACCACTACGCTCGAAGGCTCCGCCCGCGAGTACAGCGCCGATGAATACATATTTCTGGACATGGAACCACCCGTGTATTGCAAGATATTGACCCAAGGCATTGATGCCACGGGCGAACTGCTCGTGCTAGGAGACATGATCAACATTCAAGCCACCGGAGTAAGAATGTACACGTCACATGACGCCGTTGACCTGGCTTACTCACTGGTTGACGTTGACGGCAACATTGTGGCCACTGGCGACCCGTTCCATGTGGTAAAGGCCGGATTTGAACAGGGCAGTAACGTCAGCGGCACCCTCACGTTGCCCACGACACTGAGCGAAGGCACCTACTCCTTGCAATTCAACTATCTAGCAGACAATGCGCTGAATATTGTTGACACCGCTACCGGCAAACTGACCGTCCTGGGAAAATTTGCCAAGTACAACAGCCGATTCACCATCGACGATGTCACTACTGTCATCGACCTGTTACTCACAAGCACTCCCACGAGCACACCTCTCGACATCAGTGACGTCACAATGCTCATCGACCACCTGCTGCAACACTAGTACACATTAAATTGTAATATCTCTCCCAATAAAAGGGTGTCCACATCCGCGCTTTTGCCTCACGCCAAGCCGCAAAGCCGCCAAGTTATACTTCAGACAACCAAGACAACCTTTAGACTATCATGACAACTTAATTTAAAATGTTGTACTGGTTGTCAAACCGTTGTTCTTGTTGTCCAAGAAATAATGCACGCCGAGCGAGGATTTCAGAAAGGGGCATGGGTGGTAAAATGATTGTATCTATTAAAAAAACTTGACTTTTCTTGTGATTTTAAAATAAACTCATTACTTTTGGCACCAATTTATCAACTCTAACTAACCATTTGTTATAATACCTTATTATTATGAACATCAAGAATCTCTTGAGTGCATGTGTGGTGGCAATTCTCGCCATCACTGGGTTTAACGCCCTGGCGGGCAACATCAATGCTGACGCAGCCCGCTCGATCGCAAACAGTTATCTCAAACTTCATTCTGCCTCACAAGGCACGCTCAAGGCGCCTGCCAGTGCCGACATACATCTGGCACACGCCGAGGCCTCGTCGGTGGACAGCCGTGCCAAAGTGTATTATGCCTTCAACATCCAGGGCGGAGGCTTTATCATTGTCGCTGGCGAGGACCGCGCCCCTCAAGTGCTCGGTTACAGCGACAACGGCCATCTGTCCATGGACAAACTGCCCGACGGATTCAAGGCCCTGATGCGTGGCTACAAGGAACAAATTGAATACCTGCAGGCACACCCCGATTATAACGTTGCGCCTGCTATCCGCGCGACGGTCACTACAGGAGTCGATCCATTGATCAAGACCAATTGGGGTCAAGAGATGCCCTATTACCTGCAATGCCCCATTTATCAAGGTGAATACTGCGTCGTGGGGTGCGTGGCCACAGCGATGGCCCAGGTGATGTATTACTGGAAGTACCCGAGCTTGTGCCCTGGGCTCGACTCCTACTACTGCTATGACATCGACCAGAATATCGAGGAACTGCCCGAGACCACATTTGACTACAACAAGATGCTGCCCAGCTATTGCCACTGGGACTGGGACCTCGGCCAGCTCGTGCAAGACACCTATACCGACGCCCAAGCCCAGGAGGTGGCCAAGCTGTCACGCTATTGCGGCCAGGCCGTCAAGATGGGCTACAGCCCCGAGGGAAGCGGTGCCTACACCAGCAACCAGCTGTCGGCGATGAAGAACTTCGGCTACAACTCTGACGCGCGTGATGAGATGCGTGACGGCTGGTGGTCCTCCAGCTACTCCACTGCCGAGTGGGAGGCCATGATACGCGAAGAGCTGGACAAGCGCCAGCCCATCCTGTACGCCGCCAATGACCCGACGGCAGGCGGACACGCCTTTATCTGTGACGGATACAATACCGACGGGTTGTTCCACTTCAACTTCGGTTGGTATGGCACATGCGACGGATGGTATGTCTCCACCGCACTCAACATGACTCACCGCGATGGTGACTACCTGCGCTTCAATTCAAACCACGAGATGCTGCTGGACGTTGTTCCGCCCACCTATTGCCTCGTCTCGGCCGACGGCATCGAGGCATCAAGCGACTTGCAGTTCCTGGGCGAAGCGTTTGACATCCGTGCCACCAATGTCCAGATCATGACCACTAACAGCAGCATGAACCTGATGTTCTCGCTCAACACCACCACAGGCATTCGCAAGGCCACCAGCAAGGCCGTCAGAGTGACTGTCGCCGACTTTGAGCAAGGTTCGACAATCTTGAGTCCCCTCACATTGCCCGCCACGTTGCCCGCAGGCAGCTATACCCTGCAATTCTGCTATTACGGCCAGAGTCCCCGCAGCAGTGTCGCCATTCCTTGCGAGAGCGGCTATCTCAACGTCGTGGGCCACGTGGCCAAGTATAACGCCCCCTTCACCATCGACGACGTGACAACGACCATCGACGCGTTGTTGACCGGGAGCCATGCCAACCTGACCATCAGCGACGTGACCGACATTATCGATGTGCTGCTCGCATCCAATTAATTTTCGCGCGAACGACTACCTTATTTTTAATTCATATTCACAAACCCTTTCAAAACATCCAAAATGCTATGAAGATCAAACATCTCATGAGTTCAATGGTGATTGTCTCATTGGCGCTGGGCTCGTTCCAAGCCAATGCCGGCAATATCAACGCCACTGCCGCACGCACAGCGGCAAGCAAGTTTATCCACGCACAGGCAGCAAAAGGCTCCTTTAGGGCCAATGCCGCCACATCCGGCCTCAAACTTGTCCATACCGAAGCGTCGGGCACAACGCTTGGGGCTAATGACTACTATGCCTTCAACCTCGAGGGTGGCGGATTCATCATCATCGCTGGTGAGGACCGCGCCCCGCAGGTGCTGGGTTACAGCGACAAGGGACAATTTGACTACAGCCGCTTGCCCTACAACGTGCAAGGCCTGCTCGACAGCTACAAGCGCGAGATCGAGTTCCTGCAGGCCTATAAGGAGGATGACCTGGTGCCCGTCCAGCAGACGCTCACAGCCACTGGCGATGTGGAACCTCTCATCAAGACCAACTGGGGTCAGGAAGATCCCTATGACTGGCAGTGCCCCGTGTATCAGGGCCAGTATTGCGTGGTGGGCTGCGTGGCCACGGCCATGGCCCAAGTGATGAAATACTGGCAGTATCCCGAGTCTTGCTCGGGCGTCTCCTCTTACTATTGCAGTGCTATCCGCAATACGGTCCCCGCACTGGGCGCCACCACATTCAACTATAGCCTGATGCTCGATTCCTACTGCCACTGGGATTGGGACAACAGCCAGCTCGTCCAGGACACCTATACCGACGCCCAGGCCCAAGAGGTCGCCAAGCTGGGACGCTATTGCGGCCAAGCTGTCGAGATGGGCTATAGCCCCGAGGGTAGCGGCGCCTACACCAGCGACCAGCTGGAGGCGATGAAGGCCTTCGGCTACCGCAGCAGCGCCCAGTATGTGCAGAAGGGCGGCTGGTACTCCAACTACAGCAACTCCCAGTGGGAGTCCATGATGCGCACCGAGCTCCAGGCCGGCCGTCCCATCCTCTACGCCGCCAATGACGTGAATGGCGGTGGCGGCCATGCCTTCATCTGCGACGGTTACAACGCGGGCAATGGCATGTTCCACTACAACTTTGGCTGGTACGGCACCTGCGACGGCTGGTACGTGTCCACGGCATTGAACATGACCCACCGCGAGGGCGACTACCTCAAGTTCAACTCTGGCCACGAGATGCTCATCGGCATCGAGCCTCCCGAGGGATGGACACCGCCCGTGACGGTACTCATCGGCGACGTGAATGATGACGGCAAGGTCGATATTGCTGATGTCACCCGGTTGATTGACTACCTGCTTGACCCGGACGGCACGACCATCGATGCCGACGCAGCCGACGTCAAGGCCGACGGTAACATCAACATCGGTGACGTCACCGCATTGATCGACCAGCTGCTGGCAGACGGACAGTAAGCCCATCACTGCCACAACACCTCATCGGGCTACGCCTGGCGCCGTAACCCGCTAGCCCAACAATCGTGGGATTATACTGAACAACAAAGAAACGGATACGCCTGTTACTGATTGCAGTAGCAGGCGTATCAATTTCACCTCACGATACCCAAAAAAATTGGCCATATCGTGTCATGTTATGGAAAAAATCACTACCTTTGGCGTCAGATTCTTAAATGGACACAAAGAGGATAAAAAGGATACTATTAACATTTTTAAAACCCAATCAAGAGTTACATGATGAAGATTGAACGAATTTTGAGTTCAATGGCACTGGCTGCACTGGTCACTGTGTCATTTAACGCTCATGCCGCCAGCATCAATGCCGACGATGCCCGCATGGCCGCCAACAACTTTCTGAAACAACATGCCGTGAGCGTCCCTGGGACTTCCTTCAAGGCACCTGCCCTGGCCGACATCAAGCTGGCCCATGCCGAGGCTTCCAGCATCGAGGGCAACGACTACTATGTGTTCAACATCCAAGGCGGCGGCTGGGTCATCATCGCCGGTGACGACCGCGCCAACCAGGTGCTGGCCTACAGCGACAAGGGTAGCCTGTCTATCAACGACCTGCCCGAGAACGCGAAGAGCTATCTGGGCAGATACAAACGCGAGATCGAGGCGTTAAAGAGCCTCAAGGGTGAGACTCAGCTGCAGCAGCCCAAGCGTGCCGGCAAGGTGGTAGAGCCCCTGCTGCCGTCAATCAACTGGGCACAGCAGAGCCCGTTCAACTATCAGTGCCCCACCTATAACGGCAGCCGCAGCTCGGTGGGCTGCGCCGCCCTGGCCATGGCACAGATTGTCAACTACTGGGAGTACCCCAACCACATGCCCGCCCTGTCTGGTTACCAGAATTCCTATTACTACCAGCAGGTTCCCTCGCTGGAAGCCAGGGACATTGATTACGACCTGATTCGCGACCAGTACACAACGTGGACCGAAGACGATAAGCTGGCATGGGTCGAAGGTGTCACCGACGAGGAGAAGCAAGAGGTGGCCTGGCTGTGCCGCTATTGCGCCCAAGCCTGCCTGATGAACTTCTCGCCTGACGGCAGCGGCAGCAACGTGCTGAAGCAGAAGAACGCTTTCATGACCATCGGCTACAGCAGCGACGCCAGGCTCCTGGGTATCGAGGCATGGCCCAGCCGCGAGACGTGGAACACCACCGACTATAGCGACGCTGAGTGGACCGAGCTCATGAATGCCCAGCTCGAGGCTGGTCGTCCGATCCCCTACTCCTGCGAGGACTTCTCCATCGGTCATGCCTTTGTCGTTGACGGCGTGGATGCCGAGGGTCTGTACCATGTGAGCTGGGGCTGGTATGGCCGTGGTGACGGCTGGTTCCAGCATCGCGCATTCAACGTGACCGTGCAGGGCGAATACATGGAGTTCAACGATGCTCTGTTTATGGTCGTTGACCTGTACCCCTACGAGGGTTACGTGTCGCCCAATGCTCCCGGCAGTGAGCCCGAGGTCAAGACCGGTGACGTGAACGGTGACGGCGAGGTCAACATCAGCGACGTGACCGACCTGATCGACCTGCTGCTGCAAGGTGGCGCCACCGACACCAAGGCCGACGTGAACGGTGACGGCGACGTCAACATCAGTGACGTGACCGAACTGATCGACATGCTGCTCCAGGGCAAAAATCAATAAGCGCCTGTCTCAAGAGCTATAACGAGGATACCATTGAAGTAACAGCGGGGGCTCCGATAAGGGTCGGAGTCCCCGCTGTCGTTTTTTCCATTACCTGATAGGGGGACTCTATAAATTATTTTCATTTTCCGGGGTCAAAGGGGGTGCCATTTGTGAAATAATTCATAAATTTGTGGCCATCAAACGATAATGCACAGTTCTAACTTTTTTTATAACCTTTTCAATACAACAACACTATGAACCTGAAGAAACTCAGTTTATCTATTGTTCTGGCAGCAGCCGGCCTGATGGCGGCCAATGCCGGTAACATCGACGTGAACGCGGCCCGCATGGCTGCCAACACCTTCGTGAAGCAGAAGCTGGCTGCCAAGGGCATGCTCAAGGCACCGGCCCTGTCCGACATCAAGCTGGCCTATACCCAGGCCTCGGCCATCGAGGGCAATGCCTACTATGTCTTCAACATCGAGGCGCCAAGCAAGTGCTGGCCTATGGCGACCAGGGTAACATCAGCATGAACGAGCTGCCCGACAACATGAAGGGCTACCTGAACATGCTCAAGGGCCAGATCGAGACCGCTCAGGCCTACACGGGCAAGACCGTTCCAGTAAAAGCGGCCAAACGCTCAGCCACTATTGGTCCTCTCCTGAAG
Source organism: uncultured Prevotellaceae bacterium (assembly GCA_900319525.1). Lineage (GTDB taxonomy): Bacteria > Bacteroidota > Bacteroidia > Bacteroidales > Muribaculaceae > Sodaliphilus. The sequence continues at coordinate 177,615 of ONOU01000003.1, read as the reverse complement.
ACCAATTGGGGACAAGGTGAACCCATGAACCGCCAGTGTCCGATGAACGGTTCAGCTCGCACCTCGGTAGGTTGTGCTCCCCTTGCAATGGCACAGGTCATGTACTACTGGAAGTACCCGACCCAGGTAGAAGCTGTCCCCGGATATTCAATATCCTGGAGCCAGTATATGTCTGAACTTCCCGCCACCACATTTGACTATGACCTGATTCTAGACTCCTACCATATCTACAATCCGGAAACAGGTGGCATTTCTCTTGGAACCTATACCGATGAGGAGGCTAACGAAGTAGCCAAGTTAAGCCGCTATTGCGGACAGGCCTGCAAGGCCCGCTACGGCAACTCGGGCACCACAGGAACGGGCACCTACACCTATGACCAGCGCGACGCGTTCAAGCTGTTTGGCTTCAACGAGGGCATGCAGCTGATTGGCAAAGATCCCGCCTATTACTGCGACAATAGTAATAAATACAGCATTGAGGAATGGATTGAACTGATTAATACCGAGTTAGAAGCCGGTCGCCCCATCCCCTACCACGACACCTATGAAGGTCATGCTTGGGTACTTGATGGTATTGATGTAGATGGCAAGGTCCACATGAACTGGGGCTTCTACGGCAAGTTCAACGGCTGGTGGGAAATCAACGCTCTCGCCTTCCATCCTAATGATGACGATGAGGTGTGGGACTTCAGCCAGGGCAGCAATGGCGGCAACGAGATGATCATCGGCATGTTCCCCTATGAGGGCTATGTCATTCCCGGTGATGAGCCCGCTGACAAGACCGGTGACGTGAACGGTGACGGCGAGGTCAACATCAGCGACGTGACCGACCTGATCGACCTGCTGCTGCAAGGTGGCACCACCGACACCAAGGCCGACGTGAACGGCGACGGCAACGTCAACATCAGCGACGTGACCGACCTGATCGACATGCTTCTCACTCAAGGCTAAACAACAGCCGCTTCCACATCTTAGATTCCAACGACATGGGCAGGAAACACTGGCGACAAGTGGTCCTGCCCGTTGTCATATCACAGCCCATGCCAAGGGAATATCCCGGCCAGAAGCGTTAAAAAAAAGACATTGAGGCGCTGTTTCACAAATATTGATTACCTTTGCAGGTTATACAATTCATTATAGAGAAATAGAGATAGTGATGACAACCGGTAATATGATAAGATTTGCCTGCATCCTGCTCCTGTGGGTGGGATTATGCTGGCTGCTGCTCACGCGTGCTGCGAGAATCGATTTCATGGTGATTTTCACCATTGTGGCCTCGGGCATCATCGTGTTTGTCCCTCTCTACAAGAAGTATGTGAGAAAAAAATGACTAAGCCATGACAACAAAACCCTATATACAAGAACATTGCCCGCTGCTAGCAACGATCGACACGCCTGCCGACCTGCGCAAGCTGAGCGTCGATCAGTTACCCCAGGTGTGTGACGAGCTGCGCCAATACATGATCCACGAACTGTCGAGTAACCCCGGGCACTTCGCCTCGAGCATGGGCGCTGTCGAGATTGTTGTGGCGTTGCACTACGTGTTCAACACGCCCCATGACCGCCTGGTGTGGGATGTGGGGCATCAGGCCTATGCCCACAAGATATTGACAGGCCGACGCGATCAGTTTGACGACAACCGCAAGCTGGACGGCCTGAGCGGTTTTCCCAACCCTGCCGAGAGCGAGTACGACACCTTCACTGCCGGGCATGCGTCAAACAGCATCTCGGCTGCCCTGGGCATGGCCATCGCCGCCGAGCTGCAGGACAACAAAGACCGCAAAGTCGTTGCCGTTATCGGGGATGCGAGCATCAGTGGCGGATTGGCCTTTGAGGGCATCAACAATGCCACGACCAATCCCAATAACCTGATTATCGTCCTCAATGACAACGACATGGCCATTGACGCCAACGTGGGCGCCTTGAGCTCCTACATGAACGACCTGCACACGTCACACCGCTATAACAAATTGAGGTATAAGGCCTACCAGTTCCTGCGTCGCCACAATATCATCAACGATAACCGCAAGGGGCTGATCATGCGCTTCTCTAATGCGATGAAGTCCCTGCTGTCGGGCCAGCAAAACATTTTTGAGGGTCTGAACATCCGCTACTTTGGCCTCTATGACGGCCACGACGTGAAACGTCTGGTCAAGATCTTCAATGACATCAAGGACATGACCGGTCCCAAGCTGGTGCACGTGCGCACCGTCAAGGGCAAGGGTTTTGCCGCTGCCGAGGCCGATCCCGCCACGTGGCATGCCCCTGGCAAGTTTGACGAGGAGACCGGCGAGCGCAAGTCGGGCAGCAAGGGTGGCCCCATCAAGTACCAGGACGTCTTTGGCAAGACACTGGTGGAACTGGCTCAACAAAATGACAAGATCGTGGGTATCACCGCCGCCATGCCCAGCGGAACGTCGATGTCGATGATGCTCGAGGCCATGCCGCGGCGTGCCTTTGACGTGGGCATCAGCGAGGGTCACGCAGTGACCTTTGCCGGAGGTCTTGCCAAGGACGGCATGCACCCCTACTGCGCCATCTACAGCACGTTCCTGCAGCGTGCCTATGACTCGATCATCCACGACGTCGCCATACAGGGTCTGCCGGTGACCTTCTGCATCGACCGCGGCGGCATCGTCGGCGAGGACGGTGTGACGCACCATGGCCTGTTTGACCTGGCCTACCTGCGCTGCATCCCCGGCATGACCGTGGCCTCGCCCATCAACGAGCACGACCTGCGCAACCTGATGTTCACCGCCCAGCAGGACAACCTCGGTCCGTTTGCCATACGCTACCCGCGCGGCAAGGGAGTCATCGCCGACTGGCACAATGAGATGCACGAGCTTCCCGTGGGCCGTGGCCGCCGCATGAGCGAGGGCGAGGGCGTGGCCGTGCTGAGCATCGGCCACATCGGCAACGAAGTGGTTGACGTGGTTAAACGTCTTGCCGAGCGTGGCATCAAGGTGGGACACTATGATATGATCTACCTCAAGCCCATCGACCAGGACATCCTTGAAGAAGCCACCAGCCGCTACCACAGCCTCATCACCATCGAGGACGGCACCGTGGCAGGAGGCCTGGGCTCGGCGGTTGCCGAATGGCTCGCACTGCACGACCGCTCCACCCACCTGAGGATGCTGGGCGTGCAGGATGAGTTTGTGCATCAGGGCACCGTTGCCGAGTTGTATCAACGCTGCGGCATGGATGACCTGTCGCTCGAGAACGCCATCCTCGAGATGATTAAGAACAATAATCACTAACAATATATTGACACGATGAGAATAGTTATTGCCGGCGCAGGAGAAGTCGGAACCCATCTGGCCAAAATGCTCAGCAACGAGGAGCAGGACATCATTGTCATGGACGTTGACAACAAGAAGCTGGAGCCACTGGAGAATTACAACCTGCTCACCCATCAGGGCAGCGCAATCTCCTTCAGCGACTTGAATGCCATCAAGACAGGAGCCTGTGACTTGTTTATCGCCGTGACCAAGAGCGAGGCGCGCAACATCCTGTCGTGCTCGATGGCCAAGCGGCTGGGAGCCCGCAAGACCGTAGCCCGCATCGACAATGACGAGTTTTTCAACGCCGGCTACCGCGAGCACTTCACCTCGCTGGGTATCGACCACCTGATCTACCCCGAGATGCTGGCTGCCAAGGAAATCGCCAGCGCGTTGAAGCGCACATGGGCCCGGAACTGGTTTGAGCTGTTTGACGGCGAGCTCATCGTCGTGGGTGTGAAAATCCGCAGCAACGCTCGCATCGTCAACCACATGCTCAAGGACGTGGCCAACATCAGCCTCTTCCTGCACGTGTCGGCCATCAAGCGCAACCGCGAGATCATCATTCCCCGTGGTGATGACCGTGTGCTGGAAAACGATATCGTCTATATCGCCACCACTCGAGACCACATTGACGAGGTTCGCGAGGTGTGCGGCAAGGTTCAGACGCCAGTGGACAATGTGCTCATCGTGGGCGGCAACGACATTGCCGAACAGTTGGTCAAACGGCTGGGCAAGACGCTCGACATCAAGATTATCGAGAATGACATGGCCCGCTGCGACTACCTGGCCCAACGCTATCCCAACTGCAAGATCGTGCAGGGTGACTTCCGCGACACCGAGCTCAGCGAGGAGGAGAGCGTGAGCTACTACGACGCCTTTATCGCCCTGGGCGAGAACAGCGCCGTGAACATGATGGAGTGCATGATCGCCAAAACCAATAGCGTGGCCAAGACTATTGCCCAAGTAGAGGATATCCAGTTCATCTACGAGGCCGAGGCCCTGAACATCGGCACCATCGTCAACAAGAAACTGCTGGCGTCGAGCCGCATCTACCAAATCATGATTGACGCCGATGAGGACAATGCCCGCTGCCTGGCCCTAGCCGATGCAGAGGTAGCAGAGATCATCGTCGAGGAAGGCGACCGTGTGACCCGCGCCGATGTCAAAGACCTGAAACTGAGCCGCGACTTCACCATCGCCGGTCTGGTGCGCGACGGCAAGGGGCAGCTCGTGACAGGAAACTCACGCATTCAAGCCGGTGACCACGTGGTGGTATTCTGCTTGCAAGGCGCGATCCACAAACTCGACAAATATTTCTCTTGAGACCCATGGCCAAGCGTTCCAATCAGCATATCAACTTCGCCATCGTGATGCGCATGCAGGGATGGCTGCTGCTCATCGAGGCGGCATTCATGTTGTTACCACTGGCTATATCATGGTGGTTTCAAGAGTCCACAGCATTGAGGGCCTTTCTCTACAGCGGAGCCATCACGGCAGGCACCGGGGCACTGATGGCCTTCGGCATCAGGCCTAGCAGCTCGTCGATGCACAAGCGCGAAGGACTGATGTTGACAGCGATCATCTGGGTGTTTTTCTCGCTGTTCGGCATGTTGCCCTACCTGTTCAGCAACACGTTTGACAACGTGACCGATGCGTTCTTTGAGACGATGGCCGGGTTCACGACCACCGGATCGAGCGTGATACGCTATGTCGAGGAGATACCGCATGGTGTGCTCTTCTGGCGCGCGATGACCCAGTGGATCGGCGGCATGGGAATCATCCTGTTCACCCTTGCCGTTATTCCCATGCTGAATCAAAAGGGCGGCATCGCCCTGTTTAACGCCGAGGTAACCGGCATCACCCACGAGCGACTGCGTCCCCGCGTGAGCCAGACAGCTAAAGACCTGTGGCTCATCTACATTGGCCTAACCGCGCTGCTCACGGGACTGCTGTATGCCGGTCCGATGGACTGGTTTGACGCCATCTGCCACGCCATGACGACGACCTCGACCGGCGGCTACTCGACCAAGAACATCGGCTTGGACTTCTGGCACTCCGACTATGTGTTCATCGTGGTCATTATCTTCATGTTTATCGGAGGCATCAGTTTCTCGCTCATTGCGGCCACAATGCGCGGCAACTTCAAGCGCATCAGGCACAACAACACCCTGCGCTGGTACTGCATGACAACCCTGATAACGACAGTGGCCATTTTTGCCTACATGGTCTATAAAGGATTCCTCGACCAGCACAGCGACCGCTTCATCTATGCGGCCTTTGACACACTGTCGGCCATCACATCGACAGGATTCTCCACCTTTGACTATGAGGACAGCGGAGAATTTGTCACGGTTATCCTGATGGTGATGATGTTCTTTGGCGGAATGGCGGGATCGACCTCGGGCGGCGCCAAGATGGACCGTCTCATTGTCTTGCTCAAGAACACAGCCAACGAGTTTTACCGCGTGCTGCACACCAACTCGGTGCGCGCCGTGCACATCGACGGCAAGCCCGTTCCCTCCCATGCAGTGAGCAAGGTAAACACTTTCTTCACTGTTTACATCCTCATTATCATGGTAGTAGCATTGTATCTCACCTTCTTTGGCCTGCCCGTGTTTGATGCGATGTACACGTCCATGTCGGCCATCAGCAATGTGGGCATCGGTCATGGCATGACAGGAACTAACGGCTCGTGGGTGGCTCTGCATCCTGGAGCAAAATGGGTGTTAGCCTTTGAAATGATGGTTGGCCGTCTCGAACTATTCACCGTACTCGTCATCTTCACCCGCTCCTTCTGGAAAAAAGACTGACATCAATTTTTCTTTCCTAGAAAATCTCTATCCCGGGGTGACGGACGCGATTCCAAGGCCCAGGAATAGACTGCCGATCTGTTGTCTCCCGACAATTATTGAATGACAGAAAAAAAAGTGTCAGATTTGCGTTTGTAAATCGATTTTATTTTGTAATTTTACAGCCCCAAATTTACTACGATAGCAAAAGATAGCGACAATGAGCAAAAGTCAAAGCAACCACAATAAGAAAATGAGTGATAATCAGGGCTATTTCGGTCCCGACATCAGCGGTGTACAGAAATCGGAGGACTACCGCCGTGCCCGTGAGGTAGAAGAGGCCATCGACAAGGAGAATGTGACCAAGTGGCAACGGTTCCTTGCGTTTTTCCAAAACGGAAGGTTGCGTTTCGCCACCGGCATCATCCTGTTGCTGACGGGCATCTACCTGTTGATCTCGTTCCTGTCATTCTTCCTCTCGGCAGGCATGAGCGACCAGAACCGTATCGCCAACTACTCGATGATCGAGAATGCCCAAGTGCCAGACCAGATTCGCAATGCTGGTGCAGCGGCCGGAGCGTCGATTAGTGACTTTTTCATTTCCAGCGGCGTAGGCGTGGCCGCCTTCATTATTGTAGTGTGGCTGTTGACGCTGGGTATGCGCCTGGTGCGCAAGGGCAAGAAAGCCCATTTCTTCCAGTACACGTTCGTCTGCCTGTTCAGCATTTTCACCTTCTCGATGATGGTGGGTGCCGCGACCTATTTCATGAAGCCCATCACATTCTTCCCGCTGGGCGGATACTTTGGTTTCTATGCCAACAAGTGGCTGCTGGGACTGGTGGGATTGTATGGCATGATTGCTGTGAACCTGGTGATTTTCATGCTTTGGATATTCCTTACCTACCAGACATTCAGCGCCCTGTACCAGCAACTGCAAAACGAGATAGGCAAGAAACGCAGCCGCAGCAAGGAGGAGGCCGAGCGTGTAGTGAGCCAGCCAGGTGAATCTTCCTTCCTGGGCGGAGAGCGACACATCCCCTCTGATACCCACCGCGACGAAGAGCAGGCCCAGGAGCCAGCAAAGCAGTCACTGGCAAGCAGGATGCGCAAGCCTCGCGCCAAAGCGGCCCCCGCAGCCAACGGCAATGACGGCGAGACGGCCCGCTTGAAACCCATCACTGCCAGCAGCGACGTGAGCAATCCTCACGATCCCACTGGCGAGTACCGTCACTACCGCTTCCCCACCCTTGACCTGCTGCAAGACATCCGCATGAATCCTAACAGCGTTGACAAGCAGGAGCAGGACGAGAACAAGGAGCGCATCCGTGACACGTTGAGCAAGTATGGCATCGAGATCAAGGAAATCATGGTACACGTGGGTCCCACGGTGACCCTGTTTGAAATCGTGCCGCAAGATGGCGTGCGCGTCAACAAGATACGCGGTCTGGAAGACGACATCGCCTTGAGCCTAGCCGCCCTGGGCATCCGCATCATCGCGCCCATGCCCGGCAAGGGCACCATCGGCATCGAGGTACCCAACCGCGATCCTCAGGTTGTACCCATGCGCGAGGTTCTGGGATCAAAGGCATTCCAGGAAAGCCGCGCCAAGCTGCCCATGTGCCTGGGCTGCACAGTGAGCAACGATGTGTTCATCGCCGACCTGACCAAGATGCCGCACCTGCTGGTTGCTGGTGCTACTGGTAAAGGTAAATCTGTCGGTCTGAACGCCATCATCACCTCCCTGCTTTACAAGAAGGGGCCGTCGGAGCTGAAGTTTGTCCTTGTGGATCCCAAGCGTGTGGAATTCAGCGTATATGCCGACCTGGAGAAATACTATTTTGCCAAGGCTCCCGGCGAGGAGAAAGCCATTATCACCGACACCGACCGCGTGATCAAGACGCTGAACTGCCTGGTACAGGAGATGGAAGACCGCTACAAGGTATTTGAAGAGGTAAGGGTGCGCAACGTGAGCGACTATAACGAGATGTGGCGCCGCGAGCTGCGTGAAGTGCGCGACGAGCATGGCGTGAAGAAATATCAATACATGCCCTACATCGTGGGCATCATCGACGAGTTCAGCGACATGATCATGACCGCCGGCAAGGAAGTGGAGACCCCGCTGGTGCGCATTGCACAGAAGGCCCGTGCCGTGGGCATCCACATGATTATCGCCACCCAGCGCCCGTCGTCCAAGGTCATCACCGGCTTAATCAAGGGTAACTTCCCCGGCCGCATCGCCTTTGCTGTGGCCCAGCGCATCGATAGCCAGATCATCATCGACCGCACGGGAGCCCAGCAGCTCATCGGCCGCGGTGACATGCTGTTCCAGATCGACGGCGAGTTGACCAGACTACAATGCCCGTTTGTCGATACGCCAGATATCGTGCGCATCTGCGACTACATCAAGGAGCAAGAGGACAATGACCGCGACATCAGCCACGAGGAGCCTTACCTGCTGCCCGAGTACGTCGGCAAGGACGAAGGCGGCAGTGGCGGTGACGCCAATGTGGGCAACGTCAAGGACAGGGATCCGCTGTTTGAAGAGGCCGTGCGCTTTATCGTCATGGGCAACACCGCCAGCACATCATCACTGCAACGCCGTTACGAGATCGGCTACAACCGTGCGGGCCGCCTGATGGACCAAATGGAACATGCCGGCATCGTAGGTCCGGCCCAGGGCAGCAAACCCCGCCAGGTGCTTGTCAGCCCCATGGACATCGAGCAGCTGTTCTCTTGACAACGACTAAAAAAGAGTGCCCCCCTTATTCTATCTCTGGGTTGGCACTCTTTTTGCAATCTAGAAGTTCTAGATGCTCTAGATAATCTAGATGAATCATGACTTTAACACGAATGACAATGAAAAGAATATTCATCACAATCATGACAACACTGCTTGCCATCGTGGCCCTGGCGCAAGCGCCTCAGGCCATGCTCGACAAGTGTGTGGGCGCCATCAACGTGGGTGGCGGTGTGACGGCCAAGTACAGCATCACGACAGCACAAGGCACCAGCAACGGCACCATCGCCATGCAGGGCAACAAGTTCCGCATCATCTCGCCCGAGGCCAAGTGCTGGTATGACGGCAAGACGCAGTGGTCCTGGTCACCGGTGACCAGTGAGGTGAACATCACCACCCCCAGCGCCGAGGAACTACAGATGACCAATCCCATTGCGGCAGTGCAGCATTTCAAGACCAAGTTCAACATGAAGCGCGCCAAGGCAAAGACTGCCAAGACCTACGTCATCAAGCTCACTCCCAAGAAAAAAGACAATATCAAGACGTTGTGGCTCTACTTTGACGAGGGCACATCGCTGCTGCGCACGGCACGGTTTGAGATGAGTGACAAATCGGTCTATACCATCAAGATCACTGACTACAAGCACAAGTCACTGCCTAGCTCAACGTTTACCTTTGACAAGACTCAAGTGCCCGCCGGCACCCAAGTTGTTGACCTGAGATGATACATTACCTTGTTGGCCCCCTCGTGGGCGCTGTTATCGGCTATATCACCAACGATATAGCCATCCGCATGCTGTTCAGGCCTCATCAAGCCAAGTACATCATGGGCATTCACGTGCCATTCACTCCAGGCATCATTCCCAAGGAAAAAGGCCGCATCGCCAGCGCCATCGGCAAAGCGGTGAGCGAGAACCTGATGAATCGCGAGGTGCTGGAGAAGAGCCTGCTGAGCGATGACATGCTGACCAAAATCGGCAACGCCATCGATGAGTTTGTCACCACACAGGGCCAGAACAAAGAGACCATCGAGCAGTTTGCCCGTCACTACCTGACCGAGGAGGACATCACAGCCATGCACTCCAACGTCACCGATGGCATCGTCAAAATGATCACCGCCAAACTGCGAGACTGCGCCCTGGGTGAGAATATTGCCCACATGGCCATCGAGCACGTCATGGAGAAAACGCGCCACAGCGTAGTGGGACTGCTCGGAGCAGACAAGTTCGTTGCAGGATTAGCCTCACCGATAGAGAAGTTGCTGGCCAAGCACATCAACGAGATCCTGCACAACAATTCCTGGCAAATGGTCGAGGGGCTCGTGATTGACGAGTCACAACAGTTGATGGGCATGACCATGAGCGATCTCATGACGGGACACGACGAGCAAGTGGCTCAAATCAAGGGCGGCATCCTGAGTGCCTATCGCGTCATCATCACCGAACACCTGCCACGCATCTTGCAGGACATCGACATCAGCACAATCATTGAGCAACGCATCAACGAGATGGACATGAACGAGGCCGAAGCCATCATCATGGACGTGATGAAAAAAGAGCTCCGCGCCATCGTGTGGCTGGGAGCCCTATTGGGTAGTATCATGGGCACAATCAATGCCCTGATTTAAACACTTTACTTACTCGACTTGCCAGGTGTCACCAGCCATGATGACATCCTGCAAGCACGTGAAGCCATGCATCTGCTTGGCTTGCTCTACCTGCTCGGCAACAGCGGTCTCGTAGGTAGGAGCCTCGACGGCACGGATGACGCCCAATGCAACGGGCAGGTCGGTGCCATCCATCTTGGCGAGCATCTGATGCAGGAAGTTGCTCTCGCAGTGCGCATCATGCACGAGCACATCGTCGATGGTGTAGCCATCCTCACCGATGGTCACAGCCTTCAGGCCGAAGCCATCCTGCACGAGGCCGCGATTCTTGTCCTTGCCGAAGATCATCTTCTCGCCATGAACGAGGTGGATGGTGCGGTCGGCACGGTGCTCACGGTCAGTAATGTAACTGTGGATACCATTGTTAAAAATCATGCAGTTCTGCAATATCTCAACAACCGAGCATCCCTTGTGCTTGGCGGCCTCGATCATCACTTCCTGACTGATGTTCAGTTCCACATCCAAGCTGCGGGCAAAGAACGTGCCGCGAGCGCCAAAGGTCAACTCGGCAGGCACAAACGGATCCTCGACCGTGCCATAGGGCGACGACTTGGACTTGAAACCGCGCGCGCTCGTGGGCGAGAACTGACCCTTGGTCAAGCCATAGATGCGGTTATTGAGCAACAGCAGGTTCACGTCGATGTTGCGGCGCACCTCATGGATAAAGTGATTGCCACCAATGGCAAGGCAGTCACCATCGCCCGATATCTGCCAAACGGTCATATCGGGGTTAGCAGTCTTGAAGCCGGTTGCCACAGCACCACCACGACCATGAATGGTGTGGAAGGCGTAGGTCTTGGTGTAATAAGGCAGACGCGAGCTGCATCCGATACCCGAAATCACCGCAGTCTTCTCGGGAGGGATACCCAACTGGGCCATCGACTTGAGCAAGACATTGAGTACGGCATGGTCACCGCAGCCCGGGCACCAGCGAATGGGCTGGTTATTCTTGTAATCCAGTGGCTTATAAGCCATTTCTTGGTTATTGGTATTCTGTTCCATTACAATTCCTCCTCCATCATGATGTTTTTAACTCCGTCAACAATTTCCTGAACCAGGAACGGCTGGCCCTGCACCTTGTTGATATGGCAGATGTTCAGGTTAGCAATCTTGCTCTGCAGGTAGCTGGCCAGTTGGCCAGTGTTCAACTCGGCAACAATCACCGTCTTGAAGCGGCTCAGCAGCTCGGCGGCGTTCTTGGGCAGCGGGTTGATGTAGCGGATGTGGGTCATCGCGATCTTGAAGCCCTCATTGTTCAAGCGGTTAACGGCATCCAGGATGTGGCCATAGGTACTGCCCCAACCCAGGATGATGGTGTCGGCCGTGGGATCGCCCTTGAGCTTGAGCTCGGGAATGTCGTTGGCGACATTGGCAATCTTCATGCGGCGTGTCTCAACCATGTGGGCATGGTTGATGGGATCATTACTGAGCACGCCCATGTTGTAGTCCTTCTCCAGACCACCTACCACGTGTTCCAGACCAGGAGTGCCCGGGATGGCCCAGTAGCGGATGCCCAGCGCATTGCGCATGAACGGGGTCCAGGTGGGCTTGAGAGCCTCGGGTACATAGTTGGGCTTGATGACGGGATACTCGCCCTCCTCGGGGATGCGCCATGCCGACGAACCGTTGGCGATAAAGGCATCGGTCAACAGGATGACGGGAGTCATGTGCTCGATGGCGATGCGAGCAGCCTGGAAGGCCATCTTGAAGCAATCGGTGGGCGATGCGGCGGCAAGCACCACGAGGGGGCTCTCACCACTGCGGCCATACAGCGCTTGCTGCAAGTCGGTCTGTTCGGTCTTTGTGGGCAAGCCCGTTGAGGGGCCACCGCGCTGCACGTCGACCAGCACCAGGGGCAACTCGGCCATCACGGCAAGGCCAAGCGCCTCGCTCTTGAGAGCCAGACCAGGACCCGAAGTCGTGGTCACTGCGAGATGTCCTGCAAACGCAGCACCGATTGCCGAGCAGATACCACCAATCTCGTCCTCCATCTGGATGGCCTTCACGCCCAAGTCACGGCGCTTAGCCAACTCATGCAGGATGTCGGTAGCCGGAGTAATGGGATAGGAACCCAGGAACAGGGGACGCCCGCTCATCTCTGATGCCTTAATCAGACCCCAAGCAGTAGCCTTGTTGCCGCTGACGTCGGTATAGGTACCGGGACGCACATCATCGCTCTGGATACGGTAGGTAGATACCGTGGCATGAATATTGTGACCGTAGTTATAGCCACCCTTGATGACAAGTTCGTTGGCGGCATACACTTCGGGCTTGTCGGCAAACTTAGCCTTCAAGAACTTCAATGGAGCTTCCATGGGACGGTTGAAAAGCCAGCACACGAGACCCAGGGCAAACATGTTGCGGCACTTGAGTTGTGCCTTCAGGTCCATGCCAGTGTCCTTGAGCGCCTCCTTTACCATCGTGGTAATGGGAGCCTCGATGACCTGGGCATTGAGGTTTAACTCCTCATAGGGGTCGGAGGTCGTGTAGAGGGCCTTGTCAAGGCCTGCCTGGGTAAAGGTGTCAATGTCAACGATGGCCGCACCACCCTTGCGCAGGAACTGGGCGTTCTGCTTGAGCGCCGCGGGGTTCATGGCCACCAGCACATCGCACTCATCGCCTGGCGTGTGCACGCCATGGCCGATGTGTACCTGAAAACCTGACACACCACCTAGCGATCCCTGCGGGGCACGCACCTCGGCGGGATAGTCGGGGAAAGTAGAGATGCGGTCACCAAGGCCCGCACTCACGTTTGAGAAAATGTTGCCAGCCAACTGCATACCATCGCCGCTGTCACCCGAGAAGCGCACGACGATGCTCTGACGAAACTGGACTTTTGCTTTTTCTGCCATTTCTAACTAAATAATAATGAAATAGTTTTAGTTTTTGTTAGCCTCTTAAAAACGGCGGCAAAAATACAACTTATTTTCGTAAAAGCGAACTAGGATTTTGAATATTTTTACGAAATCTTCATAAATGGTCATTTCTTATGGTTTTCAGCCCCGTTCTGGCGGCAAAACTCCCCAGGGAATTACGATGCGGCAATTTCCTGGTGGAGCACACTGCAAGGTCAACAACTATAGAGGCAATCCCAACATTTCACACGATGAGCCTACTTCCCAAATACCATAACATGATTAACTCCCCACTTATCGGTAACGGATTGGGAAATTGTCAAAAAATTCAGTGAAAAAAGCCAATTATTTAGGCTAATCTCTTGTTATTTACAAACAAACTTGTTAATTTTGCGTGTTTAAAATCGATTTACGAATAGTAGTTATTAACATTATAGTATTAATCATTTATTTTTTATGAAAAAAGTCTTTACTCTACTTACAATGACGATGATGCTTGCCTTCTCATCACAGGCAGCATACTACATCGTGGGAAGTGATCCCTTTGGTAACTGGGATCCAGGAAACGGTGTCGAGATGAACGCCAATAGCGACGGCACCTACAGTTACAGCGCCACTATTAGCGGAACAATTTATTTTGTGTTCGCCAGTGGCTTGGATTCAAGCTGGGACGTTTTCAATGCCAATTACCGTTTTGGCCCCTCGGGCAGCGACCAGGAGGTGAGCGTCGGTCAATGGTATGCGACCCCCGATGGTGGTGACAAGTCCTACAAGTTCACGGGAACCGGTAGCGAATACGTGTTCACTTTCAACCCTGCAATCAAGAGATTTAAGATTGAGGGTAATGTAGTTCCCATTGTGTTTGAATCCTTCACATTGGCCGGCACTCCTGCCGCTATCTTCGGCACCGAGTGGGATCCCACCAATGCCGACAACGACCTGATTAAGCAGGCCGACGGCACCTACAGCCTGACCAAGTTTGGCTGCCAGCTTGCCGCTAGCGAGTTGGCATTTAAGGTTGTGGCCAATCACGACGCCTCTTGGGGTAACGCTTGGCCCGCAGAGAACTATGTAGTAACCGTTGACGAGCCTGGCATCTATGACGTGACCTTCACTTTCAATCCCGATACCAAGGAAGTGAATGCTACTGCCGAGAAGGCTGGCAGCTTCGATCCTCGCACTGGTGAACTCTACATCCTGGGTGAGGTGAACGGCAATGGCTGGAATTCTAATGTAGGTTTCAAGATGGACACCGAGGATGGTAACATCTTCACTGCTGAGGTCACCACTGCTGGTGAGAACCCCGATGAGAATGACGGCATCGGTTACAGCTTCTTCTCGTTTGCTACCAAGCTGAGCGAAAACAGCGACGAGTGGTCAAGCATTGCCGGTTACCGCATCGGCGCTCTCGAGGAGAGTTTCCTCCTGGGCGAGGACCTGGTGGGCGTTGAACTTGGACTGGGCAACTTTGGCTCGACTTACAGCTTCAAGATTCCCGCCGGCACTTGGGACATCACCGTGAATCTCGACAACAAGACCATGGTATTTAACAAGGTTGAGCCCACCGAGCCTGAGGGTTACAAGATCGAGAAGGTTTGGGAGATTGCTGACCTGACTTCATTCATGGCTACTGGCGACGTTCGTCAGGGCTTCGGCATGAACGGCAAAGTCTACATCAACAACAAGGCCGACCAGAACATCCTGGTAATTAGTGAGAATGGCCTGACCAACACGACCTATCCTGGCGGTGCCAACTGCGGTATGACCCGCGACGAGGCCGGCAACATCGTTGTCAGCAACGCTGCCTTCCCTGGTGCTTGGACCGAGGCCACCATCAAGGTGATCAACCCCGAGACCAATGAGGTGAAGGAATACACTGTTCCTGAGGAGTGCGGCCTGCTGGGTCGTTGCGACTTCATCGGCTTTGCCAAGGGCAACCTCATGGAGGACGGTGCTCTCTATCTCACTGGCGGTAACACCAACAATGCTAATGGCGATCCCTTCACCGACGGCGTTGCCATCCTGACCATCACCGGTGGTGAGGTGAACGTTGACGAGTGCTACACGGCTGCTTGTGACGGCCTGGTAGGCCAGACCTCAACCGTGATCAACTACTTCAAGGACATCAATGGTGAGGACGCTCTGGTATATGCTTACCGTAGCGGCAACCCCAGCAAGCTGATGTTTGACGGCGACAACTTGACTGCTACTCCCATTGTATTGCCCGGCAAGGGACATGCAAACGGTATCTTCCCCTTCATCTGGGAAGGCAAGGAGTACTACATCTATCCCATCATGCCCGACTACCAGAACGGCTTTGCTATTGCCGAGGCTGGTGCCGAGGAGCCCATCGTTGAGGTGCCCTCGACCGTTACCGGCAATGCCAACGCCTTCCAGGCCGACTGGTTCAACGCCGAGGTTGACGAGAATGGTGTAACCGTCTATCAGTACTATCCTGGCGGCAACATCACGGTTTATCGTCTGACCAACGGCACTGGTGCTGTTGAGGAGCTCTACAGCGACAATGCCAACAAGATTGTCGCTGGCATTCGCTACTACAACATCATGGGCCAGGAGATGAAGGAAGCCAACGGTATCACCATCGTTGTAACCACCTACACCGATGGCAGCCACAGCGCTGTAAAGGTGATCAAGTAATTGATTGACAACCACATCAAATTAAAAGGCGGTGCCTCATGGCATCGCCTTTTTTACTTGATGTTGCGTGGGTTTGTGGGTGTGTCATCATTCCGGATCATATTTTAAGGCGATGATATAGATGTTGGCTCTAACCCCCTGCGGGGCTAATGCCAATTACACGAACTTGACTAATTTGATGCGAAGTGTTTAATTGTTTTCGTGAAATTCGCTTCATTAGCGAAATTCGTATTTAAAAACTTTTCAGGGCCAACTGCTTTATCGTTCCCTATTTTAAATCGGCCTAAGGCCGGCCTATCAAACTCACTTTATTTTGCGGTAGGTGTCGTCATCGAGGTGCTCTACAAAACCCTCATCGACAAGGAATGAGAGCATGGCGATGATCTCGTCACGAGGGAAAGATAAGGTTTCCAGGAACTCTTCGAGGCGACGGGGACGCAGGCCAGCCATGTAGAGGATACCCTGCTGAACGTCGGCAGGCTCATGATCGGTGCGCTTGCGGCGATCGATACACAGGTCACAATGGCCGCAGTCATCACCGGTTGTCTCGCCAAAGTAGCCCCGCAGCATGCGCTCGCGGCAACCACTGTCACTATAGGCATAGTTGATGATGGCCTCGATGCGGTCGCTCATGCGCTGGCGCAACTCCTCATAGACAGCCCGCGGAATGAGCACATGCTTGGGTTCTTCACGAGAGGTGGTGTAGATGATGTATGGGGTGCGCTTGCGGGGCACATAGTGCAGGATGCGCTTGCGCGTGAGCTCAAGCAATGACTTGTAAATCGTTTCCTGGTCCAAACCGGTGCGGAATGCGATAACGTCCTCGTTGATGAACACATAATCGGCAAACAGGCCCGTGTAAAGCCTCAGGATGGCTTGCAGGACCTGATCGGCACCAGGCGTCTGGGTATCCAGGTCGTAGAGTTCCTCCTTGCGCGCGTGTATCATCACGCGGGACTGGGTCTCAATTTCCTCAACAAACTCGATGTAACCGGCCTGAGTAAGGATTTTCAAGGCATTGTGTGTGGGCAGCACAGGCAGGTCAAATGTACGGCAAAACAGGTTGAAGTTGAAGTCATACATCTGTTGAAAGCCCTCACCCAGACTCACGCCCAAGAAATTGCCCACGCGCTCATAGACGCTGCGGATGAAGTCCTTGTCGGGGAAAGCCTCGGTGATATGGCGGTGCAGGGTGGCCTGGTCGGTGTGCTTGACCAGCAACACGGCCCATGACCGCTTACCATCGCGGCCAGCCCGTCCAGCCTCTTGATAATACTCCTCCAGCGAGTTGGGCACATCAACGTGCACCACAAGCCGCACATCGGGCTTGTCGATACCCATGCCGAAGGCGTTGGTCGCCACCATCACGCGGCACTCGTTGGCTGTCCACTTGTTCTGCTTGTCCTCTTTTTCCTCGACATAGAGTCCCGCATGGTAATAATCGGCATGGATGCCCATGCGGTTGAGTTCGTCGCTGATCTGCTTGGTGCGCTTGCGGGAACGCACATACACGATGGCCGTACCGGGCACAGCGCGAAGGATATGCACCAGTTCAGTGACTTTCTCCTCGGTGGGACGCACAACATAGGACAAATTGCTGCGCGCAAAACTCATCGAGAACACGTTTGGTGCCTTGAAGCCCAGGCAACGCTGGATGTCCTCGACCACGACAGGCGTGGCGGTAGCAGTGAGTGCCAGCACAGGGGCTTTAGGGAAGAGCTTGCGCACCTGGGCGATGCGCAGGAATGACGGCCTGAAGTCGTAACCCCACTGCGAGATGCAGTGAGCCTCGTCAACGACAATGAGGCGAACGGGCATCTGACGCAACCGCTCCAGGAATGATTGGGACTGCAGGCGCTCGGGTGAGACGTAGAGGAACTTGCAATTGCCGTAGAGGCACTTCTCGTAGGTGCGGTTCACCTCGGCCCGCGTCAAGCCCGCATACAGGTAGGTCGCCTTGATGCGCAGGGCGCGCAGGCGATCCACCTGGTCTTTCATCAGCGAAATGATGGGTGTAACGACAAGGGCCATGCCGTCGATGGCCATTGTGGGAACCTGAAAAGTGATAGACTTGCCGCCTCCTGTGGGCATCAGGCCCAACGTGTCACGGCCATCGAGCACCGACTCGATGATATCTTGCTGTAACGGCCTGAAAGCGTCATACTTCCAGTACTTCTTGAGGATGTCAAGAATTGGCTCGGCCTGGCTCGGCATCGTCGTGGAGTTTTATTGCCTTGACCATGAGTTGGACATTGGTCGTCGTGCGATGACGGGTCTCCTCGATCGTGTAACAGATGTCGATGGGCTTACCAGCCTTGAGGGCATCGTAATAGCTTGCCATGCCAAAGGCGATAGCATTGGTCACCTTGTTGCCGGCTTCATCGACAAGGTCAAGCTTGATGTGCTCATTCTTCTTGCCCACAACCTTGCTCGTACCAGCGTCATAGACCTTGCGGGTGACAAACACAGGCTTGCTGTTACCCGGGCCATAGGGATTGAGCAGACGCAGGTAGCGCAATAGCGGACCATTGATGTCGCCAAGCTTGATTTCGCAATCAATATCCATCGCCGGCGTCACTTGCTCGTCATGGATGTGCTCCTCGACGTAGGCCGTCAAGCGGCGCCTGAATTCAGGAATATTCTCCTCCTTAATCGACAGGCCCACTGCATTGGTGTGTCCGCCGAAAGTCTCAAGCAGGTCACGACACGACTTGATTGCCGAATAGACGTCAAAACCACGCACCGAGCGTGACGATCCCGTTGCGATACCGTCGGCATAGTAAGTCAGCACTACCGAGGGACGGAAGTAAAGCTCGGCAAGCCTTGCGGCAACGATGCCGATGACACCCTTGTGCCAGTTGCGGTCATAGATCACGATAGGTTTCTTGCCATCAAGCACTTGGGCGTGCCGGTCGATAATCTCATTGGCCTCGACAGTCACTTGGCTATCCAGTTCCTTGCGGTTGCTGTTATACTGGTCGATGCGTTTGGAAATCTCCATCGCGCTCTGCATGTTGCGGCTCACCAGCAACTCGACAGACTCCTGGCCCGACTCCATGCGGCCCGACGCATTGATGCGCGGCCCTATCTTGAAGATGATGTCGTTGATCGTGAGCTCTCGACGGTTCAGGCCACACGTGCGGATGATACTGCGCAGGCCCACGTTGGGATTATTGTTCAAGCGACGCAGTCCGTAAAACATCATCACACGATTCTCGCCCGTGATGGGCACGATATCGGCAGCGATGCTCACAGCCACAAGGTCAAGCATGGCGTCAAGGTTGTACATCGAACCCAAGCCATTGCTTTTAGAGAAAGCCTGCATGAACTTGAAGCCCACACCACAACCCGACAGGCCCTTGAAGGGGTAGGTGTCGTCAACGAGTTTGGGATTCAGGATCGCAGCCGCATCGGGCAAGACATCATCGGGGACATGGTGGTCACACACGATGAAGTCGATACCCTTCTGCTTAGCATAGGCAATCTCCTCAATCGCCTTGATACCGCAATCGAGCACAATAATCAACGATACTCCGATCGACTCAGCATAGTCGATGCTCTGTAATGAAATACCATACCCGTCGTCATCACGTGTCGGGATATAGTAAACCAGATCGGAGTAAATGTTTTGAAGATACTTATACACTAGCGCTACGGCAGTGGTACCATCCACATCGTAGTCGCCATACACCATGATCTTCTCTTTGGCCCCTAACGCCTGGTTGAGCCTTGCCACCGCCTTGTCCATGTTCTTGAGCAAGAACGGATCGTGCAGCTGCTGGAGCGATGGGTACAGGAAGTCGTGGACATCGCCCGCGGTCTTCAAGCCCCTGAGCACCAACAGCCGAGCGATTGCGGGGCAGTTGGGGAACTGAGCCGCCAGCTGCTCCTCGGCAATGCGTTCTTCGGATGTTAGAGGTAAGTAATTCCATTTACTTATCATTATGTTAGTTTTTTAGTATGCAAAAACAGGGGCTCATTACCGCAATAAGCAATGAGCTAGTGGAGATAGTTATATATCGTATTGAGGTCCAATCAATTAAGGCACCGATTTTTAAAAAGCCGCCCCTGTGGGATGCCACCAGTCGCCTTCATACCCCAATTTAAAGTGCACAAAAGTACATTAAAACGAGCGTTTTTCAAAAAAAAATGACTATAATTTGTCTTCACATGACTTCAATTTATGGAATTTTAACATTGGCATCTCATCAAAGCAACTGCTCTGCCAAACGAACCTCAAGCGATGTCACATAATCGTTAACACATTAACTTACAGTATATTATTTCAATCGTCGAGGCGCATCTGAATGCGAATGCGGCTCAATAAAAACCTTAAAGTATCACTTTAAGTATGCCATCGGCATCTTCTTGTGCTCAACACCTCACGGCACAATAAAAAAACCGCCGACTGAATAGCATCAGCCAGCGATTTCTTGTGGAGGTCACTAGCGGATTCGAACCGCTGTACCCGGTTTTGCAGACCGGTGACTAAACCACTCATCCAAGCGACCTTTTTCAAATTGCGGTGCAAATTTACTGCGACTTTTTGACCTGTGCAACTTTATCGGCACATTTTTTTGCATTATTTTTCTGGGGATTCTGGCAAATCTCCTGTAACTTGCAACCAACACAGGCAGTTAGAGCTGTCTTTTGGTTGCGCGCCGCACGCACTATTGACCGCACGACCGCCCAAACGGCCAGCGCCACGATCACTCCAGCTATAAAATACTGTATCGTTGTGCTCATATCAGCTTTAACACAGGCCTATTGCGTTGATTTGAAATTCTTTTTCACGAGTCGCGACAGCTTGGCGGGCGTCAGGTCAGCCGGGTAGTCGGCAAAAGGCAGTACCGTGTGGCAGCCGTTCCTGTACTCGCTGCATCCAAACGCCGTCTTGCCCTTGACCAGATGGCCCCGGCCACAAACGGGGCAAGGTATCTCCTCAATGCTCCTGAGTCGCGGTGCACGGGGCTTCTTGGGCTTTTCTTCCCCACCCGACGCCGACGGTGACTTGGGCTTGGATGGCTTGGCCTGCTCTACCGCAATGCTACCACTGCTGTTGTCGCGCAACACATTCAGGACGATTTCGCCAATCATCTGCTTGAGTTCGTCAATGAACTGGGCAGGGCTGTATTCGCCACGCTCAATTTCTCTTAATTTCTTCTCCCACAGGCCCGTGAGAGCTGCACTCTTAAGCAAAGGTTCATGTATTGTATCAATCAACTGAATGCCTGCCATGGTGGGAGCCAAGCTCTTGCGTTCCTTGCGGATGTAGCGGCGCTTGAACAAGGTCTCGATGATGGCGGCGCGCGTTGACGGGCGGCCGATGCCATTCTCCTTCATCGCGTCGCGCAATTCCTCATCGTCAACGGTTTTGCCTGCCGTTTCCATGGCCCGCAACAAGGTGCCCTCGGTGTAAAGTTTGGGCGGCTGAGTGGTGCGCTTGAGCACCGACGGCTCATGCGGTCCGCTCTCTCCCTTCTCGAAATGCGGCATCACGCCATTGTCCTCCTCGTCAGCCTTCTCTTTGTTCTCCTCGTCATCGTTCTTGTCACTTGGCTTGTTGTATAATTCCCGCCATCCCATCTTGAGGATTTCCTTACCGGTGGCCTTGAAACCATACTCTCCCACCTGGGCCATGACGGTCGTTGTATTGAACTCACAGTCAGGATAGAACGCCGCGATAAAACGCAGGGCTATCAAGTGATAGACACGCTTCTCCTCAGGTGTCAAGGCCACAGTAGCGGGATTGACATTGGTGGGAATAATCGCATGGTGATCGGTCACCTTGCTGTTGTCAAACACTTTCTTGCTCTTGGGCAACTTGCTGAGTGCCAGCACGGGAGCAGTCAGATGTGCATAGGGCACCATTGCCTGCATGATGCCCGGCACCTGCGGATAGATGTCGTCGCTCAGGTAGGTCGTATCGACGCGGGGATAGGTCGCTACCTTTTTTTCATAGAGCGACTGGATCGTCTTGAGCGCATCGTCGGCCGACATGCCGAATTTCTTGTTACACTCCACTTGCAGACTTGTCAGGTCGAACAATCGCTGAGGCGCCTCACGGCCTTTCTTGGTCTCGATAGAGATAACCGTGAGCGGTAATTGCTTGATTTGCGCAACAATATCATTGGCCTCACCCTCGGTCTTGAAACGTCCACGCGTGCTGTTAAAGGTCACACCGCGGTACTTGGTCTTGAGTTCCCAGTAGTTCTCGGGAACGAAGTTCTCAATCTCGCGCTGGCGAGCGACAATCATGGCGAGTGTGGGAGTCTGGACACGGCCTACCGAGAGGACATCGCGTGAACGCGAATACTTCAAGGTATAGAGACGCGTGGCATTCATGCCCAGGATCCAGTCCCCTATGGCGCGTGAAAGGCCCGCAAAATACAGGTTATCAAAGTCTTTAGCGTCTTTTAACTCCTGGAAGCCCTTACGGATGCTTTCGTCGGTCAACGAGGATATCCACAGGCGCCTGACGGGTTTGTTGCACTCAGCCTTCTGGTACACCCATCGCTGGATGAGCTCTCCCTCCTGGCCTGCATCACCGCAGTTAATCACCTCGTCGGCACCGGCAATCAGGTTTTTAATCACGTTGAACTGCCGCTTGATACCTTCATCATCCTTGAGCTTGATGCCAAAGCGCTGCGGTATCATGGGCAACTGCCCCAGGCTCCACCATTTCCACTGGTCGGTGTAGTCGTTAGGCTCCTTGAGTTCGCACAGGTGGCCGAAGGTCCACGTCACCTGGTAACCATTGCCCTCAAAGTAGCCTTCGTGCCTGTCATTGGCACCAAGCAAACGGGCAATGTCCCGAGCCACGCTGGGTTTCTCTGTAACGCAGACTTTCATTTCTTAGTGAGCAGTGAAGAGTTTTTATCCTGTTATGTTTATTTATCGTTGACTTGATCGTATTGATCTTTACTCACCCAGGTTCTGGGCCTTTGCCTCGTTCCAGAGCTCGTCCATCTCGGCAAGTGTCAGCTCGTTGACATGGCGACCTTGCTCATTGGCTTTCTGCTCGATATAGTTAAAGCGGGCGATGAATTTGCGGTTGGTGCGCTCCAGAGCATTATCGGGACGCACGTCATAGAGGCGCGCAGCATTGACCAGAGAGAAGAACAAGTCGCCGAATTCCTTTTCACGGTCCACCTCGCTGTTACCCTTGAGCTCGGCTTCTACCTCGCTAAATTCCTCACGCACCTTGTCCCAGACCTCCTCCTTGTGCTGCCAGTCGAAGCCCACGTTGGCGGCCTTCTCCTGAACACGCTCGGCCTTGATGAGCGACGGCAGGCTGCGGGGCACCCCGCTGAGCACCATCTTGTTACCGTCTTTCTCCTTCATCTTGAGCACTTCCCAATTCTGGAGCACCTGGGCTGCCGTATCGGCCTTTTCCTCACCAAAGACGTGCGGATGACGAAAGACCAGCTTCTCGCACAAGGCGTCGCACACGTCGGCGATGTCAAACTTGCCCTTCTCGTCACCGATCTTGGCATAAAAGACGATGTGTAACAGCACATCGCCCAGCTCCTTACGGATCTTATCATCGTCCTCGCCCATGATGGCGTCGGCAAGCTCCATGGTTTCCTCGATGGTGTTGGGACGCAGGCTCTCGTTGGTCTGCTTGCGGTCCCACGGGCACTTCACGCGCAACTCGTCCAGGATGTCGAGCAGTCGGCCGAAGGCCTCCAATTTCTTCTCTCTGCTGTTATTTGGCATGATGATCTACTGATGATTTAATGATTTTCAAGGTGCAAAGTTAACAAAAAGTTTTCAAACAACTTCATGAAGCGCCTCAACAACCAGATGATTGAAGTTGATTATCGGATCGAGTCAGGTGTTTCCTGAGGCGTTGCGACCACGACCTCCTGAATATCGGGATTGGTTGCATGCGGATGCTCTCTCATCTCGAAATAAGCCCGCTGCCGTTGACTCTCAACAATTTGCATGACGAGAAAGGCTAGGACCAAAGCGGCAATCAGCGCATAGAAAAACCGCCGGCCATATTTCTCGTTCTGCTTGTCGTTATCGTCATTCCATTGTTTGATGTCCACACTGTAAGCCTCTGGATCCTCAGGGAGATCCGGATCTGTTTTGCCCCAAAGTATCTCGCTAAACTTCACCTTCTCTTTTTTGAGAAAACGCAAAACCAAAAAACGGATTGTCGCACCTATAAGATTCCTCAAGAAGTGCCATATCGCAGCCAAAATGACACCTACGATGGCAAAGCCAATGAATTTTGCCGCCAGCAGCAGCATTTCCTTGTCAACAGGATGAATATATACCAGGAAATCAGTCATTTGTATTTAATCATTAACAAAGTCACGAGACGCTCATTCGTCCTCATACGTTTCATAGGCATATATCTCGCCCCACTGGCAATCTTCACTGCCCTCGGCACAATCCCAGAGGTGCTGAAAACGCGCAGCCACCTCCTCTTTTTCCCAGTCCTGATCTCGAGACACTGGAGTGAAGCGCAGCCATTGGATGGGCTCAAGATCCTCGGTAAGCACAGCCTTTTTCACCTTGCGGTATGCATCTATCGCGTCCCAAGCCTTCACGAGGATATTGGCAAACCCACCCTGTGCGGGAGGATCAACCTCATAGAGGAAGCGAAACTCCACATCTGCCCAATATATCTCCTCATCCTCAGGTCGCTCAAACTCATCCTGATCGTAGAAGTCATCAAACACGCACTCATTGGTCTCCTTTGCCAATTCACACATATGCTCGTAATGAGCCTCCTGCTCATCATCGTCCCACAAGAACAACTTATCCTGATAGGGTTCAACCAGCAGCCAGTTGGTGGCCCGCAATTCACGTTGAAACAAAGCCTCATTGACAGCCTGATAGGCCTCAATAGCATCTGCTGACTGAACAAAGGCATAGACCACTCCAGGCTTAGTATCGCCAGAGCGAGAAACATATTCAACTTCAACCCAGTAAACTTCCTTATCCATATTTTTAGAGATCTAAACGTGTCTTAATGATATCTTGATGCTCCAGTCGAATGTTGTCATCCATACGCAGATACATCGGCTTGATATCATCAAAATGCTGCCAGATGCTATCGTTCTCGAATACAAACACTACGAGCGGCAACGAATGATAAGGGACTCTAAAGCAGGTTATCTTGCGAGCCTTTACTAAACAAGTTTCACCGGCATCATAGGGGCTGTTGCGCCCGGGATTCAGGTCAAGCAAAATCACGGTATCGGAATCGAGTAATGCCCGGGTGTAAACCGTGCTCCGCTTCCTCGCCGACGAGATAATAGCCAATTGCAACAACTCCTCATCACCCAGGGCATGGTCATAAAACGTGATAATCCCGCCTCCATTGACGGTGTCCAGGTGATAGTACCGCCAATCAGGTATTTGTGAGACCTGTTCTCCATGCCCTGTTGCATAACCTGGTGCCAGGTCAGTGTCATCAGCCATCAAAACATAGCGCTTGTTGCCGCAGCCCAGCAGCGACAGCGATAACATCAGCAACAATATGGGCATCAAGGACTTCATCAAGGTAATCATCGATACATGGTGCAAATTTAGTCAGTTTTTAGGATAAATGACATTATTTATGTGTAATTTTGCAGCCAGTTTTTTAAAACCACTATCACGAAAACTATAATGAAAAAAAGAGCACTCCTCGTTACCTTGATAACTACCCTATTGGGGCTTACCGCTATGGCCCAGGGACATAACACGCGCATGGGCGGCGAAGATGATGACACCGAATCACTGGCCGCACGCATTTTCAATCTCGAGAAGAAGACCGATGCCTTTAACTTCCACATCAACTTCGCGTCAAGCCTGATGGCCCATGACGACCACCATGGCAAGTGGGACACCCGTTTCATCTGCCGCGACCTGCGCCTCGACATCAAGGGCGACATCACACCCAAAGTCTTCTACCGCTTGCGCCACCAGCTCAACATGAACCAGACGGCCAAGGGTCTGGACCGCTTTGCCAAGGCGACCGACATCATGATGGTGGGCTACCGCCCTAGCAGCAAGGTGGAAATCGCTGCTGGCAAGTTGTGCCAGATATGGGGCGGATTTGAGTATGACCAGAACCCGATGGAAATTTACCGTTACAGCGACATGGTCGAGATGATGGACATCTTTATGGCGGGAGCGATGGTGAGCTATCATCCCACTCCCAGTCATGAGATTGCCCTTCAAGTCACCAATAGCTATAACGACTCGTTTAACGAGGAACTGGGCGACGACCCTCATGTATTTAACGACATCAATGCACAGCCCGAGAGGCTGATACGCAGCCGCGCTCCGCTCACCTATATATTGAACTGGAACGGCAACCTCTTTAACGACCAGTTGCAGACACGCTGGGCATGGGGCATCCAGACCCAGGCCAAGCACAAGTACTCCCGCATGTGGACGCTGGGACAACAGCTCAATCTGCCCAACTACCAGCTGTACCTCGACTACTACGGCGAATGGGACGACGTGGACCGCCTCCACTATGCGACCATCGACCTGCTTGACCACTTCACGTCTGGCTCTTTCCATATGGGTAAGGTGCACAGCCACACACTGGTGGCCAAGATGAACTGGCAGTTCGCCCCCAAGTGGAACCTGATGCTCAAGGGCACCTACGAGACAACGAGTGTCGCACGCATGCAGGAGTTGCACAACTATCGCAAGTCCATCGGCTACCTGGGCAGCATCGAGTACTGGCCCGTGCCCAAGAATGACTTCAGGATATTCCTGGCTTACCTCGGGCACACCTACAACTTCAACAAATACAGCAACCTCGACGATTACAGCACCAACCGCGTGGAACTGGGTTTCATGTACCGCATCAAGTGTTACTAATTCAAGTTTTTAAAGAGGCAAAGCCACTTTAAAAACTTGAGGTCTAGGGCCCAGAGTTTAGGGGGTAAAAGGGGATTGTCATGAGCCGTCCTTGACAATAAATGAGTGTTGCTTTCAAGATTTTTTGTATATTTGCAGCGCTAAACGACAAAGACATTAACTACAACTCATGGCAAAATTCTTTTTAGTGGCATTGACCGTGATGCTGGTCATGCAAGGATATGTGTCGTGGCACGTATGGCGCCTGTTGCCCTTCTCCACGCCCGTCAAAATCATTATCGTCCTGCTCATGTTCGTAGCCCTGTGCTGCATGGTGCTGCAGTTCAAAAGCGACAGTTTGCCACTAGGCATGGCCACAGCGATGTATGAGATAGGCAACTCCTGGCTGGTGATCGCCTTCTACCTGCTGATGGCATTTCTCGTCCTCGACATCGGGCGGCTGGTGCATCTGGTGCCCGCATCGTGGCTCAAGGCAAACGCCACCACCGCGCTCGTGCTGGGTGCGGTGATGCTGATCACCTTTGTCGGCGGTAACATCCACTACCACAACAAGGTGCGGCAAGAGATTCACTTAACGACCTCCAAGCAGCTGCAACGACCCTTAAAGATTGTCATGCTGAGCGACATGCATGCCGGATTCCACAATCGCCGGGCCGAAGTGGGCCGATGGGTCGATATGATCAATGCCGAGCAAGCTGACCTCATTCTCATCGCCGGTGACCTGATCGACGGCAATGTGCGGCCATTGAAGGCACAAGGGACTGTTGAGGAGTTGAAACGCCTCAACGCCCCCACCCTCGCCTGCCTGGGCAACCATGAGTATATCACGGGCATCGACAAATCGCTTGACCTGTTGAACGAGACAGGAATCGGCATCCTGCGAGACAGCGCCATCGTCATCGGCGACGTGACCATTGTGGGACGTGATGACCGCAGCAACCCCCGCCGCAAGAGTGTGGAGCAACTGATGCAGGGTGTTGACAACGGCAACTACACCATTCTGCTGGACCACCAGCCTTACCACCTGGAAGAGGCCGAGCAGGCTGGCGTGGACCTGCAACTGAGTGGCCACACCCACCGCGGACAAGTATGGCCGTTGAACTGGGTGACCAAGAAGCTGTATGAATGTGATTACGGGCAGTATCGCCGTGGCAAGACAGACTATTACGTCAGCTCAGGCATGGGAATCTGGGGAGGAAAGTTCCGCATCGGCACCGATTCAGAGTACACCATCATCCATGTGGAACCACAATCTTAAAGTAAAGGAGGAGTCAGGAATGAGGTGAGAGGAGTTACCTGGAGCCTAAGACCAGACTCATTTCCATTCAGTGATTGGGAGTGCAAATATGGGCAATAATGGTTGGAAGTCAGAATAAATGACTAATTTTGCGCCGCAAAAGAGAAACAATAATTCTGAACAACTACTACTGATTAGGCATGCATCACCTGCAACAATTCTACACCATTGGGCTGCTCATCGTGTCCAACATCTTTATGACTTTTGCCTGGTACGGGCACTTAAAGCTGCAACAGATCAAGGTCTTCAGCGACAACACGCCGCTCTATGTCATCATCCTGCTCTCGTGGCTGCTGGCACTGCCTGAGTATTCCTGCCAGGTTCCCGCCAACCGCATCGGCTTTGACGGCAACGGTGGGCCGTTTTCACTCATGCAACTTAAGGTCATTCAGGAGGTGGTCTCGCTGACGGTGTTCACCGTGTTTGTCACCGTGTTTTTCCACGGCGAGCCACTGCGGTGGAATCACCTGGCCGCATTCATCTGCCTGGTGATGGCCGTCTTCTTTGTCTTCCACAAGTGGTGATGCGAAGTTAACTGTTAACTGAAGAGGGCGGTGACCAGGGTGATGTGCTTGGAGAGGGCGCCATCGGTGCTCCATTCCAGGTCTATGCCCAGCAGGTCGCGGGTCACGGCCTCCAGATCAAAGCCCACTGATTCGAGAGAGTGCCGCAAGCGCTCGGGATGACGGCATGGCTTTCCCTGGGGGCGCGTACAGCCCTCGGGACACAACACACAACGGAAAGTGAAACAGCGGCTGCCCGGCACCTGCCGTTCCTGCTCATAGAGCGTGGGCAGCAACGACTGCCACACCTGCTCCATCGCCTCACGCCCCACTCGTGCCGACTCGCTGGCCGTCGTGCATGCAGCACGCGTTTGCTCATCAAACTCGATCGTCGTCCCCGTGACGGTAACGGTCTTGAAGCCGTCGGTCACCGTGGCTGGATCAAAGTCAAATGGCGGACATCCCCATGACGTACCATATCCGGGACACTGCAGGCAATACTGCCTGATGCGCTCGATGTCACGATAACGGCTTATAAACTCGTCGGCGGCAATGGTAGCCTGCTTGGTGGATACTGTATAATTCATGATTGCAAAATTACGGGATAGTGATTACCTTTGCAAGTGATTTTTCAAAAAAGGCACAATATGAACACCAACAACAATAAGATGCACGTCGTGTTTGACCTGGGCGGCGTTGTTTTCCGCCTTGACAAGATGATCGCCATCCAACGGTTCAAGGAAATCGGCGTAGCTCAGGCCGAGGAGTTTCTCGACGATTATGCCCAGCAAGGCATCTTCGGTGACCTTGAGGCAGGCGTGCTCACTGCTGAGCAATATCGTGACGAATTGAGTCGCATCACCGGCAAGGCACTGACGATGGAACAGCTGGAATATGCCTGGACGGGGTATGCAGCCGAACTGTTTCAGCGCAACTTCGATGCCCTGTTGCGGCTGCGGCGCGAAGGCTTTCCCGTCGCCCTGCTGTCCAACACCAACCCCTTCATGATGCGGTGGGCCCGCAGCACAGAATTTGACGGGAACGGGCATGGGCTGGACTACTACTTTGACCGGCTGTACCTGAGTTATGAAATGCGCATGATGAAACCCTCGCCCGAGATTTTCAAGGCGATGATTGACGGGGAGCAGACCGCCCCTGGTAATATCCTGTTTATTGATGACAGTGCCCGCAACTGCCAGGCGGCGGCAGCACTGGGTATCAAGACACTCAATCCCGCAAACGGCGGCGACTGGCGCCATGACGTGTCTTCATTGCTGGGAATAGACCTGATACTCTAGATTTTCTAGATACTCTAGATACTCTAGAACTAACAGGGTGGTCCTGATCGGGACCACCCTGTTAGTGTAGACGGGATGAACTATTCTATCAGTTCTTCTTATCCTCGGCAACAGGAATCGAAACGGCCTTGGCGGCGTTGATGCTGTCCTGCTGTGCCTTGTACTGCTTTGCAGCCTCGCTGCCGGGCTTGAGCCACGTGTCAAGCCAGCGGAAGAACTCACGCTGCCACATGATGCTGTTCTGCGGCTTCAGGATCCAGTGGTTCTCGTCGGGGAAGAGCAGCAGGCGTGCGGGCAGACCCTTGATCTTGGCGGCGTTGAATGCCTGGCAAGCCTGGGTGAAGACGATGCGGTAGTCGAGCTCGCCAGCGGTGCACATGATGGGGGTGTCCCAGTTCTGGACGTAGTTCTTGGGGTTGGCCTGGGTGTAGGAGCGCTGAGCGGTAGCATTGTTCTTCTCCCAGAAGGCGCCACCCAGATCCCACTGTACAAACCACATCTCCTCGGTCTCGAGATACTGTGCCTCGAGGTTGAAGATACCGGCGTGGGCCAGGAAGCAGGCAAAACGCTTGTTGTGGTTACCAGCCAAGAAGTAAACCGAGTAGCCACCGTAGCTGGCACCGACAGCGCCAATGTGTTCACCATCAATGTAGGGTTCCTTCTTCATGTAATCGACAGCAGCGAGGTAGTCACGCATGTTCTGGCCGCCGTAGTCGCCACTGATCTGTGCGTTCCACTCGGTGCCGAAGCCCGGCAGGCCGCGACGGTTGGGCAGAATCACGATGTAACCATTGCTGGCCATGATGCGCATGTTCCAGCGGTAGCTCCAGAACTGGCTCACGGGCGACTGCGGTCCACCCTCGCAGAAGAGGATAGCGGGATACTTCTTGTTGGGGTCGAAGTTAGGCGGATAGCATACCCAAGTGGTCATGAGCTTGCCGTCGGTAGTGGGCACCATACGCTTCTCGATACCGATGGGATCCACCTGAGCGAGCATCTCGTCGTTGACATGGGTGAGCTGGACGGGATCCTTGCCCATCTCCACGCTGAAGATCTCGTTGGGGGTCTGGTAGCTGTGCTGGCAGGTGATGACCTTGCCGCCCTCGGCAAATGCCAGGCCGTCATAGTCGCACACACCCATTGCGATGGTGTCCACCTTCTGGGTAGCGACATCCATGCGGAAGATGGGCTGCACACCCTGGAAGGGGCAGATGAAGTAGATGGCCTTCTCATCGGGTGACCAGGCGATGGCATCCACGCTGTAGTCCCAGTTCTCGGTCAAGTCCTTCTTGTTGCCGGCAGCATCCATAAAGAAGATGCGGTTCTTGTCGGCCTCGTAGCCGTCATGCTCCATCGAGAGCCATGCCATCTCACCCTTGCTGTTGATGATAGGATAAGTGTCATAACCCATCATGCCCTGAGTCAGGTTGTCGGTCTTGCCGGTCTCGAGGTCATACTTATAGAGGTCGCTGTTGGTTGAGAAAGCGTAGTCTTTGCCGGTCTTCTTGCGGCAGACGTACACGAGTGACTTGCTGTCGGGGGTCCAAGCCAGTGACTCGATGCCGCCCCACGGCTTCATCGGCGACTCATAGGGTTCACCCTCGAGCACATCCTTGACATTGCCAGCCTTGCTGCCGTCAAAGTCGGCCACAAAGGGGTGAGGCACGGTGGTCACCCACTCGTCCCAGTGCTTGTACATCATGTCGTCATAGAGCTTGCCGGTGGTCTTGTCCAGGTCGGCATAGACGTCTTGAGCCGTCTGACCATACTTGACTTGCGAGATCATGACCACGCGCTTCTCGTCGGGCGAGAAGACGAAGCCCTCGATGCCATCCTCGATGTTGCTCACGCAGCTGCGGCCACCGCCATCGGCGTTCATCGTCCACAACTGAGGCACGGCAGCCTCGCCATCCTCGGTGTAGATAAAGGCGATTTTCTTGCCACCGTCGATCCAGACGTAGTTGCTCTCGCTGCGCGGGGTGTTGGTGATCTGACGGGCGTTCTTGCCGTCGATGTCCATTACCCACAGGTCGCAGTTGCCCTTGTTGGCAGCGATGTCATAATAGGTGACACCATAGAGGATTTTCTTACCATCAGGCGACACCTGCGGTCCGCCCACGCGTCCCAACTGATTGAGGAACTCGGGTGTAAACTCTTTCTTCTCCATCTTTGCCGTGGATTTCTCGGTGGCAGGGGCCTGTCCGGGAGCCGCCTCCTGCTTGGAGCAGGTCGAGGAGCTCAGCAGTGCCAATGCCGCTACCGACATTACTGTTAACTTTGCTAATTTCATACAATAATTCTGTTAATGATGTTATAGTGTTAAATGATTTTCCAGAATTTTCAAACTGCAAATTTATGACTTTTCCCCGTGCGGTGCAATATTTCGCCGAAAGTTTTTTACAATCGGCTTTTCTGCAAGGGGAAAAGTTGGCGCCAATTGGATGAAATGTTGTATCTTTGCACCGTTTTTTTGAAGAGATTCTGACGATAGCTATGATTCACATCAATATTGACCCACGGATTGTTAAATCATGTCCCGAAACCCGCATCGGGCTTATCCGCGCCACTGTGGTTAACGGCCCCACAAGCGATGAGCTGTGGGCCGAGATTGAAGCTGCCGCCCAGGAAATCCGCGACCAGTATGAACTGCTGGCCATCAACCAGCGTCCCGGCATTGCCGCCACACGACGGCTGTACAAGTCGCTGGGCAAGGACCCCAGCCGCTACCGCGTGGCCAGCGAAGCGCTGTGCCGCCGCATCATCCGCGGGCTGGGCATCTACCGCTTGACGACACTCATCGACGTGGTGAACCTGGTGTCGATCAAGAGCGGCTATCCCATCAGCGGGCTGGATGGCGACCGCATCGTGGGCGACACGCTGACGATGGACGTGGGCACTGCCAACGATGTCTATAACGGCATCGGGCGCGGGCTGCTCAACATCGAGGGCATGCCAGTTTACCGTGATGCGTCAGGCCCTATCGCCACACCAACGAGTGACGAGGAGCGCACCAAGTTTACCGAGGCCACCACAACGGCCCAAATCAACATTAACGCCTTCGGACCCGAAATGCCACTGGAACAGGCGGTGGAGTGGACAGCAACGCTATTGAAGCGATATGCCCACGCCACACATGTGGAGACCGCGATACATGTACCCAACCAAATTGACTAAAAAGAGAAACAAGATATGGAAATACTGGAAATTCTAGAAAAAAACATCAACCAGCGTTACATTGACCAGGTGGTAGAGACCCTCAAGGATGGTGGACTCATCATCTATCCCACCGACACAGTCTATGCCCTGGGTTGCGACGCGCTCAATAACCAGGCCATCGAACGCATTTGCTCCATCAAGGAGATGAAATCGGCCAAGACCAACCTGTCCATCATCTGTGATGACATCTCGCAGGTGGCCCAGTATGCCAAATTTGACAATACACAGTTCAGGCTGATGAAATCCAACCTGCCCGGCCCGTTCACCTTTATCCTGCCGGCACTGTCCAAGCTGCCCAAGGCCTTCAAGGGGCGCCGCACCGTGGGCATCCGCATCCCCGACAACGAAATCGCGCTGTCGATCGTTCGCACGCTGGGAGGCCCCATCCTGACGACATCGGTGCCTGGCGACGACGAGGACTACCGCTGCGAGCCGGGACTGATGGCCGAGGCCTTTGGCTCACGCGTGGACATCATCATCGACAGCGGACGCGGCCAGTTGCTGCCCTCGACCATCGTGGACTGCACGGGCAGCGAGCCCCAAATCACCCGATTGGGCAAGGGAAAATTGATTAATTGAATAAAAAATCGGTAATTTATGAAAAAGATATTGATTTGTTTGGCAGTGACTGCCAGCCTCATGGCCTGCAATGGAAAAAGCGGGCAGGACAACGGCAATGCAGCCAATGAACAAGCAGTAACCGAACAGGCCGAAGCACAGGCCGAGGCCCCCGCCGCGATCACTCCCGAGGAGAGCCAGGACGGCTGGGGCAAGCAGAGCACCATCGTCAGCTCCAAGCCGATTGTAGTGGACTTCTTTGCCACATGGTGCGGACCATGCAAGCAGCTGGCGCCTATCCTTGATGAAATCGAGAACAAACACAAGGGCGAGGTCATCTTCCAGCGCATCGATGTGGACCAGAAACCCGAATTGGCCCAGGAATTTAATATCCAGGCCATCCCGATGCTGATGTTCATCACCCCCAGCGGAGAGTACCAGACCATCGTGGGACTGGAAGAACCCGCTGTCATCGAGGCAAAAATCGCTGAGTTGATCAAGCGCAGCGGCAAGTCTTCGTGACCGTTATGGGGCAAAAAGGACATTTTATTGTCCCATTTCGCGCATCACAACCGATTGAATGTATGATAAAGTTGTGATGTTGAGTTTTTTTTGCGAACTTTGCAGCCGTTTTTTAATACACTGATTTAAAGACTAGTCATTTATATCAACACATCATGGAAATTACTGCACAACAACTTGCAGCAATGGTTAACGGTACTGTCGATGGCGACGCATCGGCAGTGATTAACAACTATGCAAAAATCGAGGAGGCCACGGCAGGCTGCCTGACATTCCTTGCCAATCCCAAGTATACCCACTTTGTTTACACCACCCAAGCCACCGCTGTGCTCGTGCGTAAAGACTTCCAGCCAGAGCAAGAGGTCAAGGCAACGCTTATCCGCGTCGAGGATCCCTATAAGACTCTCGCCGACCTGCTGAACTTCGTCAACAGCCAGCGTCCCGAGAAACGCGGTGTCGAGCAGCCCGTTCACATCGGCAACGGCACTACCCTGCCCGACGACGTGTATGTGGGCGCCTTTGCCTACATCGGTGATGGCGTGACCATCGGCAAGAACGTGAAGATATACCCGCAGGTGTATGTGGGCGACGGTGTGACCCTTGGGGATAATGTCATCCTCTATCCTGGTGTGAAGATTTATCATGGCTGCCGCATCGGCAACCGGTGTATCGTGCAGGGCGGCGCCATCATCGGCGGCGACGGTTTTGGCTTCGCGCCCATGCAGGACGGCACCTATGAGAAGATCTCACAGGTGGGCATCGTCGTTCTGGAAGATGATGTGGAGATTGGCGCCAACACGACCATCGACCGCGCCACTATGGGGGCTACCGTGGTCAAGAAAGGCGCTAAGCTGGATAACCTTATCCAGATCGCACACAACGTGGAGGTGGGCGAAAGCACCGTCATGGCTGCCCAAGTGGGCGTTGCCGGATCAACCAAGATCGGCAAATACAACATGGTGGGCGGCCAAGTGGGATTTGCCGGCCACATCACGGTAGGCGACAAGAACGGCATCGGCGCACAGACGGGCGTGGACAACAGCATCGGCAGCAACGGCAAGTGGCTGGGCGCTCCCGTACAGC
Source organism: uncultured Prevotellaceae bacterium (assembly GCA_900319525.1). GTDB lineage: Bacteria > Bacteroidota > Bacteroidia > Bacteroidales > Muribaculaceae > Sodaliphilus. Next base: position 142,313 of record ONOU01000003.1, on the reverse strand, counting down.
CCGCAATGGAATTTGCCCGCCAGACGGTTTACTTGAAGCGCTTGGGCGAGATGTACAGCGACATCAAGGACCTGAAAAAGAAGATGAACCAGTAAGAGTCCGTCTGCGATTTCTAAACAACTAAAGTATTGAAAGAAAAGTTAGTGATATAATGAAACAAACGACACTGAAGAATGCCTTCACCGTGACGGGCAAGGGCCTGCACACGGGACAACTCTCGACAGCCACGTTCAAACCAGCCGATGTGAACACGGGATACGTGTTCAAGCGCATCGATATGGAAGGACAACCCACCATCCAAGCGCTTGCCGAGCACGTGGTAGAGACCACCCGCGGCACAGTCATTGCCAGTAAGAGCAACAAGGAAGCCCGCGTGAGCACTATCGAGCACGCCATGGCCGCCCTGTATGCCGCCGGCATCGACAATTGCCTGATCGAGGTAAACTGTGGCGAGGTGCCCATTCTGGACGGCAGCGCCATCATGTGGTGTCAAGAGATTGAGAAAGCAGGCATCATCGAGCAGGAAGCCGAGAAGGAATTCTATGTCGTGAAACAGCGCATCAAGGTGGTTGACAAGGAGACGGGCTCATCGCTCATCGTCCTGCCCGACGACGATTTCTCCATCGACTGCATGATCGAGTTTGACTCGCCCGTGCTGGGCAACCAGTTTGCCTCACTGAACGACATCCGCCAGTTCAAGCAGGAGATAGCAGCCAGCCGCACGTTTGTGTTCGTGCGTGAGGTCGTGCCCCTCGTGCAGCTCGGCCTCATCAGGGGCGGAGACCTGGACAACGCCATCGTCATCTATGACTCGGCCATGAAGCAGGAAGAGCTGGACCACCTGGCCGACGTGATGAACGTGCCGCACAAGCAAGCAAGCGAGTTGGGCTACCTCAACAACAAGCCGCTGGCTTTCAAGAACGAGCCCGCCCGTCACAAGCTGCTTGACGTGATGGGTGACTTGGCGCTGATTGGCCGCCCGTTGAAAGGGCGCATCGTCGCCACGCGTCCTGGCCACACCATCAACACCCAGTTATCCAAGAAGATACGCCAAGAGTTGCGTTACCAAAACGTGCAGGCACCCATCTACGACCCCAACAAGGAACCGCTGTATGACATCAACCAGATTCGTGCCATGCTGCCCCACCGCTATCCCATGCTCCTGGTTGACAAGATCATCGAGAAGGGCAAGAAGCATGTGGTAGGCATCAAGAACGTCACCGCCAATGAGCCCTTCTTCCAGGGTCACTTTCCCCATGAGCCCATCATGCCCGGTGTGCTCCAGGTCGAAGCGATGGCCCAGGTGGGCGGCATCCTGGTGCTCAGCAGTGTTGAGGATCCCCAGAACTACTCAACCTATTTCCTCAAGATTGACAATGTGAAATTCCGCAACAAGGTAGTCCCCGGCGACACGCTCATTTTCCACCTGTCGCTGATGACCCCCATTCGCCGCGGTACCGCAATCATGAAGGGATATGCCTTTGTGGGCGAGAAAATCGTCACCGAGGCCGAGTTCATGGCTCAGATTGTCAAGAATCAGGAGTAGGCTTTAGGCTTTTAGATAAGAAATCAATAACAGACACAAGAAACACAATTCAATATGGATATCCATCAGTTTGCCGTCGTCCATCCCGACGCAAAAATCGGTAAAGACGTGAAAATCGGTCCGTTCGTGACCATCGATGCCAATGTGGAGATTGGTGACGGCACGATCATCGACAGCGGCGCCGTTGTACACAGTGGCGCACGCGTTGGCAAGAACTGCCACATACACTCAAATGCCGTTGTGGGCGACATACCTCAAGACCTGAAGTTTCAAGGCGAGGACACGGTTGCCATCATCGGCGACAACACCGTTATACGCGAGTTTGTGACCATTCATCGTGGCACCGCCTCGCGCGGCAAGACCGTCGTGGGCGATAACTGCCTGATTATGGCCTATTGCCACGTGGCACACGACTGCGTTGTGGGCAATCACGTCATCATGTCCAATGCGGCACAACTCGCCGGCGAGGTCGAGGTCGCAGACTGGGCCATCATCGGTGGCGGTGCTCTCGTGCACCAGTTCACCAAGATCGGCTGCCACGTGATGATTCAAGGTGGCGCCCTTGTCAACAAGGACATTCCGCCCTATTGTATGGCGGCACGCTACCCCATCGCCTATGAGGGCATCAACAAGGTGGGACTGCACCGTCGAGGCTACACCAGCGAGCAGATCGATGCCATCGCCGACGTTTACCGCACCATCTATGACTCGGGACTGAATGTCACCCAGTCGCTGGAAGAGGCAAGCAAGCTGCCAGCCAGCGCCGAGCGCGACATTGTCATCGAGTTTGTACGCAACAGCAAGCGCGGTATCGTTCGCAAGCCGTAAGGAATCACCGCCTAGCATTGATACAACAATAAGCCGCAACAGGGGTCACCCCTTGCTGCGGCTCTATTGTTTCGTCATGTTCTTCCCGTTGCTGCTACTGTGCTGATTCTATCTGCTGGAGTTTGTCGGCCTCGCCCAGCTTGTAATAGATATCACGCAGAGCATTGCGCACATCGACATTGCGGGGATTGATGGCATAGGACTTTTCCAGATAGGGCAACGCTTCACGATAGATGGGGTTGACCAGATTGGCCAACTTCTTGCCAGTCAGCATGCTGTTCTGCCTGGTCTCCATCGCCTTGTTGTAAAAGTACCGTCCCACATTGAACAACCCGCTGGCATTGCTGTCGTTGAGTTCAATACAGCGCTGATAATAAGGGAATGCCTGGTAGATGTCCTCCTGGTTCTCGATGATGAGGCCCTTGAGGTTCAACAGCTCGTCATCGTTGGGTTTGGCCTCCAGGGCATCGTCGATGAGGTCGTTAGCTCCCGAGAAATCCTCTTTGGAGAGATAGTCGTTGATGAGGATGCGGATGTACTGGGGGTCGCTGGTGCCGAACTTAAGAAAGGCCTCCCAGGCCAGTTTCACGACTTCTGCCTCATTGCCCAAGTCACTGAGGCACACCAGAGCGTAGTCATAGGCCTCCTTGTGCTTATACCCTGAATGACGAGCGATACTGAACAGGCGCACCGCGTCAATGGTGTCGGCCCGCTGCCATGCGGCGATGCCTTGATAATAGCGGACTTCAGCCACGATGCTGTCGGGCTTGATCCATCGGGGATTATCGGTACGTGCGGCCATCTGGCAGTAGTCATCCCATGCCTTGTAGGCACCATCCCAATCCTTCACATTATATAACTCGCTGCCAATGATGCGATAATTGTCATGATAATCGAGCAACCGGCCAATGACCTCCTTGCTAAAGCGGGTCTTGACCTTGGGGCGCTTGGTCTTCTTGTCAATGACGGGATTGCCTTTTTTATCCAGCACGGGTATCGTGTCCAGCGCGAGAGACTTGAGGCCATAATCATAGGCATCGAGCAGCGCATGACCCATTGCCTTGATATCCACCTTCTTGCCTACGCGCCTATTGTCCTCGTACTTGTCAAACAGTTCAACCATCATGCGGTTGGCAAGGGCCCATGTGCCCGGATGATTGCACGTTTCCTCGTGTGTCAAGGCTGGCTTGAATTTGTTGAATGCCTTATTATAGCTGTCAACAGTCATCGTCAAGCCGCTGATATCCTTCTTGGCCTGACCGATGAGTTGTCGCTGTGCCGTAGCATTGAAGGTCAAAGCCATACAAGAGGCCACTATGATCACAAACTTCTTCACAATAGATTCTCCTAATTAAAACCGCTGCAAAATTACTCAAATTTCCACAACCATGCAAACACGCTGACAGCAGGCGGGCGGCGAAGTGGCATTATCGCCTCCTCACCGCCCGCGGTATTGATCATAAAAATTTCTTACTTCACGCCCATGACCTCAAACTTGTAGAGGATGTCGTCGAGGACGTTCTTGGCCTTCTTGTCATCAGGATTGGTGTTCAGATCAACCGCCTTCTGCAGGAAGGGAATAGCCTCGTCATAGATGGGCTTGATCTTGGGAATCAAGTCAGCGTTGGTGGCAGTGGGATTGTCATCGATAATCTTTTGTGCCTTCAGGTAGAGGCAGCGGCCTACATCAAAGAAAGCGTTTGCGTAGGTGGGATCAACCTCAGTGGCCTTGCGGTAGTAAGGAAGAGCTGCGTCAACATCCTTATTCTGAAGCTCTACAGTGAAGCCCTTGATGTCGTGCAACGTTCCGTTCATGGGATCGGCCTTGAGCGCATTGTCGATGAAATTGTTGGCCTTGTCAAACTCGTTGTTGTCCAGCATGCCCTGAACCAAATTGGCCAGCGACGAGGTCTGGAAGTCAACGATGTTGTTGTCGGTGTAACCCAGCTTGCGAGCCTTGGTAAAGTTCTCATAGGCACCAGCATACTCCTTAATCTGGTACTGCGAGTAACCCTGGAAGAAGCGAACCTGGCTCAAGGTGCTGTCGGCTGCGGCAACGCCATTGGCAATAGCAAAGGGCGAGCTGGCGATGTCGGCATAGTTGCCAAATGCCATTGCTGCATTCTCCCAATCGCTTGCCTGCAGATAGATGTTACCGGCATTGGCGATATCACCCATGTGTGAGGTGAGCGCGCCGATGATGTCCTTGCTGTACTTGGTCTTCACCTTCTTGCTGCCGTCCTTATTGAGCTTGGGCATGCCATTCTTGTCCATCTCAACAACCGAGTCAAGAGGCAGAGCCTTCTGGTAGTACTCATAGGCAGCGCTCAGGGCCTGGCTCATCATCTTGTCGTCAACAGGCTGCTGCATGATTTTCATCTTGTACATCTCATCATAGATGCCAAAGGCAGCCTTACCGGCGGTGAACCATGTGAGCACGTCATTTGCGCTCTCGGGATTGGTAAAGGCGGGCTCAATCTTGTCGAGCACCTCAATCAAGTCCATCGGGTTGCTCGATCCAGCCTTCTTGGCGAGATCTTTCACGAGGCTCATCTGAGCCGATGCGCTCGAAGCCATCATGATGGCGGCGGCGCCCAGAAGAATCATCTTTTTCATTTTTCTTAACAATTAAATTGGTTTATAATGTTTGTTTTTTCATTCTTGTGAGTTTCCAGAGTCCTCGGCGTTCTCGGTGGGTTCGATGTTCTCATTCACATCCCCGTTGAAGGCGTCGCGAACGCCTTCCTCATCGGTACTCTCGGGCTCGGTGTCCACCTTGCAAACGCTTGCAATCTCGTCATTCTTCTTTTCCAGATTGATGAGTCTCACGCCTTGCGTTGCTCGACCCACGATGCGCAGTGAACTAACTTTAAGTCTAATGGCAATACCGCTCTTGTTGATGATGACAAGGTCGTTATCGTCATTCACATTCTTGATTGCAATTAGCTTGCCAGTTTTTGGTGTAATGTTAATGGTTTTAACACCCTTTCCGCCTCGATGGGTTACGCGGTAATCCTCGAGGGCACTGCGTTTGCCCATACCCTGCTCCGAGACGACAAGCACATTGTCGCGGGTTCCGTCGCGCATGCAGATCATGCCGATTATCTCATCGCCCTCAGTCAGGCTCATACCCCTGACGCCAGTGGCGGTGCGGCCCATAGCGCGCACCTGAGTCTCGGCGAAGCGGATAGCATAGCCCTTGCTGTTGGCCAGGATCACCTCGCTATTGCCCTCGGTGAGGATAGCGCCCACGAGCTTGTCGTCATCATTGATGTTGAGGGCACGAACGCCGTTGGCACGCGGACGTGAGTATTCGCTCAAGCGGGTACGTTTCACGATACCGTTCTTGGTGGCAAATACGATATAATGTGACTGGTTGTACTCGGGATCGGTGAGTGCCGTTGCACGGACAAAGGCCATGATACGGTTCTCGGCATCCAGGTTGAGCAGATTCTGGATAGCACGACCCTTGCTGTTCTTTGCACCCTCGGGAATCTCAAACACGCGCAGCCAGAAGCAGCGACCCGTGGCCGTGAAGAACAGCATGTAGTTATGGTTGGTGGCTTCATAGACATACTCGATGAAGTCCTCATCGCGTGTGTCACTGCCCTTGGCGCCCACGCCACCACGTGCCTGGGCACGATATTCCTTGAGCGGGGTGCGCTTGATATAACCAAAGTGGGAGATGGTGATAATCATGGGATCATCGCTATAGAAGTCCTCGGCATTCATCTCCTCGCTGGAATATTCGATCTGGGTGCGGCGCTCGTCGCCAAATTTCTCCTTGACCTCGAGCAGTTCCTCCTCGATGACCTTGCGGCACTCGGCGGGATCGTCGAGGATAGCCTGCAAGTGCTCGATGGTCTTGCGCACCTCGGCCAACTCGTTGTGCAGCTTCTCCTGCTCCAAGCCAGTGAGCTGGCGCAGACGCATCTCGACGATGGCACGTGCCTGCACCTCGGTGAGGCTGAAGCGCTCACACAGGCGCTGGATGGCGTGTTCGGTCGAGTCGCTGCTCTTGATGATGGCGATCACCTCGTCGATGTTGTCGCTGGCGATGATGAGTCCTTCCAGGATGTGGGCACGCTCCTTGGCCTTCTTGAGGTCAAACTGAGTGCGGCGGATCACCACCTCATGGCGGTGCTCCAGGAAGTAGTGCAGCAATTGCTTGAGGTTCAGCAGCATGGGACGGCCGTTAACCAGGCACACATTGTTCACGCTGAAGGACGACTGCAACTCAGTCATCTTGTAAAGCTTGTTGAGCAGCACATTGGGGTTAAAGTCCTTCTTGACATCGATAACGATGCGCATACCATGGCGGTCGCTCTCGTCGTTGATGTCGGCAATGCCCTCAATCTTCTTTTCCTCGACCAGTCGTGCTATGTTCTCGATCAGGTCCTTCTTGTTGACGTTATAGGGAATCTCGTTCACGACGATACGCTCGTGGTTGTGCTCGGTCTCGATCTCGGCCTTGGCCCGCACGACGATGCGACCGCGTCCTGTCTCAAAGGCGTCTTTCACACCCTGATAGCCGTAGATGATACCGCCCGTGGGGAAGTCGGGAGCCTTGATGTAGTTCATCAGGTCGCTTACCTCCATCTCGGGATCCTCGAGCAATGCCAGGCAGCCGTCGATGCACTCGCCCAGGTTGTGGGGAGCCATGTTGGTGGCCATGCCGACAGCGATACCCGTCGCACCGTTCACCAGCAGGTTGGGGATGCGGGTGGGCAGCACCGAGGGTTCCTCCAGGGTGTTGTCAAAGTTAGGTACAAAGTCCACGGTGTCCTTGTCCATGTCCTCCATCATGCTCTCGCCCATCTTGTCGAGACGCACCTCGGTATAACGCATGGCAGCGGGGCTGTCACCATCGACCGAGCCAAAGTTACCTTGTCCGTCCACCAGCGGATAGCGCATTGCCCATTCCTGGGCCAAGCGGACCATGGCAAAGTAAACCGAAGAATCGCCGTGGGGGTGGTACTTACCCAGCACATCGCCGACAATACGTGCCGACTTCTTGTAGGGGGCATTGGAGTAGTTGCGCAACTTGTCCATGCCATAGAGTACCCTGCGGTGCACCGGCTTGAAGCCGTCGCGCACATCGGGTAGCGCACGCGAAACGATGACCGACATCGAGTAGTCGATGTAGCTGGTCTTCATTTCGTTCTCAATGTTGATCTCTAGAATTCGATCGTTGTCCATTCTCAATAATTCTTTTTTAAATCTGTTCCAGGCCGTGCACTGCAGGCTCACTTTAGCCCCAGGCTAGCACACAGACCTCGATGTTAGGTTTAACTTACAAATTTACGCACTTTTTTTCAATCAACAATTGGATTTGCGCCACTTTTTGACTCCCGATACCCGAAAATGTTTAAAAGTCGCTTTAATTTTAATAAAATCGTCTTGATTACCCTTTTAATTAGTAATTTTGCCGCTACAATTCACACTGACCGAAGCATCATGCAGAACTTTGCGGCAATAGATTTTGAGACAGCCAACAGCGAGCGCACCAGCGTGTGTGCAGTTGGCGTGGTGGTTGTGCGTGACGGTGAGATTACCGACACATTCTACTCGCTGATCCAGCCCGAACCCAACTATTACAGCTACTGGTGCCAGCGTGTCCATGGCCTGGGGCCTGAAGACACCGACGACGCACCCGTCTTTCCCGACGTGTGGGCACAGATCGAGCCGCTCATCGAGGGGCTACCCCTCGTGGCGCACAACAAATCCTTTGACGAGAGCTGCTTGAAGGCTGTTTTCCGCTGCTATCAGATGGATTACCCCGACTACGAGTTCTATTGCACGTGCCAGACGTCGAAACGCCTGCTCAAGCAACTGCCCAACCACCAGTTACAGACAGTCGCCGCCTACTGCGGCTATGACCTGAAACGCCACCACCATGCACTGGCCGACGCCGAGGCGTGTGCCCACATCGCCATGCAGTTGCTGTAATTTTTTCAAGTTTTGAAGTGTTTATCACTTCAGAAACTTGAGTAATACATTTTTGAGAGCGACAGACAACAATGCGGGGGTGATCCAATTGATATTGTAATCACCCCCGCACTGGATAATCTTGACTTGCAATTATTGAGTCAGGCTAGCGGTAATCGCCTGAACTTCTCTTGAAAAGTCCTTCTCTATCGACATGCGTTGCTCGATCTGGATGCAGGCATGGAGCACGGTGGCATGGGTGCGGTCAAGCTTGGCACCGATGCTTGTCGATGACATCTGCGCTTCCTTCTTGGCCAGGTACATCACCAGCTGGCGCGCGTCACTGATTTCACGCTTGCGTGACTTGCCGTAGAGGACATCGGTGGGCAGGTTATAGTAGTCGGCTACAGTCTCGGCGATGTACTCAAATGTCAACTGCTTGGGAGTCGTCTTGACCGTATTGCCGATAATGTCACGAGCCAGGTCGATGGTGATATCCTGTCCCAGCATGGTGGCATGGGCAAGGATGGAGACCATGACGCCCTCAAGCTCACGCACGCTGTCGGTGACATGGGTGGCGATATAGTCCAGCACCTCGGCACTGATGTCGAGACCGTCCTGCGCCGCCTTCATCTCGAGGAACCTGCGGCGAAGGTCATAGTCGGGCTTAGCCAGTTCCACCGTCATTCCCCACTTGAAGCGCGAGATGAGTCTGGGTTCCATGCCGTCCAGGTCACTGGGGCGGCAATCACTCGACATCACCAGCTGGCGCTGGTGCTGGTGCAAGTGGTTGAAGATGTGGAAGAAGGTATTTTGCGTCTTGGGCTTGCCTGCAAGGAACTGGATGTCATCAAGCAGGAGCACGTCGATACTCTGATAGAAATTGATGAAGTCGTTGATCTTCTTCTGCTGGATTGCCGTGGTAAATTGACTCTCAAACACTCGTGAAGATACATACAACACCCTCATGCGCGGGTTAGTCTCCTTGAGTTTAATGCCGATGGCTTGCAGGAGGTGGGTCTTGCCCACACCGGTTGAGCCGAAGACAAACAACGGATTGTAGGTCTTCACCTCGGGATGCTCGACGATAGCCTGACCAATACTTACAGCAAGCTTGTTGCTCATGCTGCAGCAATAGTTCTCGAAGGTGTATCGCGGATTGAGCTGCGGGTCGATATCCTCGAGCTGGTCTTCACGCTCAAAGGGGTTAGCGACACGGGGCTTGATCATCTTGAGCTCTTGCCTGAGCTTGATGCTGGAGTTATCCTCGTTCTGCTCGACAGCACTGGTGTCATCGTTAGCCACTACATTGTATTTATAAGTAAGCTTAACGTTATCGCCAAACACCTTCTTCAATGCTGCTGAGAGGATGGTGATATATCGTCCCTCGATCTGCTCAACAAAGAACTTAGAGGGCACCCTAAGCGTCACGCGGTTGTTTTCCTGGTCAAAGTCAACGGCAACAATGGGAGCGAACCAAACATCATATTGCTCGGTCGGCAGGTTAGCCTTGATGACGTCAAGGCAGCGGTTCCACTGTTGTGCAACGTTATACATTTACTCTAATATTTATGCTTAGTTGGTTGGTTTGTTCTGTGCTTTTTAGCAGTACAAAATTCGGTTAATAATTTCTTTTAAAAAAGTGGGGGAAAAATTTGGATATTTCAAATTGATTATAACGATATTGAAAAACAAAGGTTTACAACCTTGTTACAAAAATATGTCTTTTGGTGTCATTTTGATATCTCAAACCAACTGTTTGTCAACCAGTTAACATTTTTCTTGATTTTTCCTATCAATTTTGGTACGCACGCAAATGGCTGTTATTTCAAGGGTTTGAATTTGTAAATCCCGAAATCGGTAATTTTTAAAAAAATCCCTATTTAGATTTAGTCCAAATAGGGATTTTTTGCTGTCGATTCATCTCAGTTTTTTGCCATCTCTAGGCAATCAACCCTGTATGTGAATTTGTTACCGCCCATCAGAACACTTTGACGTTGATATAACGCTTGGGATGAGCCTTGATATCAGTCAGCAACGAGTCGAGGCTGGCGATGGCATGATTAGCGTTATCATAGAGTTCCCGATCATTCATAATCTTGCCCAGAGACGAGTTCTTGTCATTGAGCTGCTCACTGAGGGTTTGCAGATTGGTGAGGGTGGTATTGAGCTTATTCATGGTCTCGTCAAGGGGCATCTGCTTGAGGGACTCGGTGAGTTCAGTCAGATTGCTGGATGCGCCCGAGAGGTTACCTGTAATGCCATTGACATTGCTCATCACGCCGGGAACGCTGTGGTTCAAGCCGTTCATGAGCACCGTTAACTGCTGGGCGCTGGCCTGCAGCTGGCGAGTGATCGCATCAAGCCTGTTGATCGCAGCCAGCAAGGCGGGATCACCGGTCAAGCCATTGATGTTGGTCACGATAGAGTCCACTTTGGGGAGCATCCCCGTGACCATGGGCATCACATTCTCGGTCACATGATCCATCAGGCCAGGGATATCGGTGGTGGGTATGTAACTGCCGGTGGGCAAGGCGGGCCCGTCTCCCAGGTTGAGCACGAGAGAAGCCCCTCCCATGAGTCCAGTCACCATATTAATGGTACTGCCCTCTGGCACTTTCATCTGCTTGTCCATCGATAGCATGACAGTGATCTTGTTCTTGTCGTAGTCATAGGAGATTTCCCTCACCTGCCCCACCTGGAAGCCGTTGACAGTGATGGGAGCGGCCACAAGCAATCCATCTGTGCTCTGGACCTCGGTAAAGTAGCGGTTGGCAGGTGTCAACAGATTCACTCCCTTCAAGTAATTGATACCCCAGTAGAGCAATACCAGTCCCGTAATGACAGTAAGCGCTATCTTGACGTTCTTATTCAATAACTTCATATTATATAGTTAATGATTGATTATTTTCTTTTCAAACGGCAAAATTACAAATTTGTTCTCTATTGAGAGGGTATTTTTGACGTTTTTACATAATTTTAAGCCCGCTCACGCGGTCAAGATGTGGGTTATAGCCTAAAAAAAACGCCTTATAGAACAAAAAAAACACCATTAGCGGTAAGGATTACAAGAATTGTGACTACTTTTGCAATAACCAAAAAGAATAGAGTTATGAAATCTCCACATGACTGCAAGCATATCTATGGCCTGATTGGCTATCCGCTGGTTCACTCGTTCTCCCGTGATTACTTCAACCAGAAGTTCATGGCCGAGGACATTGATGCCCAGTACATCAACTTCGAGATTGAGGACATCAGCCAGCTCATGGAGGTCATCGCCGAGTACCCCAACCTGAATGGCCTCAACGTGACGGCCCCTTACAAGGAAGCCGTCATTCCCCTACTGGATTCTCTCGACGATGACGCACGGCAAATCGGTGCGGTCAATGTGATACGTTTCATCCGTGACCACAAGAGCGGAGACTTCGTCGAGCTGCGCGGTTACAACAGCGATGTGGTAGGTTTTGAAAAGACCTTACCGGGCATCTTGACACCGCAGCGCACGAGCGCAATGGTGCTGGGCACCGGCGGCGCCGCCAAAGCCGTGACTGCCGCCCTGCAGCGCAACGGCATTGAGGTTCAGCTGGTTTCGCGCCGCAAGTCGGAACACACCCTCATCTATGAAGAGATCACTCGTGCCATGGTTGCACAACACCTGATTGTCATCAATGCCACCCCCCTGGGCAAATATCCCGACGATGACCAGTGCCCCGATTTTCCTTACCGCTTCCTGACCAAGGATCACCTGTGCTATGACCTAATCTATAATCCCGAGGAAACGCTGTTCATGAAGAACGCGGCCCGATATGGCGCTCAAACCAAGAACGGCATCGAGATGCTTCTCCTGCAAGCGTTTGACTCCTACGAGATATGGAATCTATAGGTTATAGATGGAGCTGAGCAAAATCCCTGTCTTACGCATAGTTGTCCCTCTGGCCGTGGGCATCCTCGTTCATGGCTGGTGGCACTGCTGGTGGGCGCCACTTGCCATCATCATCGCCGCAATAGCTTTCTACCTGTGGCTGCAGGTGAAGTCCCGCACACCTCAAGGGCGGCTACGGTGGCGCGCTTTCTACATCCTGCCACTAGCGATGGCCGCAATGGCACTGGGATGGCTGGCAGCTGTCGTTCATTGTCCGCCCCACCTGAACGAGAGCCAACTCACCGGCAGGAACCTCACCGGCCGCATCACTGGAGTGGAATACACCGATTTCTCGATGCGCCTGAGTGTGGATATTCTTGATGACGATGTGCCACCCTGCCATGTGCTGGTCTCGACCCGAGGCTGCGACTACACCATGCGTGCTGGTGACATCATCACCTGGCCAGCAGCACTCGACGAGGTAGGCACGATGGGCAACCCTGACGAGATGGACTACGCCCGATACCTGCTCCACAATCAGGGAGTCCGGTACCAGCAGCACTTGCCTGCTGGCCAGCTGAAGAAAAACGGGCACTCACTCACGCTGATGAGCCGCCTTGCCAACTACAGGCGACACCTGCAACAACTTGTCTTTGACTCACAATTGTCACCAGGCGCCCAGCGTTTTGTCGTGGCCCTGCTACTGGGCAACAGCCACCTGATTGACAAAGCGACACGACAAGAATTCTCGGCTGCCGGTGTGGCTCACGTGCTTGCGTTAAGCGGGCTCCATGTCGGTTTTATCTCACTGATTATCTGGCTGTTGCTCTTTCCGCTGGATTACCTGCGACTCAAGCGGGTACGGCTTGGCATCACACTAGCCGCCATCATCACGTTTGCCGTGTTCACGGGATTATCGCCCAGTGTGGTGCGTTCTACCGTGATGATTGGCTTTGTGTTTGCCTCACTCATTTTTTCACGCCGCTCAGTCTCACTCAATGCGCTCGCCATGGCAGCCCTGATAATCCTGGTATTCTCTCCCTCGTCTCTGTATAGCGTCGGCTTCCAGCTGAGTTTTGTCACCGTGTGTGCGGTGCTGCTGTTTGCCCGGATTCCAGCATGGCTTGAGAGCCGCTACCGCTGGGTCAACCGCTTGACGTTGACCATCATGACATCCATTGTGGCCATGCTCGCCACAGTAGCCTTGACAGCCCACTACTTCCACACGATATCGCTGACGGCCGTGATCACCAACCTGCTTGTGCTGCCCGTATTGCCCCTCTTCATGGTGCTTGGAGCGCTGTTTCTTCTTGTCACAGCAGCCACCATGCAATGGAGCGCACTGGACTGGCTACTGGACACGATTTACTGTTACATTCACTGGACAACCAGCACGGTTGCCGCGTGGCCCGCATCGCATCTGGGCGGAGTGTATGTCAGTGCAACTGGCGTGGTGGCTTATTTCGTGCTGTTGACACTTGTTATTCTATGGATTGGCCACCGCAACTACCGTTACCTGCTGGCAGCCGGCTGTGTCCTGGCGCTGATGCTCGGTCACTCGCTGTGGATCGACACGCACACGCCAAGTGAGGGTCTTGTCATGTTTAACTCCTACACATCCACACCTATCGTGTATTACAACCAGGGTATGGCCCACGTGTGGACACCTGATGACGAGGAGCCCGACTCGGCCGCTTTTGCGCGTTTTCATGCGGGATTTCTCGCCCGCCACGGTATCGGCACGCTACGGTTCATCACTGGAGACACTGTCGTGCGCCCCAATGGCAACACGCTATTCAAGCCCCCACTTGCTCTTGTGATGGGGCAACGCCTCGTGGCCGTGGGCAGCGGCAAGTGGAAAAGCATGACCGCCAGTTCGCCTCTTGATCTGGATGCCGTTATCGTGACCAAGCGCTTTCATGGCAGCATCTCACGGCTACAGGAACTTTACCGCTTTAAGCGGATCATCATCTCAGGATCCATGTACAAGGACGACATCGGCCAACTCTTGCACGAGAGCGACTCCCTATCCATTGCCGTTCATCAGCTTGGAAGTCAGGGAGCCTACTGCATTCCCGAGGTTAAATAGTGCCGTGAGGGGGTTGCATGATAGATAAAAAGCACTACCTTTGCAACGACAAATGACTTGAGTCCACACTCAACAATACACAACAATTATGGGCAAAATCAATTTCACACAGATCCTGAGCGCCACGCTCGTGCTACTCAGTATCATCGACATCGTGGGTTCGATACCCATTATCCTGCAGTTGCGGGAAAAAGGCCGTAACGTTGACGCCACCAGAGCGACAATCTACTCCACCCTGTTGATGGTAGGATTCTACTATGGCGGTTACTGGATATTAAACATCTTTAACTGCAACATCAACTCGTTTGCCACCGCTGGCGGCCTGCTGATGTTCCTCATGGCGCTGGAGATGATCCTGGACGTGGAGATTTTCAAGAACGACACGCCCAGCAAGGGGGCCACAATGGTACCGCTCGTTTTCCCCTTGATCGCTGGAGCAGGCGTACTGACAACACTCATCTCGCTCAAGGCGATGTATGATGACATCAACATTTTCATCGGATTGGCCATCAACATGCTATGGGTCTATTTTGTCATCAAGAGCACCGACAAGATTCAGCGATTGCTGGGTGAGGGCGGCATCTTCTTCTCCCGTAAGTTCTTTGGTATCATCCTATTAGCCATGAGTGTAAAGATGATTACCGAGAATATTGCCCTATTGTTCTAGCCATCCCATGACCAACGGAGATGCTGAGATACAGCAACCGCCGCACTCGTTGACAGTGCGGCGGTTGCTGCTTTGATAGAGGTATGGGAGAGACGAATGTTTATCGCCAGGCGGGGTCACTCTCGTTCCAGCACCGGTCGAGAGCCGTGACGGCATATTGCCATTGTCCATTGCCGCCATCGGGCAAGACGAAGGAAGTCTCACCGGTAATGGCAAGAATAGCGCCGGCATTGTCCAGGCTGCCTTTTTTGCCCTTGGGAAAACGGTAAACGACATACCGGACGGCCTGCTGCATCAAGTCATCGGTATCATGGGCACGCCACACGAGGCATTTCTTGCCAGCCACTTTCTTCACCTTGAGGTCATGGACCCGATGGGGCTTTTCACTATCCAGCCATGTGTAGGCAGGGATGAGTGCCGGGCGGCAGGTCTGCTTGCTGGCTAACGAGTCCAGTGCACCCTTGAAGTTGCTGGTAATCGTGTAGCCAGGCCACCACGTCACGCCATGCACATGCTCCATCGCACGCTGCAGGCGCAGCTTGTGGTCCAGCTGAGTGGGATTGGAAGGGTCGCCACCCTCGTCGGCAATGTCCTGATGCGACATCACATTGTTTAGAGCCTGACCGTAATACATGTGGCGGCCGTTGGCATGATCGTTCCACCAGTGCATGAGCACCAGGTCGCTTGCCGCCTTGTGTTCCAGTTCCCAATAGAGTTGGGGCACCATGTAATCAACCCACCCCTCGGCAGTCCACTTGGGACAATCGGCATAGAGTGCGTCATAGCATTGCAGGCCATTAGTCTCGCTACCGTCAGGATCACTGGACTTGTTGCGCCAGATGCCAAATGGGCTGATGCCAAAGCGCACCCAGGGCTTCACTTCCTGAATGGTATTGTGCAACTGCTCGATGAGCAGGTCCACGTTGTGGCGGCGCCAGTCGTTCCTGTCCCATCCCAGGCCATACATATTATAAGATGTTGAGTCAGGGAAATCCACGCCTGTAACAGGATAAGGATAGAAATAGTCGTCCATGTGCAGGGCGTCGATGTCATATCTCACAAGAATGTCCCTGACAACGGTGTCGATAAAGTCACGGCACTCGGGCAGTCCCGGGTCAAAGTACAACTTGCCATCGGCATACTTGAGGAACCACTCGGGATGCTCATAGTAGATGTGGCCGGGTGCGGGTTTATCGTCCTCGCTGCTGGTCACACGATAGGGGTTGATCCATGCATGCAGTTCCATACCGCGCTTGTGAGTCTGGTCGATCATGAACTGCAGGGGATCCCATGATGGAACAGGAGCCTTGCCCGGTTCACCGGTCAGCCATCGTGACCAGGGCTCCAGGTCGCTGGGATAAGCCGCATCGGCTTGCGGACGGATCTGCCAGATGACAGCATTGCAATTGGCACGTTGCAGCAGGTCAAGTTGGCCGATAAGGTACTCGCGCATCTGGTCGGGGTTCATCTTGGCATACTGCCCCTGACCGATGATGTGCATCCAAGCGCCACGGAACTCATGCTTGGGCAGTTGGGAATACTCACCACCGCCGGACGCAGCACTCATGCAAGCAGTCAATGCCATAACGAGCATTGACATGATCAATAATCGTTTCATATCTTTACAGATGAATTCTGGTTAATTGCCATCTTCCTCTGGGATGTTGACCCAGACATAGGCGCCCAAATCAATGGCACCGCTAACAAGCCTGTCGTTGCCGTAGCGGTCATAACGGGCCTCGGCAGGGCAAAGGTCCAGATTTCCCTTGCCGATAGCATCACTCTCGTTACCCAGGCGGTAGTCAAAGAAATGGTCGTCACGCACAGTGAGGAAACAGGGGTCGGCCTCCCAGATGCAGTTGATGAAGTGCGCATCGTTGGTGCCGGCACTCTTAAGCAAGCAGTAACGCAGATAGACGTTAAAGTCGTCGAGTGTGCCCTCGTTAATCTCTGACGAGAGGCCATAAATGATGCAGTTGTTGAAGTCGGCCTTGATTTTACCGATGGTTCCATTGCTGAACTCCACATCAAAGATGTTGACGATGGGCAACGACGGCACCTTAAACAGGTAGTAGTTGGCAAAGGTGCACTGCGACGCCGAGATCTTGCCGCCGGCAAAATAGGCGACCTCCTCGGCCGCATCACTGATCTCGGTTCCTATGAGCTGAACGTAGCAGGCAGCAGTAGCCAGGCAAGTAGAAGCCGAATTGGTCAAGACGCAGTTGACGAGCTTGAGCGCGCAATGGGTCGTGTCACCTCCCGCGCTACAATGCATGCCGATGGAGCTGCCCTTCATAATCACGTGATTGAGCACATTACCCATCGTTGGAGGAGTGAAAATCACACCGCCCCATTGACCGGACATAACGTCAAAACTTGTGGTGCCCACCACATGGTCCAGACGGTCGCCCCGCAGGGTGACTGGGGCTTCGGCCGTTCCGTTGGCAACCATGCGTCCAGCACACCGTAATGCGGCTTTGTCGTGGAAGAGCAAGGTGGCACCGGCATCCAGGGTGATTGTGGCCCTGTCCTTGACAAACACCGTGTCATAGATCAGGTAGGGCTTGTCGGCCGTGAAATGCATGCTGCGGGAGATGGTATCCCCCCTCATCCTCACGACGTCCTGGCCCCAAGCCGTGAGCAAGACGCTCTGGCTCACCCCGTTGGTCACAAACTCAAGTCGATCCTCAAGCAGTGTGGGCTCGTCTTTCTCCATCTCATCAAGCTTTGCCTCGATAAAGATAAAGATGGAATCATTGCCGCGGATTTCCACATTCTGGAACTCATCACCGCGCACACCATCCACATTGAGGTGGAAATGCCCCTTGGTAGCCAGTCCGGCCACCTTGATGGACGATATGTTGATCTGTTTCTTGCTGCGGTTATAGACCACCATCTGCTTGGTGGTCGTCCCCTGCATCGTGATGACAGTGTCAAAGGCGACCGTGTCCTTGTTGAACGCGAGCACATCACTTGATGAGGTCGTGAAACCGTCCTCTATGCACGAGTTGAGCATCAGCGCGACACAGCCAGCGACGATGATCCACAACAGGTATCTCTTTGTATTCTTCATTTTTGTTCTCTCAAGAGTTATATTGTATAGAACGGGAAATAGAAGCATTTAGTGTATCCATTACCGTTCAAACAAGGCAACCAGCGGATAATGGTCACTCTCGCCAGCCTTCTCACAACGGCACCACAACGGCTTGAGGTTACCGCGATACAGGATATGGTCAATTTTCACATACAAGTGGTTGGCATTAAACGTGTAAGCCGGACCCGAACCCGTCTCGGCCCATGCGTCCCTCATGTCGTCACCGCTCACGATGCGATAGGCAAATGAGCCAGGCGTGTCATTCAGGTCTCCCATGACCAGCACATCACCAGGTGTGTCATCGAGCAGTTTTCTCATGGCCCTTGCCTGCCGGGCGTGGCTGATGAAGCCATTATCCAGCTTGCGGGCAACCGACTTGATGCGGCGTTTGCGTCCTGAAGGCATATTTATCGACTCGATGACCCCTCGCTCATTGCTATTGAGGCGCAGTGAGCTCAGGTGCATGCTCACGACGCGCAACTCACCACCAGGAGCGTCCACATCCCAGGCCTTGATGAAGTAGCCCAGCGAATCCTGTGCCAGCTCGGGAGATTCCACCTCGGTGTAGGGATACTTGGACAGGATGCCCACGTCAAAGAACGGCTTCTTGCGATAAGGGTACTTGCGGTACAACTCATCGAGCAGCGGCTTGATGCGTTCCTGCTGTTCATAGGAGAAATATACCAGCCCTTCCTGGATGACCACCACATCGGCGTCAACGTCAAGGATGTAACGCATGTTCTTGCTGGGCTCGGCCGTTGTCTCCTGCCAGTTAAACTCGGTGACATTCATGGTCATGACCTTGAGTTGTTGCTTAGAGGTATCGGCCTTAGGGTCAACGAGATGAATGGGCTGAATCAAGCGTAACGTGGGCCATGCCAGCAGCAACGCTCCAACGAGAATCACCGCTGCCCGCCATTGCCTGAACAACGCAAGCACAGCCAGCAGCGCCAACACGACCAGCGCCACCGCGGGCAACGCCAGCGACGCCAGCGACGGCAACGACCAGATTGCAGGGTCAACCCTACCGCCATAGGCAGCAAAGAGCAAAACAAAGGCTGCGATGATCGCAACCAGACGAAATATATACTTCATGATCAATCTACAATTTCCACCCAGGTTTGAAGAATGGCTGCTGAGCCACAAAACGTGGGAAATAAGTCTTGAGAAGCCAAATCGTGGGCAACTCCAGCAACATGGTCAAGGCAAACACCAGCAATGTGAGTGCCGTACTCGGTTCAAATCCATAGTGGATAAACAGGAACCGCAAGGGCAAGAAGAACAGCGGATGCGTTCCCAGAATAATGAGTGAGTACTGACCATAATGGCACAACAGCGGCACCCGGGGTAACGGTTTGCATGCCCAGAATAGCGCTATGATAGCCATGAAAGGAAACAGGTAAAGTTTCCAGTAGGACGGCAGCACCTGATAGTGAAGATTCAGGAAGTCACTGTACCGGTAAATGGGTATTGCTACCAATGCAAGCGCCAACACTCCCCATCGGTCCCAGCGCGAGGGTGTCAAAGCGCCCATGCGGTTGAAAAACCAGCCTAGGACAAAGTAGGGCAAAGTCACCAGCGAAGTGTCCATCATGAGCGAAAGTTGAATCTTGTTGACCGCAAGGGAATAGCCAATAGCCGAAGCCGCTATCGTCACAGCCAGCAGTGCCCACAACGGCCTGATCCAGCGTTGAATGGCATAGAAGAGCACATTGACCCAGAAGAGGCTGAGCAGGAACCACAATGGTGTTGTCCCCAACCAGGAGCGCAGGTAAAACGGCTCAACCAGGGCTATGGGATTGAGATCGACAGGATCAGCGCCGATCATCATGCGCAACAAGGCCTCGACACACTTGCACGCATAGCTGAGCACAATAAAAAAAACAAACGGCACAAGAATGTTGTTCACCTTGCGCCGCGTGAAGTCGAGAAACCCTTGATATAGCTTGAAGAAAATACCCGAAATGAAATAGTACATCGGCAAGCGGAAAGCCTGCAACGCATTATTCATATTGGGAGCCAACCGATTGAAGAACTCATGGTCAATATGGTACATCACGATGAGCATGATGCACAAGCACTTCATGAAGTCGATGTATGCTATGCGCTGTCTTGCCATCGTTGCAGTGTGGCGACCGGAAGGGTTTGTCAGAGTTTAGACTTCAACATGGCAACGACTCGTGCAAAGTCGGTCATCTCGGCGATTTCCTCGGGTTCCAACTCCAAGTCAAACGCCTCTTCCAGTTCAGATGCCAGCGTGAGATGCCGCAACGAGTCCCATTGTTCACAATTCTTCTGTGACGCGTCGGTTGTCACCTCATCCACGCCGAAAGTCATGCGCATGATTTCCAGTACTTTTTCTTCAATATTCATAGCACTCTGATATTGTAGCAATTATTGATTTCAAACACGTCATTCAATGACATTTCATAATACTTGGCCCCATCGCCACCAGTGCGTGCAAGAGTCATGCCCATGCGATCATAGAAATCAGCGGTCTGACCATTGCGCGCCGTGGGCAGATAGGCTGCCTGCAGTTGCCTGTACCCGTCAAGCCTTAACAAGTTGAACACCGTCTTGGCAAAGGCCTCCTCGATACCCTTACCCAGGATGCGGCAACTGAGCAGCAAGGTGTCGATGCTGGCGGTCTTGTCGTCGATAGGCTCTATAAAGATGGTTGCAGTGATGCCACTGTCACCAAAGCGGTCACTCACATTCAGGCAATAGATTTGCCACCCCTTGTCCAGCAGTCGCCGCACCTCATCCTCGGCATATCGCCGGGTTGTCAGGTTGAACTGGTTGGTCTTTTGGGTCATCTGGGCAATGCGGGGCAAGTTATGCTCATCGGCAGGGATGACATCCATCTGTATATCCAGGCTATAGAGATAGCTCTCCATCGTGGTGAAACGGGCCTGCTCGGCATTGCGGCGGGCATTGGCCTGGTATTGCTCGGTTTTGGCACGATCTTCGCTGGTCACCGCATAGATACGGAAGTAACTCTCGACCAGCGACTTAAAGAAAGGCATGAGCTGATATGGCTTCTCGGGGAAATCAGGCACCACAACCTCGGGGAGCATCTGCTTGATGAGTTCGCGCTCGCTGGGATTATCATCCAGGAAAACCATACTATCCAAGCCGATGTTGAGTTCCTCAGCCAATTCCTGCATGCTCGTGGCCTTGTCCTGCCAATTGATGCGCAGGGCACTGAAGTGCTCACGCTTGAGTACCATAGCGGGATTCTTCTCCCATGCCTGCTGTACATCGGCTTCGTTATTCTTGCTGCACACGGCCAGTATCACGCCATTGCGGGAGAGCTGCAACAGGGCACGCTGCCAGTAGGTATAGGCTTTTCCAGGATAATCTCCGCCTATCTGGATTCCATCGATGCCATCCTCGCCCAGCACCCCACCCCACAGGGTATTATCCAAATCGAGAACCAGGCATTTCTTGCGGTTGTACAGCAGTTCCTGTTCGATGCGCTGCCACCAGTGCTGGAAGTCATGAACGAGTTTGGGATTGATGAGCGTCTGGGACATGAAGTAGTATTTCCAGTTAATGAGCACATCGGCTTCATATCGTGAGGTGAACGCCGAAAAGTCCACCCACTTGACCCCGGCGCGCTCCCTGGACAGGCGAGCCGCATGACTGTTGAAGGCCGATATCGCCTCGCTCAAGGCAGTATCGTTGCCTGTCATTGTCAACGGGAACAGGTTGACCAGCGACAGGATGATAAACGGCTTGTGCTCATCGGCCGCAGCCAGCACGAGATCCAACTTGTCGCGGTAAGAGTCTATCTCCTCGGCCAACTGGGCGCTATCGGCATTGACGGGCACCTGATAGAACCAGATGTACCGGTCCACCTCACGGGGGACGACACTGATGTCGTCATAGCCCGAATAGGTCATGCCGTCATAGCCCAGAAGAGGCTCTATCGTGTGATTGCGAAAGACAAATGTCTTCATCATTTTATCTTACTTTCTGGTAGATGTTGCTAAGTAGCTTCCACAAGCGGGGACGCATCATCAAGGAGTGAATGAGTTTCCACTTCACACCCTGATAATCGGCCTCGGGTCCCACACAGGGGAAGGGAAAGAGACCAGCCTGGCGAATGCGATCCAAGACCTCGTCCACCAAGCCGCAGGTCAGCGCCTTGGTCATGGAGAAGTAGAGATAGACGTTTCTCACTCCATAGACGCTTGCCGGGGCACGCTTCCCTGTCTGTTCCTCAAATTGCCGCGCGTTGGCATTGATTGAGACGGCAGCATCGACTTGACTGAAGATGCGACGGCGCAGGTGGTCACGATCGGGATTGTGCATCGCACTGTCACTGCGGTTGACATAGCAATAGGCCACAGTGTTATCGTGGGCCACTCGCCCCGCATTGAGCAGGAAACGGGAAATGAGCGCACCATCCTCACATGCGATGAGCGATGTATCAAAGCGCAACTGTTCGCGCTCCAGGTAATCGCGGCGGATGATAAAACGCCACACATAGGGCGTCATGCTGTGCCCCATCAGGAAATCACACCCGGTAGTGACACCTGTATTGTCATAGTTATCGTTACGCGTATGGGGCAACGTGTTGCCATGGGAGTCTTCACAGTCATAGTTGAAAGACAACACATCAAGATCATCGTCGATGGCACGCTGCACCAGACGGTGAACCACATCATCCCCAATGCGGTCATCGCTATCGACAAACATGACATACTGGCCGCGAGCCTGATCTAGGGCCATGTTGCGGGCCGCGCTGACGCCGGCATTAGCCTGGGTTAACAGTCTCACCTGGCTGTGCCCGCTGGCAAAATCAGCGATGATGTCCCGGCAGCCGTCGGTAGAGCCGTCATCGACGACCAGCACCTCGTAATCGCTGGGCCAAAGCTGCTGATTGACAATAGAGCACAGACACCGCAGCACATAGTGTTCGGTGTTATATACAGGGACAATATATGTCAACAATAGTTCATTCATTGCAGTGGCCGCGCTTCAACCAGCTCAATGAGTCCTGTGTTTTTCTGGAAAAGAAAGGCCACCCTCCTGTCCTCCATCGCACATGCGGGAACGGGGCCACTGACCAGGAGGAACCGCTGATCACGCAGTTCTCCAATGGCCTGAGCAATGTCCTGAACCTCGTAGCACATGTGGTAAGGGGTCACGCCTGCCGTGGCAAGGGTGCGGGCCACGGGGCTTTTATCATCTAGCGGCTCGAGCAATTCAAGCCTGGGTGCGCCCGGCTTCTCCAGGAAACAGACACGCACATGCTGCAGCGGGTCATCGATGACGGGCGCAGCCACATAGCCCATGCCCAAATAAAAAGTCAGGGTCTTGGCTATGTCATGGCAAGCGATGCCGATGTGGTGGAAAGTGAGCATCAATAATCAAACACGGGCGAGATCTTGCAGTCCCGCATTGCTACCATCGCCGATCCCCAACTCAAGCCGGCACCAAATGCGCTCATCACCACCGTGTGTTCCCCATCGAGTTTTCCGGCAAGTTCGCTGACGATGGTCAGTGGTACAGACGCGCTGCTGGTATTGCCATACTTGCCGATGCAATAAGGCACATGCTCGGGAGAAATCTTCAATTTCTTGACAAAAAAGTCCATCATGAAGCGATTGGCCTGATGGAAAACCAGGTAATCTACATCATCAATGGTGCGGTTGGTCTGCTGGAGCAGCAACTTAATGCTCTTGGGCACTTTACTGATGGCAAAATTAAAGACGTCCATACCATCCATGAACACCTCAAGCTCGGTGCGGATATTGCCATCCTCACGCTCGCGCTCAACACACGAGTCGGCAGTAATGGGATGACGCATGCCTGCATGCACCTTGAGAACATCCTCACCGCTGCCATCGGTATTTAGCATGAACGTCGACGTGCCGTAGTCGCCTTTCTCGACCAGAGTGGCAGTGCCCGCATCACCATAGAGAGGCCAATCGACCTTGTCCCTGCGGTTAACGATCTTGGAAAACGTCTCACCGTCGAGCAGCAGCACACGGTTGATGCCCTGCATCGATGCATAGGCAAAGGCTGTGCTCAAAGCATACAAGTAACCAGAGCAACCCAGTGAGATGTCAAAGCACATTGTCTCGCGAGGAAGTCCCAGCCGATGCTGTAACAGGCACGACGTGGCGGGAATACGGTAGTCGGGGGTCTGGCTCATGAACAGCAGCACATCGATGCTGGCAGGGTCGATGCCGTTATCGTCCATCAGCTGCCGGGCGGCCTTGTAGCACAAATCGCTGGCAGTGACATCGGCATCGGCAATGCGACGCTGTTCAATACCTATATTATTAATAGTCTTGTCTATTTCTTCCTCGGGAATGAGGTAACCGAGGTCTCTATTGTCGACAACCCCGGGTGGTACACAGGCACTCATAGCCTTGATACCGACTCCTTGAAAATTGATTGTTGCCATAAAAAGCAGGAGCTAGTTGTCCTGTAAAAAAGTGGAAATGGTAATAGAACCGAAACGACGAGAATGGGATGTTGTAGCGGTATCCGTTCTCAGTCTGTCTGTGTGTTGTACTGCACTATACTGTAACGATTGGGGGCTATCTTGTCCCAAACGATCACCCTACCCTCTTCTTGACAATATTGAATAAGTCTTGAACGGTGTTGCTCCCGCGGATGTCATCACCACGGAATTCCACATCATATTCTTCGTCAATCATCGCAATGACCGACAACGCAACAAGAGATGACCACTCCTTCAAGTCCTTGAACCGCGTTGTGGCCGTTATAGTAGCGGGATCTGTCTCGTCAAACAGTTCCGTGAAATTATCTATGAATCGTTCTATCTCCATTTACAGCATGATAATGCAATATCACCATATGAATTCATACGGGGTGCAAAATTAAATAAAAAAAACCAATCTCACACCTTATTGCTCAATTTTACATGACAAATTTAAAGTTTAACATACACGAATACCATAAACCAGTAGTCTCTTAGGGCTCTTCAGTGGTTAAAAGTCGAACCTCTTGGCCGGAACACCCAAGTAGGTAGAGTTGTCACGCGGCTGCGTCATGAGCACACTGTTGGCGCCCAGGGTGACGCCATTGCCTATGGTCATTCCCTGCAGCACAACACTGGCCACACCCAACAAATTGTTGTTGCCGATAGTGATTCCTCCTGAGAGATGAGCCGCAGGCATGAGTCCGTTGAAGTCACCGATGACATTGTCATGCCCCACAACCACATGGTCGTTAATGAGGTTGAAACTGCCAATTACCACATCACAGGATATCATACAGTCATTCTGGATGATATTACCCTCGCCCATCGTGACCGTCTGCTTATCGACATAGAACAACGATGGATCAATTAAGTTGGGGAAGGATATCATGGGATTGTCAATGCTCTCACGGATGCGCTTGACAGCCTTGTTATCGTTGATGGCAATAGCAATGGCCAGCGGCTCACTGTAACTGGAGAGCAGTTCCATTCCTCCCATCACCTTCCCATAGCTGGAAACTTGCATTCCCACAGGCTTGGAGTCGTCAAAGAAGCCTACCAGATTCCAATCACAGCAACCACTTGCATTGATTCTGTTAATCAGACAGGCAACTTCCTTACCAAATCCTCCAGCTCCATAGATTGCGATATTCATTTTCTATAAAGTTTTGGTTTTTAGGATTTTCACAAAATAAGTCAAGGCTTGCAGCAGGCGATCACCTCACGCGCCACACGCTCGACGTCTTCATCACTCACCCAGGGGCCACTGGGCAAGCACAGTCCCATCGTGAAGAGGTGCTCACTTACCCCGTTGACATAGGCGGGCGCGCCCGAGAATACGGGCTGGGTGTGCATGGGCTTCCACAGCGGGCGGGACTCGATGTTGCACGAGTCGAGATGCAGACGCACCGTCTCATAGTCGGTACCCGTCTTGTGGGGATCTATCAGGATGGTGTTGAGCCAGTAATTGCTGTCACAACATTCATCAGGATTGGTATGCACGTCAATGCCATCAATATCGGCAAAGAGTTCCACATAGCGG
Source organism: uncultured Prevotellaceae bacterium (assembly GCA_900319525.1). GTDB lineage: Bacteria > Bacteroidota > Bacteroidia > Bacteroidales > Muribaculaceae > Sodaliphilus. The sequence continues at coordinate 116,296 of ONOU01000003.1, read as the reverse complement.
TCACACAGGTGTTTGTGATGAGCCAGATGCTCCTCATAAACCGTCATCTGGCCGCGGCCGATGCCAGCACAGATGTTACTCATGCGGTAGTTATACCCGATCTCCTTGTGCAGGTAATAGGGCATGGGCTCACGCGACTGGGTGGCATAGAACATGATTTTCTTCTTTGTCTCCTCATCAGGGCAGATGAGAGCGCCGCCACCACTGGTGGTAATCATCTTGTTGCCATTGAAGCTCATGATGCCAAAGTCGCCGAAGGTGCCGCACAACTGGCCACGATAGCGGGAGCCGAAAGCTTCGGCCGAATCTTCCACTACCGGAATCTCGTAACGGCGAGCCACCTCCATAATGTCATCGATTCTGGCAGGCATACCGTAGAGATAGACCGGAATAATGGCCTTGGGCTTGCGACCGGTCTTAGCAATACGGTCCTTGATCGCCTCCTCGAGCAGGTTGGGATCCATGTTCCATGAATCAGGCTCACTGTCAACGAACACGGGCACGCCACCCTGATAAGTCACAGGATTGGCACTGGCCGAAAATGTCATCGACTGACAGATCACCTCATCGTCACGGCCAACTCCCAACTTGACGAGTGCCAAGTGGATGGCAGCAGTGCCTGAACTGAGCGCAACCACGCGCTTGTCCTGACCGCACAAGTGTTCCAGGTCCTGTTCAAAGCCGTTTACGTTAGGCCCTAGAGGCACTACCCAGTTGGTATCGAAGGCCTCTTGAATGAATTTCATTTCCTGGCCGCTCATGTGAGCCAGACAAAGCAAAATCTTATTGTTAGCCATAATATCATTATTTCAGGGTTAACACTCACATAGCGACGGGTGCCCGGGATAAACCTTGCCATGCTCAGCCATGAGTTTGATCCGTTCCCTATTCTTCCTCGCCAGTTCTCTATCGGAATGCGGGAAATTGGTCACGGTTTTCACCCCAGGAATGTAACTATCTCCCGTGAAGAGCGCATCCTGCACCTGCCACGTCACGCAGTCGGGGCCGTGGCCTGGCGTGTAGATCGCGCGGGCCATGAGGCCGTCACCGAGGGCGACTTCCTGGCCATCAGCCACGATCTTGATCAGATCGGGATTGTCAAGCGTGAACGGAGTCTCGTGATACCTTGAGAAATTCAATTTATCACTTAGCAAGCCCTCTCGTCCTGCCTCGTTGGTCAAGATGGAAATGCCAGGAAACAGCGACGCCAGGCGGTTCAAGCCGTAGATGTGATCAAAATGGGCGTGGGTGAGCATCACTCCACACAACCGGCCGCCGATGAGCGGCAACAAGCGATCGACGTCGCCACAATCAACAATCCACGAAGTCGTGTCTTGGGACAAGACGTAACTGCATGAATTGAAAACCGTATTGACTACTTGCCGTATGACCACGTTGCTATGTGTTAGTTCTTTTTAACTATAACGTAAAAACTCTATAAAAATTGCCCACAGCCATCACTGCATGTGCAGATAGAATGTCATCCCCTTGTTAAAGGTCTTTTTAAACGTCTGCATGCGAGCGCTCTCGACCTGTCGGGCCCGTTCAATCACCTCGTCAAGAAACTCTCCAAACATGGGACCGGCCATCAGTTGAGGCCCCTCAACACTGGGAACGAGGTTGAACTCGATGAGCAGTGGTTCGCCATCGGGCAAAACCGTGACATCCCACCCCACAAAATCAAAATACGGTAAACGGCGATGCATGGCAAGGAGAGTCTCGATGACCTTACCATAGTTGGGGACATGAAGGTCCTCCACGCCGGTTTCCTGCTTGAGCGATGACACGTTCAGGCTCTTGAAGCGATAGACCCTGTCATCGACAGTGCCATCGGGATGAATCAGGCAAGTACCGCCACCCTGCGAGACGTTGTCCTTGATCGCGTCCTTACCGCCAAAACGCATGTGTGCGAACGGGTAAAGGAAGTGATAGGTGCCATCCTGACGGCGATAGGTGTAGAGACGCATCGAGTTGAGCGACGTGGGATTAACACGTTGCAGATCGGGATGCTGCTTGACTTTTTCCTGAACGATGAAATTGAAACCATACTGGCCAAACAACGCCTTGACGCTATCGGCATCGCGGGCAGTGACCATCTCAACGCCCTCGCCATTACACGTTTCCACAGTGGGCTTGATAATCATGTCCCCGTCCCAAGCTGCCACGGCATCAACCGCCTGGTCAGCAGAAATCTCCTCGCCATTGCGATAGTAATGGCCGTGAATGTTCTTGATGACCGTCTGCGGCTGCCTCACTTGAGGGAACAGCTCGCTGTAGATGTTCTTGTCCAGGTAAGCGTCCTTGAAGTCATGACGATTGAGAGCCGGAATCACAAAGAAGTAATACACATCCATCGACAAATAACGGTCGCTGTGAATGCCGCTGAGGCTCGAGAAATAGTCGTCAAACATCATCGAGACCTTGAAACCCCGCTCCTCATAATAGGGCGAAAGTTCCTTCTTGTGAGCCTTATAATTGAAATCATCAGGCATGACATGGTTCTTGAAATACCAGTCACCCCAGTGAAACTCTTTGTTGGAATTGATATATTCAGCCATTGGTTAAAAGTTCTTTTAATATGTCACCAAGTCACTAATCTTCACATCGCCTGCATAGAATTCCATGCTGGCCCATGCCAGTCCCACTCCAAATCCGCATGCGATGCAATGGCGCTGGCCGGTTGCCGAAAGTTTCTCTTGACACCGTGTAACCATCGTCAGGGGAATCGACGCGCTGGTCACATTGCCATATTCCTCAAGGCAATAGGGAGTCTTTTCGGGCGGAATTTTGATGGCCTTGCGTATCTTCTCGTCAATGAACTTGTTGGCTTGATGCAGGAACAGCAGGTCAACGGTCTCGACATCGATGTTGAAGGTGGCAATCAGTTCCTTGAGCGAACGGGGCGGCTGCTTGATAGCGAAACCAAACACATCCATGCCGTTAACGATCATATCGACACCACGGCGATACACGCCTGGAGAGACCTCCTTCTCTTCGAGCGCCTCGGGGGTAACAGGCTTGCGCATGCCGCCGTAGGGAGCCCACACGGCATCAAAGCCACTGCCGTCAACACCATACATGAAGTGCATGGGGTGAGAGCGTTCGGGATCATATTCCAGGGCCGTTGCTGTGGCTGCATCGCCAAACAAGGGGCGCACAGCCGTGTCGCGCGGATTGCGGTTCTGCGTGTTGGTCTCAGCAGCGATGAGGATCGCCTTCTTGAGGGTGCCATGGGACATGAGCGAGCCAACGATACTCATACCATAGACCCACCCCGAGCAGCCGAACGGCAGATCAAAGACACAACAGTCGTGACGCAGGTGCAGACGGTCTTGCAGGATGCACGCCGTCTGTGGCGCGATGTAGTCCCTTGAAGTACAGACGTATGCCAGGCAATCTACATCTTCGGGGTTCCAGCCCATATCGGCCAACAGGCGTTCAACGGCCTTGACCGAGAGGTCGGAGGCTGTAGTGCCAGGTTCCACCTTGTGATGACGCTCAATACCCGTCGAGGCAATGACCTTGAGGGCATCATTCTCGTCATGGTAGATGGGTAATGTTCGGTTATCCTCGACTGTAGCGGGCACACAGGCGCTCATGCCTGCAATGCGCACATGGTTGATAGTGAGTTGAGACATATATTATTGTTTGAGTTTTAATCGTTGTATTTTGCCTGAAGCGGTACGGGGGATGCTGTCAACCCATTCCCACTCGACGGGAATCTCATGGGCGGGCAAGAGGCCGGCAAGCCCGTTCTTGATGTCTTCAAAGCTGTCGTGATGGCCATCCCTAAGCAGGAAAGCTTTGGGCACCTCGCCCAGGACGCCGTTGGGGTCGGGCACGGCGATGCAGGCACAGTCGGCAATACCGAGGGAGCGGATGGCATCCTCGATAGCCGCGGGACTGACTTTCTCGCCGCCCACATTGATGAGTTCCTTCTTGCGTCCCGTGAGGTAATAATCGCCGTTGGCGTCACGATGTCCCCAGTCACCAGTGCGGAACCAATCGCCATAGAAACCGCCATCATTGTCGGCAGGATTGAAATAGGAATGGGTGACCATATTGCCCCGCACGCAGATCTCACCATCCTCACCATCGGCGACGGGATTGCCTGCCTCGTCACGCACACAGGCCTCGACAAGCGGCGAAGCGGGTCGGCCTATGGTCACCAGATTAGCGGCACAGGCATGAAACTCGGTGAACATGGCACGAGAGGCTTCGGTCAAGCCATAGTGCATGCACAGGCGCGTGGTGGGGAACATCTCGATGAGCATCTGCTTGTCCTCGACGGGCAGGGCGGCACTGCCAAACTCGATATACCGCAGCTGGGGTGCAAAGCGGGCAATGCGGCGCCCACTCAGGCGCTTGATATACTGCCACACAGCGGGCACCATGCCGAAGCCGGTCACATGCCAGCTGTCAAGGACGGTGAAAAACGACTTGAGGTTGGCAAAATTGTTGACCAGGACAAGCGTGCCGCCAGCCATGAGCACACACCGCATACGCCCCAAGCCGAAGGAATGGCTCAGTGGCAGTGCCAGCGCCTCGATATCATCGGCCGACGTGCCAACAAAGCCATTGGTATTACGCGCCGAGCCGGCAATATTGTCATGAGTGAGACATACCCCCTTAGGTGCTCCTGTCGTTCCTGTAGTGAACATCACATCGGCCACATCGCAGGATTTCAAATCGCTATTACCCGGTTTGAATTGGCCACTGGCCACTGGGGCGGTCAACAGCTGATTGAAATCGTACACGGGCACTCCATCGACATTGACCGATCCATTGCAGAACAGAGCCGCAGGCTTGACCACATCGATGATGTAATCGAGCCGTTCGCGAGGCGAGGCTGCATCAACGACCACATTAACGATTCCCAACGAGTGGGCTGCCAGATAGCAATAGACAAAGGGCAGTTCCTTGTTGGCCACGAGAACTATGGGATCGCCTGCCGACAGGCCCAATGAGCACATACAACCGGCGACCTGCTCGACAAGAGCCAACAGTTGGGAGTAGGTAACACACACCTCACCCTCGGCAAGAGCGATCTTGTCGGGGCATTCTTGGGCACGAGACAGCACTTCACACAGCAGTGTGCTGTGAGCAGTATTAAGCATTGGTGAGTTTATCGACCTCCTCGACCAGAGAGCGGACAGAGGTCAAATCAAAAAGATCCTCGAGCGGGAACTCCAATTCAAGTTCCTGCTCAATTGTACTGATTATCGCAAGATTTCCTACAGAATCCCATTCGGGAATATCCCCCGAAGACAACTCATCGGTGATGCGTTCCAGGGGCACATTCAATACACGGGCTATAATTTCCTTAACCTGTGATTCCATTTATATAGTCAAGAGACAGAAAGGATTATCCTTGTAACTGAACGACAACGTTATACAGATCCTGGATGGTGTCTGAACTGATAATGTCATTACCCTTGATAATAACGTCATACTCGTCGTCAACCATTGCGATAATCGACAATGCTGTCAACGACGACCATTCGTCCAACTGCTTGAATTTGGTATCTGCGGTGAACTCAGTTGCATCGGTTTCATCAAACTGAGCAGCAAAGTTTTCAATAAACTCTTGTAAATTCATATATTGTAGTGTTTTTTGCTTTCTATTCCAGTAAAATGAGTTCTCAACCCTATTGCCAGAATTGAGCAGGCAAATGTACACACAATTTTGAAAACATCAAAGAATTTGTAAAAAAACTATATCGAAAAACCACCATCAATGATCAAATCATGCCCTGTTAGCCATGACGATGCGTCACTGAGGAGATAAATCGCGCCATTGGCGATATCTTGGGGCTTGCCGTAGCGCCCCAGCGGGTAGCGCTTGGCATCCTCGACCAGTTGTTCCTCGGTAATCGTTCCACGGTGGATGAGCGGCGTGTCAACCATTCCCGGACAGATGCTGTTGACGCGCACCTTGCGGGAGGCATACTCGCGAGCCGCATACTTCATCACAGAATTAAGAGCAGCCTTGGAAGCGCCATACACACCATTGCCAGGCATGAAACTGTGAGTGCCGCCAATCGAAGCGATGAGGACGACCGAGGCCCCTTTGTTCAATATCTTCTTTTTATACATCAGTCGCAACAACTCAACAGGAGCAAAAAAGTTAATGTCGAACATGACATCAAACTTCTCGCGTGTGCCGAATTGCAGCGGCAGCGTCGTTGAATTGCCAGCGCACAGCACGGCACCATCCAGCGAGGGCAGTTCCGCTATCAAGCGGTTGACGTCATCCTGATTGGTCAAGTCGGCCACGATTTGTTTTGTTGACGCTCCAAGCTGATTTCCTGTTGCCTGCAAACGGTCGATGTCACGGCCCGTAATCACCACATTGGCACCCATTTGGGCACAAGCCAGAGCCGTAGCCTGGCCGATTCCGGAAGATGCGCCCGTGACAAGAATGGTCTTACCGGCCAAAGAGAAAGGGTTATATTCCATTTTCTTTCAGATAGATAGTACGTTATTAAAAATCAAACTTTTTAGCAGGCACACCGATGTAGGTGAAGCCATCCTTGGGCTTGGTCATCATCACACTGCCGGCACCCAGGGTAACCTTGTTGCCAATCTTGACGCGCTGCAGCACCACGCTATCCAGTCCCAGCAGGTTGCAATCACCCACGCTGACCTCACCCGAGAGGCGCACCCCAGGCATCAGCACATTGAAGTTCCCCACCTTAACATCATGCCCCATCGCATTAGAACCATTAAGGACGTTGTAATTGCCGATCTCGACATCACAGGTAACACTGCAATTGTCCTGGATAATGTTGCCTTCTCCAATTTTAAAAGTCTTGGGATCCAAGATCCTAAACGAAGGAGCTATAAGATTCGGGAAGTAGATATTTGGATTAGTGATGCGATCATGGATATGTTTACGGGATGCAGGAGTTCCAACAGCAATAGCTAAAGCTAATGGCTCTCCAAAAGTATTTAGTTCTTCTATACCACCTAACACCTTCCCATAGTGTGAAACCTCAGTACCAACTGGTTTATTGTCATCATAAAAACCAATGATCTCCCACTGGCCATTTCCAGCTTTGTTAATACGCTGTATGCCACCAGCGACTTCTTTTCCAAGACCACCAGCTCCATATATTGCAATCTTCTTGCGCATTCCGTCGACTTCATTATTTACGAGATCCTTCTTATCTATAATAACTACATCATCATACATCATCATTAAGACATCTTCTCTATAGTACCCAATATGTTCATCATTCTCAATACCATTAATATTATTAACAATAAGCGGTATAAAATTAACACCTGCTCCATGTGCATGCAGATAGGCGCCCCCAAAACGTGGGTTCACCTCACCCAAATAGTATTTTCCATCTCTAAACCAGAAGTCCATATCAACAGGTCCATTAAAATCCAAGACCTTACAGATCTCTTTAATAAAATTAAAAAGCCTTTCATCTTTAAAAGATATCGTCTTATTAGCACCTCCTATGCGGGTTTCAATTTTATTCTTTGTAAAAATAGAGACAGGCTTATGTGATATTGTGTCAATGTAAACATCGGCATCGCAATCTCTACAATCCATGAATTCTTGAATGATGTATTGATGCGCACCTTCATCCAAATATTTCTTCAATTCACTAAGGTCGTGGACTTTGTGGATCCCCACACTACCGCTACCCGTCCTCGGCTTGATAAAGACAGGAAACTCAATTTGGCCTTTCTCAAAACCTTCCATAAAATGCTCAAGCGTGTCAAAGGTCAAAACCGTAGGAATTCCATGTTCTGTCAAGTGTTCAAATAGTGCATACTTATCAAAACACAACTGAGCGGTCTTGATTGATGGACATAATGGAAGGACTCCATTCTCTATGAAAAGATCTCGGTTCTTTGCCAATAACTCAATTTCAGGATCTATCAATGTCGTAATGGCCTTAATCCCCTCTTTTTTGCAAATATCAATTAAGAGATCAACATAACCTGGATCTGTAATCCGTGGAACGATATAAGAATTATCTGCAAAATAGAGAGCAGGTGCAGTCGGCTGATTGTCAATTGCAATTAAATGAGACTCTGCATCAAGTGATTGTCTAAAAAACTGAAGTAACTTAGTTCTCCTTCCAGCACTACAAAAAAGAATATTCGTTGGCATATTATAATGATTTTATGTTATTAATGTCTTGAATTATAAGAAGCGGCACAATACTAATTAGTTCCGTTAAATGATTCCATTGTAACATGACCTTCTTGAGTAATGCCCTCTCTCTTTATCACATTCTTTATTGTTAGATAAATGACTTCAATATCGGTAGCCATACTACAATGATCCACATACCACACATCCAGATTAAATTTCTCAGTCCATGAAAGAGAGTTGCGGCCATGGCATTGAGCCCAACCAGTAATGCCTGGACGAACCTCATGTCGCCTCATCTGCTCTTCACTATAAAGAGGTAGATATTTAATAAGCAACGGTCGTGGACCAATCAGTGCCATATCACCCTTGAGGACATTAAAGAGCTGAGGCAACTCATCAATACTCGTTGAACGCACAAGACCGCCAACTCGTGTCATTCGGTCTTCATCTGGCAATAAATTCCCATTTACATCCCTATCATCGGTCATGGTCTTGAACTTGATGATCTTAAAGATCTTGCCGTCTTTACCAGGACGCTCTTGTACAAAAAAAGCGCCCGCCCCCTTGTTGGCAAAATGCAGCCAGATTGTCACCACCAACAACAGTGGTGACAAACATATTATAGCGACGAGGGCGATACAAAAGCCCAAAACTCGCTTGATATAATTTCGATATATTTTCACTTTCAGTCGTTTAATATTTCGTGATAAAAATCATAAAGACACTGTCTAACGTAGCTTTGCTCGTAGCGAGAGGCGATAAGCGGGCGAGCTTTAGCCGCCATTTCCGCGACCTCCTCTGGATGCTCTACAAAACGTTTCATCGCATCATAGAGCGCATCGGCGTCCTGAGTCGGGATGATGATACCGTTCTGCCCATCGATAATGATCTCGCGGGAACCATTAATGTCGGTAACAATACTAGGCAAGCCCATTGCACCGGCCTCGATAACAACGTTCGGAAAGCCCTCACGATAACTAGGAAAGACTAATGCGTCGGCTTGAGAGTAGAACGGGCGCACGTCACTCTGCCTTCCTACGGCGTCGATACCCTCGCCCAGATTAATCCGTTTGATTGTCGCAGGCAAGACTGGATCCAAATTGTCCTCACGAGCCCCCACAAGTATCAACCTGACATCGTCATGCTCTTTGTGCAGGCGGTCAAATGCTGTGACCAGTTCATTGATGCCTTTGTCGCGCACGATACGCCCTACAAACACAAATGTGAAGCCCTCATGAGCAACCGATTCATAATTCTTGGGATTATAATGATCCAGATCGACGCCCATCACGTTGCCATAGCCCAAGACTTGGATTGGTTTGCGGGTAATATGGTGATTGAGCAAATCGCTCTTCACACCCTCTCCCTCTGGAATCACATGAGTCGCACAGGCGCAGGTCAGCCAATCGGTAGCCATCAGCACACGTCGTTTCAATCCTGTTGCCGTTGGCCAAACCAGCCCGGTGAACGTGTGCACTCGCACAGGCACACCTGCCAGCCAACCGCCGACCATGCTCATAAGACCAGCCTTAGGAGTCATTGAGTGAATCATGTCAGGCCGTTCCTTGCGCAGCACGCGCCACATACGCCACAGCGACTTCAAGTCCTTCAACAACGAGATGTGACGCTCCATCGGCACTGCGATGGTTTTTACTCCTTCGCGCTGCCTCACCCTTTCAAGCGCCTCGCCTGGAGATGACACTGCCACCACCTCATATTCCTGTGCCAGTTCCTTCAACATGCCCTTACAGAACGCATCCAACGACTGTGGCACTGTAGAACTGCGAATTATCTTCATAACAATTATTTAGAATATTTATCGTTTCCTGATTGCCATCAAAGACCGGAATAACAATATGACCACGGACAATGATAAAAGAACAACAAGCTCAGCCTACATATCAAGTGCAAATCACTATGAATAAATTCACTCTTTGTTTGTTTATAAATATTATGAGCCATATCGCAAGCCTCTCAATAAAAAGGTGTACTTCTAGAGTTATACTTTGTACTTATAACTGTTTTATATAGAGCCTTCAAACACCATGATCGATACCATAATAAACAAAAGTTATTTCTCTTTTATCACCTCATTAAAAAGGGTCATCCACTGCTTGGTGATATTATCTATGTGGTAGTTTCTTGCTTTTTCTTTAGCAGCTTGGCCCATGGTTTTCCTTAATTCCTCATCTTCAATCAATTGACAGATGCGATTGGCCATTGCTTCTTCATCATTAACTGGCACCAAAAAACCATCAACGCCCTCTGTAATCAAGTCTTTGGGGCCACATGGACACTGGTATGATACAAATGGGACCCCACATTCCATGGCTTCAATAATCACAAGTGGCAAACCCTCACTTAAGGAGGATAAACATGCTATTGACGACATAGTGAAAGCAGTCTTAACATCATTCGTGAAACCCATTAGCTCAGCATTACCGTGCATTCCAAGATCGTCTATGAGCTGCTGTAGTTTTTCCCTCTCGCTACCATAACCATAAAGCTTTAAAGTCCAATCTGGATGACGATTTACCACCATTCTAAAGGCCTTAATCATAGAACTACAATTCTTGATAGGATCTAAGCGTCCAACCATAGACACACATTTCTCATCCAATGAAGATGGATTCTCACAAGAGAAAGATATCGAGTTCGGGACAACAGTTGTTTTCGTCCAATTGTGCCAATTCGCCTCACGATCTTCATGGGTCAACAATACAATTTTATCATATTTTTTGATCTTGAAATGGAACTCATAGAAATCGGCCAAAGATGCCATCAGGCGATCAAATCTAGTCACAGCATGTTTCTTCCGATAAAACCTCTCGAAATGGAACTCACGTATCACTTTCCAAGTCCGGTTTTTCATAGATAGGAGCATATATTTCTCAGATGTCCCCACAGAGATAACAATATCCGGCCTTAGGTTTAAAAGAAATTCCTCTAGCCTTTTCTTATGAAGCCTCCTTTTATGAATCGACACCAATAAATTACCGAAAGTAGAACGCTCTGTATCACCATCATAATGATTGATTTCCAGATCTATTAAATGAACTTTGGGGGATAATGGTTGTACAATAGCACCCACTTTATTATCTGTAACTACTACATACACCTCATTACCAGGCACATCAGCTAAAGCATTTGCTTTTGTTACAGTAACCCGTTGGATTCCGCCCAAGTATCGTATGCTATTTAGACAATAAACTATTTTCATTCAAATCAAATGTATATTGTTTTACAATAAGATCAAAAGCTGGCAAATTTTGTCAAAAACATCCACATCATCAAGATTAATTCTTATTATCCATGCAGACGAATGAACTGAATACAGCGCATAATCAACACTATCACTAATGTCCATTTCTTTCTAGCAGCATAGAAAAAATTTCCAATAAATCGGTAAATATTGAAGATCTAATCTCTCAAGCGGTAATGCATAATCATCATCATTTAACAGCTCAGAAACTTGTTGCTTCGGTTCACAAGATTCAATGGCATTGATTGAGAGCCCAAGGACACCTAATGCTCGTCTATTTTGCAAAGCCTCCTTCTCATCTCTATCAGATATGTTTTCAGCCATAATTGCAAATAGAGATTTCCATTTTTCTTTTAAATCGGGGATGAATCCTGAAGTCAAAGATGTCTCATTACTCTTACGGTAATGGTAATAACACTCTTTACAGTACCCAATTGATTCAGCCCGTTTAAATGCAAACACATTAAAAAGAGAATCCTCGGCAGTACCTATTATCTTTAAATCAATAAATTCCAGACCTTGCATAAACTTCGTTTATACAATTTACTCCACACTGTTCCATTAGAATCCAATGATTTTGGAGATGTCACTTCTTTGTTAATTGGCCCGATCATTCCGCGAGACAGTTGCATGCATTCTTCTTTGTTGAATATTCTATTATTATCAAATAGATCAAAACCTTCTCTCGCTCACTTATATATGGAAACATTAGGATGTCGCATATTCCTTCATTAAACGATAACAGCTTAGCCACACATTCCTGTTCTAACCAATCATCAGCATCTACAAACATCACATAATCTCCTTTTATGTGAAATCCCCATATTTCGGGCATTAGACACTCCTGAATTAGATATGGTTAAAGCTATCAACCTCTTATCTTTAGATACATAATCCATCAATATCATCTCTAAGTAATCAGTTCTGCCATCACTCACAACTATAATCTCAAGATCATTGCCTAACGTTTGCTTTCTTAACTAAATCTAAGAGTAAATCAATTAAAGCCAGATATCAAAACACTTAATGCCCCAATAATCATTTCACCAATCACAAATCAGAAACAATATTATTAGATTTAATGACGATGAGTAATTCCTGTAATCACATAAAATAAAATCAACACAAAAAATGTCAATTGAAATCTAGCAGAACCAAAAAGAACTTTCCAGTGGATTGGCATATTAGCAATCTCTATATTTCTTAGCGACCGATTAAATCGCGGTTCCTTCAATATTTTTTTTAACTTTAAATATTTCTGATTAAAAGAAATAGGTGCTAAAATCAAATTGATTCCGAGCCCGATAATGCTTAAAGCGCTTCTATTAGAAACAGACTTGGCTAAATAATCTCTATCAGCACATACACTCCCAAGACGTCTATGTAACTCCTTCCATTGTTCATATAGATGAGGCTTGTATTGCCTTGCCAACGAATCGGAATTTTGTTTTCTATAATGATTAAATCTTGCTGAGAGCGCTGCTGCAGATTGACAAAAATTAAAATACTCAGCATTAAATAAAAGATCTTCGGTTCCTATTATCTTTGTATCTACAAATGATATACTATTTTCCTTGACAATATTCGTCTTGTATAACTTGCCCCACGCTGTTGAAATTGAATCACAGTGAGCAGGATTACGCAGTTGTTTACCCACCAACCCTATTAATTGTTGATGCAATTGAACGAAAGCATCCCCTTTGAACACTCGACTCTTTGTAAAAACATCAACTGCTTTTGATGCATTCGTATATTCCTTAACATAATTCCATAAAACCAAATCAACCTTGGTCTCAAGCATTATTCTTACAGACGATTCGATTGTAGTCTTATCTACCCAATCATCACTATCCAAATACATCAGATATTCTCCTGTACAAATTGATGTACCCACATTCCGAGCTCCAGAGAGCCCTTGATTCTCTATTTCAACAACCTTAATCCTCTTGTCTTGATTTGCGTATGCTCTCAATATTTTTATTGACTGATCTGGAGATCCATCATTAACACAAATAATCTCAAGATTATTGTATGTTTGGGCAATGACTGAGTCCAAACACTCTTTTAGATACTTTTCCACGTTATAAACAGGAATCACAATAGATACCAACGGCTTCTTCATAAGACATATTTATTCTGCACGATGAATTCTTTCATATATTGACACAGGCATAATCCATTTGACAAAGGGAACAATAAAACTCTCGGGATAATGCCACCAAGAGAGCTTAAATGCTCTGCAAATAAGCAATCTCATATATGCCTCATTACGTCGGGTGATAAAATCTCGACGACGAGTTGCATTGCGACCATCACGCATTTTATATAACGGTTCCTGTATATTATATCCTTTATAGCCTGCTTGGTATAACTTCAGCCATAGATGCTGATCTTCCAGCCTCAAAAGATACTCTGAAACTGTGTATCCTCCGACAGCCATTATTGCATTATGCCGGATTAAAACAGGAGCGTGGCAAAATGTCTCACCTTTGATAAAGTTCTCCTTCTCAGGCTCGGCTGTTGCTCTTCCAGTTTTAAAATCGCCATTCTCGTCAAAATAAATCATGGGACAACTAACCAAGGCATATTCTGGGTGATTTTCAAGAAATGTGATTTCTTTCTCAAAACGAGTGGGCAGTGAAATGTCATCGCCATCCATTCGCGCAACATACTCGGTATCGACTAGCTCCAGACAACGATTAAGTGTGTAATTAAGACCCATGTTTTTGTCGTTACGGATCAGAACAATATTATCATGGCGTGATGCATATTGTTGTGCAACTTCAAAAGTATCATCTGTTGAACCGTCTTCACACAAAATAATCTTAAAATCTTGATAAGTTTGGGCATAGAGTGAATCAAGTGCCTCAACAAGTGTTGAAGCGCAATTATATATACCCATAATTACGGAAATCCTTGCCATGCAAAAAGGGATTGTTAACCTTTGGGGTTGAACAAACTATGATAAAGATCTAAATAATTATTTGCCATGATTGAGATGTCATACTGTCTTGCTCGATCTTGGCAACGCCGGGCCACTTCTCGATATTCATCAGGATGCTCACATAAAAATTGAATTTGGCGGGCCAGTTCCTTATCATCTCCATGAGGGAAAAGCATGCCTGCTCCACCCACGATTTCGCGCAGGCCATCCACGTCACTAGCGATAAATGGTCGGCCGCTAGCCATACCTTCGATGCTGGAGAGCGACAATCCCTCCCAATGAGATGAAAGAACCAAGATATCGCTCTTTTCCAAGATATCAGGGATGTCTTGACGCACCCCCATGAAAACAACACGATTCTCAAGGCCTAATTCCTCACAATGTGCTTTTAAGTTTTCGCAATTTACTTTCTCACCTCCACCCACAATCTGAAGCCTATAGTTATCAGGTAAGTGAGTTAACGATTTCAGCAAAGTTGCATGATCTTTTTCAGCGCGTATAGCTGCGACCATTGTTATGACAAAACTATCTTGTGCACTGATGTCCTTGACAGATCGAACAAAACGTTGAATATTCACGCCATTATTGATTGTCAACAACGATGGTTTTTTGCCAATATATGCTTCAAGATTTTTGCGAGGTTGATCTGCTATACAAATGATGGCTCTATACTGATTGTACATCCAACAATCAATGGGCTTGAGCCACCAACTGGAACGTCGTCGATTAGAAGAACTGTGTTCGGTAGTAACAAGTAGCGCTGTTGAGGCTGTCATCAGTTGTGCTACTGGGACAAAGAATTGGCATGCGGTATTATGCGTATGTATAATGTCATAATTCCGCAGATATGTCCGCATCCTGAATATATTCTTCGGATTATAGACATCATTCGTCGATGACAAAGAAAACACTTGTATCCCTGCTTGTTGGATCGCTTTTTTGAAAGCTGTTTCAACTCCATTGATTAACAAAAGATCAACTTGATTCTTTCCATTATCTTTCAACAATGGCAGTAGATCAACCAGCAGATGTTCGGCTCCTCCTGTATATAACGAGGTGATAACGTGCAGGATTCTCATGATAATGATTACATTACTTATTGATAACGCTCATCTGGACATTGCGTTTCACCTTAGACCTTATCAGCAAGTATAAAGCTATCCCACTTGGAATGCACAAGACAGTCAGCAATTTCTCCGGACTTTCTTGAATGAACCGCCAGTTATGTGCGATGATACTGCTTGAGACATAGTGGGTGCAGACTTGCAATTTTCTCTTTAGGCTATTTGTCACTTTCATCTCAGTTCTGCGGAAAAATGCGAAGCCTCGAGGATTGTTCCAATATTGTTTGAACATATTGAAGCTGGAACCATCCTGCTGGTACTCAACAACCACAAGGGGCTCATTTAGCGTGATCAGCTCATAATCTTGATCGATGAGCATATACTTGTAGGCTAGCCCCACATAGCGCTCGCCTTCAAAAAGGGGATAATCAGGATAGCGTTTAATGACATCCGTACGATAGACCAATTTCTTGTCACCCTTGCCTCCTTTTTGATAGAACCCTTGCAGGGTTGTTGTCGTCATCCCATTGGGGAAGCGGGTTCCGATCACCCGGCCCTCTTCGGTCACATCCAGGCCAATGATGCCCGCAACTATATCATTGCCACATTCAGTCCAGCACTTTAGAATCTTCTCTACAGCATCGTCTGGCATATAGTCATCGCTATCAATGCATGTATTAAGTGGTGTATCGATATTGTGATATGCCGTATTATGGGCTCCGTGCATTCCTTGATTGTCCTGATAGATGTATTGAATGGAAATCTTACCCTCGGCGACCCACCCCTCAACCAGTTCACGGGTATTATCGGTGGAACCATCATCCACTATCAGCCAGCAGAAGTCTTTGCACGTCTGTCGACACAGGCTTTGATAAGTACGACCAATCGTATGGGCGCGGTTAAATGCTGGAGTAAAGATAGTTAATGTCTTCATGCCACTCATTTATGATCAAAAATTTCTTAATCTGGATTAAGTCGCCACCAATACTGGTCGAAGCCATTAAAGCCCTGTCCAGTGCCAAAATAGTAAATAAAGAACATGAAGAAAGTAAAACCGGAATAGAGGAAAAAGATAAGAGCAGTTTTACGGTCCTGATCTTTCCAAATATTCATACGCAACAGCGGATACGCCATGACAATGGGGTAAATGAACCATGACAGGTATGCGAAACGATTGGAGAACGCTGACCGGATAACCATCACCCAAAACGCGTTACAGAGAAGATAGATATTGGCAATGAAGATGAACGCCCTATCAGTAAACCTGCGATAGCGGGTGACGTACCAAATCATGGCAACCGGAGCTGCGCTATACAACAAAAAGTCCCAACGAAAACCACTTTGACTAAATTGTTCCATAGAACCCTCTTCTCGATTGGAACTTGCATAATTGCTCATGCGGTCGTCAAAACCCAACGCCGCAAAAAATTGTTCAACCATTGGTCCTGCCACTAGCGAGATTCCGATGGACGCAATCCAGAAGCGGATAGCGATTTTGGTGTCTTTAATAAAATAGAGTGAGGCGATTGCTGCTGCACTAGGAAGAATCGTTGAACGATGAATACTGAATGCAATAAACATGAGGACATAAGCAAGAACATGTTTTGTCTTGTCCATTGTCAATAGCGTAATCGCCACCAATTCGATACTACTGGACATGCCATTACGTATTCCGTTGGTACCAAAGGAATATGTTGAGAATGCCGTGAAGAAAAACATCATGGCTATCCATAAATTCTTGCGCATCAATAACAAAGCGCAGATAAACATGCCAAAAAAGTATACGATATCAACCATGAGAAAAAACTCTGTAGAGCTGAAACCAATGCTTTTACAGAAGTACATGAGATTATCCCACAGCCACTCGGTATGGAGGCTCATCGGCCTGTATCCAGCAATCACATTCTCGAAGCTATGCCTATAAGAGCCCATATCACCGAAGATCTTATTACTAGGTCTCAAGCCAATGAAGAACGCAATAGCCAGTGTCAACAGCAGGGCCATTCCCTGCATGGGAGTGCTCTCAGTACGAATAATCTTCTGTTGGGAAGATCCAATATGATAGAGCACTGTAATCCACGAGAGAATCAAAAACAATATATGATAGGCCGTAGAAAAGTACCACGGAGATAGAAAATCAATTGGTTGCATATAATTTAGTTATATTATTTCTTGTGCATATACATCAAATCTTATTCATCAGCCATTCTTTAATGCGGTGCAGACGCATTCCGAACAGTCGATGAGACAAACGGGAAAGGCTCTTCCTGAGAGACCCACCATCTTGCCATGAGGCCATATACCAGTGAATGGAGCGGGTATTGTTTGTCTTATAGATACGGCCTGTCAACGAGTCAAGAGGATTGAAAAAATCCTTCGGATAAATCCAAATGCCTGCTACCTCTTGTAGATCATTACTTGGTTGCAAGCCCGATTCGACAAGCACTCGAGTTGTCCTAGGCACTACTGTTTCATGATCCAACATGCCATTTGAGCCCATGAAATGCACCTGAGAGTAGTAATCTATCATCTTTTTATACACAATGTGACCGGCCTCTACTGCAATGCCCAAGCCAGGAGCCACCATTGGATAGTGTTGCCGATCACCACATTCCACTTCGATTCCCATGAAGGGGCCTTTCTCGAGGATGTCGTCCATCGGTTTGATGACTTCTACATCGGTGTCAAAATAGACTCCACCATGGTGATAGAGGATCCAAAAGCGGGCATAGTCGCTCACAAAGGCATATTTACGAGCCTCATAGGCCTCGGCGGTATAAGGGATACTGTTCACATCAAAGTTGTCTTCGTTCCACTCCTTGATTTCGTAATCAGGGAAGAACTTACGCCAGCTGTTGATGCACTTGACTGCACTGTCAGGCAATGGGTTACGGCCAAACCAGCAGTAATGTATTGTCTTGGGAATCATTATACTCCTATTAAATATTTGCTGAACGGCAAACGTGATATCAACCACACAAGAACGAGAGATACTATGAAAGTGGTGATTGATATTACCGGAATTTGGATTACACCAGGCAATTCTCTCAAGAAATCCACCTGATACAATACCCTTCTCATTACAAATATATGTACGAGGTAGATACCAAATGAGAGCTTCGCTACCTCCGTAATAAATTCTATTTTATGATTTGGGCACTTACTGATTGATACATGCCAAATAAAAGCCATCAATGCAACCGGCATAGACAAGTACCATAGCATCTCATAGAAATCAAATTCAATGCCGCTACCATATAGTGCAACAGGGATGCCAATCACCAACAATAGAGCAATCACCAAATGCCATACTTTAAATATATAATATTCATTCAGATAGTAGCCTAACACGAAATAGCCCAGATAACCCGAGAAATAATAAAGTATGCCCGTATTGCTTTCATTGATAATTAAAAACTTGTTTAAATACGGATACAAAAGCGTGATTGCCCACAAGAGAAGATAGAACTCCACCTCTCCCTTAGATGCAGCTTTTAACCATTTCGATAAGATCGGAGCCAAAAGATACAGGCCTGCTAAAGTGTACATAAACCATAATACACCATGCCCTTGTGCCGAAAAAGGAATTGAAATAACTGACGTTAATAGGCGTTCTGCTCCCCAGCCTTCAAGGAAAGCTTTGTCTCCCACATAAAAAAGTGTCCAGAACAATAAAGGGAATACAACTTTTGTGAATCTTTTTTTCAAGAACACACCCATTGGCAGCTCTGTGCCTAATAATAATGCTCCACTAATCATAAAGAATAGACCGATTCCTGGAGCAGTCAGATAAGAAAGACAAGACAAGACGTAGCCAGGTGCAGAATCAGGCATCGGTGAATGCATCAGAATAATCATCATGAGTGCAATCACGCGCAATAAGTCCAATCTATGATTCCGAGCCACAGCGTTCATAGTAGCTTATATATCTTTTCCACTTCACGTTCGTTGCCGTAGTCGTGCTCTTGAAGATAAGCAGCGCAGGCCTTGAGCCGGGATACGTTGCTGATGGCTTCTGCTATGCCGTTGGCACAGCCTTCGTTATCTTGAGGGACAATGATGCCATCCACGCCATCACGCACTTGGCTCTTGGCGGTGGGATAGCTGGTGACAATAACAGGTTTACACAGAACCTGAGCCTCACGAACTGTCACACTCTTGCCTTCGTAACGGCTTGGTTGTGCATAGACGTCACAGGCCTTGATATAGGGATATGGATTATCCTTCTTGCCCAACAGGATTACATGCTCCTCCATTCCAGCCTCAGCAATCCGCTGACGGATCAAGGGTTCATCGCCACCAAAGCCGATGATGTACCACCGCAGGTCATTAAAGCCCTTGTCAACCAGTCGACGGGTAATGTCTGGCACATTGTCATAATTCTTGGCATGGCAATACCGGCCCACCGACAGGATATTGAATCCCGGCTTTAGCATCTCGTGGCTCACGTCTTGCAACGCAGCCTGGTGACGGACGAAACTCGTTGACAGGATATTCTCGATTTCAATGATTTTGCTCTCCAATGTGGGGAAAGCGCTCAGGAACGACTTAGTACAATCCTGTGATATTGAGGCGATATAATCAAATCCAGCCCACACGGGCAACTCCATCGCTCTATTTACAAAAACCGAAGAGTAATCGGTATGGATCCACGCGATTTTTTTCTTGGCCCGCACCTTGTTGAGCACGATGTTGTGAGGCTGCAAGAAGCTGATGGCCAAATCATACTCGCCCAAGTCTTCCAGAGACTGCAGATAGGGCTGGACACATTCAGCGACATAGTGAAAGGCGCTGGAGTCGAAGGTCTTCTCTATATCCGTCAATGAGCGATGGTATTTCTTATGGAGTTTGCGGGCTTTTAGCCGTCCGCGCACGATACCATATTGTCCTTCTTTCAAGACCTGGAGCATTGGTCGCTCGATGGCATTATAGCCACGGCGTTCGGGGAGCAGATTAATCTTCTTGGGTATCAGCGGCATGAATTCACCTGTGTGCTGATTCAAGAAGAGGTCAACATCAACCCTGTCGGTATCCAATGCGTTAAGGAGGCCGACGAGTGCCCTTTCGGCACCGCCCAGCTCCATATAATGCATATTAATGAAAATACGTGGTTTTGCCATGTCTGCAGGTTACTTGTTTAACCAGTTGATGTTTTGACGGACCACACGGGCGGGATTGCCGGCCATGATGGAATTGGGCGGGCAGTCTTTAGTCACCACGGCTCCAAATGCGATAATCGAATCTTCGCCGACTGTGACACCTTTGAGTATTGTTGAGCGCTCACACAGCCACACGTGATCCTTGATGACGATGTCCTGGGCCTGGTTAGTCACATTACCGTCTTGATCGAGCACCTTGTGGGAATCATTATTGCGAACCAGCACTTCATAGCTGAACATGCAGTTGCGGCCCACGGTGATATTGGCATCTTTTAACACAAATGTGACGCCCCTGATGCCGCTGTTGCGACCGATGTAGAGTGTTGAATTCCCTTCAAGCGTGATTTTACAAGGGCCATCCAATTTCGACCCGCTCTCGGCGATGATATGGTTATTCTCGCCCGACATAAGAATTTGGGTATTCTTTAAACGGCTACCCTCCCCTATCTCAATTGAGTTGTTGTTACCATCGATGCGGACAAGAAAATGATGCCGCTTGGACTTGATATCGACGGTGTTGTTCTTGCCATTGACGATTGTGGGGCGCAATCGCCTGTATAATCTGCGAATGAAGGAAGGATATACCATAAACGTCTATCTGATGCGGTTAATCCAATGACTAACGCGGACCTTGAATGCGATCCATTTCACTTTCTTAAAAATCAGCCAATGCTCTTTCACGGAGTCTACAAAGCAGTTCAACAGGCCTAAAGTTTGACTTGCCATCCACTGACTCTGTCGCGACTTATCCAGAGTGACGGCCGCGATATCCATGGTCTCATCATGATTATCGGCGATATGCAATGAATCTTTGCCCTTACCTATAATCTGCCTGATCTTGTCTTTTTCTGCAAGAATCTGGTCCAAACTGGTTCCCGAAACAAACAGCACCAGTGAGAGGGAAGATTTGCCATACACCCTAGAGGCCTTGTCCAGGACATAGTCGGCATTTCGGGTCCAATCCTGCCCCCGATAGATGTAGCCGACAAAGTTGGCCAGCGAGCGCAGGTCGCACCTGATGTCTTTCCTGTATGCCACCAAATGCCGGGCTGCTATCTCCTCGACGACTGACTGCTTTTGCTGGCCGTCGGTCGATGGCCACAGGCAAGCGACCAGGAGTTGATCGAACCACTTGACCATCTCTAGCGCAATCACGTCGGCAACATCCCATGGCAAGCCTCTGTTCTTGAAGTAATTGTAATCAAAGTCGCATTTGGCTTCCACATCATCAAATCGGGCAATCGTGACCTCTCTGTTAAAATAGGCCAGTGCGGCCACCCGATGTGCTCCGTCAAGGATCACGCCATTCTTGTCAACGGGAATGATGGATATGGTATCGTCAAACTCATGATTCCTGAACTGATCGATGATATGGTCAAATGCGGCCACAAAATCATTGACACCATTCTTGTCTTCACGCCCCGGCTCTTTGCCATCGGGATTGAATGCCTTGATGTGCTCGTTGTACACCTTTAATGCATTATCCCTGTCGTTCTCGAGGTTAGAGATGTAGAAGAGCTTTGCAAACAGGTCAAAACGCTGGGGAGCGAGTAACGATCGCGCAGGGACTTTCTCAACCTTGCAGTCGTGACTCTTCAACTGATAAATTTCTACCGTATGTTCTTGTAACAGACTGAAGTCCATCGTAATCAGCGGGTGTAGCAATGCTTCAATTCAACGAGCCAATCTATCACTTTTACCTTCATGTCAAAAACGAGGTGCTTCCACTGCAGCGCCCTGTTCTTTTCAATCAGGCCTTCGTCAACCAGGTGGAAACGGTTGGGCACCATATGGTCTTGCGCATAAGTGAACCGGTAACCATTGTCCCTCATGTGGTCTTGCAAGAGGCGCAGGAATTCACGTTCACTGCCATCAGTCACATTCAAGCCAAGCCATCTTGACATGTTCAACAGACGTGAACGGTAGTCTTCACCGAGTGAACGCTTCTGCAACACGGCATGATAGATGAGTGAATAAAAATAGTCCTCATCGTTCATCACGTAGAAACACTCATGCCCCACCCGGCGATCAAGCATCTCCTGTTCCCATTTTGTGCAATAATATCCGTCACCCAAGTGCCTCAGGTCAAGCTTGACAGGCTGGCCATCGACTATTATCGAGTAATGGATTCCGTCACCACACAGGCCATCCTTGTCGGGTGTCAACGGGCGGGCACCGACCAATCCCACGATCTGCTGAGAATCTTCGCAAAGCATATCGATGTCGCCATGGCCATCAACATACAGTTCCGGCTCTAGCAGGCTCTCATAGTTGCGCAACACCAGATACTTGACATCCGCCTGATTAAGGGCCCTGAAGAAGTCTTGTATACTTGCGAATGGTGATTTCATTGCGATATTTTGATCCGTTTCAACGGTTGGCGGTGAATGAACAGGTCAACCTTTTCCCAAAAGAGATATAACGGTACCAAGACGGAGTCCCGCGAGGCCAGTTTATAGAGCATCGTGCGCTTGAGGTCACTCCCAAACCATGAAGCATAGCGCTGATTGATGTCCTCAAACAGCTCTTTCATCTCCGGCCCGCGGTTGCTCATCCTGAAGGAACTCATCCACAATCTATTGGCAGCCAATTCGGTAAGTTCGGGATAATTCTCGTGAACAAACAGCAACCTGGATTCAAGACCTTGATTCAAATCAAAGTACCGCTTGCCCAAG
Source organism: uncultured Prevotellaceae bacterium (assembly GCA_900319525.1). GTDB lineage: Bacteria > Bacteroidota > Bacteroidia > Bacteroidales > Muribaculaceae > Sodaliphilus. The sequence continues at coordinate 93,073 of ONOU01000003.1, read as the reverse complement.
TTGTTAGAGATGCTGTTGGGGCGCTGGCGATAATAATACAGTGGCTTGCAGATAACTCCGTACCGCTTGCAGTCATGAATCATCAAGTGCTGCCAGTAGCTGTCTTCAAAATACTTGCCAAACGGGAAGGGATGAGCCTTGGCAATTGATGTCTTGTAGATTCTGCCCCATGCAAAGTTCTTCACATACAGGTTCTTGAGCAGTTGCTTCATCGCCTCCTCACGCGTCAAGACAAAGGGGGCGTCATCGGCCTTAAAGTACCGGTCGTTATGCTCCAGATAGTCATTGAAGGCGTAGTAGAAACTGCCCTGGACGATCTCGCAATCATTGGCTATGGCATACTCATATAATGTGTTGATTGCATCAGGTTCGAGCCAATCATCGCTGTCGACATAGCAGATGTACTCGCCGGTGGCCGCTTCAGTGCCCTTGTTACGGGCATCGCTCAGGCCGCCATTCTGCTTGTCAATCAAGATGACGTTACTGTAGCGCTCCTGGTATTGCGCACAGATTGCCCGACTGCCATCGGTACTGCCGTCATTGACGAGAATGACCTCGACATCCTCGCGCCCCTGCACGCCCAGGCTATCCAGGCATTGGCGCAGGTACTGCTCCACGTTGTAAACGGGTATGACAACTGAGATTTGCTTAGGCATCTTCTTATTGAGGCATACCGGCACCGGTAATCAGATCATATAACTTAAAACACCTGCTACACAGCAACTTTTTCTTGATGCCGTCACGCCATGAGACAGGTTCTTTCCATTTCTTGTATATCCCATAATCCAGTTCGCCCAGCAGTTTTATCCTTTCTTCACGGGTATAGCCTTTGCTCAGGCTGTACAGGGAATTGATGACGCGGTCAAACCAATAGATCAGGAACTGCTTGGGATAGGGATGCTTCATGCTGGTGAGCGGCATCAATTGGGCTTTCATGCGCTCATAACCGTACAGCTCCACCTCAAATCTGGCGGACAGCTGTGACATGAGCGAGCCTTCCCTAAGGCAATATATGTAGTTTGTACCGGGCGCAACACTCATTCGCTGGCAATATGGCAGGTAGGAATAGACAAACAAGGCATCCTCGCCACGACTCAGCTTCTCGTCAAAGCGCACCTTGTTTTTCTTGATGATTTCATTCTTATACAGCTTGATGACGGGCCCTTTCTGGTACTGAAGGATGTTCTGATTGTACAATTCCTCGATATGATCCTTGTCAACAGCCAGTTCAGGCCAGTCCCGCACCACATTCTTGCTGGGATCATTCTCGCTGATGCGCTGCAGGCCTGTCATCACCAGGTCGCTGTTATACTTCGAGCCGTTATCGCACATGTTGCCCAAGTACTCAGGCAACACATAATCGTCAGAGTCAATAAACGTGAGCCACAGCCCGGTGGCCTCCTCGATGCCTCGATTGCGTGCCGCACTGGCGCCATGATTACTCGAGTGGATAACGCGCACCCGATTATCGGCTCCGGCATACCGGTCACAGATCTCACCGCTCGCATCTGTCGATCCGTCATCAACGAGTATCAGCTCAAAGTCAGTGAATGTCTGAGCCAACACGCTCTCTATAACGCGCGCTAGAAAACGCTCGGTGTTATAAACAGGTATGATAACTGATATTGTAGGCATCTCTTAGTATTTCAAGTTTCTAAAGCAGTTTCGCCACTTTAAGAACTTCTATCTATAACCAATAGTGATCATTTGTGAATCTTCTTGAACACAGATTGCAGTTTCTGGCGCACAAATAACCTTGAAGTGCTGTCGAGTACCAGCCAGTAAGAGAGCGTCGAACACAGGAACAAAATGACCGCCGTGTTGACCACGAGCCTCAAGAAGCCCGCATCATAATTCCGAACTATATAGATGGCTGGCAGTACGGACAGGACGATCACCAGGGCGCTCTTCAGGAATAGCCACATGTAGTCCATTAGCCTGACTGACGGCACCAGATGCTTGCAGATCACCATATTGGAGAGGAAAATCAAGATATTGGCGCCCAGGATGCAGTAGTAGGAATACAAGACCCCAAATCCCATCTTGAAGAAGATATACATGACTGGGATGGTCAACATGAAGATCGTTCCCGTGTATATATTCATCTGCCGGTTATAGCCCGTAGCCTCGATGCCGATGGTGTAGATCAATGTAATTAACGCAAAGAAGGCCGAAACAATCAACAGCCGTACAAATTCAACAGCCATCACGGGCGGATTGACCAGCCACAAGTCCATCACATACTCTATCTCAATATACAAGGGCAGGGAAACCAGCAATGACAAGAAGATGCACAACGACATGGCCGACTTCATCAGGCGCATCATCTCTTGAAAACTCCCCTGGGCATAGGCCTTGATGATAGGCGGCCTGAATGCGAATGTCGAGCTGTAGGTAAACCCTTTCACAACACCCTGGATGGTGGTCGCCACACTCGACGCTGCGTTGAAGACCACGCCAAAGAAGATGTTGATCAAGAAATTGGTGCCCTGCTGCCGCGTGGTCAGGCACAACGCGCCATACAGGTTCCAGCCACTATAGACCAGCATCGGCTTCAATATCGACTTGTCCCAGACCCAATGCAGGTGAGATTCACTGAAGTGGCGCACGCAATAGATGCGGTATATCAACCTGATCAGCACGCTGACCAGGAATACCAGCGTGGCATAGAGGATCAGTTTGTCGAAGTTTCCGATGGATAGCAGATAGACAATCAGCAGCTTAAGAACGGCATTGAGGATCTCGACATAGGCATACACATCCATCCGCTCATGCGCAATGATCGTGGCATTATAGGGAGACTGGGTAATCCAGATCATGGCACTTGCGATGCTCAGCTGATAGACCCAGTGGGCCGCAGGCATACGTCCTTCAGGAATCACCAGCTTGTTGCACAAGAACCACAGTCCAACCGTCTCGGCAAGTATCAGGACCAGTAACGCGATACCGATGTGGATGATCAACGCGCTGGAGAACGTATCGGCCAGACGCTTCTCGTCACCCTTGCCCAACTCGAAGGTCAAGAAACGGCTTGTCGCACCGCTCATCGAGCTGTTCAGGAAGCCGATCATGGCCACGATGCCCCCCACGACGCCGTAGGTGCCATAATCCTCCACGCCCAGCACAGCCAAGACGACACGCGAGGTATACAACCCCACAATCATCGTCAAGAACATGCGGACATACAGCATCACCGCATTCTTCGCAATCCGCCTGTCACCACCGCCCCCTTTTTCCATGATTCAACTTTAACAGCACGAACCTTCTGTAAAAGCTAACCCTCTACAAGGGTGTAGAATTTCTCGATTTCGGTTACAGATGTATTATTCTGTTCCTTTTCCAGATGGAGTATCAAGCTATCTCGCAAAGAGCTATCGTTCAATAAATTCAAGATACAATCAGCAACTTTTTCTGGCGTCATCTCGGCAATCAACCCATTTTGATGATCTGTAATTTGATCGTAAACGACATCAAAATTAGTGCTGACGATCGGCCGACACAACACTCTGGCTTCGGCTAATGTGAGGCAAAATCCCTCATGGCTCGATGTTTGCACATATATATCCGCATTTTGGATATAAGGATAAGGGTTACCCTTTAGCCCCAGAAGGATGACATGATTTTGCAGGCCATATTCATTGATGCTTTTCTCAATACTGCCCCTTGTCGGGCCATCACCTACAAAGAACCACTTGAATTTTACATTCTTGTCACGCAGTATGCGCGCCGTCTCAACCGCCAGGAGATGATTCTTGGGAGGGGCTAATCGACCTACAGTAACTAATTTAATCTCCTCACCAGAAAAACGCTCGTCATCGATTGGCTCTTGAGCCATTTGTTTGATGAGCGCAGGATTAACTATATCATAAATGCATACCAACTTATCTTTAATCCACGGAGAACGCTCAGATAGAATAGTTATCAATCCAGACGAGACAGCGACTACCTTATCCATTTTGTCATAGAACGGCTTGCAGTAGTTCATGTCATATCCTTCATTATATAAATTAGCGTTAATCCAAGCTATCTTTTTGTCAGCGTTCACTTTAGATGCGACATAGAACGTCGGAATACCCTGCTGGTAAGCAATAGCCACGTCATAATGCTTTTCCAAGCGCTTATAATCAAAATGAGCTGAACTCCAATAGACCTCTGTGCCATGCCGTGAATGTATCAACCTCAGTTGAGGAGATAGTCTCAAATAATGAAAAAATTTGCGTATCAGTTCGAAAAGCGATTTTCCAAAAAGATGGAAATCCAGGACATTGATACTCTCTGGCACATATTTTTCAAATAGTCCTTTACGTTTCTCTCGTTTATGATCGAGAATAAGCAGATCAATGTCATATCTGGAAGGGTCGATTACCTGAAGCAGAGAGACTAAACTCTTTTCTGCCCCACCGCAATCCAACGAATCAATCACAAACAATATTTGCTTTTTCATATCTCCCAAAATAACGAGAACAAATTAGTCCATAGGTCTATCCTCAAAACAAATCTTGTTTACCAATCAACTTTGGTATATACTTGTTACACCACAATGTGAGTGGGTATGTTATACATAATACCAAAATGACTTGAATAATGCCTAAAAGCAGATTATTTTCACCAAAGATGTGATTAACACCAATCAACATGATTGTCAGCAACATCTCATGGACGCCTAAGAGAACAAAAGTATTTCTGCCAAAGAAATTAAATATATCACATATCTTATAACGATACAGCTTCTGCATCAAGAAGACAAGGATTATGATGAACGATAATATGGCCATATAATCTAGAACTCCAAACTGGCCATCAGTCATATTACCGTAAACATAAATCGCTATGATTGAAAACAGGAAGGCCAAGGTGCTTAATCCAAGCAGAATCCAATAATCACGCCCATGTCCCTTGTCAATTATTCTCAGCAGGGGCATTCCACATAAATAGCCTAAAGCAAAATATATGAAATACGGTGTTGATCGACTAATCATGAATGGAGTCGGCAAGTGGTAAAGCCATAATACACCTATAATAGATATTACCAGAGAAATGATAAAAATGGCCCATTTTTGGTGAATCAATTTCACCAAAGCATACATGACAAATTGTATATCAAGTAAAGCAAATATGAACCATAATGGAGGATTTATTATGAATGCTTCACTACCCGAATAGAGGCCAAATATGCCGAATAATTCTCTGTAGTCAAATCCTGAAAGGCCATGATTTTTTCCTATCCATAAAGCCAGATAATAAAGGCAATAGAGGATATAGAAAAACATTGTAGGCACTATCAACTGATTGATTTTCTTTTTAATGAAAACTTTGGGCTCATATGGACGGAAAAATATTCCTGATATGAAAAAAAACAAAGGAATACGCCATGAGAAGTCTAGGAATGCTGGATGGGCAGTATGAAACCATACTACACCAATAAGAGCTAGTCCCCTCAAGTGATCAACGAACTCTATTCGCTTCTTCTCCATCTTATTTAGTTATTAAGATTAAGCGCCTAAGTAGTTTTACATAATTATGGCTGAGCATGAATTTTATCACGCGATCCCACCAGTTCGCTACTTGAGCTTGTGATATAATATAGTGGATATCCTTTTGAGTTATATACTCTGAGACTTTGTCAGTCTGGTTTTTCTCCAATAACTTAATAGAAATAGACTCAAACTGGCGATAAACCATCAAGTCGATAGGCTTTTCAAAACGATCACCAAAGAAGTCTATCATTTCATTTCTGATATTAAGATAGCTCTCATAAGCCACTGGAGACACCTTTGACACGAGACTGCCATCGTGATGAAAATAGTTATAAAGTTCATTTGTAACTTCATTCACCCTGTTACAATAACGCAGATACTGCAGGTTAAACACCAAGTCCTCCACTATAATCACATCAGGGGGGAAAATTATACTGTTGCTTCTTATTATATCAAGCCTGTAAAGCTTATTACATGACGAATTAAGAATTCCAGTTTGAAAAAGCTCAATAAACTTTAAATTATTCTTGATATCAGAATACTCGATTAAACCCATTGAATCAACCAACAAGTTCGATTGATTCTCATTATCTGCCTCATAGAGGTTTCTTATATGACATATAGACAATTGAACATCTTTCATTCCTGCAATCAAATAATTCAAATACTGTGGTTCGATTGAATCATCGCTGTCAACAAAGCATATGAATCTTGAATTTGCAGATGCATGTCTTACTCCAAAATTTCTAGTATCACTTAGCCCACCATGCTTTTTTATATAATATGATATTCTCTTATCTTTTTGTTCATAACACTTACAGACTTCACCACTATGATCTGTAGAGTCATCGTCGATAAGAAGCAACTCGAAATCCGCATAATCTTGATTGAGAATACTCTCAATACAGCATTGCAAATATGCCTCTGAGTTATAAACCGGGACAACTATTGAAACGAGAGGTTTGTTATCTTCTTCCATAGAACAATACAGAGAGCAGTGACAATAGAAAACTTTGACGATAAAGAACCAGATTCTTTATCACGTTATTACCATAGTCGATAAATCCTTTTTGCTTAGCCAAATAGCCAAAATCATCAACTTCATTGAATGTATCCTTTAACAGAGACCTTTTCTCTCTTAATGGCATTGAAGTTTCCATAATTGACATCACCTTATCATTGATGAGATGGAATAAGCGGTTAACCAGCATCTTTTCGGTAGTGGGAGAATGAAACCCCTTATTATGCGTGAAATCCCTCAGTAAGGTCCAGTATTGATAATCATACCTGAACTTTAACGGATACTCACACTTTGTGAGTGATCCTGGCGTATATTTTCTATAGTTATAACCGACATAAGATGTAGAACAAGCATTTCTCGCGACGTTTAGGTATCTAACATTAAAATCACGATCTTCACCTATCGATAGCGAAGGATTAAAACGCAGACCATTTTCATCGATAATTGCCTTTTTGTACAGTTTTGCGACAGGCGATGTGATTAATTCTTGAGTTACAAAATCAAAAAAGTCACTTTCATTCTGAAAAGACTTTAAACCAGTTTCTTCGAGAACAAACGACTCATCTCCATCGCCATAATCGAATCTGATTCCACTCGTCACTAAATCAGCGTCAAATTCTTCAGCTTTACGAATCAACCGCTTGAGATAATCATGTTCTACGGTATCATCACTGTCAACAAACGTTATCCACTTGCCATGGGCTCGCTCAATACCAGCATTGCGGGCCACACTGACACCCTCATTCCTCTTGTGAATAACAGTGATTCGTCTATCCTTACTAGCTGCAGCATCACAGATTGCACCACTGCCGTCTGAACTGCCGTCATCAATAAGAAGCAATTCAAAATCAGTAAAGGATTGAGGGATTATTCTCTCAATGCATGCCTGGAGATACATCTCGACATTGTATATAGGTACTATTACTGAAATCAAAGGATATTCCATTTTTAACATATCAGAGATTTGCATAACGCGACTTTATCATTTCAACTAAAATTTTTAGTGGATCGACAAATAAAATCATCATAGCATGCTTAAAGCCTAGATACTTAAAAAAACTTTTAATCGAGTCCCAATTTCTGTCTAATAATACCGACAATGCATAAGGCTTTAAATTGTTATACGCGAATTCTCTTGATTGCTTAGTACCCTCAGCACGACAAATACCATACAATCCATCACTATTATCATGGCGAAACTTGCGGATGTTTTGAGACGAAGTAATACTATTGGGTTGTATTCTATAGCAGCCCATTACCTGATTGAATAACCGACATTTCCCTTGAGTCATCAATGCATAAAACAAGGTCATATCATACTTTGCACTATACTTTGTATATTTTGAATTCAGCAAAGAATCTCTTCTATAGACACATGTTAATGTCTTTGTAAAGAACACCCCTGTTGCAAAATCATCAAGGGTCAAAGTGAGATCTTCGGTTGTATTCTCTAAAAACTTGATGCGGTGTGGACGAAATGATTTCTTTTCTTCGTCCCATTCTTGGTATTCGTGTACCGCTAATGAGTAATCGGGATGTGCTTCCAAGAAATCCACCTGGATCTGGAGTTTGTTGGGATCAGTCCAATAGTCGTCGCCCTCACAGAGGGCTATGTATTTAGACTTTGGATGCACTGCGGCATCTATTATTCGATGCATAGAGCCGTCGTGCTTGCTATATTGGTTTTCGGTTTCGTAGATGGGCTTGATAATATCGGGGTATTTCTCGGCGTATTCGCGGATGATGGCGGCAGAACCATCGGTCGAGGCGTCGTCATGGACAATAGCCTCGAAGGGGAAGTTTGTCTTTTGCATCACAAAACCGTCTAGGCATTGCCTCAAGTACGGCTCATGGTTATAAACCAAACATCGTATAGATACTAATGGATCGCCAGTCATTATTAGTTTTTAGTCCTTCGTCTCTAGTTGGCATTTCTTACTCTAAGCTCTAAGCCCTAAGCTCTATAGTTTTTAATCGACTTGTCGATTAAAAACTATCTGCGGTGGATGATGTCGAGGGCTTCTTGCAATTCGGGCATGCGGCAGATCTTGGCAATAGCCAGATAGACCACCATACCCAGGGGAATGCCGACGGCCAATTTTACCACATCGCTGCCGAAGGGCATCACAGCAAAATACACCACCGCTCCCATGGCCAGCGATGCCAGCAGCGTAGGGGTCATGTCCATCATCTGACGCACAAAGCCAACATTAATCAGCTTGCCTGTATAGTAGGTGTTGATTGCCAGGCATATAATCGACGTACAAACCGAACCTATACAAATGCCCATGATGCCAAAGGGCACACACACAAACACAGCTATTGTTACTATTGCTTTCTTAATAATTTCGAGCCTAAGGAACAAATCACTCCTGCCTTTTACCTGCAACAGGCTCAAGTTTATAGCATGCACTGGATACCACATCGATGCGAGGCAAATAATCTGCAGATAGGGCACACATTGTGCCCATTTATCGGTCACCAATGATACGACAAGCGGATAAGCCAGTGCCGCCATACCAATCATAATGGGAAAAACGATAAACACAGTAAATCGTAGCATCCGCCGATAATTATTACCCAAGCGCTGGTCGTCGTCCTGGATTTGGCTCAGCACTGGGAAGGTGACCTGCTGGATTACGCCAGTCAAACTTTGAGATGGCAAATATGCATATCCTTTGGCTCTGGAATATTGTCCCAAATCGGCAGCCGAGTAGAATTTGCCGATGATAATTGGGTAGATGTTGCCATAAATCGTATCAAGCAATCCAGATGCCAGCAATTTGGAGCCATAACCCCACAAGTAGTTAAATGATTTCTTGCTCCATTTGCCTCGCGGTCGCCATGGTGAAATCACCCACAGCAATACCAAGCTAATCAAGGCATCGGCAATGTGCATTGCCACTAAAGCCCAAACACCAAGTCCGCTATAGGCTGCGATGATACCAATCACGCCACCCGACACACTCGAGACGATGCGAATGATCATCTTTGCCTTGAAATTAAGAGCGCGCGTCAGCTGGGTGTTTTGGACGATTTTAAAGGATGTGACAATGAGCAGGGAGCCTTCGGCCCGTAACAATGGCGTTAAAATCGGTTTATCATAAAAAGCTGATACCCATGGCGCAATGAACCATATTACTCCGAAAAGGACAATGCCAGCCACCAAATTGAAAAGGAAGGCCGTTGTATTATCGTCTTCGTTCAGATCTGGCTTGCGAATCAGAGCATTTCCAAAGCCGCTATCAAGAAAAGCAAAGGCGATAGCGTTGAACACTCCAATCATCGCCAGCAAGCCATAGTCGCTGGGACTCAACAGACGTGCCAGTATGATACCTATCACAAAACCAAATCCCAAATCCAGGACTTTGTTCAGCGAGGTCCAGGCAACGCCCTTAATGGTCTTTTTCTTCAGCGATTCCGACATACAACTTCATACTGGGTTACATTTCTTGGCATTTAATAACAAGTAACCTTTCAGAATTTTTATTTGATGAAATCAGAACGTTTGCCCATAATCGCGGCATATGGTTCATTCTCCAAATACCATTTGTAATCAAGAAGCAATTTGCGAAAATCATACTGTGGTTCGTAGCCTAGCTCACGGCGAGCCTTATCAATGGACAGCACAAACTGTGGAGATGATTTTTTTTCGGGGCAATATATTATTTCGGATTTCTTTTCGCCATTGAAGATTTCTGCTATCAATTTTATTTGATCTTCAATAGAAATAGGATTGCCGCAACCAACATTATACACTCCACCCGAGATGTTACTTTCGATACAAAGCCTGATGAGTTCAACCAGGTCTTTAATGGCAACCATCTCCTTAGTGGACTTTGGATTGCCCCAAATCTCCAATTGTTCTCCCTTGATAGCTCGTTCTATGATATACCGATAGCCCAGCCACTTTTTCTTGCCATCAACATAATAAAATGGATTTGCATGATATCCATAAATTGTTGGAAGTCTGAGTATAAAATGCTGAATACCGAATTTCTCATGATAATGCTCAATCAAATTGACCGCTGCATTTTTGCAGATGGAATAAATCGTGTGGTCGGTATTCAACGGGAATTTCCTCTCGACATCATCATCAATTGGGTCTAGTGTACCAAATTTGTACAGGATATCAGCAATAGATTGTGAAAAAACAATCTTATGGCAACCAATCTGATTCATGTAATCTAACACATTCATTGTGCCTGTTACAATCGAATCAATATATGACTGAGGGTGATAAACAATCATATGGGCTGGCATGGCGCCAGCTAAATGAATTACCACATCAATCCCATTTTGAGGTAATTTCAAGAAATGCTCAGTCTTAGAAATGTCAATCGAATAATATGGTATGTCATTGGTTGCAAAAAAGCCATTGTCGCTCTCCCTTCTACCAACTGCATAGACATTGTATCCTTGTTGCTTCAACAGCACAGAAGTATAGACTCCAATTGAGCCGGTTGCTCCGATGATAAGAACGTTCTTCATAAAACCAAAGTATTGATGATGCACTATTGGGTGATAATTGAAATGTATCGGTTGGGAGCCTCCACGAACTGGTCCAGTTCTTCGCGGGTGTCGAAACGCAGGAAGATAGTGCCCAGCGATTGGTTGGCGCCAGTGAAAGCCGATACCGAATCGCCAGGCTCAACCCACAGATCATTTTCTACGACATGTTTTTTCTCGAAGTCTTGATCCATGTCAATGCCCTGGAATGTTCCATTATGCTCGCTATGGAGCACATTGATGGCATAGTACCCATTATAATTGGGCTCGTGGACTTCGGGCAATGGCATACAGACTGACGCGCACACCTCTGCTTCAATGATATCCACATCAGCGGCGTAGTTCAAAATCTCAGCAAGTCTATTGCCTCCCGCACGGGGCGACACTTCCATGAGATAGGCTTTACCATCGGTGCAGACTCGGCACTCGACATTGAAAATGCCTGTCTTGATACCCAACAGATCAATTAGCCGCTCGAGTTCGCCTTTGAATTCGCTTTCATGTTCCTGCCCCATGGCCGATGGCCAATATTCGCCAGACGGAGCGTATGGATTCTCGGCTTCGTTGTCAAAGAACTGGTCGTAAAAGGCATTATATTTTAACACACCATCTACCACAAAGCATTCATCACCCATCGAAGGGCCTGATTTCTCGAGGAAGTCCTCGATGATGTAGTGGCGGGAGGGGGAGCAGTCGAGGGCGTGGACGATGGCGGCGGGGAGGTCAGCGGGGTCGTCAACGCGGGTGACGCCTTTGCTGCCGGCGCTGTCCACGGGTTTGACGATGACGGGCCAGTTGAAATAACCGATGTCCTGCAGGGCGTCGTCGACCTCGCTGTAGCCACGCGCGTTGGGCACGTTAAAACCGTTGTCGGCAAGGAACTTGCGGAACCTGGATTTATCCTGCAGGATGCATGCGGCCTCGTAGCTGCACTGGAACGGCAGCCCCATCTTCTCGGCAGTATAGGCGGCTGCCACGACGCCGGGATCGACGGCAAACGACATGATGCCGTCAATCTGCAGCTGCTGGGCAAGGGCGAGCACTGCCTCCTTGTCGATAATGCTCACGTTGTGGTACTCATCGCTGTACTTGTGGGCAATATTGTCGGGCAGATAGTCAACGGTGATGACATGTATGCCATGCCGATGCGCCGCCTCGATGACAGGCAACAGGTAGCGCAAACCGCCTAGGAGCATCAGTTTCTTCTTAGCTTCGGCCATCGGTGTCACTTATTGATGATGATATCGAGGATGCGAGTGAGGTCGGCATCGGTGAGCTCGTGGTGCATGGGCAGGCAGATGACGGTGTCGGCCATGCGGGTGGCGTTGGGCAGGTTCTCGCGGGAGGCACTGGGCAGGCCCTTGTAGGTGGAGAAGGTGCTGATCAACGGATAGAAGTAGCGGCGAGCCAGGATGCCCTGCTCACGCATCTTGAAGTAGAGCTCATCTCGCGTCATGCCATACTGCTCGGCATCGACAAAGATGGGGAAGTAGCTGTAGTTGTGGCGCACGCCGGGCATGTCGTCCCAGAAGTCGATGCCCTCGACAGGACGCAGTGCCTCGCGGTAGCGGATGGCCACCTGATGGCGAGCCTCGATGCAGGCATCCACCAGTTGCAGGTTCAACAGGCCATAGGCGGCACGAATCTCGTCCATCTTGCCGTTGATGCCTGGCGCCACAACCTCGGTCTCGCCGTTAAAGCCGAAGTTCTTGAGGAAGTCGATGCGCTGCTTCATTTTCTCGTCGTGCATGACGAGCGCGCCGCCCTCGATGGTGTTATAGACCTTGGTGGCATGGAAACTCAGGGTGGACATGTCACCCTCATTGAGGATGCTCTTGCCATCGACCTCAATGCCGAAGGCATGGGCGGCGTCATAGATGACGCGCAGGCCATACTTGTCGGCAATGGCCTGAATCTCGGCGGTGCGGCAGGGCTTGCCATAGACGTGCACGGGCATGATGGCCGTGGTGCGCGGGGTGATGGCGGCCTCGATGCGGTCGGGGTCGATGCCGCCCGTTGCCGGGTCAATATCGACGAACACCGGCTTGATGCCGTTCCACCAGATCGAATGGGTGGTGGCGACAAAGCTGTAGGGCGTGGTGATGACCTCGCCGCTGATGTTGAGCGCCTGCAGCGCGGTGATGAGCGGCAGCGTGCCGTTGGTGAAAAGGCTGATGTAGGGCACCTTGAGGTAGTCACACAACGCCTGTTCCAGCCGCTGGTGGAAAGAGCCGTTATTGGTGATCCACTTGCTGTCCCAAATCTCGCGGAGCATCTGGTTGAAGTCGTCCAGGTCGGGCAACAAGGGAGATGTTACGGTAATTTTATTCATCGCTATCGTCAGTTGGAGATAAAACAGGGGTCACCGGGTCTTGCAGACCTGGTGGACCAGTGGAGAGCAGGCAAGGCTGGCGACACTATCGCAGTAGTCATTATCAGCTAGTTACCTCTTTATGTCACGTTGCGCAATGGCTCCATTGCCCATGGGTAGGGCGATTGCCGCGCATGGTTTTAACTCGCAAAAGTACGTTTTTCCACCAACATGAGCAAGTTTGTAGGCGAAAATTGTCCCTCGCTTTGAAAAAAATGTTTTTATTCTTTCGCCATTTGCACAAATGGAGTAATTTTGCGTAAAATATACGGTTTGCCGGCGGCGTTAAACGCCCGTCGCTACGGCCAGCCTGGCTAACATATCCTGCACTACTCACAATGGTAATCAGCCGCGAACAGAGCATGGGGATGAAAGGCTATGCCATCCTGTTGATCATGATCCATAATTTTGTGGACCACATTTTGGTCATGGGCAACAACGAGATGGCTTACTCGTCGAAGGCTACAGCCGAATTTGTCGCCAGCCTCCACGCGCACCCGTCGGTATGGCAGTTTTTCTCGTTTGTCGGATGGATTGGCGTCGCGCTGTTCCTGTTTGTCAGCGGTTACGGCCTGACGAAGAAATACGGGAACGGCACCATGCAGACGAGGCGCTACATCACCAGCCACATGACCAAGTTGTGGGCACTGCTGGCGCCTGTATATATCCTGTATGTGCTTGTGCAACTTTACTTGTGCGGAGAGCCTCACAACTGGCAATCAGTCGTCACCCAGTTATTATTCACTATCAACCTGTTAAGCTACGGGGACAACGGATTTGTCATTGAGCCGGGAGTGTACTGGTTCTTTGGCGTTATCCTGCAATTTTATTTACTTTTTTTAATCCTGCGCCGATGCCGCATGGGCTGGCTGATTGCTGCACTGGCAATGGCCATCGCCACGCATTACGGATTTCTCTATCTTGCAGATGACGACACCATGTGGTGGTTCCGTCAGAACTGCATCGGCTGGGGCGCGCCTTTCATACTGGGCATGATCGCCGCCAGGGCGTCGTGGCAGCCGTCCAGGGGGCAGCTGGCGGCCCTGCTTCTTATCTCCATCCCCGCCCTATTCATGTGCTTGACGATTAAAGGGATGGCGCCGTTCACCGAGGTATGCACGATACTGTTCTTTGGCAGCCTGACGCTCCTGGTGAACCTCAAACCCATCAACGCTGTCGGCCTGATTTCAGCCAGCATTTTTGTCATCCATCCATTCGTGAGAATGGTTCTCTATAAAGTCCTGGAAGGCAGCACACTTAGCGTAACCATCATGGTCATCATTTACCTGCTGCTCGTTGCCGCACTCAGCTTGCTCCACTACTGGGTTTATCGCCGCCTGCCCCGACAGAAATAATCAGGCAGCCATGGACAAGACCACGCCACTTTAAAAGGTCACTTAGCGCCACAACGCCGGCCAAAATCCGCTCCAGCCGGACACAATCAGCCACATCAGGGTTGCGGGATTGGGAAAAATGATTACCTTTGCAGGTTGAAACAAAAACAAGTAAGACATTTAGCAATGAGCGATAACAATAACAACAAACGATTGAAAGTCGGTATCACCATCGGTGACACCAACGGCATAGGAATAGAAGTGGCCCTCAAGGCCGTCGCCGTTCCCGAGATGATGGAACTGTGTGTCCCCGTCATCTACGGATCGAGCAAGATCGTCAGCTATCACCGCAACGCCTGCAACCTGCCGGGTTTCCAGATCAACCACACCAAGAGCGCCGAGTTCCTGAAAGAGAACATGCCCAACCTCGTGGAGTGCATCGACCAGGACATCAAAATTGAGTTGGGTACCCCCAGCAAGCAGGCTGGCCTTGCCTCCTTTATCGCGCTGGAAGCCGCCGTGCGAGACCTGAAACTAGGGCTTATTGACGTGCTCGTCACCGCACCCATCAACAAGGACAACATCCAGAGCGAGCAGTTCAAGTTCCCCGGCCACACCGAGTATCTGGAGAGCGCTGCCGGCGAAGGCAACAAGGCCTTGATGATCCTGTGCACCAGCGGCCTGCGCGTCGCCTTGGCCACAGCACACGTGCCGCTGTCGCAAGTGTCAAACGCGCTGAGCATCGAGAACATACGCGAGAAGCTGCGCCTCTTTAACGAATCATTAAAGAGAGACTTCAACATCGACGGACCACGCATCGCCGTGCTGTCACTCAACCCGCACGCCGGAGAGAACGGCATGCTGGGCACCGAAGAGTGCGACATCATCCTGCCCGCAATCCAGCAGGCGCTGGACGAGGACGGAGTGCAGAGTTTCGGGCCCTATGCCGCCGACGGTTTCTTCGGAGCCAGGCACTATCGCCGGTTTGACGGCGTGCTGGCCATGTACCATGACCAGGGATTGGCACCGTTCAAGACCATCGCCATGGACGAGGGCGTCAACTTCACCGCCGGACTGCCCATTGTCCGCACCAGCCCCGACCACGGCACTGGTTATGACATCGCCGGACAAGGTGTTGCCAACGAGTCATCGATGCGCCACGCCATCTACACCGCCATCGACGTTTACCGCAACCGCATCCGCTACGACGAGGCAAAACAGAATCCACTGCCCAAGCTGTTCCAGGATCGCGGCCGCGACAATGTAAAAC
The DNA here is from genome assembly GCA_900319525.1 of uncultured Prevotellaceae bacterium. GTDB lineage: Bacteria > Bacteroidota > Bacteroidia > Bacteroidales > Muribaculaceae > Sodaliphilus. The sequence continues at coordinate 77,091 of ONOU01000003.1, read as the reverse complement.
TCGACCTCACCAAGGGCGAATAATACAATTCATAATTATCAGCCATGATTAAAGGCATCATCTTTGACTACGGGGGCACGCTCGACAGCCGTGGCGTGCACTGGAGTGAGATTCTATGGCAAGGGTATCAGGAAGCCGGCATTCCTATCGACAAAGAGACCTTCCGCAACATCTATGTCGAGGGTGAGCGCGCCCTCGCCCGCGAGCGCATCATCCTGCCCCAAGACAACTTCCACACCCTGCTGCTCAAGAAGGTAGCACTGGAGCTCAGTTACCTGTCCCAAGCGCCTGACGCATCGGCTAGTGAGCTATGGGCCAGCCAAGTGGCGGCCTATTGCGACAACGCTGCCCGCACATGCATCGGCGAAGCCCGTCCCATGCTCGAGAAGCTGCATGAGCAGTACCCGATGATGCTAGTGAGCAACTTCTACGGCAACATTGACGAAGTGCTGCGCGCCTATGGCATCCGCCACCTGTTCAAAGGCATCATCGAGAGCGCCGTCGTGGGCGTGCGCAAGCCCAACCCCACCCTGTTCCGCCTGGGTGTTGACGCGCTGGAGCTGGCGCCTGACGAAGTGCTGGTCGTGGGCGACAGCCTGCGCAAAGACATCGAACCCGCCGAGCGGCTGGGCTGCCACGTCCTGTGGCTCAAGGGCAAGGGATGGACCGAGGAGGAGGACCTTCAAACCCACCCCAACACCATCACCCACATCACCCAAGTCAAAGAATGGCTGGATAAATCCTGAAACAATTTGCAACATCCACTTCAACACATTAATTCAGAATGAACTACGCTATCATCGCAGCAGGCGAAGGGTCACGTCTGGCCCAGGAAGGCATCTCTAAGCCCAAACCACTGGTAGAGCTACAAGGCGAACCCATGATCGGACGACTCATCAACATCATGCTCAGGTGCAATGCCGAGAGCATCAGCATCATCGTCAATGAGCACATGACCGAGGTGCGTGAGTATCTGGAGAATCTGGAGCTGCCCGTGCCCCTCAATCTGGTCGTGAAGACCACACCCAGCTCGATGCACAGCTTGTGGCACCTGAGCCGCGTGATCCCTCGTGGAAAATTCTGCCTGACCACCGTCGACACGATTTTCCGCGAACCTGATTTCAAGGGATACATCGAGGCCTTTGAGGCCGACAGCGACCACGACGGCATGTGGGCCGTAACCCCATTTGTCGATGACGAGAAGCCCTTGTGGGTCGAGACCGATGAGCAAATGAACATCACTGCTTTCCGCGACCAGGGATGGGAAGGAGCCAAGTATGTTTCGGGCGGCGTGTATGCAATGACCGACAAGGCATTCGGCGTGCTTGATAACTGCATCGAGCAGGGAATCAGCCGCATGCGCAACTTCCAGCGAGCCCTCGTCCAGGCAGGGCATCACCTGCAGGCCTATAGCATCGACAAAATCATTGACGTCGATCACGCTGGCGACATCGCTACCGCCGAGGACTTCCTCAGCCAACGCTAGGTTGCCATAACACGACTACGCGCTCATCGAGGCATTGTAGTGGTTACAACAATCGATAGCCACCTCTATAGTCAAGGCTCAAACCTTGGCGACCCAACGCGAGGTTGAGCCGCCGAATAATGATGTCAGCACAATGCAATTCTTAAAAAATGTTATCACAGCCGACAGCGGCCAAAAATCATCGATTTTAGGTCAAAAATCGACTCAAGTCACGCGAGGTAGCATTAAGAAGATTTAACACAATGATTGTCATTATGCCTAAATTTTTGTTTTTTTATATTTTCAATTTGATTTTTAATCATTTTAAATATAATTTACTATATGTTTAGTTTTTCATTTCAAAAAAAGGCAGTAATTTAGCGCCGTTTTTTGCGAGAGAAAACTTTGAGCAAGAGACTGAAGGCCCCAGATTTGAGGTCTGAAAGACATTATTATTTTTATAAACAGAAAATAATTTAAACATTAACTGTAATAAAAGATTATGGCAAAAGAAATCGTTAAGCCCGCTACCGGCAAGTTAGGTATTATGGTAGTTGGATTGGGTGCCGTGAGCACCACCTTCATGACTGGTGTTATGATGACCCGCAAGGGTCTTGCTAAGCCCGTGGGCAGCATGACTCAGTATGACAAGATCCGCATTGGAAAAGGCAGCGACAAGAAGTATTTACATTATAATGAAATCGTTTCGATGCCCAGCCTCGACGACATCGTGTTTGCAGCATGGGACGTATTCCCCGCCAACGCTTACGAGAGCGCCATCAATGCCGAGGTATTGAAGGAGAAGGACATCGAGCCCGTTAAGGACGAGCTGTTGAAGATCAAGCCCCTGAAGGCCGCATTCGACAAGAACTATGCAAAGCGTCTTGATGGTGACAACGTGAAGCAGTGCAAGGACCGCTGGGACATGACCGAGCAGATTCGTGAGGATATCCGCAACTTCAAGAAGGAAACCGGTGTTGACCGCGTGGTTGTACTCTGGGCCGCTTCGACCGAAATCTACGTAGAGCCCGACATGAAGTACCACGGCACCATCGCCGCTCTGGAGCAGGCCATGAAGGACAACGTGGTTGACAAGGTTGCCCCCTCGATGTGCTACGCTTATGCAGCGCTGATGGAGGATTGCCCCTTCATCATGGGCGCTCCCAACACCACCGTTGACATCCCCGCCATGTGGGAACTCGCTGAGAAGACTCAGTTGCCCATCGCAGGCAAGGACTTCAAGACCGGCCAGACCCTGGTGAAGAGCGGTTTCGCTCCCATCATTGGCACCCGCATGCTGGGTCTGAACGGTTGGTTCTCAACCAACATCCTGGGTAACCGCGACGGTCTCGTGCTCGATGAGCCCGCCAACTTCCGTACCAAGGAGGTCAGCAAACTCTCGACCCTCGAGTCAATCCTCGTTGCCGACGATCAGCCCGACCTGTACAGCAACTACTACCACAAGGTACGCATCAACTACTATCCTCCCCGCAACGACAACAAGGAAGGCTGGGACAACATCGACATCTTTGGCTGGATGGGCTATCCCATGCAGATCAAGATCAACTTCCTGTGCCGCGACTCCATCCTGGCAGCTCCGTTGTGCCTTGACCTGTGTCTGCTCATGGACCTGGCTCACCGCGCCGGCCGCTATGGCACTCAGCGCTTCTTGAGCTTCTTCCTCAAGAGCCCGATGCACGACTACACCAAGGACGAAGTCCCCGTTAACCACCTCTTCCAGCAGTACGTGATGCTGAAGAACGCCATCCGCGAGATGGGTGGTTACGAAGCCGACGAGGAAATCGACTAATCACAACACACTTTTTTTGAACCATCAAGAGGTGGGGTGTCTCCGATTGCAGGAGACCCCCACCTCTTCTTTTTGAACTATAACCACAGTCCAAATCTTCAATGCTACACTTTTAATAATTTTTTATGAAGATTACACATTGTCAATTAAAGTAATTACAGTAAATTTGCGCTTGAATATGCCCTGTTGTGAAGCAAGAGCAGCAGGAGAGCGAACAATATTCAACAAAAGTGAAATAAAATTACTTAGATATGCAACAAATAGTTCAAGAAGACTGGGCCGCCAAAATGGCCGCCGAGGAGAAGAAGAAAAAACGCGCGCGCACTGGTATTAAATGGGACCGCCTGTTCATGGCCTGTGCCTATAACTGGTACTGGTTTGTACTGTCTATGATTGTATGTGCCAGCATTTCTTACCTTTACGCGAAGTCCAAACCGCAATTCTACATGTCCAGATCATCTATCCTGATTCGCTCTAAGGATAGTGCACAAGGCACCCCGTCCATGACATTCAGCGACCTGGGCTTGAATACCGTAAACTATATCCCCAACGAGCCACACAAGCTGCGTTCATCACGTGTAATGGAGATTGTGGTCAATTCACTGGGACTTAATGTTCAGTACTATGGTCACATGTTCCTGCGCGATGTGAACATTTATAAGGACACCCCCGTACAGGTCACCCCACTCAAGGAAGTAACCAGCGGTTTCTCAATGACCATTATTCCCAAGAGTGCCGACGAGTTTGAATTCAGAGTGAATGGTGGAGAATGGAAAAAGGCGCATTTTGGCAACAAAGTCAACACCAATTTTGGCCCTGTCGCCATTACCAAGACCAAGAAATTCAATGACCAGAGCATTGACTATACCATTCTCGTGAGCGTCACCAACCCCTCAGCCATGGCACGCTCACTCGCCGGTTCGCTGCACGTTGAGAACGCCGACCAGCACAGTGACGTGCTCAACCTTGCGATCAGGGGACAGAATCCGCAAATGTGTGCCGACATCTTGAACGCACTCGTTGTCGCTTACAACCAAGAAGGTATCAACGACATGAACCAGGTGGCCCGTAACACCGAGGCCTTTATCGCCGAGCGTGTTGCTGATCTCTCCAAGGACCTGAGTGGCGTGGACAACGAGGTTGCCGTGCTCACTGCCGGTTCAGCCAGTTCGCGTATGTGGGGTACCGAGAGCAACACCATGGGCCACATCAACCAAACCGAAGATGTCACCCTCGAGATCAATCTTGCCGCTCAGATGCGCCGCTACATCGCTGACATGAGACCTGGCGAATTGATTCCCATCAATACCGGTATGAACAATGCGGGTATTTCCAGCCAGATGAGCCAATACAACGAAGCAATTCAGGAGTATCAGAAGATTGCCGCGACATCCAGCACCGAGAACCCCGTGATGAAGGAGTTGAGCAACTCACTGGCTATACAGAAGAAGAACATCCTTGCAAGTCTGGATAACTACATGAGCACGCTGCGCACCCGCCAGAGTCAGGCACAGCGCATGCAAGGTCAGGCCCAGAGCAGCATGACCGCCAACCCGTCTCATGAGAAAGCGATTACCGAGGTTACCCGTCAGCAAAAGATCAAGGAGCAGCTCTATCTGTACCTTCTCAACAAGCGCGAGGAGAACGCATTGCAGATGGCTATAACCGAGCCTAATGCCAAGGTGATGGAGCCCGCTCTCCCCAACCCCGCGCCTGTGACTGCTCCGTTGACGCGTATTGTACTGACAGGTATGATTATCGGTCTGCTGATTCCGGCCTTCGTGCTCTACGCTGTGTTCTGGTACTTCTCGCTTGACAAGACCATCCACACTCGCCGCGAGGTCGAAGAGGTGTGTGACATCCCCATCCTGGGTGAGTTGCCGGCCAAGAAGAACAACGTCACTGGTGAGATTGTGGTTAATGAGACCTCTAACGACCGCATGAACGAGGCATTCCGTATTGTGCGCAACAACCTTGACTTTGTCACCCAAGACAAGCCCAATGGTGAGGCAACCGTCATCCAGTTCACTTCAACCATGTCTGGTGAAGGTAAGAGCTTCGTTGCCGTCAACCTAGCGTTGGCCTATACCTATGTGAACAAGAAGGTTATCGTAGTGGACCTTGACCTTCGCAAGGGTAAGTTCTCAGAGTATGTAGGCGTGCAGGACGGTCGAGGCGCTTCGGCATTCCTGTCGGGCAAAGAGACCAATATCGACAATGTAATCCACCACGATGCTTTGCATGAAGGATTTGACATCATCAGCGTTGGCGCTATCCCGCCCAACCCCACTGCTCTGCTGCTCAGCGAGAACATGACCAAGATGATTGAGATCCTCAAGAAACGATACGATTACATTATCCTGGATACCGTACCTTACAACCTGATTGCCGACGCCGCTGTTGTGAACCGTCATGTCGACTTGACCATCTACGTTGTTCGTGACGGCAGGGTTGAACAGACCTACATGTATGAACTTGAACACATGGCCGATGAGGGCAAGATCAAGAACCTGACCATCCTTATCAACGACATCAAGGTGAGCAAGACACGCTACAACTACTCCTACGCCTACGGTTACGGCAAGGGCTACGGATATGGTTACGGTTACGGATATGGCTACGGCTATGGTGGTGACAGCGGCGGCTACTACGTCGATGACACGCCTAAGGATCATAAAAAGCCCATTAACGGTTAAACAATATCTTTTTTCGGGTTTCACACATGTGCTAGTGGAACCCGAAAATTTTAAAAAATCATTCATCATCACAACATGAATATTGCTATCGTTGGCACCGGATATGTTGGACTAGTAACTGGCACCTGCTTCAGCGAGATGGGCGCCCATGTGACCTGTGTTGACGTCGATGAACAGAAGATCGAGGACCTCAAGCGGGGCATCATTCCCATCTACGAACCAGGGCTGGAAACCCTTGTACACAAGAACACCAAGTCTGGACGGCTACAGTTCACCACCCGACTCGAAGATGTAATCAACCATGTTGACATCGTGTTCAGTGCCGTGGGCACACCGCCAGATGAAGATGGCAGTGCCGACTTGAAGTATGTGCTGGAAGTGGCACGCAACATCGGCCGCCACCTGAACCACTACATCGTCGTCGTCACCAAGAGTACCGTCCCGGTGGGTACGGCCAAGAAGGTCAAAGCGGTCATCGAGGAGGAGCTGCAAAAACGCGGTGCAAATGTTGAGTTTGACGTCGCCAGCAACCCGGAGTTCTTGAAAGAAGGCAATGCAGTAAAGGACTTCATGAGCCCCGACCGTGTTGTCGTCGGTGTGGACAGCGAACGTGCCCGCAAACTTATGGCCCGCCTATACAAGCCTTTCATGATTGTGAGCGATCGACTCATTTTCACCGATATCGCTTCAGCCGAGATGATCAAGTATGCCGCAAACTCCATGCTGGCTACCCGCATCAGTTTCATGAACGATATCGCCAACCTGTGCGAGCTGGTTGGTGCCGATGTTAATATGGTGCGCAAGGGTATTGGCAGCGACACACGCATTGGCAAGAAGTTCCTGTATGCCGGCTGTGGCTACGGGGGATCTTGCTTCCCTAAGGACGTCAAGGCCCTGATCAAAACGGCTGCCAACATGGGATATCCCATGCGCGTGCTACAGGCTGTAGAAGAAGTGAACGCCGACCAGAAATTGGTGCTTTACAAGAAGATAGTAAACCACTTTGGAGGTGAAGAACAGCTTAAAGGTAAAGTTGTCGCCATGTGGGGCCTGGCATTCAAGCCCGAAACCGACGACATGCGTGAAGCGCCATCCCTCGTGCTGATTGACAGGCTGATCAAGGCTGGAGCAATAGTCAAGGTCTATGACCCCGTCGCCATGAACGAGTGCCGTCGCCGCCTTGGAGACTCGGTGACCTATGCCCAAGACATGTATGATGCCGTCGATGGGGCTGATGCCTTGATGCTGGTAACCGAATGGAAAGAATTGCGTATGCCTAACGTGAATAAGTTGCTGGACAACATGCGCGGAAGGCTCATCCTGGACGGACGCAATATCCTGGATGCCGAGGAGCTGCAACAAGCCGGCTTTGAATATCACTGCATCGGGCGATAGTCACTCACATTAAACGCAAAAAAAGAGAGCTGCTTGACCAGACGGTCGTGCAGCTCTCTTGTTTATGGTCTTGTGACAGCTATCACTTGACGACAACCTTGCGAGATCTGCTGTCGCCAGAAACCAGATAAACTCCGGCGGGCAGTTCTATCACACTCTCGCCCTGCGACATGATCAAGGCACAGCAATTACCATCCATGTCATACACCTCCAGACTCTCGCCAGTCGTGTTCTCGATGGCAATACCGCTATCGACTGGGCATGCATCCCAGCTAGACGCCTTCAAGCTGCTAGGCGATGACAGCAATTGATCGATCAAAGCAGTTACGTCGGCGATATTGACATCCTCATCAAGGTTGACATCAGCAGCAATAATATCGATCGAGGTGGCATCACCACTCAACAGGTAATCGATCAGAGCAGTCACATCAGCGATATTGACATTACCATCCTTGTTCACGTCACCAGGTGTCACAGGTTTGGCATTAACTGTGCCATGCACATCGGCATAGGCGCGAACCTGTCCTGCCGCGGCAGTGATCGTTCCAGCATAATCACCAACTGTGGCGGTGCTGGCCAGACGCACATAGAAGACCTCACCAGTCGGATCGAGGGTCAACGAGCGCGCCCAGTTACGCTTGTTCAAGCTCAACTCAAAATTGCCGGTCACGCTCAAGGTGATATCATCATTATTGTCATCGGCTGTAACAGTTCCGGTAACAATAGTGGACTCTCCGTTCTGCTCGGCTGCGATCGCAGCAATCGATGTGATGGACAAGGTAGGCTCAACAGGGGTTGCCACATTGCTGGTGATCGCAATATCATCAATATTCAAGCGCGCCCCTGCTGTCTGCTGAAACTTGAAACGCACATTTCCAGTCTCGTTCAGGTTATATGTGTACTGCTGCCAGGTTCCATTGAGTGTGCAAGTGCTCAACGTGGTCCAGGTACCACCGCCATTTGTGCTATACTGAACCTGCAATGTAGCATTTGCATCATTGCCATACTTTGCTGCATAGAACGTGATTTTGCTAGCACCATTATGAACATCTTCATTCATCGTAATGGAGGAATTAGCTTCCTTACCGAAGCAACAGCCGAGCGAGCCATTCCAGTGATCATTATCACGGGCATAGAGTCCAGCATTGTTGAAGTACCACTTGAAAGCTGTACCTTGCACTTCCTGGGTCCAATAACCGCCGGTTGAACAGCCCTCCCAAGTCTCGATGACCTCTTCGTCGTCGGTCTGTCCACCACCACTTTGGTAAGATGCGGTCAGATAGACAGTGGCATTTACCTCCGTGCTACTGATGGTAAGCGTGCCTGTAGCGTTACTTTGGGTTCCGTTATAGGTCACGGTAACAGATGTGCCGTTATTGGCATTGGCAGCAGTTATGCTTGTCGGGCTGACTGTGAATCCTGTTCCTGAGACCGATACGGTCAGCGCCTTAGTCAGATTGCTGCCCTTAACGGTAATGGTCTTGCTCACACCATTGCCCGTGTGAGTACCCACATCCACCGTCGTGCCGCTAGCGGGAGCCGTTAACGTGGGGGTCACCGTGCCGCTTGCATTCCAAACCTGCCCCTTTTTGTTTCCCCAGATGTACTCAACCAGCTCGGGATTGTCGATAAAGGGGTTGCGGTTACGCTGGATGCCATACACGGCATCGTTGCGAGTCGTCTCAAGCGTGCTCACGGGATCATTGCGGTGCCATTCAAGCAGCTGGTTAATGGCCCAAGTGGTGAGACATAGATAAGAGCTACTGGTAAACACGACATCACCTACACCCGAAGTATAGTCACTAATGCGGGGCATGTAGCGTGTGGCGAAATAGAAATACACGCGAGCGAAATCGCCCTTGTACTGGTCAGCTACCTCAAACACGGTTCCATTATAACCTGTGAAGGTGCAAGTACCCATCTTTCCTGTTCCGCACACGGTGCCATTACTACAATTACCGAAGGGGTGATTACCACGCTGGCCATTCACCCATCCGTCAACGGGGAACATGTGGTGCAGGTCGGTGTACGCTGTATCAGTCTTCGAGCTGCCCCACCAGCTGTTGGGGATAGAATGCTCACGGTTATAGCAGTCGCCCACGCCACTATAAGTACCGCACTGGTTATCACCATAGGTGTACTGCGTAGTAGAATAACGATCGATAATCGTATTGCCATTGCAGTCGGTACTTTTGAAGTCTGACCATAGCTGCTCATAGGAGCGCTTGGTGTGACCATTGATGATCTGATGCAAGGCCGTCATCAGTGCTTTGTCGCTTTTGTTCTTGGCATTGTTGTAGTAGCCGCTGGGAACCGCCGCGGCCGCCGTCATGCCCACAATCGCTGCAAGCAGGAGCAACAGGTAATGTCGTTTTTTGTTCATCGTAGTGTTTTGATTTATGTTAATAATAATGTGAATGCGAATAACATACAGACTGCAAAAGTACAAAAAAACCATGACAATGACTCACTGGACATGGAACTAATCAACCAACGGCCACATTAATAACAGTAGCACCCTTACCCCGCGGGTGGTCAACATGAAGGCCGTGGCGGAGCCCCGGCACAGGGGACCTGAATGACGGTGGCATTGCCACCGCCCACAGGACACGACAGGCCACGTGGAGGTACTGGTCTCCATACCGGTCACACTACGGGGGCATACGGTTAACTGACAGGGGCGTGAGCGTGTCGTGCGCGGCGGTTAAAATATGTTAACGTATTGATTGGTTTTTCCTTTGGGATATTCGGTATCTTGTTGTGCTTCTGGATGTTAGCAATGAGGTCATCGAGCGGGTCATAGTCTGGTTTTGCGAGCGTGCCATTGCCACACTTATCGTTGTTAATGGTATAACGGCGCTTGGCATCCCGGACAATGATGCCTTGAGCGAGCGCTCCCGCAATAAGGTGACGGTTGCGGTTGAGACGGTTCATGTCATCGTGCCGCTTGTTGAGTCTTGTGAGCAATTCGTCGGGAGTCAGCGCCTCATCGGCTGGTAAGACCGAGGTAAAGATATCTTGCACGGCGGTCACCTCGGCGAACCGAGCCTCGACCGATGTGTTGTCGGGAATCATCACGACTTCCTGCGGGAAATTCTGATCATTGACCGTGAAAGCGAACTCGAACTGGTCATCACCCGTCACGCCCTTGACGCGCCGGACGTGAGCAATGGTGCCTCGGTTTGTGATGCGGAAGACATTGTTGGCGATGGGAAAGAGCACCTTGCCGATAAATCCAGCCGTGGCTTTTGCCCTGCCTATCATATTGTATCCCACGCAAAGCAGTGACGTATCGTAGTGGTCGAGCGTCTCCCTGATGGCGAGGTAGAAGTTATTGGCGAGATTCATGCCACACTCGGGAGTGAGATGATCCAGGTCGTCAATCACCACTAGAGTGGGTTTGAAATCGCGTATGGCTTTGATGATGTGCTGTAGTACTGTTTCGTCGCACTCGTTGAAAGTGCCGATGTCATCGAGGCACATGACACGGAAGTTGTCGGAATTGACGTTAAAGTTGCGCTTGAAGTCATCCACGAAGCCGCAAACGGTGTAGAAGGAGTGGACGGAATCAATCCAGAGTACTTTTCCTGGCATGACCTTAGGCTGTGTGCCGTTGTCGTCAGATTTGGCGCTGTCGGCCTGGCGTGCCACCTGCAAAGAGTTGGCAAAGGGATAGTTGCCGTTGAGGACGGCCGCTGTAATCATCTTAGCCATTGCGTGTGCCCTGCAGTGTGATGAGCCCGTCAGGAATGTGATTTCGTGCCGATGGATGGCTGTGGAACCACAAATGTTGACGATGGGATGCGGCCTGTAGTTGGCGATGTCATCATTGTCGATGTTAATGAATAGCGATTCCCACGGGTCAAGGGTATCGGGGATGAGAGGTTGACGGTTGTAATGCATGGTCATTTATGTGTTTTATGGTGAATAATTTATTGATTGTGGGACAAAGATAGCGACAGCAAGTGCCAATAGATGGCACTTGCCCGTTAATGATTTTGAAGCGTTATTGTCATCATTATTAAGCATCTGCACACACTTTCTCAAACGTAAAATTATACGAACCTTTTAGCTTGTCGAAGCAAAAAAGTCAAAAGTGATTAGTCAAGATAATCTGCTTCTGTTGATATTCTGTTGACTAGTTCTGAAATCTCATTTATTACTTCTTGCAAATGATTATTTGTAAAAGGCAAGCTCAATAAAATCACCTCAACGTTTGAACTGCTGAATGGACTTGTTATTCTTTGCTCTATGATACGAGTATATCTGTTTTTATCTTCATCAGAATTGTCGAAGTTTACATTATATGGATAAGCGAGGATTACGTACTTTTTTTCTTGCCTATTAAATGCTGAATACGCTAATACTTGGAACAGGTCTTCTCGGAAAGCATCCTTTTGTTTTTCTCCATTATTATCAGATCTGCTCAGCATATGACTTTTATATTTTGCATCAATTACTATTTGGCTGTCAAATGACTGCAGAATGAGGTCTGGCTCAAGATAATTTAACGACCACCTCGGCTTCCAACCATGAACAGGATAGTGTGGATTAGATCTAACTTTCCAGCTAATACGATTAGTTGCATTGTCAAACACGAACTGAACATAGCGTTCAAATAATACAGCAATATCAATTCTCCAAGATCTCTTCTCTGTTGAAGTATCTTTAAGAATGATATTGGCTATTTTCTTTAGCTTTTTAATTGCAATAGGATCTGACGCATGTATTGGAATAAATGACGTTTTTTCTATCTGATATTTATTATATGTTTTTCTCAATCGACATAACTTATCAGCATAGAGTCTTCTCGTTTTTTGGGGTGTTCTTACCGACGACAACTCTTGAATACAAAAATCGAGAACAAATATTAGTTGTCTCCATTCCTTATGGTCGGTTGTTTGAAAATTGATTTTGTTTTCAAATACAAGCACCTTATTGGGATTATAACTATTTAATGCATGTTTTGTCCAGTTTGTTGATGAACGAGTTGTTTTTTCAATACGTATTTCGTTCGCAAACTTAGTCCAATGCTCCTTCTCTGCTTTAATATATGAATCAATAAAGTTTTGGCATTCAAAAAAAATAGGGGGTTTAACACTCTCTCCGCATAATCTTAAATTCTCATGAAACCTGGGGAGCATTGTTTCTCCCATTGTCGTCAACAATCCGGTTAAATCATCTTCATCTACATCAGATGAATAACGTCCTTTAACAAGAAGATCAACGGTAAATTTTCCATTTTTAGGAGACTTGATGGGAATAGCCCCAGCATACTGACTTGTTTCAAGATAAATACCTTTTTTTGCAGAATCAGTTGAAAGAACAGAACTTATATCCAGAAACTCAAGATTCTCTCGGTTTATTTCTTGAAATCTAAGAAGACATGAATCAACGTCTTTTTTGTCATCTATTTCAAAGACTCTGCATATTCTTTCAGCTGGAATAAAGGTGCGGGACAATGAATTAAGAGGATCTGTAAGCAATGCAGATCCTTTAAATGAAGCCCAAGTATTCTCTTTTGGTATTTGTTTCCTTTTCGCCATACTCTTGAATAACCAAAGAAACGTAATTATCTATACATATATTTCTTTGTCATTTTGTGATAGTAATTGGCAAACTCATCTTGAGCCTTTATCAGAAGGCCTTCAGTGAAGTATTCTTTCATCAGAGGCATGATCTCATATGTGAGCCTCTCTCCCATTTCTTTTTTGAACTTATCCTCTTCTTGGTCATCCTCCTGACCTGAAAGACCCACATTATCCCCCTTTTTGTCGAGAATAAAATAACCAGAGCCAGGCTGAAGGTTTAGCTCCTCATCTGAAGCGTATTTTTCAAACAACTCAGCAATTTTATTAAATGCTTTTTCATGAAAGAATGTACCTTCTTTCAATTCTTTCTCATCAATTTTCCTGGCTTCAAGTGTATACCAAGCAAAACGACGACGTAATGCAAAATCAACAACTGCAAGACTTCGATCTGCTGTGTTCATTGTTGCTATCACATATAGATTCTCTGGGATAGATGAAATATCTATCGTAGCACCAGAGTTTAATTCTATTTTCACACAACCTTTGCGTTCATCATTTGCCCGTTCGAAAAGATAAAAAACAGGCCCGAGGACGTTTGCTAAGTTTGCTCGATTAATCTCATCGATGATGAGAAGATACTTCTTGGCTTTCGACTTGTCTTTTGCATCATCTAAAGCTTCTTTTGCAGTTTTGATTGCCTTGGTTAAAGTACCTTCGACATATTCATATTCTAGATGATCTTTAGTTTCAACGAGCTTAGGACGAATGCCTCCTATGAAATCTGCATAGGTTGTCTCTGCATGAAACTGAATGAAGAATTGGTTATCAGCATCTGTTTCAAAATCAATTACATTTTTAGGTGTAGATAAGCCTTTATCTTTGAGCTCTTTTAGATTAGAACCTATGAGATTAGCCATTCTGGTTTTACCCACACCTGGGGCACCTTGCAATACAACAAAATGACGTTTATCGAGAAGATCATATATTTCAGATAGCTCTGATAAAGAATCCTTGTCTGTGCGTCTTTCAGTAAATCCAATTGCTTTATTCTTGTTAGAAAGTCTGTCTCCACGAAAATCCCAATTTCGAATTTTTGCATATTGCGCAAGCCAACTAACAATTATTCTAAAACTATTATCTTCATGCTTTTTTTGACTAAGTTTTGATAAATCTATCTCGCAATCACTCTTTTTGAATTTTACGATTCTAGATGCTGGAAGGAGATTTTTATATGATTCAATAAACGATAGATCAATATCGAAAACAGACTCCGTGTTGCTTGTTTCTCCTGATTCTTCTATTGGTGTTCCAGCATTACCTGTTTTTATATGATTTAGTTCTTTAAAAAGATCGACGCTTTCAGTAGTCACATCTGCAAATGAGTTCTTAATAAAGATCTGTTGTTCATAGTTCTCTTGTCCGCCTTCAGTTAACCTCAAAAAACAACGACGAAGATAGGGCAAACTTGCCAGTTCCTCATCACTACCGACATCTCCTCTTCCGATACCAATGGAAACAACACAGAGGAATTCTGATTCATCATCATTATCCTCATGCTTTTTATATCCAATTGGAAAAACAACAAAAGATAATCCATTATATACACCATCATCAGGTTGGTCCGGGTTGATGAATGCCAAATAGCCTCTATTTTCTGTAAATCCTCTGAAGCCTGCATTTTTGTGATTCTTATTATTTACATATCCGAAGTTGCCTGCAATATCTTCAATGGATTTAGAAATATCACGAAATGGAATTGCACATTTTTTATTATCTTTCTCTGTCATAATAAATAGAATCAAAGGTTTTCAAAAAGTTGATGTAAGGGTATGTTTAGGGCTTGAGCTATCTTTTGAATCGTGTTAAGTGTAGGGCTTTTTTCTCCACGTTCAATCGTCCCAATGTAAGTTCGGTCAATGTTACATTGGAAAGCAAATTTCTCTTGTGAGTAACCAGCCTTTTTTCTTAATTCTGCGACTCGCTGCCCGAAGGCCTTATTTACATTCTTTTCCATGTCGCAAAATTAGATGGATGTTGACTAAAGGTCAACGGTCTAAAGCTTGCATTTCAACTGAACAAAGATGAAGTTTTTATGTAATGAAAAAGCCAGAAGCTAAAAGCCCTGACCAGCCTTAACGGGCTGCAAAGTAAGCCTCTTCATGGACGGACTAGACGGGGTGGACGGACTAGACGGACTAGACGGGGTGGACGGACTGGAGGGACTAGAGGGACTGGAGGGGGTGGACGGGGTGTGGGGGAGTAAATTAATGGGCATGGAGGGGGATTGAGATTTTTTTTGTATCTTTGAGGGTCGATTATTGTGTTTAAATTTTTGTTGCGATATGGAATATAGAAAGACCATTTTCAAGTGTTTGTTGATGATTGTGATGATGGCTTCCACGCTTGAGGCCTGGGGCGCATTTGTCGGGCCGCGCGATGACTTCCGTGACGAGAGTATTTACTTTGTGATCACGACGCGCTTCTACGACGGCGACCCGGGCAATAACGCCCAGTGCTGGGACGGCGCTACCGCCAACCATGGCGACCCGTGCTGGCGTGGCGACTTCAAGGGTTTAATCGACAAGTTGGACTATATCAAGGCGCTGGGATTCACCGCCGTGTGGGTGACACCCATCGTCGAGAATGCTTCGGGCCTCGACTATCACGGCTATCACGCAAGCAATTTTTCGTGCGTTGACCATCGTTACGAGAGCGGCGACACCACTTTCCAGACACTCATCGACGAGGCTCATGCCCGCGGCATGAAGGTTATCCTCGACATCGTGCTGAATCACACGGGCAATTTTGGCGAAGAGCACCTGTGCAAACTGTTCACGCGCGACTGGAACGCCAACCAGTTCAAGATCAACGAGTGCATGCTGCCTTACACGACCGACTCGGTGGGCGGCAAGCTGCCGACCAACTACGCCAACCTGCCGTCGGGCCAGCAGTATGACGCCCGGTTGAAACAGATGAAAAACACCGACAACCAGAACCACGACACGCACAACTACTGGCACCACTTCGGCCAATTCAACTGGGATGACAACACTCGCTGGTGGGCTCAAATAGCAGGTGACTGTGTGGACCTGAACACCGAGAACCCAGCTGTTGCCGACTACCTGATCAACTGCTACGGCACATTCATCAAGATGGGTGTGGATGGATTCCGCATCGACACGGGCGGACACATCTCACGCTTGACGTTTAACAAAATTTACATTCCCGCATTTCAAGCACTGGGAGAGCAGTACAAGAGCAAGCGGTTGAACCAGTGCCCCTTCTTCCTTTACACCGAGGTGTGCGCACGCTACCAGGGCAGTGTCACCTACCGCAACCAGCCCGCCCTGTCACCCTACTTCTACACTTGGGCCGAGAACAAGAGCTACAGCTGGAATGACGACGCCTCCTATTGGGATGGGATCGCCATCTATGAGAGCACCGACCTGAGCACCGTGGACAACATCAGTTCATGCCAGCAGATGTATGCCGACAATAGCAAGGAGACCGCCAGCGCCATGCCCACATCGTCCAACGCTGTGCTCAACGGCAACGCCTACCACTCGCCCGACGTGAGCATGGCCTCTGGTTTGAATGTGATCGACTTCCCCGTCCACTATTCTTTCCACAACATCGCCAGCGTCTGGAATCTGGCCCTCAACGGCGACAAGTATTACAATGACGCGACCTACAACGTGGTGTATGTCGATAGCCATGACTATAGCCCTGGTCCCAACGATAATATCCGGTTCAACGAGGGCACTGCGCAGTGGGCCGAGAATCTGTCGCTGATGTTCACCTTCCGCGGCATTCCCTGCCTGTACTATGGCAGCGAGATCGAGTTCAAGGCAGGCAAGACTATCGACCCAGGTGGCAACGGATCATTGAAAGACAGTGGCCGCGCTTACTATGGCGGCTACATCAAGGGCGAGGTAACAGCCAGCGATTTTGGCGTAGCCAACGGTGCCACAGGCAACCTTGCCGCCACACTGTCCAAGCCACTGGTGAAGCACCTGCAACGCCTCAACCGCATCCGCCAGGCCGTTCCCGCCCTGCGCAAGGGACAATACAGCACCAACGGTTGCTCATCAAGTGGCGGTTATGCCTTCAAGCGCCGTTATACCGATGCTACAACCGACAGCTATGCGCTCATCACCATCAATGGCCCAGCCACATTCACGGGCGTGCTTAACGGCACTTACACCGATTGTGTGACTGGTGATGTAAAAACCGTGACCAATGGGACGCTCACCACAACCTCGTGCAGTGGCAAGGGCAACCTGCGTGTGTATGTACTATCTACTGATCTCACTCCTGCACCTGGCAAAATTGGTGACGACGGTCCATATCTCTACACCAGCAGTGCCAACGCCGGCAATGTGTTGAGCTATGACGGCACCGAGGAGGAACTGTCGAGCAACGACGGCGAGGGCAATGGCGCTAGCCAGCCCACAACGCTCGACCCCTATGAACCCAGCTGTGAGGAAGATGACATGAGCGTATTCCTTGAGACCAGCAACAGCGTGGGTAGCGTCACAACATGGGTGTGGAACAACAGTAGCAACTTCACGGGCGGCAGCTGGCCTGGTCAGGCAATGACCTTGATGGGAACCACCAGCGACGGCAGTCGCAAGATCTGGAAATGGACCTACAATGGCACGCTGAGCGATACTCCCACGGGCATCATATTTGTCACCGACGGACAGCAGACCAGTGACTTGACCTTCCGAAACCACGGCTATTACATCGACGGCACATGGCACCATGAGGTGACCAACTACACCAGCCCTGCTCCCACCTTGTCGATCGACAAGCCCAGTGGCCAGTACGAGGGCAGTGTCACCGTGACCTTGACAGCCAGCGAGAGCGATGCCGTCATCGTCTATACCACCGACGGTAAGACGCCCACAGCCAGCAGCAGCCAAGCCACCGGAAGGATCTCGTTGACGTTTACCGACAACACGGTACTCACAGCCGGCATTCTCTATCAGGGTAAAGTGCGCAATGTGACACAACGTGAGTACATTTTCCACGGCTTCGTCCCCTACACTACTACCGTCTATGTCAAGGACCCGACAACCGCTCCCAACAACTGGAACAGCGTTTACATTTACGCTTGGGACTCGACAGGCAGCATCCACGATAGCTGGCCTGGAACGATGGTTACCGACACACGCGTTGTGATGGGGCAGCGGTTCTATTGCCGCACATTCAACATCGACAGCGAGGACTACACTTTTAACGTTGTGCTCAGCCAGGGTGACAACCAGCACCAGAGCATCGATGTAACCAGTATCAATAAGGACATTTATCTTGAAATCACCTCAACGACCAACAAATACACCGTTGCCGATATCACCAGCCAGTATGGCTTCATTTCTGGTGACGTGAATAATGATGGAGAGGTGAACATTGGCGACGTGACAGAACTGATTGATATCATTTTGGGACAGGCGGCCGACGCGGCAACCTTGCAGCGCAGCGATGTGAACACCGATGGAGAAATCAACATTGGTGATGTCACCGCTCTAATCGACATGATTCTAAGCAGATAGATGCCGAGACTTTTGGGAGCCTTAGACTATTAACTTTTTTTAATAGGATTGATAGGCTCCATTTCCATTTTTGGCAGTAATTTTGCACCGACAATTTGAAGGTAATAATTTTTTTCATAAGGTAAAGCTTTTTGGGAACTAAGACTCGCCGTGATGGCGAGTCTTTTTCTCTTTATTTCATGGAGGCGATATGGCAATTGGCCATCATCCATATCATTGTCTTTCTTATTTTTGATTGTATATTTTGGATGGGCACGAAAATTTGTGTAATTTCGCACCGTTTTTTAATCAACAAACGACAAATGAAAAGGATCATACTGATGATAGCCGTCATCGCTGCATTGACGGCATGTAACGGCAACAAGTTCCATATCGATGGCACGCTTGAAGGCGCCAGCGACACCACGACTCTCGTGCTGGAACAGTCCAGTAATGGCGAGTGGTTGATCATCGATAGCGTCAAGGTGAATAAGAGCGGCAAGTTCAGCGTCAGCGCCCCCGCTCCCGAGGTTCCTAACATCTATCAACTCAGGCTGGGCAATCAAGCTATCTGTTTCCCCATCGACAGCCTGGATCACTTGACAATCACGGCCAAATTACCTAATCTGGCAACTGACTACACCATCAGTGGCAGTGATCATGCCGAGCTAGTGATGAAGATTGACAAGGAAGCGATGCAGTTTGCCGGGGGTAAAGGTACCGCTGCCGAGCTGCAAGCATGGAAAGACAAATTGTCGCGTCAGATTGCCGCCGATCCCAGTGGCATTGTGGCTTATTATACCATCAATAAGTACATTGACGGCAAGCCGCTGTTCGACCCGATGAATGACAACGACTTGCGCATCATTGGTGCCGTTGCCAACTCGTTCAACTCGTTCCGCCCCGATGATCCCCGCACCAATTATCTGGTGAATCTACTGCTTGATGGCCAGCGCCGCCGTCGTGCCATGAACGCTCCCAACGACACCGTGTTTGCCGATGTAGCCTCGCTCATCGACATCAAGTTGCAGGATAACAACGGTAAGGAATTCACCCTGTCGCAGGTTGCAGCCGCTAACCGAATCGTCTTGCTCGACTTCACGGCCTATACGACCGAGATTTCACCGCAACTCAACAAGTTGCTCAACGACATCTATCAGCAGTACCACAGCCGCGGCCTGCAAATCTTCCAAGTCAGCGTTGATCAGGACAATGTGGCATGGAGGCAAGCGGCACAGAATCTGCCCTGGATCACCGTCTTTGACCCGCAGAGCATCAACTCCAGGAACATCGGCACCTATAACGTGACCGGCATTCCCACCACTTTTATCATCAAGAACGGTGACATTGTCGAGCGTGTCGAGGATGCAGCAAGGCTCAAATCTGCTGTAAGCAAATATTTTTAATTGAGACCGATTTCAATTTAAGAGATTAAAGAAGGAGGCTTGTTGGCCTCCTTCTGTTTTAGCATAGCGTTTTCCAGTAATCGAGGTACCGTTGGGCCACAACACTGGCAGCATTATGTTTCTCGACAAAGGCTCGGCTGGCACGCGCCATCTGCGGGAGCTGGTCACGATGTTCTACCAGCCATGACAATTTATGATCAATATCACCCTCCACAATCGGCGACACATTGATAATCGGCTTATTCACCGTTTCACCGATGAGGTCATAATATTCAGGCTCGGCACCTGACACAGCGACGAGGCCCTGTGCCATCGCAATAAGGGCGTTTGTGCTAGGGGTGTAGCTGTATAGCTGATCGAGTATCACATGAGAATCACGCATGCGGCGCGTATATTCATCATAGGGTAAGTTCTCCACCACATCAAGCTCAGTGATGCCCGGATAACGGTCATGCACCCGCTTCATGGCTGCCAGCAGCCGGTCGGTGCCCTTAACGACATGACGGTCACGCTGGATACCGATGAACAGGCGCAACTTGTCGGGGGCCTCTTCCAAGGGGCGGAACGACAGTGCCTCGGTATCGATAGGGATACCGGCATAGGCCACCTTGTCGCCCATGACAGGCTTGTAGGCTGCATAGTACTCATACAGGCAGGCCACCACTCCGTCAATGCCACCAAGAATGTGCTCACTGTGCTCACGCATGAATGGTTGACGCCAATTATCCTGCTGCTGGGCGACATATTCGCTCGAGTTCACATAGGGCGACGGTTCATCGCCCAGCATGTAGTCACTGTAACGGAATGTCTTGCCATCGTGGCACGCATCAAAATAGACGACATCTGTCGCCAAGGCCGACAAGACCACATGTGTGTTATTGGCCTTGAGATAATCAAACACGCGGGCCACACGATGAGGCCTGAGACGAAGGAAAATGGGGGATGCTATCTCCACGATATCATAACCGGTCATCAGCGGCAATGCCCGCTTGATATCCCAGAGATAACGCAGGGTTCCACAGAAACCCGGGCGCCGAAGCAGGTTGATATCACGATGAGTGTTCATCCAGCGCGAACCGTCGGATGCCACTGTTGCCTCATGCCCCATGCGTCGCAGTTCCTGGGCCAGGCAGTTATGCATATTACTGGCATCGCCAGCGAAGAGTATTCTCATTGCGGGTGCAAAATTAGAGCAAGTTGGGCGAAATGCCAAATTATTCTTTGGGCATTTCCCGGACGCAACCTAATTTGTCTAAAAGTCAATCATCTTTTGCAATTTATCAAAAAAAAGCAGTAATTTTACCCCAATTAATTACGCATTTCATGGAGATATCTGTCATCATACCCGTGTATAACCGCGCCAGCATCGTCCGCCAGACGCTGGAGAGTGTCGTTGCCCAAACCTATCGTCCGCTGCAAGTCGTGCTCGTGGACAACAACAGTACCGACGACACCATGCAAGTGCTAGAGACCTTCAAGAAGGAACATCCTGGCGAGGGCTTCAACGTTGTGATCACCAGCGAGAGCCATCACACAGCTGGAGCCGCCCGTAATCGCGGCATGGAGTACGCCACGGGCAAGTGGATATTGTTTTTTGACAGCGATGACGTGATGGAAGAGGATCTCGTGGCATCCTATGCCCGAATCATTGAGCGTGCACGAGACAAGGGCGAAGAGCTGGACCTGATCAGTGCCCGTTCGACACTGGTGTTCCCCGACGGTACCCGGCGCGCTGCACCATTCCATCGTCACGACCTGTTTGCCCAGCACTTGCTACATGGTCAACTGGCGACCCAGCGCTATGCCGTCAGGAGGGAATTCTTTGCCTCGACCGACGGATGGAACATCGACCTGCCACGATGGAACGATTGGGAACTGGGACTGAGATTACTGCTTGCCAGGCCCCACATCGCCTACATGGGTGGACGGTCACGCATCATCATCAACCACAATGGAGCCGACTCGATTACGGGCACCGAGTTCCATAGCCGGCACGGTGAGTGGGAACACGTCATTGACATCATGAAGAACGAAGTAAGATGCTCACAACTCAAGGCCAAGCACAAAACGCGTTTTGAACGGTTACTGGAATACAGGCGCATGGTGCTGGCGGCACAATATGAACACGAGGGGCATCCCGAACTAGCCAAACCCTTGTGCCAGCAAGCCTACAAGGCGCTGGGTAACAGCTACAATAACAGTCGCTGCTGGCGTTGGATCGTCTCACCCATCACGCGCCAACTGTTTGCCCGCATTGCGGCCGGCAAGCGCGGCTCGGCCCGCATTGCCCGCCTGCTCTACTGACATTTGCAACCCGGTTGCACGATTTAATGTGTACCTTTGCCGTCAAGAAATAAGGCAACAATCTTTAAGACGACAATTATGGCACACAATCATGAGCACGAACATGGTCACCAGCATGAGCAGCACAAGAACAACGGCTCATGCTGCAATGACGACAACCATCACAGTCACGGATGTAACTGCTGCAGTGACAGCAACGAGGAAACCGAGGAGATGAACTGGTGGAAACCGGTTCTATCGCTTTCCATGCTGATTATCGGCATCGTCATGAGCGCGATGGATGTCCATTGGTTCCAGAATGGCTGGATCAAGCTGGCCTGGTATGCCATCGCATGGCTCCCCACCGGATGGGGCGTGCTGCTTGAGGCCGTCGAGGGAGCCCGTGAGGGAGAACTGTTCAGCGAGTTCCTGCTGATGACCATAGCAAGCCTGGGTGCATTTGCCATCGGCGAATACCCCGAGGCCGTTGCCGTGATGACGCTATACTGCATTGGCGAGGCTCTACAGGACCGAGCCGTCAGCCGAGCCCGCGGCAATATCAAGTCACTTATCGCTTTCCGTCCCGACCATGCCGTCGTCGTGCGTGGCGATTCCCGCGAGATTGTCAATCCCGCCCAGGTAAAGGTAGGCGATATCGTGGAGGTAAAGGCTGGCGAACGCGTCCCTGTTGACGGTTCACTTTTGAGCGAGGCCGCACCACTTGACACGGCAGCACTTACCGGCGAGAGTGTGCCCCGAGTCATTGAATGTGGAGGTGACGTTCTTGCCGGCATGATCAGCATCGAGCAGACCATTCAGCTGCGTGTCACCCGCCCCTCGAGCGAAAGCGCCATCTCACGAGTCCTTACCATGGTCGAAGAAGCCACCGAGCGTAAAGCGCCTGCCGAACTCTACATCCGCCGCTTTGCAAGGGTTTACACGCCCATCGTCGTGTGTCTTGCCGTCATGGTTGTACTGCTGCCGTGGCTATATTCGCTGGTTTCGCCGTCGTTTTCCTATAGTCTGAGTGACTGGTTGCACCGTGCCCTCATTTTCCTCGTCATCTCATGCCCGTGCGCGCTGGTCATCAGCGTTCCGCTCAGCTACTTTGCCGGCATTGGTGCGGCTTCACGCCGTGGTATTCTGTTCAAGGGCAGCAATTTCATGGACGTGATTGCCGCCGTTGAGGCAGTGGTGTTTGACAAGACGGGGACTTTGACCACCGGACGCTTTGCCGTTGATGCTGTCGAGAACTTATCTGATGCCCAGATGGCCACGGTAGCCGCTATTGAGAGTAATAGTCCCCACCCCATTGCCCGCGCCATAATTGACTATCACCAGGCCGATGGACAGTTGCCCACGACAGTCAAGAGCATTGCCGGTTATGGCATGAGCGCAACAGTCAACGGCCAGTCATGGCTTGTGGGCACTACCCGCCTGCTCGAGCGCGAGGGCATTCCTTATCCCGAATCGTTGCACGACAAGACAGGCACAATGGTCGCAGTAGCCATCGACGGGCAATACGTGGGACACATCCTGCTGAAGGACGTCATCAAGCAAGATGCCGTCCACGCCATCAGTGCCCTTAAACGACAGGGCATCAACACGATAATGTTATCTGGAGACAGACAGCCTATCGTCAACGAGACGGCCAGTCAACTGGGCATGGAGCATGCCGCTGGCGATTTATTGCCTCAAGATAAAGTGGAACACATCAGGCGGCTCAAGGGAGAGGGCAAGCAGGTAGCCTTTGTGGGCGATGGCATCAATGATGCGCCAGTGCTTGCATCGAGCGACGTGGGTATTGCCATGGGTGCCATGGGCAGTGATATGGCAATCGAAACGGCTGATATCGTCATCCAGACCGATCAGCCTTCACGTGTGGCCGACGCCATTTCCCTGGGACGGCGCACCCGCAGTATCGTAAAACAGAACATCGCCTTTGCCATCGGGGTCAAGTTGTTGGTTATGGTATTGGGAGTATTGGGCATCGCCAACCTGTGGGAAGCCGTCTTTGCCGATGTTGGCGTGGCACTGTTGTGTGTCTTGAACTCGCTGCGACTGATGGCGAATAGGGGGGACTAATGCCGTTTAAAACGGGCCTTGAGGCGTTTCCATCCTTCCACTCCCAGGATGGTGAGACCGCCATACTGGAATGTCTTGGCCAAGCCGAAAAACACGACCCACAATATGCCCTTAGCCTTGGCGCTAATGGGTAGCGCCATCTGGGCAAACGAGAAAATGTAGCACGGTACACACAGTGCTAACACAATGACACCGGTGCGGAATGACAAGCGGATGAGCCATTGCTTGACTGCCAGCATCGCCCGCCTGGCCACACCTGGTTTCCGGTCAATATCACCTTGCTCTTTCATAGACAAAAAAAACAGGACCGAGGCATGCGATGTGCGTGTTCCTCGATCCTATTCCGAGATTTTTTATAGAAAGACAGGCTGGAATTAAGCCTCCTTCTTGACGATGCGGCGCTCCTTGATGCGAGCCTTCTTACCGGTGAGACCACGCAGGTAATACAGCTTAGCACGACGCACCTTACCATGCTTGTTGATAACGATGCTGTCGATAAACGGAGACTCGAGCGGGAAAATACGCTCAACGCCGATGTTGTCACTAATCTTGCGAACGGTGAAGCGCTTCTTGTCACCCTCGCCATTGATTTTAATCACCACACCACGGTACTGCTGGATACGCTCCTTGTTACCCTCCTTGATGCGGTATGCTACCGTGATTGTGTCACCCGGGAAAAACTGCGGGTGCTGCTTGTTTGTAGCAAATGCTTGTTCAGCAACTTTAATCAAGTCCATTTTTATCTCTTTTAATGCGTTAATAATCACTTCGTAATATACACAAGCCACTCTTTTTCTTGTCAGAGATTACGAAAAGCGGTGCAAAGGTAGTACAAATTTCTGAAACGGCAAGCGTTACAATCACTTTTTTCTTTATATCAATCAAAACCGGCCTGATGCCGACACTATTGGTTCAACAAGATATCAATCAGTGTAACAACGTCGCTGATGGTTACATTACCGTCACCATCGACATCACCATTGCCGATGATTTCTTGTCCACCCGTTGCGTTGATCAGGTAATCGATGAGCAATGTGACGTCACTGATTGTGATGTTGCCATCGGCATCCACATCGCCAGGCAGAGCCCCAAAGGTATGGGTGTCCAGATAAGCGACGCGGCGCTTGATCCAGTCAATCATGTAATCAAACTCGGCATAGAAATCAATGTTGCGGTAATACAAGTCACGCGACCCTGACCAGCGTTCACGCTCGCGCTCGAGCGCTCCACTTGTTTCCAGCGCGTCAAAGGCCGATTTGTACCGTGCGACAAGGCTATCTGCATCCAGTACCGATTTCCTCAGTTCCCAGTAGCGGTTCCGCACTCGGTCGCTGAATTCGGGCAGCTCCATCAGGCGCATGAACAGCCGGTTCTGGGATAACGCCGAGAATCGACAAGTCAACAGGTCTTTTTCGGGTTGAATCTCACGGGCATGATAGTAACCCGGGCCGTCATACCAATGCTGGCCGACAGTCGCTTCCAGATCCCAGACCGACAGTGACAGCTTCTTATCGACAGCACTGTCATAGCAGCCCCAGATGATGTTCTTGCTCGCATTGTCAATGGCGAAAAGCATGTGGATGAACACCATATAATCGGCCAACACCGGCAAGTCAAAATACGCTCCTGCCTGGCTGGCAAAAGTCTCGTCATCACTGGTTTCCACAAATTTGATGGCATTGCTCAGCAGCGAGTAATCGGTCGGGCACACGTCATCAATGTCGGGATACATCACGTCAAAGCCGGCCCAGTGCTCCAGCGTGTCGTCATAGACCGAGTCATTGCGGAACAGCGTCTGGCGCGTTGACACCTTGCCCTTCCACATCAGCCCGTGGAACTGGCCAGCGGCTTCATCATATTTCTTCAACTTCATCTGCTTGCGGTCCAGGAACTCCGCCATGTTAAAGAAGCCCATGTAATCGCCATTGAGGAACACCTCGACATGTTCGCCACGAGAGTAGTTTCGGGCATTGGGCTGGGATGAAGAATAGTATGGTTTGGAATTGAAGTCGGCCCACAGTTCATGAGCCACCTTGTTGCGAAACCGCAGCATGTCGACGATGCCGGCATCCAGGCGCCAGTGGTTATCATTGCGCAGCCCAAAGAATGAGACATCCATCTTCTCACCTTTGTCATCGATGAACTTAATGTGGTAGTTGTGCTTTTCGATCCAGTCTTCGAGGGTTGTGCCCCCGGCCCACTTGATGCGGGCACGGTAGTCCACGGTCTCGTGCGCTTCGGGCAAGGTGACTTGTACCTGTCCTTCCTGATACTCCACATTGAAGTCGCCTTGCATACACAATATCGGCAGGCTGGTGAATCGCAATGTCGCCTCGCTGATTGCCCTAGTGCCATTACCACGATGCGAGATGACAATGGGATAGGTCGTCGCGCCATCGACAAGCGGCAGGCTCACCGACGTCTTCACCTGCTTGTTATTGATCAGCATCCACGATACCGTGTCATCGAGGGCTATCGGTTTATCATAAGGCTGTCCAAATTCTGATAGCGGCACCGACAAGAGATAAGTGTTGGTCAAGCGATCGTAAGCCAACCGCTTGCCGTCGATAGTAAATTGAGCAAATGATGTGACGGCACACACTACGGCAATCACAACAGCCACAAAACAACGTTTCATCATATACATGAATCTATTTTAAATACTCTTTGATATACAGTTCACAGGAGGCCACCAGCTGGTCATACCACTGCTGGCCATATCGCTCGATGAGCGGTTCACGCAGGAATTGGTACAAGCGGATGCCCTCGCGGCGGCCCAGCACCTCGGCACACTTGCATATTTTCCAGCGGTCAAAATTTACAGCTTCATACCCGGGATAGTGCTTGATGCGCACGGGATACAGATAACAGGACATGGGCTTACGCCAGGAGATGCGGCCCTCGCGGTAGGCTTTCTCGATGGCACACAGGCACATGCCGCCACGTTCATAGGTAGTAAACACACAGTTGGCTCCACCCACGAGCTGAGTCACCAGTTCACCCTCCACGTCAACAAAGGCCACGCCATGTTCCTTGATTTGCTCTTGGGCTTGGGGTAACAGATCATCCCACACTTCGGGCAGGATGGCCTTGAGTTGCTGATATTCCTCCTCGGTCAACGGTGCTCCCGAGTCACCCTCAATGCAGCAAGCACCCAGACACGTGTCCAAATCGCAGCAGAAGAAGCGCTCTACCAGATCCAGGCTCACCAGTGTTCCGTCAATATCAAACATAATCCAGTTTTCCAGTTATTGACAGTTCTGTTAATCATTCGCAACAAGAGCCGATAATGCATGCTCCAGGTCGGTGCTAGACAGATTCAGGTGCAATTCGCCCTTGTGGGCATAGGAAATGCGGCCCGACTCTTCGCTCACGACAATGGCGATGGCATCGGTGGCCTGGGCAATGCCCTTGGCCGAACGGTGGCGCAGTCCCAGATACCGCGGGATGTTGGTATCGTGCGAGACTGGCAAGATGCAGCCGGCACTCATGATCTTGTTTCCGGCGATGATGAGCGCGCCATCGTGCAAGGGGCTGTTTTTGAAGAAGATGTTCTCGATCAAGCGGGAATTGATGTCGGCATTGATCATGTCACCCGTGCGTTCATAATCGGTCAACGGCATGTCTTGCTGTATGACGATCAGGGCACCGGTTTTGCTCTTGGCCATATTCATGCAGGAATAGACAACCGGCAGGATCCACCGCTTCTCGTCCTCGACCTCGGCCTTGCTCTTGAACAGCTTCTCAAAGATCTTGAGGCCCCTCCTGGAACCCAATTCGGTAAGGAAACGCTTGATCTCGTCCTGAAACAGAATCACCATGATAAACAAGCCGATGTCGATGAACTTGTCCATGAAGGTGCCTATGAGGCGCATGTCCAGTATCTTGTACATCACCACCCAGGCGACGACAAACGCCAGCACACCGACAAAGATGTCGAGCGAGCCCGAGTTCTTCATCGTGCGGTACAGGTAGTAGAGCAAAGTCGCTACCAGCAGGATGTCTATCAAGTCCTTGATACTAAAAAGCGAAAAAATTGATGGTGCCATTATCTTGTTGTTATTTTGACGTTGGAGTAATTGCCCGGCGGGTCATCGACACAAGCTTCACTGCCTCAACGGCTGCACGCACGTCATGGACGCGCAGGAAATGGGCGCCTTGACACAAGGCAAGTGTATTGATCACTGTCGTTCCGTTCAAGGCATGATCGGCATCGCTATCCAGCGGCGTGTATATCATGCGCTTGCGCGAAACGCCCACCAGCAATGGGGCGTCCAGGGCATGGAAGACCTCAAGTCGTGCCAGCAACTCATAGTTCTGCTCCATGGTTTTAGCAAAGCCAAAACCCGGATCGGCAATCACGTCTTCTACTCCCATCTGGCGCAATCTGTCAAGGCGGTGTGCCATCCACTCGAGCACATCGGCAGCCACATCATCATAGCTGGTGAGCGAGGACATCGTTTCCGGGGTGCCGCGCATGTGCATGAGCACATAGGGGACCCGCAGTCGGGCCATTGCCGCGAACATATCCTCATCGAGGGTGCCGCCCGAGATATCGTTGATGATGTCGGCGCCCCACTCCTCGACGCAGCACACAGCCATACTGGCGCGGTAAGTGTCCACCGACAATATGGCCTGCGGGACTTCGCGACGGATGATGTCCAATGCCCAATGCAAGCGTTCCATCTCGCCCCGCGCATCGACCGACAGACTGCCAGGCCTGGTCGAGCATGCGCCCACATCAATGATGTCGACGCCCTCGTCAACCATCTGGCGCACACGGGAAATGAGCGCCTGCTCATCGTTCACGCGGCTGCCGCTGTAAAACGAATCGGGCGTGACGTTGACAATGCCCATCACCCACGGACGGTCGATGGTCACCTGCTTCCCTTTCAGGTTAAGGCTATAAGTCTTGAACGGTTGCATCATTGCCACAATCACACATTTAACTTGCAAAGTTACACATTATTTCTGAAAATGAATTACCTTTGCCGATAAATTAACCAATATGGCAACTATGACACAAGGCAATGGCAATGAGCCAGCACCCATCGGGGTGTTTGACTCAGGTTTTGGCGGACTGACCATCTTACGGGACATCAGGCGGGTACTGCCGCAATATGACTACCTGTTCGTGGGCGACAACGCGCGGGCTCCCTATGGCACACGATCGCGGGAGCTGGTCTATGAATTCACACTACAAGCGGTGAAACACCTGTTTGCTCAGGGTTGCCATCTCATTATCCTGGCGTGCAACACGGCTTCGGCCGAGGCGCTGCGCACCATCCAGCAGAACGACCTCCCCACCCTTGCCCCCGACCGCCGCGTGCTGGGCGTCGTACGCCCTACTGTCGAGAAGGTGGGCGAATTGACGCGCACGGGCCACATCGGCGTGTTCGGCACTCCGGGTACCATCGCCAGCCGCAGCTACAACATCGAGATTGAGGGAATGTATCCCGACTACAAGGTCCACGGCCATGCCTGTCCCATGTGGGTACCGTTGGTCGAGAACCGCGAGAGCGGGGGCGACGGCGCCGACTATTTTGTCAAGAAGGACATCGACCTGCTCATGAGCGACTGCCCCGAGATCGACACCGTCATCCTGGGCTGCACCCATTATCCCCTGCTCATCGACAAGATCAACCAGTACAGGCCACAGGGCGTGAACATTATCCAACAGGGGCCTATCGTAGCCGACAGCCTGGCCGACTACCTGCGACGCCATCCCGAAATCGAGCGCCACTGCAGCCGAGGGGGCTCCTGCCGCTACTACACGACCGAGGATCCCGACCATTTCTCGCCCCTGGCCAGCGTATTTGTCAACGAGCCCGTCAATGCACAGCGCATCATCCTGTAGCGCCACGCATCCACGCTATCTACAGGCAACGGCCATATACTTTTTCCCAAAAATAGAGAAATAGAGGCTGTGTCATAATTCTGCATCGTGTTTTTAATCGGCCTGACGGTCGAGAAACTTTAGCTCGGCGAAGCCAAATTAAACAAAAATTTGTATTAAAATTAAACAAAGATAAATTTTTATTTAATTTTATTTATAATTTTGTTTAATTTTTCTTTGCGCAGCTCGGATCATATTGCAGCATTAGAATTATGACACACTCGCATTAAAGTATGGGATTTAACCCGATGAGCGGCTATCGACGGTTGGTGCGCAGCTGGAAGGAGCGCACCGTGTAGAGTTTGTCGCCGTCCGAGAAACCGATGGAGAAGTCGGCGCTGCCCTTCTTCAGTTTCCTTGTGGCGATCACCTCACTCTGGTAACGCACGGCCTTGCCTGGAGCCAGTTCCTTGATGATGGCAGTCGGTGAGAGGTAGATTTCTTTGGTTCCCGTGACGGTAATCACTGGAGCGATGTCATAGACGTAGTCACGGCCCGTGTTGCGGATGATGAACACGAGACGGGCATGTTCCTCGGCATCCAGGGCGCGGTTGTTATTGTCATCGACAAAGCGCAGTTCCTCAATATCGAGGCTGGCATACGGACTGTAGGCGTTATTCTGGCGATAGTCATCCATATCGTAGTCATAGTAGTAGTCCGAGGAGCGGTAGTTGCCGTCATCGGTCTTGGGGGCTGTAGCGGCAGCACCAATCATGCCGCCAACCGCCATACCGACAACAGTCCCCAGGTCACTGCCACGCGGACCGTCGGCAATCCCACCGATTGCCGAGCCAAACATGCCACCCAACGAGGCACCTGTGGCCGCGCCATAGAATTGACTCATCGATTGGCAACTCGACATGAGCAGGGCGGTTGCCATGAGGCCCAGAAAAACAGTTTTCTTCATTTTCTTATCTATTATAGAGTTTTAGTGTCGCTAAAGTACTCATTTGCAAGAACTGTGCCAAATCTTTTCGACTAAATCTCCTAAATAAACGACCAAAGGCACGCACAAATTCATTTTTCGTTTAAAGACGACAACCCTCACAACTATTACAACTACAATAGTTATTGGTTGTTTGAGTTGTGAAGGTTGTTTTTTCGGTTGCCGCAGGATTAACCGTAGGTCTCGATGAGGAACTTGATGAAGTTGGGGTCATTGAAGTTGACCGTGCCGTCATCGGTCTGGTTCATCTCGGCGATACGCTGGATGTCAGCCGGTGTGAGGCTGAAGTCAAAGATATCCAGATTCTGGGCCATGCACTCGCGGTGAGTACTCTTGGGGATGGCGACGATGCCACGCTGGGTGAGCCAGCGCAAGGCCACCTGAGCGGGCGTCTTGCCATACTGAGCGCCAATCTCGGTCAGCAGGGGATCGGCAAACAGATTGTTGCGGCCCTGGCCCAGTGGAGCCCATGCCATCTGCATCGTGCCAAACTCGGCCAGCCACGGCAGGATATCATTCTGCTGCGAGAACACGTTGGTCTCCAGCTGGTTGACCATTGGCTTGACAGTGGCTTTCAGCGCCAAATCCACAAAGCGACCAGCCTGGAAGTTGGAGACGCCGATGGCGCGCACCTTGCCCTGCTCGAGGGCCTTCTCCATAGCACGGTAAGTACCGTAGTAGTCACCATAGGGTTGATGGATAAGCAAGAGGTCAATATAGTCGGTCTGCAACTTGCGTAACGACTCGTCGATAGATTGTGCGGCCTTTTCCTCTCCAGCATTGGAGATCCACACCTTGGTGGTAATGAACAGTTCGTTGCGGGGAACGCCGCTCTTGACGATAGCGTTGCCCACGCCTTCCTCATTGAAATAGGCCTGTGCGGTGTCGATGAGCCGGTAGCCCACGTTGATGGCGTCACTCACGCAACGCTCACACTCCTCGGGTGACACTTGAAACACGCCGTAACCCAGTACGGGCATTTCCACTCCATTAGATAATTTTATCGTTTCCATAATGTAAGTTTTAGTTGTTAGTTGTTAGTTTTGGTCAATAGGTGGAGGCTTGACTGCGGGTAAAGCGCCAGGTGCCGTTTTCTTTGCGGGCCTCGAATCGGAGTGACAGGGGCCATGTGTGGCGACCACCGCCAAAGACGGCTGCCTCTACCCTACTGTGCCCTGTGATGACAGCCTTGTCTCCATCAACGTCGACGTCAAGCTCCTCGGTAACAGCCGAGTAGTAGTTGAGTGTACCATCCATGATAGCACGGATATAAACAGGCTTGGACTGGTGCATTCCTGTCATGTGCACGAGCACAAAATCATCGGCACGCACCTCGTCAAGGACGGTGCTGTCCTTGGCAATCATGGCCTTGTACATGCGCTCATACAGGGCTGCCAACTGTTGCTTGTCGTCACCTGCCCGCATGGTTAAAAACCCAGGCCCTTAAGCCACTTCTCAACTTTATTGCGACCGGAACGCACGTCATGACCATAGATGGCGAATCCGGGCTTCACATCGGCATTAGGATAGGCTCTTTTCACGTCCTCGACACAGCTGGCCAGACCACTGCCCTCGTGGGTGGTGAAGGGGATGATGGTCTTACCGTTCAAGTCATAGTCACGGAAGAAGGAGAACATCACCTGAGGATAGGTGCCCCACCACACGGGACCGCCGATGAAGATGGTGTCGTACTGATCCACGTCCTCGAGTTTGCCCACCATAGGAGGCAGCTCGCCATCGTGGGCCTCCTGCTTGGCCACCTCGATGAGCTCCATATAAGGCATGTCGTAGTCCTTATCGGCCACAATCTCAAACTGGTCGGCGCCAGTCATCTCACTGATGTAATCGGCAACGATCTTGGTGTTACCCACCTTGATGTTACCCACACTGTAGTTTTCTCCCGCATGAGAGAAGAATACGACTAAAGATTTGCTGTTTTTGTCCATATCGGTTTCGTTATTAATTGATGATTGATTTGCGTTGGCTGAGCAGCTCATCGACAACAGTGCCATGACGGCTACGAAAAATGATTTAAAGCGATTCATTGTCAATAAGATTTTTTATGTTGTTATTTTGATGGCAAAATTACTATGATTGCGGCTAATGGCCGTTACACTTTTTACGGAGGTAATTTCACTTTTTGTCAAAAATATCGTATCTTTGCCATGCAGTATGAAATTTGACCGCAATAATATCATCATCGAGAACGACCTGCACGATTTGGCTTCAGACAGGCTTAGGAACTACGTGGCCCACGTGCTATGCTACGAGGGCGAGTGTGAATTCACGTTCAACCTAGGGCGTTTTCACCTGCACGCCCATGACTCCATGATCGTGCGTGAAGGGCGTCTGGTTGAGAACATCGTCACGAGCGATGACTTCAAGGCCAAGGTTATATATGTTAAGGACCATTTCATCGAGTTGGCGACACCACAGAGCAACTACGGCATGCAAGGCACTTTATCACTCTTTCTCAACCCTGTAATGCCGCTCACCGACAGCCGTTTTGCCATCCTCAAGCAGGACTTTGACAACATCGAGACGAGGCTCAACTGGCAAGTGAGCATGTTTCACCAGGACGTGATGTTAAATGCGGTGCAGACGATGATCATCGACTACTTTGAGATACATGCACACATCTATAAGGAGACGGAGCAGAGCACACAGACGACTAAGGTGATGAGCGATTTCCTGGCCATGCTCGAGCGGGGCGATTACCGCGAGCACCGCGATATCACCTACTATGCCGACCAATTGTGCGTCACGCCCAAGTACCTGTCTGAAATCAGCAAGAAGTCGAGCGGCATGGCTGCCAACTTCTGGATCAATCGCTTTACCATCCTTGAGATATCCCGCCTGCTACGCGACAAGACCATCTCCTTTACGGAGATTACCGAGATGTTCAACTTCTCGTCCACATCCTACTTCAGCCGCTATGTGCAGAACAATCTAGGCGTTTCGCCTTCGGCCTACCGCGGCTAGTCACAGTTAGCTCGGCCCCCAAAAGAAGCCGAGCTAATATTCATCTACGTATTTTACCCCGCAGGGGTTGAGCCAACATCTATATCATCGCCTTAATGATTGATGCTATTCCACTTCGAAGTCCGAAGGGAAGAACGTGATCAGAGCTGTCTCATCACTGCTCTTGGGGCGAAGGTTGAGAACAATGCGGCAATCTGCCTTGACCATAGTATCCACAAAACCGTTCCACTGCTCGCCATATTGCTGGAACTGCCTAATCCACAAATTCTTCACTTGTTTTGAATTGGAGGAAAAGGATGAAAGAATCATTGACGTGTTGGCAGGTAGCATGACATCGACCAACGCATAGTTATCCCCTACCATAGTAAAGGAGTTGACGCCCCAATCGGTCTCGAAGTGAATCGGGCACTGCGAGTTGAGTTCCTCGACATACTGATTCAAATCACCGGCAGTGGCCTCTTGAGCCCATGCCAGCACCGGAAACAGCAACCCGACTATCAGGCAATATATGCTGTTCTTGTTCATTTCCCAAAAATGGAGCCGAAAGCGTTACTCGGCATCAGCGGCATTGAGAGTGTCAACAATGCCAGCAATCATACCGTCAACGATGCTACTGCGATAGCCCAGCGTCATGGCATAGACCTTACACATGGCCATTTCCTGCTCGTCGAGTTCGCCGTCGATCATCATCAAGGCGACCATGTCACGCAGGTAGTCCAGCTTGGTGTCCTCGTCAGTGGGCAAGTCGATGGTCACGCTTTCGGGATTGTCGATGACCTTATCAAATTCTTCGGGCGTGATGTTCTCGCGAGATGCTACAGCAAGCAGCACAGCCAATTCAGAGTCGGTAAAGTTACCGTCAGCAGCAGCAAGCATCACAAGGTTCTTGAGTTGCCCCAGCCTCTGGTTCTCCTGGGGATTGTTATTCATTTGGTTCATGATTGTGTATCAATAATAATTTTTATTGAGCAAAGGTAATGTTTTTTCACGAAGTTGGTGTAATTTTGTCCCAATAAAACTCAACACTAGATGAAAACCATACAAGAGATTAAAGATATGCTCTCCCGCAGCGAGGGAGAAGAGGCGCTCAATGCCGCCAATGAAATTGTCGAGAACAAGGCAACAGACCATGCCACACTAGCCATGGCCTACTACCTGCGCGGTAACGCTTATCGCCAGGAAGGCAACATCCGCATGGCACTCAACAGCTATCTCGAAGCCATGGAAATCGACCCCGACGGTCCCGCTGCCGAGGCCTATCGCCACTTGCAGGAACTACTTGCTTATTACCACAAGGACTATTATAACCCTTGATTCAGTTTGGAGTTTGGAGTTGACATCCGCACTCCGATGTTTTTTCCTCTCACTTGCGGCAATTCTTTTGGTGGGTCTTGAGCAGCTTCACCGCTTGGCCATAAGGGCTGGTAGTGACGCTGACAAAATAGGCTGCCATCGTTGTAGTGTAGGTATTCTTGTAGTAGCCCTTGGTAAAGAGCTCTTCCTCGCTAAAACTCTCGGCAAGGCTTAGCATCTCCTCTTGGGTCTGCTGCAGGAGATGGCTGGCCTGCTCCAGCGGGGTCCCTTGGTGCTTCTCGACCAGCATCTTGTCCATCTCATGGTAGTTGCGGCGGTACTCATCGGGCAGATAGTCCCTGGGGTGGCCGTCGCGGATGTTCTGCACGAAATCGCGCATGAGCACCTGCCACTCGTGCAGATGAATCAGCAAGTCACGCAGGCAGCGGTCGTACTGCCAGCGCACGCCGCACTTCTTGGGGTCGGCAGTGAAGTCAAACGATGCCAACTTTTCCTCATCACTCATTTTTGCGATCTGATCGCACAACTTGGCATATCCATCGGTCATGGAAGCCAACAACTCCTGTTTATTCTTCGGGTTAGCCATTATACTCAAAATGTATTCGTTATACTTTGATTTAACTTATACTCGGTTGAACATGACTGCACTTGAGTAACAATCAGATAAAGCGGCAGGCCTATCGTAAGGAGGAATAGCAGGCACCAGCCTAAAACACGTTTATACCTGTTGCCTGACTCAATCCACGCATCAGACTTCTTGTCCAGATAGCGGAAAAGCAAGACACCTATTCCAAAAAACAATAAACCAATGATCAGTTCAGTCATGTTTTCATATTTTACTCGGCGGCGAGGTCGTCGTAGGTCTGGAAGAGGAAGTCGTTGTAGGGGAAGCGGGCGGTGTGGACGGCCTTGGCCTTGTTGTAGAGCAATTTCTTGAGGCCGTCGATGTTCTGCTGCTTCTTGGCGCTGATGAAGACGCAATTCTCGCCCATGCGGGCCATCCAGGTCTCTTGCAACTCCTCGAGGGGGATGTTCTCACGCAGGCGCGGCGTGAGGTCGTCCTCATCCTTGGGCACATGAGTGAACTGGTCAATCTTGTTGAAGACCATGATCATCTCCTTGCTGCCGGCATCACACACCTCTTGCAGGGTGCGGTTCACCACCTCGATCTGCTCCTCGAACTGGGGATGCGAGATATCGACTACATGGACGAGGATGTCGCTGTCGCGCACCTCGTCGAGGGTGCTCTTGAAGGATTCCACCAGATGGGTGGGCAACTTGCGGATGAAGCCTACGGTGTCGGTCAGCAGGAAAGGCAGGTTAGAAATCACCACCTTGCGCACAGTCGTGTCAAGGGTAGCAAAGAGCTTGTTCTCGGCAAACACCTCGCTCTTGCTCAGCACGTTCATCAGCGTGGATTTGCCCACGTTGGTGTAGCCCACAAGGGCGATGCGCGTGAGCTTGCCGCGGTTCTTGCGCTGGGTCATCTTCTGCTTGTCGAGTTGGGCCAGTTTCTCCTTGAGCAGGGAAATCTTGGTCTTGACAATACGGCGGTCGGTCTCGATCTGGGTCTCACCGGGACCACGCATACCGATGCCACCTCGCTGGCGTTCAAGGTGGGTCCACATACCCGTCAGTCGTGGCAATAGGTACTGGTACTGAGCCAGTTCGACCTGCATCTTGGCGCTGGCGGTCTGAGCCCGCTTGGCAAAGATGTCCAGGATGAGGCTTGTGCGGTCCAGGGTCTTGACCTTTACCGCCTTCTCAATAAAGGCAACCTGCTTGGGCGTGAGGTCGTCATCAAAGATGACCAGGCTGATGTCGTTGTCCTCGACATAGGCTACAATTTCCTCAAGTTTGCCCTTACCCACGTAGCTGGTGCTGTTGGGGCCGTCACAGCGTTGCAGGAAGGTGCGTACGGTGACAGCGCCCGCCGTCTCGGCAAGGAATTCAAGTTCATCGAGGTACTCTTTGGCCTTGGCCTCGCCCTGCTGGGGTGTGATCAGTCCCACGAGGATGGCGCGCTCCTCGCTGAGTTCTATTTCGTTTACACGTTTTTTATCGTCAATGAGTCCCATTGTTTTCTTCTATTGTTAATTGTGGACCGCGGCTTTGCCACGGTGTACATGATAAGTCTATACTGTGGGGAGGGAAATACCGTCGAGCTGGCGGTAGAGGTTGAGGGCATACACGTCTGTCATCGCGCTGATGTGGTCCAGCACCGCTTGCACTTGCTCAAAGAGCTTGGAAGCATGAACATCATATTGCTGCGGGAACTTATTCATCAATAACTGCGAGTAGTTGCGCTCGGGATACATGACCGCCTCGATGAGTTTTTCAAGCAGCAGATTGATAATGCGGTTACCTGCCAGATCAACATCAACGACATATCCTGCACGATAGAGTTTGTCATGGGCCAGGGCGCTGCACGCTTGATAGGCGCTCGCAGGCAATGGGTCGATGCGGTCGATAAGGCTGCCCACAAAGCGGCCCTCCATGATTTCGTCCTCGTGATCGGCAAAGGCGGCTGCACATTGCTCGACCAGCAGACCCACAATGCAGGAGCGCAGGTAGGCGATCTTCTCGTTGGGGTCAGCGACAATATCCATGTGTTCACGCAGATGATGTTGACGCTCAGTGGTAAAGAAGCCCAAGAGCAGGTCGATAGTCTCATCGGTGCCGATGATCTTGAGTTTGTGGCCGTCCTCGATATCCATTATCTGGTAACAGATGTCATCGGCAGCCTCGACAATATAGACGAGCGGATGGCGGCAGTAGCGGTCCTCCTCAAGCCTGATAAGGCCCAACTCGTCGGCAATGCGGTGGAAGATTTCTTTCTCGGTGGTGAAGAATCCAAATTTGCCTTTCTTGCCGGCGTGCATCGATGAGTAGGGATATTTCACAATCGCAGCCAGCGTCGAGTAGGTCATGGCAAAGCCGCCCGGGCGACGACCCTTGAACTGGTGCACCAGTGTGCGGAACGAGTTGGCGTTGCCCTCAAAGTGGATAAGGTCATTCCACTGCTCAACGGTAAACTTTCCCTTGAATTCCAAGCCCTTGCCCTCGCTGAAGTAGGCCCCGATGGTCTTCTCTCCCGAGTGGCCAAACGGCGGGTTACCCAAGTCATGAGCCAGACAGGCTGCCGAAACAATTTCGCTGATGTCCCTGAGTTTTTCCACCCACGGTTCACCAGCATAGCGCGGCATGAGGCGGATGGCCACCTCGCGTGCCATCGATTTGCCCACGCTGGAAACTTCCAAGCTGTGGGTCAAGCGGTTGTGCACTAATATACTGTCAGGCAGAGGAAAGACCTGCGTCTTGTTCTGCAAGCGGCGGAAGGGCGACGAGAACACCAGGCGGTCGTAGTCGCGCTCAAAGTCGCTCCTTACTCCCCCACCCTTAGCGTCATGGTAATGCTCGAGCCCAAGCCGTTTGTCCGAAATCAATCGGTCCCAATTCATTCTCTCCATATTATCCTAGAATCAAATATTCATATATCGTCTTACCCACAAGGCAAACAATTTATCATAGGCCTGATAACCATTCTTGCCCAGAGTGATAAAATCCTTAGCAAGCAAACCCTTGACAGCCGAATTAACCGAACTTGCCGATGGCAAATGATACTTGCGGATAAACGCTCCGCTTGTCACATTTGCGACCTCCCCCTCGATGGCAATGGCGATGAATACATTGCGCTGCCTTTCGGGTATCTGGCAAAGGAGAGTCTCATAGGTATCACTCGCCATGTCCAGCGTGTAGCTGATAGCCCCATCAATCATCTGGGTGGTACAGGTTTCGCCATGCGGTGTGCGCATAAACAAAACATTCATCAAACGCTGCATATAAGCTGTAACGCCGTTGAAATCGCCATATACCTGATCCACGACCTCGGGCAAAAGGAACTTGCCAGCCTCGTCGAACAGACCAACGGCAAAATCACGATATACGTCCACTTCCAGGGGCTTAAGATTCATCAAAGTTACCGACTGGTAAAAGGGTCGTGAAGGTGAAGTAAACATGTTATCCATCACATGCCGCTGCGAACCGGCAAACACGAAGTTGGCATTGCGGCATCGCTGGATATAAGTGCGCAGCATGGCTTCCACATTGGCGCCATCATTGTAGGATGCAATCTGCTGGAATTCGTCGATGGCAACCAGACATGGACGGTCGGCATTTTCAAGAAAACGGAAAATCTCGTCAAGTGACGCCTCTGGTTTGTCTATCGAGCCCATGCTTACGCCCAATGAAGGCTGGCCAAAGACATCAAATGATATGTCAGGGCGCAACGATGTAACAACATCAATAAAACGCTGCAACACTTTTTTGCCGAAGGGTCTGAGCGCATCGATAATACTTCGCCCCAAGACATTGACAAAATCCTGCAGTGATGATGTCGCGTAGATGTCTATCAAGAACGTGTAGTAACTGTCCTTGACGGCGGGCTGAGCAAAACAATGACGGATCAGGTCGGTTTTTCCTAAGCGGCGAGGCGAAATCAACGCCACGTTATTGCCGTTGGTCAACAGGTCAATAAGCGTCCGCGTTTCCTCTATTCGGTCACAAAAGTACCGTTCACCAGCATATCCGTTAGTCACAAATGGATTGTTCATAATCACTTCGCATAGGGTTTACGCGGCAAAGGTACAACAATCCATCCAATTTATCAAATTATAATTATCATAAAATGATAATCACTTTATGATAACGCCGAAGCGTCTGATTGCTGTCGCGTTTTTTACTTTTCCAATTGTTCTGCTACCCAGATGGTCCACTCGTCGATGTTGTCGGTCAAGCGGGCTGGCAGCGGCAGCGGGATGCGCACGTCTGGGGCAATGCCTGTGGCGTCAATACCTGTCTCGGGCAGACCGATGGTGCGGGTCATGGGACACGTGAAACGGAGGTGGCTGTTGGGCATCTCCACTTCATAGCAATTTGAGAAGTCGAGGCAACCAGAGGTGTTGTCACGGCCATAGACCATAGTGCGGCTACTTGTGGCCTTGATGGTCTTGACCATCATCTCACCAGAGCTGGCGATGCCGTTGTCGATGATGAGCGCGGCCTTGCGCACGGCATCACTCACATGGTCCAAGTGCAGGGTAAATTTTGAGAATTCATCCCCCGACTGGGCCAGTTTACTTAAAACACCCATCAGGTCCTGCATCGACAAGTTCTGTGCATCATTCAAGTGGGATACGACATACCTGATTAGCCCTTGTGGAATATAATCGATGCCAGCAATCATGGGGAACATGGCCTGAATGCCACTGGTGAAAGCCTGTGGCATTCCACTATCCTGTAAATCTTTCAACAACATGCTCCTGTGCTCGGTCGAATTGCGATACTCAACGCCCGGCACGCATCCCTCATGGTCATAGAGCAGTTCCCAATAGGGGTTAAAATAAGTATCACTGCCACCACCATTGCCACGAATATCCAACACCAGATTCTCGCAACCAGAATCTCTAAAAGTCTTGATAGAGCCCTCAACCCACTCCAAACTTATATCGCCATAACACGACGGGAACCTGATCAAGAAAGTTTTGTCGGTCACCTTGCAGGCCACCGCTTTGGGATGGTACTCTTGCATGTAATCACTGTAATAGATACGCTCACGGGTCCAATACTTGGAATTATATGGCTTGGTATTACCCTTACCATCTCCTACATTATAACACAAACGGGTGTGCAGATCCTCGAACCACGCAGTATATTGAGCCACGGCATCCCAGCCGGTGCGCTCGCCCTGCTGGACTTGAACGCGCAAGCGTGACTTCATGGACTCATAATCGGCTCGTGTGCTGTCCACTACTTTGTTGTGGTAACCGGCATAATTGTCTTCGAGATACTTCACGGCATAGTCATAGTCCTCAAGATGCTGTTCAACGGACAATTCAGGAATTTGGGCCATAGCTATCAAACTCATTAGTAAAAACAAGGAGACTAATCTAATTCTTTCCATTTTCTTTACAAGTTTATAAGGTTTTTATCGGCAGCAAAAATACGTCACATCCTCTACCCTTCAAAATATTTTCTAGAATAATCGACATTATTCTGCAAAAAAATGAATAATTTGTCAAAGAACTAGACAGTTTTCATGTTCTCCCACTAATCTCACCTGGGCATTAAAGCATTTATGAACCGTGCAGGAGGATTTCATGGATAATCATGTGAAAGAAATAACACACAACAT
Organism: uncultured Prevotellaceae bacterium; assembly: GCA_900319525.1. Taxonomy (GTDB): domain Bacteria; phylum Bacteroidota; class Bacteroidia; order Bacteroidales; family Muribaculaceae; genus Sodaliphilus. The sequence goes on along the minus strand of ONOU01000003.1, from coordinate 35,555 downwards.
AGTTCTGATAATCAATTTTGTTATAATTTTGTGGGGCAAAACATCACGTTTATGGAGAAGATTGAGGTGAAAATAGTGAACCGCGGGCCGCATGAGGTGCCGCAATATGGGACAGCGATGAGCGCGGGCATGGACCTGCGCGCGTGGCTGGAGGAGCCGTTGACGCTGCAGCCGCTAGAGCGTGCGCTGGTACACACGGGTATCTATATCGCCCTGCCCGAGGGCTATGAGTGCCAAATCAGGCCACGCAGCGGCTTGGCCCTGAAGCGTGGCCTCACGGTGCTGAACACGCCTGGCACGATTGATGCCGACTACCGCGGCGAGATCGGCGTCATCCTCGTGAACCTGAGCAACGAGCCGCAGACCATCGAGAATGGTGAACGCATCTGCCAGATGGTGGTTGCCCGCCACAGTACCGTCGAGTGGACCATCGTGGATGACCTCGACGAGACAGAGCGCGGCGCCGGCGGCTTTGGGCACACGGGAACGAAATAGATAATGATTTATAGTTAACAGTTGATAGTTGATGAAACGACATTTAGCGATATTGGCTATCCTGCTGCTGGCGATGACTGCCATGGCAGGAAAAAAGGAGACTGACAAGCGTAACGTCAGCCTCGCCGACCAGCGCAAGGCCGAATACATATTCCTGCAGGCCGAGAATGAGAAATTGAAAGACAATTTCGACGCCTACTATGACCTGCTGAGTTATGCCCACGGGATTGATCCATACAATACCGCCATATCCTTCTATATGGGTATGTGCAAGTTGCGCATGAACAATACGACCAAGGCCATCTGTGAAGAGGGACTCGCGCTGATGAAGGAGCACTTCGAGGCTCAGCCCGAGGACCTGTACGAGACCACCTTCTACAGCGATGCCAACATGCAGCTTGGCCATCCTGACGAGGCTTTAAGGGCCATCAAGCTGCTCAACGAGTATAACCCTAACCGATTGGAATTGCAGGCACGTCTGGCCGAGGCCTATGCCCGCTCGGGCGACTATGCCAAGAGTAACGCCACCTATGACAGCATCGCGGCCATCTTTGGCCAGGCTATCCAGATCACGTCAAGCAAGATCGAGAACTACATGGCCATGAACGACAGTGCCAGCGCCCTGCGCGAGATGCGGGGTCTGCTTGCCACAGCTCCCCAGAACGATTCCTACAACATCGCCATGAGCGGCCTGTTCCAGCACTATGGCATGAGCGACAGCGCCTTCTACTACCTGGATCGTGCCCAAGAATATGCTCCAGGCAATGGCTACATCTACCTCACACGTGCCGAGTACTACAACATGGCCGGCGACAGCGTGGGCTATGAACAACAGATTTACAATGCCCTCACTGCCGAGCAACTCGACGTGGACTCCAAACTGGGCGTGCTGCTGGGATACATCCGCCAGCAACTGGCTAAGGAAGACACAACCCAGCGCATCAACAAACTATTCACGGTACTGATCGAGCAACATCCCCATGAGGCCAAGATCCACCAGCTGTACAGCGAGTACCTATATGCCTGCAAGGATGTCAAGGGAGCAATTGAGCAGCTGAGTTACAGTCTGGACGTCAATCCCACCGATGCCGACGGGTGGCGCAACATGGTTATCCTCAACATGATGGAAGATAACTACACCGACGCCGTCAAGGCCTCGGAGAAAGCGCTGGAATACAACCCTGACAACCTGGACCTGCTGGGCTATGTCGCGGGATGTTACCATCAGATGAAGGAATACGGCAAAGCCATCGACACCTACAACAAGGTGCTGGTCCTCACCGACTCAACCGACCTGGAGCGACGCTCGGAAATCATCACGGGCATGGGCGACACCTATAGCGAGATGAACGACACGCTCAAGGCCGTCGAGTGCTACGAGAAGGCTCTGGTGCTCGACCCCGTCAACTCGGGCGCACTCAACAACTATGCCTACTATCTGGCTCAACGAGGCATCGATCTGGACCGCGCCGAGCGCATGGCAGCTCTTGCGGTAAAAGATGACCCCGAGAATGCCAACTTCATCGACACCTACGCTTGGGTCTATTTCGCCAAGAAGGATTATGACAAAGCCCTGCTATACATGAAGCAGGCCGTTGAACTCGACGAGGACAAGCACCTGCTGGAACATTATGGCGATGTCCTGTGGTTCACTGGCGAGAAAGACCAGGCCGTGGAACAGTGGACCAAGGCCCTGGAAACCGACCCTGACAACGAACTGCTGCAACGCAAAGTTAAAAACAAAACTTATTATGAAGAATAATATCATTATACTTATCATGCTGGTGGCCTTGATGAGCGCCTGTGGCACATTCAAGAAAGCCGCCACCGAGCCCGACACGACAACCACGACGCCCGCTACACCAAGGGCAACAACCGATGCCATGGAATCAATCATCGCCACACTGGGCGACTGGCAGACGATGCAGACTGGCGGCAACATCAAGCTGAGTGCCGGCAGCAGTTTTTCATCGGCCATTCAGGTGCGCTTGGTGCGTGACCAGGCCATCTACATCTCGCTTCGGCCCATGCTGGGCATCGAAGTGGGCCGCCTACTCATCACGGCAGACAGCCTATATGCCGTGGACAAGGTGCACAAGCGCTACATTGCCGAGAAGGTTTCCTTGCTCACATCGGGCATCCCCGTCACGGTGAGCGATGTGCAGGACATCTTCCTGGGACGGCCCTTCGTCATCGGCAAGGGGACGCTCGATGAATCACTAAAGAATCTGGTTACTGCCATTGATAGTGGCAAGGACATCTACGTGAAAGCCAATGAGGCATTTAAGGGCTACGGATACGCCTTCGCGTTTAACAAATCAAGACACATCAATCTGCTCTCCATTAGCCCCGAAGGCTCTATCGCGGCACCCGATTATGTGGTCAACTACAGCGATGTGCGCTCGACCCAGGCCGGCAACATCGCCCACGGCCTCAATGCCGTCGCCACCATCGAGAACAAGAAGGTGTCGCTGTCGCTCTCTTACAAGAACATCGACTGGAACAGCAACGTGAAGATTGATCGCAGCCTGCCCAACGGCTACAGCCGCATGAGCGCCCGCGACCTGTTCTCGCTCTTCTCCAACTGAGCCGCACCGGCCGATGCCGCAATAAATCACCCTTTAGTGCGTTATGTTATTAGAAATATAACATCAAACCGCCAATGAAATTCCATTTCCGCATATTGACGTTGCTGACGTGCCTGCTGTGCGCCACAGTCGCATTCTCACAAGTCAAGATTACCGGTAAGGTGGTCGATGCCGCCGGCGAGCCTATCGAGTTTGCCACGGTGCGCCTGCTGGGCACTGCTGTGGGCACCAATACCGACACCAAGGGCATGTATGAGATGACGGTCCCCAAGGCCGACACCGTGATGGTGGAATTCTCGTGCTTGGGCTACTCCACCGTGACCCGCCAGCTCATCAAGCCCGAGGGCACAGTCACCATCAACCCCAAGCTGTATGAGAAAACGCTCGAACTGGGCGAAGTCGAAATCACCGAATACAAGAAACAGACCACCACGATGCAGGGCATCGACGTGGACATGCTGCGGCGCACTCCTGACGCCTCGGGCGGCAGCGTCGAGGCCGTCTTGACCACGATGGCCGGTGTGAGCTCCAAGAATGAGATGTCGTCCCAGTACATGGTGCGCGGCGGCTCCTACGACGAGAACAGCGTCTATATCAACGGCATCGAGGTCTATCGTCCGCAGCTCATCAGCTCGGGCCAGCAGGAGGGCATGAGTATCATCAACCCCGACATGGTGCGCAAGGTCGAATTCTCGACCGGCGGTTTCAGCGCCGCCTATGGCGACCGCATGTCGTCGGTGCTCGACATCACCTACCGCGAGCCCGAGGCCTTTGAGGGCGCGCTGGCCGCCAGCCTGCAGGGCGGCAGCCTGATGCTGGGTCACAGCACGCGCCACTACTCGCAGATGCACGGCATCCGCTACAAGCGCAACTCGTCGCTCATGGGCTCGCTCGAGAGCAAGGGCGAGTATGACCCACAGTACTTTGATTACCAGACGAGCCTCGTCTTCAAGCCGACCGACAAGCTGCGCATTGCCCTGCTGGGCAACGTCAGCATCAACGATTACCGCTTCACACCCGTCAACCGCGAGACAAGCTTCGGCACCAGTGAGGACGTGAAGTCGTTCACTGTCTATTTCGACGGCTACGAGAAGGACAAGTTCCAGACCTACTTTGGCGCCGGTGCCGTCACCTACAAGTTCAACGACAAGGGCACCGACCTTACGCTTCAAGCCTCGGGGTACCGCACCGACGAGCTCGTGGCCTATGACATCCACGGCGAGTACTGGCTCGACCAGGCCGGCCAGGAGCTGGGCGTTGGCAAATACCACGAGCACGAGCGCACGCGCTTGAAGATGAACGTGCTGGACCTTACCCTGCGCGGCAACGTCGGCATCAACAACAACAGCATCTCCTACGGCCTGTCGATGCGCAAGGAGGACATCTATGACCGCTCCCGCCAGTGGCAATGGCGCGACAGTGCAGGCTATTCCCTTCCCCACATCCCCGATCAGGTCAACGTCATCTTCACCGAGATATCGAGCAATGACCTCAACACCACCCGCATCGCTGGCTGGCTGATGGACACGTGGCGCTTTACCAGCAGCGCCGGTTTCTGGTCGCTCAACGCTGGCGTGCGCCTGTCGCACTGGAACTTCAACGGCGAGACCCTCATCTCACCGCGCGTGAGCCTGGGCTTCGTGCCCGAGCGCAACGGCAACCTGTCGCTGCGCCTTGCCGGCGGCGTCTATTATCAAGCCCCCTTCTACAAGGAATACCGGCAGCAGGTGATGGACACGCTGGGCAACCGCAACATCCTGCTGAACAAGGATATCAAGTCACAACGCAGCATCCAGGTGATTCTGGGCAGTGACTACACCTTCCGCGCGCTGGACCGCCCCTTCAAGTTGACGGCCGAGGCCTACTACAAGAACCTCAGCAACCTCATCCCCTATGAAATCGACAACCTCAAGCTCGTCTATAGCGGCGTCAACTCGTCCAAGGGCTACATTGCCGGTGTGGACATGAAACTCTTTGGCCAGTTTGTCGAGGGAACCGACTCCTGGCTGAGCCTCTCACTGATGAAGACCCAGGAGGACCTCAACGGCGTGAAGGTGCCCCGCCCCACCGACCAGCGCTACAGCATCGCCTTGTTCTTCACCGACTATTTCCCCAACATCCCGCGCCTCAAGTTCAGCCTCAAGGGCGTCATCAGCGACGGTCTGCCCACCACGGCACCCCACCTGACGCGAGCCGACTCCTACGTGCGCCAGCCCGCCTACAAGCGCGTTGACGTCGGCCTGAGCTACGAACTCGTGGGCAAGGACAGCCGTCCCACGAGCGGCTTGTTCAGCCACTTCAAGGAAATCTGGCTCGGCCTGGACGTGTTCAACTTGATGGACATCAGCAACGTGAGCAGCTACTACTGGGTCACCGACGTCAACGACATCCAGTACGCCGTCCCCAACTACCTCACCCGCCGCCAACTCAACGTCCGCCTCTCGGCCTCGTTCTAGCCATTATTGGACAAACCATGTTACGAGCCACAGGCTCGCAATACACAACAACTCCCTCTATACAATCATCCACCACGATGAAAAGCAAAATGAGCCTTTTGGGCCCTGTTTTGCTAATTCATTGTGTTCCAGCACTTGCTGTCGTTGTAGTGATATCACAAAGGTTGTGCGGAACTGTTAACGAATTGTTAAACGCTCAATTCACCGTCCACGATACAAAGGTAACGCCCCTGACAAAACCTATCAAGGTCAAAAATCTGAATATGAATTGGGAACGATATAGCAGTTGGCCCAGAAAAGTATTTAAATACGAATTCCGATAATGAAGCGAATTCCACGAAAACAATTAAAAATTTCGCATTATATTAGTCAAGTGACGTGTAATTAGCATTAGCCCCGCAGGGGTAGGGCCAACATCTATATCATCGCCAAAGATGTTTTGGCGAAGCTGATACTGATAAAAAACTGCACATCAAATATCAAAACCGAAAAGTTTTTGTTACCTTTGTGGTTCAAGTATGTAACAACAACGTTTATTATCAACCAATTTAAAAGAAGCTAATCATGGCAAAACCTTATGTAATCGGTATCGACATGGGCGGCACCAACACGGTGTTTGGCATCGTGGATGCCCGTGGTAACGTGATTGCAAGCAGTTCTATCAAGACTGGCAAGCACAGTGACTTTAATGACTATATCGACGAGCTGCACACCGAGCTGTCTCGTCTGATTGAGGACAATGAAGCCGACGGCAAAATCAACGGCATCGGCATCGGCGCCCCCAACGGCAACTACTACACGGGTATGATCGACCAGGCTCCGAACCTGCCCTGGCCCATGCCCATCCACCTGGCCGAGATGGTAACTGAGAAATTCGGCATTCCGTGCCTGATCACTAACGACGCCAACGCTGCTGCCATCGGCGAGATGACCTATGGCGTGGCACGCGGCATGAAGGACTTTATCATGATCACGCTGGGCACTGGTGTGGGCAGCGGTATCGTGGTGAACGGCCAGATGGTATACGGCCACGACGGCTTTGCCGGCGAGCTGGGCCACGTGATCGTGAAGCGCACCAACGGGCGCGTGTGCGGTTGCGGTCGCACGGGCTGTCTGGAGGCTTACTGCTCGGCAACGGGTGTGGCACGCACGGCGCGCGAGTTCCTGGAGCTGCGCGACGAGCCGTCGAAGCTGCGTGACTATGACATCGAGTCGATCACGAGCAAGGATGTGTATGACTGCGCGATGGCTGGTGACAAGCTGGCGAAGGAGATCTTCAACTACACGGGTACGATCCTGGGCGAGGCTCTAGCCGATTTCACCAATTTCTCTAGTCCTGAGGCATTTGTGCTGTTCGGCGGCCTGACCAAGAGCGGTGACCTGATCATGAATCCGGTGAAGGAGGCGTTTGAACGCAACGTGCTGGGCATCTACAAGGGCAAGGTGAAGATCCTGATCAGCGAGCTCAAGGAGAGCGACGCCGCTGTGCTGGGTGCCAGCGCCCTGGGTTGGGAGATCAAGGAGTGATTACCACTGGAGGCAGATATACTGAGATGAGAAGATTATTTCCACTGCTGGCTGCCGTAATCGCCATGTCATGGCTGACTTCTTGTAATGAGAAGCCAAGGCATTACCAGATGGTAGAGAACATGGCCAATGGCCAGCAGGTGATTGAAAAATTTGACGCTGCCAACGATACAGTCGCCCTGAACCTATATCTTGACCGCCTGACCAAGGTGATCATGGCAAACATGACCGACAGCACAAGTCAAGCGCCTGCGGTCGAGTCGATGTATGTCATCTCGCCCGATGGTGACACGCTTAATACCGACGAGGAGCTGATGCGTGTCATCGAGAAGCAACTAGGCAAGTGACGGATGCCATCACATCCAGCCCAGACAGGATTAAACCCTGATCATCAATAACCAAGAAACCCCGTGACACTTACCGGTGCACGGGGTTTCTTGTGAATATGGAGGTCTCATCTCTATTGAGAGTGCGGCCTTATCGCGACAAGACCGCGTTCTCTCGATGATTGAGAGACATCATCCAGTTGGGAGTAGTTTACTCTTCGGCCTTGGGAGCCTCCTCGGCGGGAGCGGCAGCGGCTGCGGGAGCAGCTTTCTTGCGGCTGCGGCGCGTGGTCTTCTTGACGGCGGCCTTCTCCTGGTTCTTGGCCTCAAGCATTACCTCATTGAAGTCAACGAGCTCAATGAAGCAGGTCTTAGCGTTGTCACCCAGGCGGTTGCCGAGCTTGAGGATGCGAGTGTATCCACCGGGACGGTCAGCGATCTTGGCTGCTACGGTCGAGTAGAGTTCCTTAACGGCTTCCTTGTTCTGGAGATACTTGAAGACGATGCGGCGCGAAGCGGTGGTGTCGTCCTTTGCCCTGTTGATGATGGGCTCGGCGTACATGCGCAGAGCTTTAGCCTTAGCAAGGGTCGTAATGATGCGCTTGTGCATGATCAGCGAGATGGTCATGTTGGCCAACATGGCGTCACGATGCGCGCTCTTGCGGCTCAGGTGGTTGAATTTCTTATTATGTCTCATCGTTTTTTACTCTTTTTCTAATTTGTATTTAGTGATATCCATGCCAAAGTGCAGATTGAGTGAGGCCAAGAGCTCCTCAAGCTCGCTGAGCGACTTCTTACCGAAGTTGCGGAACTTGAGCAGGTCAGTCTTGTTGAAGACCACGAGTTCACCGAGCGTCTCGACTTCGGCCGACTTGAGGCAGTTGAGGGCGCGTACTGAGAGGTCCATATCAACAAGTTTGGTCTTGAGCAGCTGACGCATCTTGAGTACTTCCTCGTCAAACTCCTCGTTGGCGTTGTTCTCGGTATTGTCGAGAACGATTTCGCGGTCGGTAAAGAGCTGGAAGTGCTGAATCAAGATCTCGGCAGCGCCCTTGAGAGCGTCCTTGGGGTGAATGGAGCCATCGGTAGTGATCTCGAGGACGAGCTTCTCGTAGTCGGTCTTCTGCTCGACACGGAAGTTCTCGACGGTGGTCTTCACGTTCAGGATGGGCGTGTAGATCGAGTCGATGGCGATCACGTCGATGGGGTCATTGGCGTTGCGGTTCTCCTCGGCAGGGACATATCCCCTACCCTTGTTGATCGACAATTCGATTTGGAAACCGCTGGACGGGTCAATGTGGCAGATCTCGAGTTCGGGATTGAGAACCTCAAAACCGCTGAGCACCTTGCCAATGTCGCCAGCCTTGAAGACGCTTTGACCTGAAACCTTGACAACGGCCTTCTCGGTGTCGGTGTCCTCGACAATGCGTTTGAGGCGCACCTTCTTGAGGTTGAGGATGATATTGGTGACATCTTCCTTCACCCCGGGGATGGTGGCGAACTCATGCTGCACGCCGTCGATGCGGATGCTGCAAATCGCAAAGCCTTCGAGTCCGGAGAGGAGGATGCGGCGCAGCGCGTTGCCGATGGTAACGCCATAACCGGGCTCCAGGGGACGGAACTCGAACTTGCCGAACGAGTTGTCGGCTTCCAACATCAGGACTTTGTCGGGTTTCTGAAATGCTAAAATAGCCATGGATAATAATTTTACTGTTTAGAATACAACTCGACGATCAACTGCTCCTTGATATTCTCAGGGATGTCTTCACGAACGGGCATGTGCAAGAGCTTGCCGCCCTTGACGTTCTCGTCCCATTCGATCCAGGGGTACTTGCTGTGGTTGAAGCCAGCGAGGGCATCCTGGATGACCTCGAGTGACTTGGACTTCTCACGAACAGCAACGATCTGACCCTCGCTCACCGAGTAGGAAGGGATGTTCACCACCTTGCCATCGACAGTGATGTGGCGATGGAGCACGAGCTGACGGGCAGCTGCGCGCGTGGGAGCGATACCCAAGCGATAAACGATGTTGTCGAGGCGTGCTTCGAGCAGCTGCAGGAGCACCTCACCGGTAACGCCCTTCATGCGTGAAGCCTTGTTGAAGAGGTTGCGGAACTGACGCTCAAGAACGCCATAGGTATACTTAGCTTTCTGTTTTTCGCGAAGCTGTGTGCCGTACTCGGACAATTTCCTGCGACGGTTGGAACCATGCTGGCCCGGGGGATAATTCTTCTTGGCAAAGTACTTGTCTTCACCGAAGATGGGCTCACCCAGTTTACGTGCAATTTTAGTTTTAGGACCGGTGTATCTAGCCATAGTCTTTTCTTAAAAATAATTAGCTTTTGTGAATTGGAATCGCTTCAGTGCAGCCGCGATTGCAGAGAGGTCGTCAAAAAAATGCAATCCATTCACTGATAGAGATTCGCGAAAAAGTTTGTTAATAAAAAATCTGTCAAAAACAGTGGTTACGATGCGTGAAGCGCCTAACTCTCTTAGACCCTTCTGCGCTTGGGAGGACGGCAGCCGTTGTGGGGCAGCGGCGTGACGTCGATGATCTCGGTAACTGCGATGCCGGCGCCATGGATGGTGCGGATAGCCGATTCGCGGCCATTGCCGGGACCCTTGACGTAGGCTTTCACCTTGCGCAAGCCGAGGTCATAAGCGACCTTTGCGCAATCTTCGGCAGCCATCTGGGCAGCGTAGGGCGTGTTCTTCTTGGAACCACGGAAACCCATCTTGCCGGCAGAGGACCACGAGATTACCTGTCCCTCACCGTTGGCGAGGCACACAATGATGTTGTTGAACGAAGAATGCACGTGGAGTTGACCAATACCGTCAACACGAACGACTCTCTTCTTTGCTGCGACTGTCTTTTTAGCCATAGTAATTCAATAAATGTTATTTAGTAGCTTTCTTCTTGTTAGCAACAGTTTTCTTGCGTCCCTTGCGGGTGCGTGCGTTGTTCTTGGTGCTCTGTCCACGCACGGGGAGACCATTGCGGTGACGGATGCCACGGTAGCAGCCGATGTCCATCAATCGTTTGATGTTCATCTGCACTTCGCTGCGCAGGTCACCTTCTACCTTATATTCGTTACCGATCACCTCACGCACTGCGGCTGCCTCGGCATCGGTCCAATCCTTTACGCGGGTGTTCTCGTCGACACCGGCCTTCTTGAGGATTGTAGCGGCTGAGCTGCGCCCGATACCAAAGATGTAGGTCAAGGCGATGACGCCGCGCTTGTTCTGGGGGATATCAACCCCGACAATTCTTACTGCCATATATCTAATTCAAAATTTTTTGCAAAGTTAATACTTTTTTTATCCCTGACGCTGTTTGAGCTTAGGATTTTTTTTGTTTATCACATACAGGCGCCCCTTGCGACGTACGATCTTGCAGTCCTCGTTGCGCTTTTTGATAGATGCTCTAGTTTTCATAATGAGATATTGTGATTTTGTTATTTATATCTGAAAGAGATTCTTCCTTTGGTCAAATCGTAGGGGGACATCTCTACCCTTACCTTGTCACCAGGGAGGATCTTGATGTAGTGCATCCTCATCTTGCCGCTGATGTGGGCAGTGATCTGGTGTCCGTTCTCGAGCTCAACGCGGAACATTGCGTTGGACAGAGCCTCGACGATTGTACCGTCTAATTCAATTGCTGTCTGTTTTGCCATATAAAATCTTTAAAAATTGCGTTGTCGTTATTTCAACTGTTACTGTCAGGTAGTGGTTTCAATCAGATGAACCGTTCACCCAGGACCTGCTTGATGCCTTCAAAGGAAGACAGGATGTCGGGCTTGCCATGATGGATGGCGATCGAGTGCTCGAAGTGGGCACTGGGCTTGCGGTCACGTGTACGGGTTGTCCATCCGTCACGCTCGGTGATGACGTTCTTGCCGCCCATGTTGATCATGGGCTCGATGGCGATGGTCATGCCGTTGCGCAACAGCGGACCTGTTCCCCGTCGCCCGAAGTTGGGAACTTCAGGATCCTCGTGCAGCTTGCGGCCGACGCCGTGTCCGCACATCTCGCGCACGACGCTGTAGTTGCGCCGTTCACAATACTGCTGGATGGCGTTGGAGATATCCCCCACTCGGTTGCCGGGCACGGCGTGCTCGATGCCGACGTAAAGGGACTCCTTGGTGGTGCGCAGCAGCTGCGGTGTAGGTGCTGTCGCCGTTGAACCCCTCGGGGGTGACGGCACCGCAGTCACAGGACACGATGTCGCCATCCTCGAGCACGTAGTTCGACGGGATGCCATGCACGACGACCTCGTTGACCGAGGTGCAGAGCGTGGCGGGATAGCCGTACAACCCCTTAAAGCCGGGTGTGCAGCCCTGGGAGCGGATATACTCTTCAGCGATCTGATCCAGACGTCGCGTAGTCACCCCGGGGGCAATCCACTTGGCCACTTCGGCCAACGTGCCTGCAACGACCAGGTTGGCCTTGCGCAGCATCTCGATCTCGTCGTCTGTCTTGAGGTATATCATAGTGTGATTGAAATCAGTTGAAACCGGGCAAACGCTATTTTCATTTAGCGGGTACGACCCTTGATTTTACCAGACTTCATCAGACCATCGTAGTGGTGCATCATCAGGTGGGTCTCGATCTGCTGGAGGGTGTCAAGAACGACACCGACGGTGATCAGCAGCGAGGTGCCACCAAAGAACTGGGCAAACTGCTGGTTGACGCCAAAGAAGCGGGCAAATGCCGGCAGGATGGCGACGATACCCAGGAACAGTGAACCCGGCAGGGTGATGCGTGACATGATCGAGTCAAGATACTCGGCAGTCTTCTTGCCCGGCTTGATGCCAGGGATGAAGCCGCTGTTCTTCTTCATCTCCTCAGCCATCTGGGTGGGACGCACCGTGATAGCGGTATAGAAGTAGGTGAAGGCAACGATCATGAGGAAATAGATCACATTATACCACAGGCTGTTCATGTCGCCGAAGTTGCGCGAGATCCAGCCACCGAGGCCGCTGGCGTCCTGACGGGCACCGAAGCCGGCGAGGGTGATGGGGATGAACATCAATGCCTGGGCAAAGATGATGGGCATCACGTTAGCAGCATTGACCTTGAGGGGGATGTACTGGCGGGCACCGCCATACTGCTTGTTACCGACGATGCGCTTGGCATACTGCACGGGGACCTTGCGGGTACCCTGGGTGAGCATGACGGCACCAGCGGTGACGGCAAACAGGATAACGATTTCCACGAGGAACATCACCAGACCACCTTGAGCGGTGTTCAAGCGGCCAGTAAACTCTTGAACGATGGCACCGGGGAAACGGGCGAGGATACCCACGAGAATGATCAGTGAGATACCATTGCCAATACCCTTGTCGGTAATTTTCTCACCCAGCCACATAATCAACATCGCACCAGCGGTGAGCACGATAGACAGGTAAATCATCGTGAGGCCCGAGATGTGGGCATGCCCACCGGCAGCGTTGACCTGATACTGGAGGTTCATCAGGTAGGCAGGAGCCTGCACCAGCAGAATGGCTACAGTCAGGTAACGGGTGTACTGATTGAGTTTCATGCGGCCACTCTCGCCCTCGCGCTGCATCTTCTGGAAGCTAGGCACTACCATACCCATGAGCTGGATAACGATAGAGGCGGTGATGTAGGGCATGATACCCAATGCGAAGATTGAAGCCTGACCGAAGGCACCGCCCGAGAACATGTCGAGCAGCTGCATCAGTCCACTGTTGGTGAAGTTGCGCATGGCCTCCAGGTCGGCGGGGTTGATACCCGGCAGCACCACGTGACAGCCAAAGCGATAGATCACGATGAACAGGAACGTGGTGATGAGGCGCTTGCGCAGGTCCTCAATCTTCCAGATGTTTTTTAATGTTTCAATGAGTTTCATTGTGGGTTAGAGTTTTACGATTGAGCCACCGGCAGCGGTGATAATCTCCTCGGCCTTCTTGGAGAATGCGTGGGCTTCAACCTCAATCTTGTGGTTGAGCTGGCCCTGGCCCAAAATTTTAACAAGTTGGTTTTTACGTACCATGCCAGCCTGCATGAGGTCAGCCACGGTGATTTTTTCGAGACTATTCTTCTCGGCGAGTGCATCAAGCACAGCAACGTTGATGGCCTTGTACTCCACGCGGTTGAAGTTCTTGAAACCACCCTTGGGGACACGGCGCTGCAGAGGCATCTGGCCGCCTTCAAAGCCGACCTTCTGCTTGTAACCAGAGCGCGACTTGGCACCCTTGTGACCACGAGTAGATGTACCGCCCTTGCCCGAGCCGGGACCACGGCCGATACGAGTTTTCTTCTTATTTGAACCTACAGCAGGTTTTAAATCATGTAATTCCATATAATGTTGTTCTTTTTTAAAGCGTTAAAAATTAATCAACATTGGTGACTTCCACCAGATGACGAACTGCATTGACCATGCCGAGCACCTGAGGAGTAGCCTCGAGTGTAACGGTGTGGTTGAGTTTCCTGAGACCCAGTGCGTCGAGGGTTCTCTTTTGGCGAGCCGGACGATTGATGCGGCTTTTCACTTGCTTGATCTGAATCTTTGCCATAACTGTGTAAACAAATAATTTAACCGTTAAACACCTTGTCCACAGTGATGCCGCGATAATGGGCCACGGTAGCCGGGCTGCGCATCTCGTCGAGGGCCTTGAGCGTGGCTTTCACCAGGTTGTGGGGGTTGCTCGATCCCTTGGACTTACAAATAACATCGGTCACGCCGACAGTCTCAAAGACTGCACGCATAGCACCACCAGCCTTCACACCGGTACCGGCGCTGGCGGGCTTCATGATGATGCGGCTGCCGCCGTACTTGGCGACTACCTCATGAGGAATGGTGCCCTTGTGAACGGGGACCTTGATCAGGTTCTTCTTAGCCACCTCGGTACCCTTGCTGATTGCGGTGGTAACCTCATTGGCCTTACCCAAGCCGTAGCCGATAACGCCATTGCCGTCGCCAACGACCACGATGGCGGCGAAGGTGAACGTGCGACCACCCTTGGTAACCTTGGTGGTGCGGTTGATGGCAACCAGACGCTCCTTCAACTCGGCGTCGGCAGCGATCTTTACTCGATTATTTTTCTTCAGCATGATGTTGTCTCTTTAGAATTTAAGTCCGCCTTTGCGTGCGCCATCGGCCAACGATTTAACTCTACCATGGAACAGGAAGCCATTACGGTCAAACACAACAGTGTTGATACCGGCCTCGATGGCCTTCTTAGCAACGGCCTCGCCCACCTTAGCGGCGATCTCGCTCTTGTTGCCCTCGGTGATTCCCTTAGAGGAAGCGCTGCAGAGGGTGTTGCCGGCGATGTCGTCGATGACCTGGGCATAAATTTGCTTATTGCTGCGGAATACACACAGCCTGGGGCGCTCGGGGGTGCCGCTGATGCGGCCACGGATGCGCGCCTTAATCTTGTTTCTTCTATCAGATTTGGATATCATGATGTTTCCTTTCTACTTAATTACTTGGCAGCTGCCGTTTTACCAGACTTGCGGCGAATAACCTCGCCAACGAATTTAACACCTTTACCCTTGTAAGGCTCGGGCTTGCGGAAGGAGCGGATCTTGGCACAGATTTGTCCCAGGAGCTGCTTGTCGCAGGACTCAAGCGTGATGAGCGGGTTCTTGTTGCGCTCGGTCTTGGCCTCAACCTTGACCTCGGGCGGCATCTTCAAGTAGATGGCGTGTGAGTAACCGAGAGCCAGCTCGAGCACTTGACCGTTGCTGGTGGCGCGGTAACCGACGCCGACGATTTCCAATTCCTTCTTGAAACCCTCGCTCACGCCGACAACCATGTTGTTGATCAGCGCACGGTACAGTCCGTGCTGAGCGCGTGACTCACGCTCGTCATTGGGGCGGGTCACCTTGATTTCATTGTTCTCGATCTCGACCGTGATGTTGGGGTTGAGGGTCTGCTTGAGCTCGCCCTTGGGGCCCTTGACGGTGAGGATGTTGTCCTTTTGTTCAACAGTTACGCCAGCGGGGATGGCGATGTGCAATTTACCAATTCTTGACATAGCTCTTTTCCTCCATTAATAAACGTAACACAATACTTCGCCACCGATCTTCTGGTTCTTGGCCTCCTTGTTGGTCATGACGCCCTTGGAGGTCGAGATGATGGCAATACCTAAACCATTGAGCACGCGGGGCATGTCCTTGTAGCCAGTGTACTGGCGCAGGCCGGGCCTTGAAACGCGTGTGAGGCACTTGATGGCGCTAACGTGGTCCACGTTGTCATACTTGAGCGCGATCTTGATGGTGCCACGGGGAGAGTTCTCGTCCTCGACGAACTTGTAGTTCAGGATGTAGCCCTGGTCGAAGAGGATCTTGGTGATCTCCTTTTTGAGCTTGGAAGAAGGGATTTCAACGACACGGTGCTGTGCCTTGATCGCATTCCTCAATCTAGTCAGATAATCTGCAATAGGATCTGTCATTATTGTAAGTTGTTTTAAATTGATTCGACGTTGTCGAACAATATTTAATACTTGTGTTGTTGTTAATTGAATTGTTGTGGTTGAAATCACCAGCTGGCCTTGTGCACGCCGGGGATGAGACCGTTAGACGCCATCTCGCGGAAGTTGATACGGGAGATGCCGAACTGACGCATGTACCCCTTGGGGCGACCGGACATCTTGCAGATGTTGTGCAGTCTCACGGGAGATGCGTTGCGGGGCAGCTTCTGCAGTGCCTCATAGTCACCGTCCTTCTTGAGCTGAGCGCGCTTGGCAGCGTACTTGGCGACGAGGCGCTCACGCTTGGCCTGGCGGGCTTTCATTGATTCTTTTGCCATAATTTAACTCTCAATTATTTGTTGTTAAAGGGGATTCCGAATTCCTTGAGCAGGGCGTAGCCTTCCTCGTCGGTCTTGGCGGTGGTGACGAAGGTGATGTTCATACCGGTCATCTTGGTCACGTTGTCGATGTTGATCTCGGGGAAGATGATCTGCTCGGTAACACCGACGGTGTAGTTGCCGCGTCCGTCGAGCTTGCCGTTAACACCCTTGAAGTCGCGGATACGCGGCAGGGCGATGCGGATGAAACGCTCCATGAACTCGTACATGCGGTCACGACGCAGGGTCACGCGCACGCCGATGGGCATTCTCTTACGAACCTTGAAGTTGGAGATATCCTTCTTCGACAGGGTCTGAACGGCCTTCTGGCCAGTGATTGCCGTGAGCTCGTTGATAGCGGTCTCGATGATCTTCTTGTCCTGGGTAGCGTCACCCAAACCCTCGTTGAGGACGATCTTCACCAGGCGGGGGATCTGCATCGGGGTGCTGTAGTTGAATTGCTTCATCAACGCGGGAGCAATCTTCTCGTCATATTGTTTCTTCAGCGTGGTACTCATTACTTGATCTCCTCTCCTGATTTTTTAGAATAACGAACTTTCTTGCCATTCTCATCAAACCTGAAACCAACGCGGGTGGGCTTGCCGCTCTTGGGGTCAGCGACAGCCAGGTTGCTCAAGTCGATGGGGGCTTCCTTCTTGATAATGCCACCCTGGGGGGCTTTGGCATTGGGCTTCGTGCTCTTGGACACGATGTTGACACCCTCGACAATAGCCTTACCCTGCTCGGGCAGGATTTCCAGCACGCGGTGGGGCTTATTATCCTTGCTGTTACCAGCGATAACAAAGACGGTGTCACCCTTCTTGATTTTTAACGTAGCCATATATAGTTTATTGCTATTTTAAAGATTGATTAAAGAACCTCGGGAGCGAGCGAAACGATCTTCATGTTGGTAGCGCGCAACTCGCGGGCTACGGGACCGAAGATGCGCGTTCCGCGCAACTCGCCGGTATTAGTGAGCAATACACAGGCATTGTCGTCAAAGCGGATGTAGGAACCGTCCTGGCGGCGGATTTCCTTGCTGGTGCGTACGACGACTGCCTTGGAAACGGTACCCTTCTTCACCTCTGAAGCGGGGATAGCCTTCTTGACGGTGACCACGATGATGTCACCTACCGAAGCGTAACGACGGCCTGAGCCACCCAGCACCTTGATGCAGAGTACTTCCTTGGCGCCGCTGTTGTCGGCAACTGTCAATCTACTTTCAGTCTGTATCATAATCTGTAATTACTTGGCTTTTTCGATGATTTCAACTAATCTCCACCTCTTGGTCTTGCTCAACGGGCGGGTCTCCATCAGGCGAACGGTGTCGCCAATGTTGCACTCGTTGTTCTCGTCATGAGCGTGGTACTTCTTTGTCTTGTTGACAAACTTGCCATAGATTGGGTGTTTCTCCTTCCACTTGATGGTCACAGTGATGGTCTTGTCACCCTTGTTGCTGGAAACAACCCCAATTCTTTCTTTTCTTAAATTACGTTTCTGTTCCATTGTACTGGTTGTTGGGATTATTTGTTCTTGAGTTCACGAGCGCGGATCTCGGTCTTGATGCGTGCGATCAGTTTCCTGTCAAGCGTAATCTTGGCCGGATTATCGAGCGGGGAAATGGTGTGCTGGATCTTCTCCTGCACATACTCCTTCTGTACCTGTTCCAGGCGGTCCTGCAATTCCTTATCGGTCAGTTCCTTGATATTTTCCTTTTTCATAATCTGGTCAATGTATTAAACGAGTTGAGTGGGATCATAGTCGCGACGAACGACAAACTTAGTAGCAACGGGGAGCTTCTGAGCGGCCAGGCGCAGTGCTTCCTTAGCGATATCAAAGCTCACGCCGTCAACCTCGATGAGGATGCGACCGGGGTGAACTGGAGCGACGTAACCGGCGACATCACCTTTACCTTTACCCATGCGGACGTCGGCAGGCTTGCGCGTGTAGGGCTTGTCGGGGAAAATGCGGAGCCAGATCTGACCCTGGCGCTGCATGTAACGTGTCACGGCGACACGGGCGGCCTCGATTTGGCGAGCGGTGATCCACTTGCTCTCCAGGGTCTTGATTCCGAAGGAACCGAAGGCGAGCTGGTTACCACGCTTGCTGTACTGGCGAGGATGCCCATCACTAGGACGACGGTATCTTAATCTTTTAGGTTGTAACATTTTAAATTTCGTTTTTTAAAGTCACACTTCAATTACTGGTTGTGACTGGGTTTAACGATTGTTGTTTCTCTTGCCACCGCGGAAACCACGACGCTCGCCGCGCTCTCCACCACGACCGCCGCCACCGCGACGCTCGCTGGCATTGTTGGCAAAGTTAGGAGCAAGGTCACGCTTGCCATAGACCTCACCGCGGCAGATCCACACCTTCACGCCGATGACACCAACCTTGGTGTGCGCGGGCACGAGAGCGTAGTCGATATCTGCACGCAGGGTGTGCAGCGGCGTACGGCCTTCCTTGAACATCTCGCTGCGGCGCATCTCGGCACCGTTCAAGCGACCCTTGACCTGGATCTTGATGCCCTCGGCACCCATGCGCATGGTGCTGGCGATAGCCATCTTCACGGCACGGCGATAGGCGATCTTGCCCTCGATCTGGTGAGCGACGTTAGCAGCGACGAGCTGTGCATCGAGCTCGGGGCGCTTAACCTCGTGGATGTTGATCTGAACGTCCTTGTTCGTGAGCTTGATGAGCTCCTGCTTGAGTGCCTCAACGTCGGCACCCTGCTTACCGATGATGATACCGGGGCGTGCGGTGCAGATGGTGATGGTCACGAGCTTGAGCGTGCGCTCGATGATGATGCGTGCGACACTAGCCTTGGCAAGACGCTCGTTGAGATACTTGCGGATCTTGTCATCCTCTACCAGTGTATCTCCATAATTACTGCCACCAAACCAGTTGGAATCCCAACCGCGGATGATGCCTAAACGATTGCTGATTGGATTAACTTTCTGTCCCATTTCGTTTTATGCGTCTTTTTCGTTGTTAATAGTGTCCACGTAGATGGTCACGTGGTTGGAACGTTTGCGGATGCGGTAGCCGCGGCCCTGAGGAGCCGGGCGCAGGCGCTTGAGCATGGGGGCTGCATCAACCGTGATGGTCTTGATGTAGAGCTCACCGCTCTCGGCCTTCTTGCCATTCTTCTGTTCCCAGTTGCTGATAGCCGACTTGAGCAGCTTCTCGACGTCAGTGGCAGCCTGCTTGTTGGAGAAGTGCAGGAGGCCAAGAGCCTTGAAGACCTCCTTGCCGCGAACCATGTCGGCGACGAGGCGCATCTTGCGAGGCGAGCTGGGAATGTTGCGCAACTTTGCGAAGGACTCGTTGCGGCGAGCTTCCTTCTTCAAGTCTGCAGATTCTTTTTTTCTTTTACCCATTGTATTTAATTCTTTTTTGTTCTAGAAAACGTTAAATAATCCCGGGCCCATTATTTCTTGTTGTTGCCGCTGTGGCCACGGAAGGTGCGTGTGGGAGCGAACTCGCCCAGCTTGTGTCCTACCATGTTCTCGGTAACATACACGGGAATAAACTTGTTGCCATTGTGAACGGCGAAGGTGTGTCCTACAAACTCGGGGGCAATCATCGATGCGCGCGACCAGGTCTTGATCACACTCTTCTTGCCACTCTCGTTCATGGCGTCAACCTTCTTCTCCAGTTTCACGCTGATGTAAGGGCCTTTTTTAAGTGAACGACTCATAATTAATCGAATTTAATCAAATTACTTCTTTCTTCTTTCAATGATGTACTTCGAAGACTGCTTCTTCGGCGCACGGGTCTTCAAGCCCTTAGCATACAGACCGTTGCGGTTACGGGGATGTCCACCACTCTGGCGGCCTTCACCACCACCCATGGGGTGATCAACGGGGTTCATGACAACACCACGGTTGTGGGGACGTCGTCCGAGCCAGCGTGAGCGTCCGGCCTTACCTGACTGCTCCAGAGCGTGGTCACTGTTACCTACCACACCGACGGTAGCCTTGCAGGCAGCGAGGACCTTGCGTGTCTCGCCCGAAGGTAATTTGATGATTGCGTAGGAACCCTCGCGGCTGGTGAGCTGTGCGAAGGTGCCGGCTGCACGTGCCATAGCGGCACCCTGACCGGGACGCAACTCGATGTTGTGAATTAAAGTACCAACAGGAATTTTGCTCAGTGGAAGCGCGTTTCCCACTTCGGGGGCCACGTTCTCACCGCTCTCGACCGTTGCACCCACCTCGAGTCCGTTGGGAGCAATGATGTAAGCTTTGTAGCCGTCTACGTAGTAGAGCAGAGCAATGCGAGCCGAACGGTTGGGATCGTACTCGATGGCTTTGACTACTGCCGGCACACCGTCTTTGTTCCTCTTGAAGTCGATCAGGCGGAGTTTGCGCCTGTGACCGCCTCCACGATAGCGGGCGGTGAGGTGACCCTCGTTGTTGCGACCGCCGGTGGAGCGCTTACCGACCGTAAGAGACTTTTCTGGTGTACGCTTGGTAATGTCGTCAAATACACCAATAATCTTGTGTCTTTGCCCCGGTGTTGTGGGCTTTAATTTTCTTACTGCCATTTTTTATTATAAATTACTATAGAAATCAATAGTTTGTCCTTCTGCAAGGGTAACGACAGCCTTCTTGAAGGCTACGGTGTGACCCTTGATGATACCGCTCTTGGTATAGCGCTGCTTGTTCTTGCCACCATAGTTCATGGTGCTCACGCCAACGACCTTGACGTCATAGAGCTTCTCGACGGCGTCCTTGATCTGGTACTTGTTAGCGTCGGGGGACACCTTGAATGTGTAGCGGTTACCCTTCTCGGTAATAGCGTTGGCCTTCTCGGTCACAACGGGAATGATCTGAATGTTCTCCATTGTCTGTCCTCCTTGTTTACTTTAAGTTGTTGAGCGCCTCAACCGAGCCCTCGGTGACGAGGATCATGCGGTTGTCAAGCACGCGGTAGGTGTTGATATCACTTGCGGTTACCACGCTAGCGGTGGGAACGTTGCGCAGCGAGAGGTACAGGTTGGGCTCTTGTCCTGCGAGGACTACCAACAGTTTCTGACCCTCGAGCTTGAGGTTGCGGGTGATGTTGACAAATTCCTTGGTCTTGGGAGCGTCAAACTTGATGTCCTCGATGACCATGATCTGGTTGTTCTGGGCCTTGTAGGTCAGCGCCGAGCGGCGTGCCAGAGCCTTCACCTTCTTGTTCAGCTTGAAGCCGTAGTTGCGGGGACGGGGACCGAACACGCGACCACCACCATGGAACAGCGGAGACTTGATGTCACCGTGACGGGCACCGCCGCCACCCTTCTGGCGACCGAGCTTCTTGGTCGAACCAGCGATTTCACTTCTCTCTTTTGCCTTGTGGGTACCTTGACGCTTGTTGGCGAGGTACTGCTTAACATCGAGATAAACGGCATGCTCGTTAGGCTCGGCGATGGCGAAAATCTCATCGTTAAGGGTCACCTTGCGACCGGTGTCTTCACCCTTGATGTTATATACTGCGAGTTCCATTATTACATTTCAATAATTACGATTGAACCTTTGCTGCCCGGTACTGAGCCTTTTACCATGAGAAGATTGTTCTCGGGCAATACTTTAATCACTTGCAGGTTTTGAGCGGTGCAGCGCTTGTTGCCCATCTGGCCAGCCATACGCATGCCCTTGAAAACCTTGGCGGGATAGGAGCAGGCACCGATGGAACCGGGAGCGCGCTGACGGTCGTCCTGACCGTGAGTGGTCTGTCCCACGCCGCCGAAGCCGTGACGCTTCACGACGCCCTGGAAGCCTTTACCCTTGGTTGTGCCGATCACATCAACAAATTCAACGTCGTTGAGCATCTCCACGGTGAACTCGTCACCAGCCTTGTGCTCGCCATTAAATCCTTTGAACTCGGCCAAGAATCTTTGCGGTTTCACACCAGCCTTGTTGAAGTGACCTGCCATGGGCTTGGTGGTGTGCTTGTCCTTCTTCTCGACAAAACCCAGCTGCAAAGCCTCGTAGGACCTACTTCGATAACAGTGCACGGCACGTTCTTGCCGTCGGCACTGAAAACGGATGTCATTCCGATTTTCTTTCCTAATAATCCTGGCATTTCTCTTGAAATTTTAAAAATTCTGTTTGTTAATGCTGTTTGTTTAACTCGTCTTGTTCAATCTCTTGTACTACACCTTGATCTCAACCTCAACACCGCTGGGCAACTCGAGCTTCATCAGTGCGTCCACAGTCTTAGCAGTAGAGCTGTAGATGTCGATGAGACGCTTGAAGGATGCCAGCTGGAACTGTTCGCGAGACTTCTTGTTGACAAAAGTCGAACGGTTCACGGTGAAGATGCGCTTGTGGGTGGGCAGGGGGATAGGACCGCTTACCACGGCGCCAGTGCTCTTCACTGTGCGCACGATCTTCTCGGCCGACTTGTCAACCAAGTTGTGATCGTAGCTTTTCAATTTAATTCTAATCTTCTGGCTCATATTATTTATAATAATGTAATGTATTATTTCAATAATTCGACGTGTCCCAGGCATTCACTCAGCACCTTGACGGCGATGGGTTTTGCCACGGGGGCAAAGTGGGAGAACGACATGGTGCTCGTGGCGCGTCCGCTGGTGATGTTGCGCAGTGCGGTGACATATCCGAACATCTCGGCCAGCGGGGTGCTTGCCTTGACGATGCGGGCGCCACTGCGTGCGCTCTCCATACCCTCGACAATGGCGCGACGCCTGTTCAGGTCGGCAATGACATCACCCATGTTCTCCTCGGGGGTAACCACCTCGAGCTTCATCATCGGCTCGAGCAGCACGGGGCTCGCCTTGCGGCAGGCACTGCGGTAGGCCTGCATGGCACACAGCTCAAAGCTCAGGCTGTCGCTGTCCACGGGGTGGTAGCTGCCGTCCAGGACGGTCACCTTGAGGCTCTGCATTGGGAATCCGGCAAGGACACCGCTGCGCATGGCGCTCTTGAAGCCCTTCTCGATGCTGGGCATGTACTCCTTGGGGATGTCACCGCCCTTCACCTCGTTGACAAACTGCAACGTGCCGTCAAAGTCATCATCGACGGGCTCGATGCGGCACTCGATGTCGGCAAACTTGCCGTGACCGCCGGTCTGCTTCTTGAAGACCTCATGCACGGTTGCGGGCTGCGAGATGGCCTCCTTGTAGGAAACCTGGGGGCGACCCTGGTTGCACTCCACCTTGAACTCACGGCGCAGGCGGTCGAGGATAATATCCAGATGCAACTCACCCATACCACGGATGATCGTCTGGCCGGTCTCCTCGTTGCTCTCGACCTGGAAGGTGGGGTCTTCCTCGGCAAGCTTTGCCAGTCCCACAGCCATGCGGTCAAGGTCGTTCTGCGTCTTGGGCTCAACGGCGATACCGATCACGGGCTCGGGAAAGTCCATTGCCTCGAGCACGATGGCGGTGTCGGCGCTGCTGCACAGCGTGTCGCCGGTGCGCACATCCTTGAAGCCCACTCCTGCACCGATGTCACCACAGCCGATCACCTCCATGGGATTCTGACGGTTGCTGTGCATCTGGAACAGACGCGAAATGCGCTCCTTGTGGCCTGTGCGCACGTTGTAGATCTGGCTACCGGCGTCGAGCTGTCCCGAATACACGCGGAAGAACACCAGGCGGCCCACATAGGGGTCGGTAGCGATCTTGAAGACCAGGGCGCACAGGGGCTCCTCGAACAGGGGCTTGCGCGAGATCACCTTCTCGGGGTCGTTCACTGCGGTGCCTGTCACCTCGCCAGCGTCAGAGGGGCTGGGCAGATAGGCGCACACGGCGTCGAGCAGCGTTTGAACGCCCTTATTCTTGAACGAGCTGCCGCACAGCACGGGAACCATGTTGCGGTCGAGCGTGGCCTTGCGCAGGCCGCTCTTGATCTCGTCCACGGTGATCGACTCGGGGTCATCAAAGTACTTGGTCATGAACTCGTCGTCAAACTCAGCGAGCTGCTCAAGCATCTTGTCGCGGTATTCACGAGCCTCGTCAACCATGTCGGCGGGGATGTCGGCAACCTCATACTCGGCACCGAGAGTCTCGTCGTGCCAGTAGAGAGCCTTCATCGTGACCAGGTCAACAACACCCTTGAAATTCTCTTCGGCTCCGATGGGCAACTGAATGGGGCAAGGATTGGCCCCGAGGACCTCGCGGATCTGGCGCACCACGTCGAGGTAGTTGCAGCCCACACGGTCCATCTTGTTAACATAGGCGATACGGGGCACCTCATACTTGTCGGCCTGACGCCACACGGTCTCACTCTGGGGCTCTACTCCGCCCACGGCGCAGAAGGTGGCGATAGCGCCATCCAGCACGCGCAGCGAGCGCTCCACCTCTACGGTGAAGTCCACATGCCCCGGGGTGTCGATCAGGTTGATCTTGTACTTCGAGCCGTCATAGTTCCAGAACGCGGTGGTAGCAGCGCTGGTGATGGTGATACCCCTCTCCTGCTCCTGCTCCATCCAGTCCATGGTGGCGGTACCCTCATGAACCTCGCCCATCTTGTGGGTAAGGCCCGTGTAGTACAAGATCCGCTCCGATGTGGTGGTCTTGCCGGCATCGATGTGTGCCATGATGCCGATGTTGCGAGTATATTTCAGTTGTGCGTCGGTGCCCATGTCTAGTTCACGTCGTCGCTAAATCAGAATCTGAAGTGAGCAAATGCGCGGTTAGCCTCGGCCATGCGGTGCATGTCCTCCTTGCGCTTGAATGCGCCACCCTGCTCGTTATATGCGTCCATGATTTCAGCAGCCAGCTTGTCGGCCATAGTCTTGCCGCCACGCTTGCGAGCGAAAATGATCATGTTCTTCATTGAAACCGACTCTTTGCGGTCGGGGCGAATTTCGGTAGGCACCTGGAAGGTAGCGCCACCCACGCGACGAGACTTAACCTCGACTTGCGGAGTGATCTTCTCCAGAGCGGCTTTCCAGATCTCGAGAGGGGTCTTCTCTTCACTAGCCATCTTCTTGCCCACGAGTTCCAGGGCGCTATAGAAGATACGGTAAGAGGTGTTCTTCTTACCATCATACATGAGGTGGTTGACGAATTTCGTTACACGAACGTCACCGAACTTAGGATCGGGCAGAATGATCCTTTTTTTTGGCTTAGCCTTTCTCATTTTTTAAACACAGTTGTAGTTTTAAGTCTGCTTGGTTGTCTTTTGCTTTGTTCTTCAACGCCCGCCGCTGCGGCGCGTTTACTCAACCAAATGAATCAATCCAATAAAACTGAAAACTAAGTTTGAAATTAATTTTACTTTTTGAATTGTTTTAGTAAGTCTTGGCCTTGATGCGTCAAGCGTGATTACTTTTTCTTCTTGGGACGCTTGGCACCGTACTTGCTGCGGCGCTGGGTGCGGCCTTCAACACCGGCGGTGTCGAGAGTACCACGGATGATGTGATAGCGTACACCGGGAAGGTCCTTAACGCGACCACCGCGTACCATGACGATCGAGTGCTCCTGCAGGTTGTGGCCCTCACCAGGGATGTAGGAGTTAACCTCCTTGCCGTTGGTCAGGCGTACACGAGCAACCTTGCGCATTGCCGAATTCGGCTTCTTAGGCGTGGTCGTGTAAACACGAACACACACACCGCGACGCTGGGGACATGCGTCCAGAGCGGGCGATTTGCTGGTGGATTCCAGAGCAGTGCGGCCTTTTCTTACTAATT
Source organism: uncultured Prevotellaceae bacterium (assembly GCA_900319525.1). GTDB lineage: Bacteria > Bacteroidota > Bacteroidia > Bacteroidales > Muribaculaceae > Sodaliphilus. The sequence goes on along the minus strand of ONOU01000003.1, from coordinate 9,700 downwards.
GCTGAATAGTAGGCATCTTAGTTTTGTTTAGTTTTTAATTAATTTGACAAATATTTTTCAGTTTGCTTCTTGCCCCGCCAGCCACTTAATCTATCACGCTATCAAGCGGTTAGATATCAAATCTGGGCCTTTCGGCGCAAAAAAGCGATGCAAAATTACATACTTTTTCCCTAATGGCCAAACATTTTGCCTCTTTTATTTATTATATAATGTACCGCTACCACGGTTTCTAACTACCTGTTTTCCATAACAATACCGCTAAATCACCCATTTTCAAGCGATTCCGCACACGTGAAAATTATTTAAACTTAACATTATTTAACTTATTTTACACGAATTTCCGCCTGAAATAAGCAGGCGCCTTCCCAAAATCGGAGAGGCGCCTCACCATTTCTCTAACATTATACCCCCAGGGCAAACATCAGGGTTCATATGAATCAGCCCCTGCGGGAAGTGGTCCCAGCCGGCGCAGGCCAGCCGGGTTGAGGATCTCCATATATTGCTCATAGGGGATGTACCGTCCGCCCATCGACCGCAGGTGGGACGTCTCGAGTTGGCAGTCAATGAGTTCACCGCCCAATCGCTGCAGCGAGAGTGCCAGCGTGATCAGGGCCAGCTTTGAGGTATTGGGTTCGCGAGAGAACATGCTCTCACCGATGAAGCATTCCCCCATCACCACGCCATAGAGTCCTCCAGCCAAGCGGCCACTGCGGTTCCACACCTCAACGCTCACTGCATGGCCCTCACGGTTGAGTGCCTTGTAGGCCGTCATGATGTCCTCGCCCAGCCATGCTCCATTGGCATCATACCGTCCGTCCACCTGACTGCATCCCTCGATCACAGCATCAAAGTTGTGGTTGAAGGTCACGTGATAGTCCTGCTTTTTCATGAGCGTCCGCATCGAGTGCGAGATATGGATCTCGTGAGGGAAGATGACAAAGCGCTGCATGGGGCAATACCACGCGGGTCGCGACCAGTCACGAAACGAGAACCAGGGAAAAATGCCGTAGCTGTAGGCCAGCAACAGGCGATCGACACTCAAGTCGCCGCCAATGGCCAGCAGTCCATCCTCCTCACCCAGTCGGGGATCGGGAAAAACAAGATCTTCATTCAGTTCAAATACCATAGCGGCACAAGCCTTGCTACTAGGGTTCCAACTCCTCTATCACATATTCCCCACCCTGCTTGAGGGAGCCAAAGAGGATTTCCTTAACCAGGCGTGACTTGAGCCGCTGATGGATTACCCTGTCCATCTCACGGGCGCCATATTCTCGGCTGAAGCCCTCGCTCAAGAGCTGCCCATGAGCCCGCTCGCCCAGCGTGAGGGTGACGTTTCGAGCCTTAAGCATCTCCTGCAGTTCACGCAGTTTCTTGTCCAGAATCAGTCCAGCCATGGTACGATCCATGTCATTGAACACGACGATTGACGACAGGCGGTTGATGAACTCGGGCTTGAAGGTTTTCTTGACCTGCTTGAGCATCGCCTGCCCTGCCGTAACCGTCGAGGCAAAACCGACCGACGCCTGACGCGCAAACTGAGCCCCGGCATTGCTGGTCATGATGAGCACAACGTTGCGGAAGACCGCCTTCCGTCCCTTGTTGTCGCTCAGGATGCCATAGTCCATGACCTGCAGCAGCAGGTTGAAGATATCGTCATGGGCCTTCTCTATCTCATCGAGCAGCAATACACAATCGGGATGCTTGCGCACGGCATCAGTCAGCAACCCACCGTCATCATAACCGACATAGCCGGCAGGAGAGCCAATGAGTTTGGCTACAGTATGCTTCTCGACGTATTCACTCATGTCAAATCGCACCAGCTCCACGCCCAGTTCGCTGGCAAGCACCCTAGCCACCTCGGTCTTGCCCACACCTGTCGGGCCCACAAACAGCAGCGACGCCAGCGGCTTGTTTTCGTCGGTTAACCCGGCCTTGGACATCTGCACCGCTTCCACTACCTGCTTGACAGCGGCGTCCTGGCCATAGATTTTATCCAGAATGCGTGACTCAAGGGATTCCAGCCTGTCGTTGCCGGTCTCGTCCATCGTCAGGGCATCGACCTTGGCAATGCGAGCGAGCACAGTGGCGATAAGCGCCTTGTTCACATGGCGATTCTCGTCCTGCTTGCGGTTCATCTGTACCCAGGCACCAGCCTCGTCCATGAGGTCAATGGCTTTGTCGGGGAGATAACGGTCTGTGATGTGGCGGGCACTGCCTTGAACAGCCAGCTCCAGCGCGTCATCGTCATATTTCACTTGATGGAAGTCCTCATAGGCGGGTTTAAGCATCTGGACAATCTTGAGCGTCTCATCGACACTGGGTTCCTCGATGGGCACCTGCTGAAAACGGCGCATCAGTCCCTTGTTGCGCATGATGTAACGATTGTATTCCTCATAGGTGGTCGCACCGATGAAGCGCACCTTGCCGCCCTCGAGATAAGGCTTCAACAAGTTACTGGCATCCATCGACCCTTCACCAATCTGGCCAGCGCCCACAATATTATGGATCTCGTCGATGTAGAGAATGGCGCCCTGCTCGGCCTCGATGCCTCTCATGACAGTCTTGAGGCGTTTCTCAAAGTCGCCACGATACTGCGTGCCTGCAATGAGCGAACCCAGATCGAGCTGATAGATCTTCACGCCACACAGCGTATCGGGCACATTGCCGTCCTCGATGCGCTGGGCCAGGCCATAGACGATACTGGTCTTGCCCACGCCCGGCTCACCGATGTGCAAGGGGTTGTTCTTGTCCTTGCGGCACAACACCTGAACAGTACGGTCTAACTCTGCCTCGCGGCCGATGAGGGGATTGTGGTCGGCCAGGTGGTCATTGATGCACAACACATAATCGCGCCAGCCTCCAGCCGCAGCATGAGCACTCTCCCGCTCACCAAGCGCAGTCAGCCCGCCATCATCAACGGCCTCTTCCTGATCGTCATCATCGAGCTTGCTCTCGATGATTCGCGACTCGGTATAAACATAAATCAGCCTCTTCAAGAAGCGGTCCTTGTCCTCGTTGACGAGAGCGTTCAGGCAATTGGCGGCAAACGAATCCTTGAGCTGCATCATAGCCAGGAAAAGGTGGGGCACATCAACCACGTCGGCAGCGGCCATCTCGGCATCATGCTGCATGATCTGCATGAGTTTACCATATTGATGCGAAGCATACATCTGGCGGTCAACCTCGTCTTCATCAAAGTGCTCTTGCCTGTCGATATACTCCCGCAACTTTTCCTTCACACCGTCGAGGGGCAATTGGAGCACGGTAGATTCCAGAATGTTGTTCACCACCTTATCACCCAATGCCGAGAGCAGCAGGTGTTCGGGGGTCACCAGCTTGTTGCCACAGGTATCGGCAAGAATCATTGCCGAGGTGATGATATTTTCTAGATCAGAAGTAAAATCCACGATTCTCTGTTTTTCTTTTTTAGGTTGATAATCTACTCTGGCTCACAAGTGATTTTCAGAGGAAAGCCCTCGTTGCGTGCCATTGCTGTAGCCTGCGATGCCTTGGTCATCGCCACATCATAGCTATAGATGCCGACAACGGCCTGGCCCTCCTGGTGCACACGCATCATCAGCGTCACAGCCTCGTCGGCAGGTTTATTGAATACCCGCCTCAACACATCAGTCACAAACTCCATTGTCGTGAAATCATCATTATGGAATATTACCTTGTATTGTCGCGGTTCCTCAATCAGGACGCGTACACGGCTTTTCACGCCAGCACCGGTTCCTGGCTTGTTCCCTGATGCCATATTTTCTCGTATTATTCTGTTACTAGGACAAAATTACTCATTTTTCAGCAACCATGCAAATTATGTGCCATGTCAGTAACAATTGACACCGCCCTGCCGAATTGGCTTGACGGTGTCAATCGATGCTGTTCCCTGGATCAGGGCGACGGTCAGCTTACCAGATGATGACGCGATCGGCAGGGTCACGCCACATCTTCATGCCAGGCTGGATGTTGAAGGCATTGAAGAACTCCTCCAGATTGCGGATGGCGACATTAACGCGGTTCACGCCCAGGCTGTGCGGGTCCACCTTGGTGCGGCGCAGCATCTCCTCCTTGGTGATGTTGGCGGCCCACACGTTAGCATAGCTCAGGAAGAAACGCTGATCGGGGGTAAATCCATCGATAGCCTTGTCTCCCTTGCCCTGCTCTGTCTTCTTGAAGGCGCTGTAGGCGACACGCAGTCCACCATGGTCTGCTATGTTCTCGCCCATGGTGAAGGTACCGTTGGCATGCACGTCATCGGCAACAATCTCGGCACTGTATTGAGCGCCCAGCTTGTCGGCCAGCTCCTGGAACTTGGCAGCGTCCTCGGCCGTCCACCAGTCCACCATATTACCGTTTTGGTCAAAGTTGCGGCCCTGGTCATCAAATCCGTGGGTCATCTCGTGGCCAATCACTACGCCGATGGCGCCATAATTGCTGGCCTCGTCGGCATTGGGGTCAAAGTAAGGCGCCTGCAGGATACCTGCGGGGAAGCAGATCTCGTTGCTCGAGGGCTCGTAATAGGCGTTTACCGTCTGCGGAGTCATGAACCAGCGCTCCTTGTCAACGGGCTTGCCCAGCTGGCCATATTCATACGCTGCCTGGAAACGGCAGGCATTCATCACGTTCTCCCAGTAGCTCTTGCTGGGGTCAATGTCAAGGCTGCTGTAGTCACGCCACTTGTCGGGGTAACCGATCTTGACGGTGAAACTGTTGAGCTTGACCAGAGCATTGACCTTGGTCTTGGGACTCATCCATGACAGGGTGGCGATGTGCTCGCCCAGGGCCCTCTTGAGGTTATCCACGAGCTGCTGCATCTTCTTCTTGGAGTCGGCGGGGAAGTACTTCTCGACATAGAGCTGGCCCACGGCCTCGCCCAGCATGGTGTTGGGAACGTCGAGCGAATGTTTCCAGCGCGGCATCTTCACCTGCTTGCCCGACATGGCACGGCTGTACATGTCGAAGTTGGCATCGGCAAATGCATCGCTCAGGTAAGGCGAGGCGGCATCCACATACTTGAAGATAAGGTATTCCTTTACCTCCTCGTCCTTGAGCGTTTTCATCATCTCGTTGACCTTAGCAAGCGACTTGGGCTGGAAGACGCACACCTTGTCGAGCTCGCTGATATTCAAGCCTGCAAAATACTGGCTCCAGTTGATGTTGGGATAATTGGTCCTGAGCTGATTCATGCTCATCACATTGTAAAGCTTGCTGTAGTCGCGGGTCTCCTCACGGGTCATCGCCACGCGTGCCAGTGCCGTTTCAATGTTCATCACGCGCTGGGCAGCCTTCTTGGCATTGCCTTTCTTGTAGCCGATGAGTTGGAACAGCTGCTGGATGTAGTTGACATAGGCATTGCGCACCTTGACGGTATTGGCGTCATTCTCCAGGTAATAGTCACGGTCGCCCATGCCTATGCCGCCTTGCATGAGATACATCATGTTGGTGTTGGAGTCCTTGAGGTCGGCCATGACTGTAGAATTGAAAAATGGCGAGCCTATGCCAGTATGCTGATTGGCTATTGCGGCCATGAGCTGGTCACGTGTGAGGGCCTTGAGCTGGTCGATACCGGCCTTGAGTGGAGCCATGCCTTCCTTGTTCAGGCGCACGCTATCCATACCCAGGGCGTAGAGGTCACCCACTTTTTGCTTGATGCTGCCACGAGGGTTGTTGGTACCCAGAGTGGTGATAATCTCCTTGACCTGATTGCGGCTATTCTCAGCCAGCTGGTCAAATGTGCCGAAGCGTGCATACTGCGGATCCAGCGGATTATTGGCTTTCCAACCACCGCACGCATACTGATAGAAATTCTCACCCGGTCTGGTATTCGGGTCCAGGTTATTGCGGTCAACACCCTTGATTGGTGTGACTGCAACAGATGTCATTGCAACGAGTGCCATGATAATTGAAACAGTGATTTTTCTCATAAAATGTGATTTAGTGATTTATTTGTTATAGAAATTAAGATCCAATTCATCAAGCTTGTCGAGAATCTGCTTCTCCATGATATGGTATCCCGCGATGTTAGGATGCACGCCGTCATCGGTCCAGCTAGCGTTTAATGCTCCGCCGGTTGTTACCATGACCGAGTAATAGTCGATGTAGGGCAATCGCTTGGTGCTGCAATAGTCTATGATACGCTTGTTCAGGCTCGTGATCTTTGACGGTGCGTCTTTCACACCAGCATTCCAGATGAAGCCATCGGCAGGAAGTACCGATGAGAGTATCACCTGTATGCCGTGAGCCTGGGCCAGCTCGGTCATCGACATGATATTATCCATGGTGATGTCTTCGTCATACGGGCCGTTATTCTCGGCAATGTCGTTCGTGCCGCAATTGATGACGACGACACGGGGATTCAGGTTGATCACATCTTGACGGAAACGGGCAAGCATCTGGCTCGACACCTGGCCGCTGATGCCCCGCCCCACCAGGTGATGAGCCATGAAAAACCGGGGATGCAATTCTTCCCAGTACTCGGTGATGGAGTTGCCCATCATCACAATGCGGGTAGTGTCAACCATTGACGATAATCGCTCATTGGCGGCCCTATAACGCGACTTGTTGGCCCAATCGGCCGCCATTGCGCCGTGTGCGCCAAATAGGTTCATCAACAACATAGCTATAACTATTACCTTCTTCATGATTACTGATTGAGTTGATCGTTGTTAGCCTCTGAATATGGGTAAGAGACAACAGCAAAGTCGGCCTGATTCTTGCGGAACTGCTGGGGACTGACGCCAAACTGTTGCTTGAATGCCTTGGAAAAATGAGAGAGGCTCAGGAAACCGCATTTGGTAGCAATAGCCGTCAACGAGATGTCGCTGGTCACAATCATGCGGCGGGCATAATTGAGCCTCACTTGCATCACGTATGCGACGGGATTCATTCCTGTAATCTCCAGCACTCGCGCTCGCAGCTGTTTTCGGCTCACTGACAAGGCAGCGGCGATGTGCTCCATATCGATACCATCGTTAGCCATCTGGGCGTGAATCACGTCAATCATCTTGCCGATAAACTCGCGATCTTCCTTACTGATGTTTTGAGACTGTAGGCCACCGCTGCTGTCGTTGCGGTTCTGCATCACACGGTCACTCAATGTCGACCTCTGGACAAGCAGGTTGCTGACAAGCAGTTTCATCTCATCAGAGTTGAATGGCTTGACCAGGACATTGTTGGCGCCAGCTTGATAACAGGCTACGCGGTCTTGATTCTTCAAGGTGGATGTGATGGCAATGATCGGGATGTGGGACAACGTGGGCGTTGCCCTCACTGTCTTCATCAATTCCCAACCGTCCATCACAGGCAATGACAGGCTGGTGATAATCAGGTCCGGGACAAGGTCCTGAGCACTTTTCAAGGCCTCTCGTCCATCGCGGTTGAGCCTCAAGTGATATCGGTCACGCAAGTGGCTAGCGATAAAGAATGCCACATCCTCATTGTTCTCGACGATGAGCACAAGCGGCATCTGCTTTGAATCCTTGCGTATCAGCTGCTCGGCAAACTGCGAGACAGTATCATCCTGGACGGCATTGGCGGCATTATCTGCGAGCTGAACAGGAACCGTGATAGTGAACGTCGTGCCCTTGCCCTCCTGGCTATCAAACACCATTTGCCCATTCATGGCTTGCACGATCTGTTCCACCAGAGTCAGTCCAGCGCTCACTCTGGCCCCGTCATCATCGTTGCGGTCGCTCTGGCTGAACGGGGCAAACAGGCGTTCCTTCTCATCAGCCGGAATACCCTTTCCTGTATCCGAAACCACCAACTTCAACATTTCAGCCTCTTGTCTGTCGAGTTCAACAAGCACATGGCCGCCACCGGGCGTGAACTTGATAGCAAAAGCTACCAGCGTGTGAACAATGTGCCGTATATACTCTAGCGAAAATTTGACAGTCCAGGAACTTAGCGAGGAGGTGAATTCAAGATTTATCAGTTTCTGCTGAGCATCCTGGATGTAATTATCCACCAACATGCGCACAAACATAACGATGTCGCCCTCCTTTAACTCTGGAATATCAATCATTGATTTCACTTCCTCAATTTCAACCAGCCGGTTGACCATCCTCAACATGTTGTTGCCATGATTGACAATCATGCTGCCCAGCCGTTTTCGTTCTTCAACGGTTGACTTGCCGTTCTCAAGCAGCAATCGGCCAGCACCCATGATCACAGTCAAGGGATCCTGCAACTCTTTGGTGATATTGGTAAAGAAAAACGATTTCAATTCGTGCGTCTTACGCTGCATAGCGATCAGAGCCTTGCTCTTGCGCCATGCAAACGTCATCACCCCCAGCATCAGCAGCAACATGAAGACTAACAGCAAGCCGCCCCATTTGAGAACCTGATTCATCTTGCGGACACCGGCATCCACTTCTTCCTGATTCTTATTAAAGTCTGTGATTTTTGTCACTTCAGCTTGCGTTGATAACAAGCGAGAGTGAAGCGAGTCGGTCAACGCTGTGTAACGTTCCAGGTGCAGCATGGCAATTGTCGGATTGTCTTCACGCATCGTCTGCCACAGCCCCTTTTCAGCAATGCGCTCGGTCTTGGCTGAACCGCACTTGATGCTCTGTTCAAGGGCCATTTTGTAATACCTGATCGCATCCTGGCGATGGCCCAGTTTCTCATTCACGCTAGCCATCTGGTTGTAGCATTCGGCAAGTGAATACAGGCTCTCAGTTTGCCTGAGCACCGGTAACGCCTTGCCCATCACAGCAAGTGCTTCGTCCAAGCGGGACTGGGCCTCGAGCACAGCGGCTTTCTGGGTCAGCCACATGGCGGCATTCTCGGCACGACGCGCAGTACTATCGATCCGATACGCTTCATCAATAGCCGACATGGCCTTGTCTGACTCATTATTTAATAAATAGAGTTCACTGGCCATTGCCAATCTGACAGCCAGATGGTCCTGGCGCTTCAATTCGCGCTCAATGGTAATAGCACGTTCAATAAAAGGGATGCCTACTTGAGGCTGTTGTACGGCCAGATAGATTGCGGCCAAAGAATTCAGGTCGCGGCTGACGAGTTTTTTGTCGCCCAATTGTTGATCGATTCTATAGTTTTCCAGAAGACAATGCAGCGCCAAGTCATAATTGCCAAGCTTGATGTGCGTTTTATGCACCATTGCGAGCACTTCACCTTTCAATCGCATGTCCTTAAGCTTGTGCAACAACGCATGTGCGTGTTCAATCGCATCAAGTGAATGATGGTATTGCTCCCTCTCAAAGTAGTAATTAGCCACCTGATAGTGTAATTGAACCTCAACGATGTCACGATTGGCTTGCTTGTCATAGTGATAAAGTGAGTCGGTTGAGTGCACGCGCGCCAATTCAGCAAAGACATCATTTGCTATCTGGATCTTTTCTCTATCATTACAATTCAGGAATTGCACATACAATGAATCAACCGGCATCGCGCCGATATTGAGGCAAAGGCCAAGGACCGTCATCATCGACAGTATCAGCCTGCGAGACATTGCTATAGCACTTATCATCTTCACACACGCAAAAGTAAACAATTTATTTTACTCAACAACCCAACAAAAGATACTTTTTTACATAACAAAAAACGAGAGGCGACATCATTGCTGACATCACCTCTCTTAGGGGGCGGTTACCTACTCTCCCACTTTCGCAGTACCATCGGCGTGGTGAGGCTTAACTTCTCTGTTCGGAATGGGAAGAGGTGGGACCCTCAC
>ONOU01000009.1 GCA_900319525.1 uncultured Prevotellaceae bacterium | reverse complement strand
TCAACCGAAGGCTCATCAGTGAAATCAACAAAAACAAAAGGAGGAAATGATTATGGACGAAGAATATAGTAGAGAGATAGCTGGTTATATCCTCAGCATTTTCAGAACGAATCCCTATGTCGTAATGAGCTGGGGAATCAATCCGGCTACCATTACTATCGTTGACGTCGGTGTGAAATTTCATGTTCAAGGATTCATTCACACTGGCTACGTTCAAGTGGTGTTAAACGAAGGAGAAGATCTTTTTGAAGTAACGCTCATTTCTGAAGAGGGCGAAAGTTTGAAAACGATAGAACACATCTTCGTTGACAATCTGATTTCTATTCTGGATAGTGAAATAGAGAAATGTGAGAATTATCAGGAACGCATTTCTCAAGAATACGGCATTATCACAGAAACGGAAAAATGATAGAAAGTGGGATTTTCCAGGCAATTTTGGAGAGTCCCACCTTTCTTGAACAATACTAAACGTTCGTTTAATATATTTCAAACAATGGATAATAATGCATATGTGGCTTATCTCCGGGTCTCGACACAACGGCAAGGTGTGTCAGGATTGGGATTACAAGCACAACAAGAAATTATCAGAAACTATCTTAGCGGAGAGGAACCGATAGCTGAATTCGTGGAAATTGAGAGCGGACGAAAAACACAGCGTCCCAAACTACACGAGGCATTGGAGCTCTGCAAGAAGATGAAGGCCACACTGATTGTCGCCAAGATGGACCGACTATCAAGAAATGTGACCTTCACGAGCCAGCTTTTGGATTCGGGCATAGAAATCGTATTCTGTGACTTCCCAAGAGCAAATAGACTGGTACTAACGATTATTGCAGCCATCAGTGAATATGAGGCTGGATTGATCCGTCAGTGTACCAGAGCAGCCCTACAAGTGAAAAAGGAACAAGGGTGTCAACTCGGCAAGCCTGAGAACTTGACGGGCAATATGGAGAAAGCCATCACGCATAGCAGGCAGACGAACCAGGAGAAGGCAGCCAACAACGCTAACAACAAACGTGCCGTGGCCATGCTGAAGATCCTGGTGCGAGAGACTAACAATCTAAGTGAGATGGCTAGAATATTAAATCAAGAGGGTTTTACGACCAGCAGAGGCGGAAAATTTACAGCCAAGCAGGTCTCTATCCTCATAAACCGTTATCAGTTGAATTGAAAAGATAGTATAAATACAATTATTAGAAAAGCGGCAATGCTGCTTTTCTTTTTCACTCCCTTGAATTGCTGCATTAAAAAACAAAACTATAGTGAGAGCCAGGTTGTCACATATCGCCGCAAGAAATTGACAGAATCACATTCAAAATACTTTTTGGTGAAAAATCTGCTACAAAAATGGGCCTTGAAATGAAATTATGTGTATATTTGCAGTTGTTCTTTGGCAGAAGTCTGCTTCCAAATGGTGGCGGGTGCATGGCAGGGAACACATGACATAAGGAAAGGCGTTTACTTGACGCTTTGTTCTTGACGTTCTGGAATCTAGCAAATTCAATATTGAGGTCAAGGATGAAGCAACGGTAGATGTCCTGTGTGGGATATGTATATTTGTCATTGCCGTGTGAGCAGTGATGCAATAAAGCATATTCGGCGTGGGCTTCTGCGTTGCTCGTTCAACCTCAATGGGCAATGCTAGAGCCTCAGAACGTGGGACGAGTAACAAGTACAGACTCCCGCGCTTCTTTTTTATGCCCACAAAAGAACTAATGTGCAAACCCGCCACCCTGGGGAGCCAGTGGCAACTTAACCTTAGAACAGAACTATGCCCAGATTTATCATTACCACCAAGCAGATGAAGAATGCCAACGGCATACGCATCGAGCCCGGCATGACAGTCGAGGTAGTTACCCAATCGATGAGCAATCCTGTGTTAACTAACGGCGGACAACCTGTTGCCGACGCCTTCATGCGCATCTACGGCATCGACATCCGCAAGGCCGGCGCCCTCAACATGAGTTACCTCAATGTCGAAAGAATAAACTAAAAACATTTTATTATATGGAAATTGATCGACTTATTGAAATTTCACAAGACCTTGGCTTGCTAAACGAGTCAGCGCAATTACGATTGATTAGAGAGCGCACATTAAATAATGATTGCGAATTAATTTTGCCTCTTGTAGGCGAATTTAGTGCCGGAAAGACCACTTTGATCAATGCTTTGCTTGACTCAGAAGAAAAGCTTGAAACAGCTACCGAGCCAACTACCGCCACACTGTTTGAAATCCATTTTGGAGCCGACCGTTGTCATGCCCAAATCATTCAAGACGATGGTGAGACTGTAGCTGTCGAGCATTTCACTGATATCAAGAACCGTGAAGTGAAGGATTCACTGGTGGTCAATGTGTTTGACACGTCCAGAAAAATCCCTTCAAGCATCATCCTTGTTGACACCCCAGGATTATCGTCACCTGTGGCACAACATCGGCAAGTTCTTGTGGATTTCCTGCCTAAAGCTGATGCAATCCTGCTCGTAATGGATATCAATGCCCAACTAACGCGCTCACTGACCGATTTCATCACAACAATGGAACTGGCCAAGCGTCCAGTGTTCCTGGTTATCACAAAATGCGATACCAAGTCAGAGCAAGATGTGCAGGCCACTGTGAACAATCTGTCAAAGGAATGCAAGTTGCCGTTGAAGCAAATTGTTTGCATCTCTTCAAAGGACGGGAACATGCAGCGATTGTATGACTTGCTCGCTTCTATTCAGCAAGAGAAAAGCAGCATTTTGTCCCAAGTGAACGGACAGCGCATCAAGAATATCACCAATGCGATGATTTCGCACATCGATGAGATGCTAGCTGCTTCAATTTCTGACAAAGAATTGAAGCAGGCCATTCAAGAGAAAGAAATAGAACTTCGCAGGATCAACAATAAAATTGACAGATTAGTCAATCAGTCCCAGATGGCGATAGAGGACGAGATGACGCGTATCAATCGCCAATTTGAAGATACTGCTTTCACTCGTCTTGACTCTATTGTGAGCGCCAAAAGCACGAACTATGACGCAGAGGCAGTCTTGGCTATCAACAACTTAGCCAGCATCAATCTGAATGAATTCAAGTCTAGCATCAACTCCATAATTATGGATCAGTGCATGCGCAAGAATGACACTGGCATTGACCTGCAGAGTATTCAAGGCGTTGACTTATCGCAACTCAATGTGGACGGACTATCCTACAACCTTGACTTGAACACCATCGGACATGAGTATGACAGTCACATTGCGTTGGGCGTGAAAGTTGTTGGCACTGTGGCCGCGGTTGCAGCCGTTGTGGCAACAGCGGGAGCCGCAGCACCAGCAGCTGCAGCGGCAGGAACAGCCGAGGTAGGAACGGCAGTAGCAGCTGGAGCCGAAGCAGCAGTGAGCGCTGGAGAAATGGCTCTTGGTGCTGCAAGTGCAATTGACACAGTCACCGACATTGGCAGCATGGTCTCTAATGCTCGCCACACCAGCCGTGTTGAGAGCGCCATCCGATATGCCAGCGAGGCTGGAAAGCAGTATGACAATATCAACCAGATCAATCAAGCCGTTGGGCAGCAGACAGGACAAAACAAAGGTTTCATCGAGGGAATGGTCGGATTTGTCACCGATAAGACCTGGGGCAAGCCCCAACGCCGTAGGGCTATTCACAACTATCTTGACGAAACATTGATGCCGCAATTCAAAAACGCAATGAACATGAACTGCAATCAGGTCATCAACATGATCAAAGAATTGCTCATGAATGCAGCCCAAGTGACCATTGCCGAAAAAAAATTAGCTTTGGAGGAATTGGTCAAGCAGCATGAGACGCAAAAAGAAACCTTCGCTCAACGATTGAACACACTGCGTGATTACAAGAATGAACTATTAACACAATAAAATCAAGAATGGATATGGTAGAATTTATTATTGGAGCAGCCGTGGGTGCCGGTGCAATGATTGCAAAGGACGCCATGAGCAATAGCAGCGGCAATAATGCCAGCGGAAGCAAGCAAGCCAACAGGCAAGAGACCGAAGAACTGTATGCCGAGAATGAGAAACTGCGTAACCGCAACCGCGATGCCGAGCGCCGCATCGAGGATCTAACTCGTGAGTTGCAAAAGGCCAATGCAAGATTTAAAGAAAAAGACGACAATACTGATGATCTTGAAGATGATCTTGCCGATGCCAAGTCCAAAATCAAGAAACTCACTCAGCAGAACGATGAGTTGATGCGCAAAGTGCAGGAGTACAAGCTTGCATGTGAGGGTTACGAACAAGAGATTAACCAATTAAAAAATAGATAACCATTATGGATGCCTTAACAATTGTGCTTATCATTGCAGCAGCAGTGGTCGGCGCTTTGGTCACATTTTTTCTGGTCAAAGGGAAAAAGACCGATTCTGGTGAATTGGAGCAATCAAATGCTCAGAAAGCCCTATTAGCTGAAGAACAGGAGAGGAGTTCACAAATGGCCAAACAGAAAGAAAAAGCCGAGAAACTTCTAAGCGACGCTAGGCAAGAAATCGCCTCGCTCGAAGAGAAGATGAAGGCCATGATATCAGATGGAAAGGTTGACCCAAGCTTGGCACAGAAATTTGCTGACACCGATAAACTCAAGAAAAAAATCAAAGAGCTGGAGGGTGAACTTGAGGACGCCGAGGACGATCTGGCCGATACCGAAAAGAAACTCAAGAACAAAACGGCAGAACTCAGTGAATTGCAATCCAAGAACGAGAAACTCGTGAGTGCCTATGAAAAAAGTGTGAGGGAAATAGGCGAAATACGACAGGAACTCAACCAAAAGCAGGAAGAGCTTGGCTTGAAGATGCAGTCACTCGAATTCGTTCAGAACATTCTCACTGCCCAAGTTACAGAAACCAAAGATATTGCTGCGCTGAATAGAAGTATTGATGTCTTTGAAGCATACGTGAAAGGCCAATATACTGATTTAATGTCTTTTCTCTTTAAAGCGGAGAGTATTGGTTTGCTTTGGGGGCCAGAAGGAAATCAAAAAGGAGGTCAGGAAGGATTGAATGCAAAACGAGAATTCATTCATTCAGCATTCGATCAATGGTCGGCCACAAAGCGAAAAAGTTGGCTTGACGGCAAAACATCCATTGCATTTATTGGCGAATTCTCAGCTGGTAAAACGTCGATTGTCAACCGTATTCTGTCTCAAGACAAACCCGATGTACCCTTGCTTCCAGTAAGCACCAAAGCAACGACCGCAATCCCGACCTACATCGCGGGCGGTGCAAAGGCATCCTACACCTTTATTGCCGATAATAAGAGAAAAACAATTACCGAGAGCACATTCAAGAGCGTTTCCAAAGAGATACTTGATCAAGTGAAAGGCGTTTCATCGCTCATCAAATATTTTGTGATGACCTATCAGAATGCCAACTTAAACGGATTGAGCATTCTTGACACCCCAGGATTTAACTCTAATGATGCAGAAGATGCCGACCGCACGATTGAGGTCATCAACGAGTGCGACGCTCTATTTTGGGTGTTCGATGTCAATGCGGGTACAATCAATAAGACTTCAATCAATCAGATTAAAAGCAAGTTGGAGAAACCGCTTTATGTCGTTATCAACAAGGTGGATACCAAATCAAAATCGGATGTTGACAAGGTCGAGCAATTGATCATGAGCACCCTTCAACGTGAGGGAATCAATGTTGAGGGATATATTCGGTTTTCCAAATCCGCACCACTTGCAGACATCATGACCCCAATCAAGAGTGTTACAAGAGATGCTACCCGTGATTCTTTTGTACAAGACTTTGGAAACGACATCAAGCAAATAGTTGACCTCCTAGAGAATATGTATAAGGAACAAAATAAGAATGTTTCTGATTGGGATCAGCATTGTGATCAGTTGACTGAACAGATCATCAGCTGCCTTAACATTATGGGGCAAGAATGTGTTGAAGCATCAAATATTCCGCACTGGGAAACGCATTTCTTCAGTAGCGATCGCTATGAAATGTCTGAATGGGAAGGAGATAGATTGAAGGGACTGCTTGACTCGATATCCACTACAAGAATAAATGAACTTGGTGGATTGTTTGATCAGCGCATTGAGGCTGCTCATAACAGCCAACTAGCATATTCTATCTTAGGCGACTACAAGGCGGCACTCGATAAAGCGAATGAGTGCTATAACGAATACAAAAAAGTGACTAAACAATTTAGATAATATGTTCCTATGGCACAAAATATTTTTGAAGAGCTGCATGACAAAAAGCAGCGCATCAGCGCGCTAATTGTTAAGGCCGAAGAACTTGGCTGGATAAAGGACGAAGAGAAACAAGAATTCCTGTCAAAACTGGAAAATGATGTCCTGACCATTGGCGTCATTGGCCAGATGAAGGCGGGCAAGTCAACGTTCTTGAACGCATTCGTGTTTGAGGATGACGTGCTACCGGCAGCGACAACTCCCATGACCGCCGCATTGTCGGTCATCACCTACGGCCCTGAAAAAAAGCTGGAAGCTGAATTCTATAGTCCTGACGAGTGGCAAGAACAATTGAGCACAGCTCAGATGCCAATTGAGGAATCGACAGATGAACTGCTTAAGTCCAAAATCAAAGCAGCAAAAGAGTTGGTCGAGAAATCCAATAAGCTTGGAAGTTCACTGAATTCCCTGCTTGGTAAGACACAGGCCGATTCCTTTGAAAATCTTGAGCAATATGTTGGTGCCGACGGTAAATACGTATCCATCACCAAGTCCGTCACCATTCACTACCCCAAGGAATACCTCAAGGGCGTAAATATCGTTGACACGCCGGGATTTAACGACCCCATTGTTTCCCGAGAGGAGCGAACTAAGGAATTCTTGAAGAAAGCCGATGTCGTCCTGTTGATGCTATATGCAGGGCGCCCCTTCGATGCTACCGACCGCGGCATTCTCTTCAAGAACGTGGGTGATTGCGGTATCGGCAAGGTGCTCATCGGCATCAACAAGTATGACATCCCTTATGAGAACGGCGACACCGAGGAGGAAATCTGCAATTACGTTAGGGGTGAAATCGCTAAGGCAAGCCGTGAAATGGGTGATGAACAGTTGAACGAAATCCTCAAGGAAACAGAACCCATCCCCTTGTCAGCCGAGATGGCCCTACTGTCGTCCTTGCCCATGAGTAAAGTCAACTCCAGCGACAGTTTTTCCCATGCATGGAAAAGAGCCTGTGACACATTTGAAATCTCTTCACAGCCCGAGATGAGGGCCAAGAGTCACATCGAGAATCTGATTGATGCCGTGCGACAAGTCATCGAGCGCGAAAAAGAGGCAATCCTCTTCAAGAAACCGCTGTATGCTATCCTCGCACGCGGCAACAGTATGACCGCCAAGGTCAATGATGAAATCACCACCACCAAGGCCGAAATCGTGATGCTTGAACGACCCGATGACGAGTTGGAAGAAATGGAAAGCAGTCTGGCTAGAGTGACCCGACGTATCAATAAGAAGATTGATAGCCTGGGCGATGACTTGAATTTCACTTTCGAAGACATCATTCGCCGTGGCAGCCAGCAACTTGAGGATGCTGTTGACAGCAGTTGTCGCAAGATGAATGGCCTTGTTGACAGCTGGGGGCGCTTCAGCAGTGCCAAAAAACTTCAAGGCGACATTGAAAGGGAGATAGATTCATTGGCATCCAGAACTCTGAAAAGGGTGTGTGACAACATCAACCGTGATGCCAAGCACAAGATCAAAAGCACGCTTGACGAGTTCTTCTCCAGTGCTGAGGAAATTTTGATGAAATTACCATCAGACTTTGATTTTGACCGGCGGGATTTCGTAAAAAGTGTAAGTCAGCAGTTTAATTTTTCCAATGACGCCTCGCTATTCGAAATTTCTGGCGATGATAGTACCGACGAATATGGATGGGGAGATGGACTATTCGATTTCTTTAATGGTGCTTCCTTTGGTGCTTTAGGGGTCATTACTAATGTCCTATCGCATGGTGATGTAGCTAACGATGCCAAGAATTGGATTTCAAGAATCAAAAATACCTTTGATGCTGAACCTTACCTAGAGGGAATATCATCGGGTAAAGACAAAATCATCGATGAAGTCAAGACGCGTTTCATTGATGAATTGTTGACCCCCTTCCAGTCAAAACTTGAGGAAATCAAGCAGCAAGGCCTCGACAAGCAGAAACGACTTGACGAAGCCCGCAAGAAGCTTGAGACACTCATTCAAAGGCAGAAAGAAATTAAGACTCAAGTCGAGACCATCCAATCGATGAAATAAGTGCCTTATGCAGCGGGAGAAGGTTGAGTTTGGGCAGAACGCTCGGCGAGTGTACACGGCGGTGAAACGGGTGTTTTATGGGCGGACGCGGTTCAGTGCAGTGGAGTGTGATGATGAACATTTCACCATTGATGGGCGGCGTGGCT
Organism: uncultured Prevotellaceae bacterium; assembly: GCA_900319525.1. Classification (GTDB taxonomy): domain Bacteria; phylum Bacteroidota; class Bacteroidia; order Bacteroidales; family Muribaculaceae; genus Sodaliphilus. The sequence goes on along the minus strand of ONOU01000009.1, from coordinate 63,733 downwards.
GGCTGATCTCACCATTGAGTGAGCGAGTAAAAATGCGAGTAGTGGCGACGGGCACGCAGTCTTGCCAGGTCATTATCGAAAGCTCATCACGGTCGGTGCTTAATCTGTTCAATCTGGGAGCCAACTCCCGCAATGTAACGCAACTCGGAGAATACATCCGCAACGAGGTTTATCGCCTATGCAATGATGAGGAAATCCGCCTGAAAACGCCTGAAATCCATATACGCGACAACGACATCAAGTTCAAGGACGGATAGCGGGTTTATTTTCAGAATAGGTTTTACTATTGTTCTTTGAACTGATGCCAAATACTAATCATTAATAATGAAGACGTTATATTTCAAAAAACAATGAATGAGACGAAGAAATGGTGGGGAGAACGTTCAGTATATTATAGCCCTCTTTCTTCCTAAGACTATTAATTAATAACAACTGATAATAAGCTTATGATACATCATTTGAAATGTAATGTGCCGCTTGATGAGACTTGGCGGCAGTGGATTAACGATCAGCTTCATCAACAAGCTGAAGAATTGGAAGAACTCGATAAAGCGTCAGTCCAGAACGCACGACTCAAGGTGCCAATCTTCATTGACCGGTTGAGGCAGATAATGGCCCTGAAACTGCGCCACGAGGCAGTCAGCTATACGTTAGATGACGATCAGCATATCGCGCTGAGTCACTATCTGCACGAGCTGTTTGACCAGCATCAGGTGAAGATGCAGGAACTGGCGGAGAACTGTCTGAATGCCTTTAACCGCATTTACCCGGAATTGATTGACCGCTCATTGCAGATTGTTGATGATGAGGGCAATGAAGTTCAGTCTATAGCGGAGGTTATCAACGATTACAGGGGAGCGGTAACTGATGAACCTGTCCTTGTGGATGCCGATAAGGTGGCCGCGGCTTACAGCCCGATTGCCGATGAGCGGGAGCGGGCCAGGGTCATGCTGGAAGACTACAAGATCCTGTCGGCCTACCTCGACTGGGAATTCGGTCTTTCGACTTGCCCGCTACCAGATGATTTGCAAGATCGCTTCGGTGAGCTGAGGAGTCAGATTGATGCCGCCATTGATGGGGACTCATTGCATCAATGCACCTGTCAGTTGGCCGAGGCCATATCCATCTACCTGGCGTTTGAGACTCCCGTGATTATCATGCACCTGCGCAGATATGGTTATCTGACCTGGTTCCATGCATTGACGGATGCCAACCTGGAATTCATGCGCCTCACCGATAAAGAAGAGTTTGAATTCAAGAATCCCGTCAACCCCAACCAAGTGAGGACCATAAGTTACACCGCCGATGAAATCACTGACGGGGAGTACAAAACGGCAAAAAAGGAAATCCAGGAATTGCGTGTCGGCATGATGGACGGCGAGTTGCCCAACCCCGAGCTGGACAAGTTGTGGGACATCCTTCATCAACGCCACCATCTGCACGATGTGGCTGATGGCTACTGGTGCACCATGCTCATGACTGTGGTCAACTTGTGCAAAATCGACGAGTACAAACTTGAAGGTGAGGTCAGCAGCTGTTTTATGGGCGACAGGATCACTAATGATGCGACATGCCCGCTTTATATTATCGTGCCAACTCAAAATGACCGTCCGGCCTTCACACTGATTTCATCAATTGAAGACACCGGGAATCTGACTTTGAGCATTGATGTCTTTGATGCCCAGCGGTTAATTCAAGATCAGTTGGATAATGTCGTGGATTACCTGCGGGATACTCTGAAAATTGACATTGAGTCTGATGGTGAATGGACGATTGAGGAGAATGCAGACCTTGAAGCATTTTTGACCGACTTCGACGCTATGCGCAAGCGCGGTGCGTGGAACAAATACAAGAAATGGAGGAAATAACGCGATATAGTTCCACGTGTTAATGAATTGCAATCTGGTGGTATGCATACCTAAAACGCGATGGAAAATTTCTTCCTATAATTTGCGGTACCTTGTAAACAATCGGGGTACCGCATTTTTTCACTTTATTCGTCACCAATGAGGCCAAGTTCGTGGAGGCAACCCTCACGGTTGAGCAGGAAACCATATAAGTCTCGATAGACACTGCTGTCGCAATAACGCATAGGAACCAATTTCCCATCTTTAATCTCGTGAATGGAAGCGTTAGGATAGGATAGAATGACGGGAGAGTGGGTGGCAATGATAATTTGGGCGCCTTTCTTGACCACATCTTTAATCCATAACAAGAACAGCAACTGGTTCTGGAAAGATAATGCTGCTTCAGGTTCGTCAAAGATGTAAATGCCTTTACCGTTCAATCGATGTTCCAGCAGTGCCATAAAGCCCTCACCGTGGGAGAATTCGTGGAAATTAAGATAGTCATAGTACATGTTTAAACCACGGCGATTGATTTCGGTGATGACATTGTAGTAACTCTCTGCCCTGAAGAAATAGGTATCATTATAACTCAGACTGGCTTGCGAGGCAATTAGTGCGTCATACAGTGACGAATGGGTCTCTTCTGTATGGAAGTTGAAATGACGGGAGCCGCCTTCGGGATTGATACGCAGCAAAACAGCAATCGCTTCAAGTATCGTCGACTTCCCTGATCCGTTGCCTCCAATGATATAAGTAACAGACTTCTCAAATCGAAATTCAGCGAAATCCCTAATCACAGGAATAGAAAACGGATATACGTTCGTATCCCATTCACCTTCTCGTCTCCTGATTTTTCTCAAATAGATATTCTCTTTCATGACCATCGATTGACAATTATGCCGCAAAGGTAGCATAGCCTAATGTCATATTCTGGCACACAAAAGCAAAACTCACTTAACAGCCTTTGAGCAGGTTGACTTTCCCTAGAATTACTTGACAGATTTGAGAGCGATTAACTAAGTTGGTTTACACTATTTCTATGGTTCGCCTAAACTGGGTTTATAGCTAAACCTTATATGATGGGGTCTGGGCAGTAGTCCTTGCGCTTACAGGTTTTGCAGTGTTTGCCGATCCAAACGTCATCGAACTGCTTCATGGCCTGCTCGACGATTTGAGGATCATCGGTCAGGATGCCTGCTTCGAAGTTTCGCTTATCGCTGCTCTTCATGCCGATGCCGGCACCCGTGAGGTTAGCGCTACCGATATACACCTCCTCGCAGTCAAAGACCAGCATCTTGAAGTGAACCCGGGGACACAACACACGCTCCAACCGGTCATACAGCACGGGATACCTGTCAAAGTCCTCACGGAAGATCGGCCCGGGCTCCTTGGCATGAATCAGCCTCACCTCCACACCACGCCTAATCAGCAAAGCAATCAGCGCCAGAAAGGGCTTTTTCTCTTTGCCAACCTCCACATACAGGTCCTTAATGTCAGCCGTCCCAATCCACAACGAGCGCTTCACCGACTGCACCCGACCAAGCACCTCCCCATAATGGTCACTATTAGAAATGAATTTAAACATAGGTTCTTATTCGAAGCAAAGGTATCACTTTTCACGATAATTTAAACAAAAACACAGAAAAACAACCTGAAACGTGGGGATAAGTCATAAAAATCAATAGACATCCCCATGATTCAGAACAAAAAATGTCTTATTCTTAGGAAATAAGTCCGTTTTTTTGATAGTTATTTCCTGAAAATAGACAAATTTGGGTGTGGTTTTTAAAGCTTTTTATATCCGATAACATCGTTTTATTTTTCTGGAATTACTGTTTTTGCCCATGTCCCAGAAAAATAAAAGCACTTTTTGTAACTGAAAAAATCAGCCATTTTCTAGATTTTTTAAAAAAGCGGCTGACTTTTTTGGATGTCGCTGATTTATATTTACTTGGTTATCAGCAGTAAGGTTTCAATGGAGCCGAAAAAAAGAAGAGCGACACCAACGCCTCTTCGGCACTGATATCGCACTTCGATCGAACTCGCCATTGATGTGAAGGAGTAACGTCATTAGGTTACGGTTCATACCAACGGGTCAACGTCCGTGATGGTGGTTTCCCGCTTGCTCTTCACACAGCCGGTCCTTGTCCATCGTTGTCTTTATATTGTATCTCAGACCTCCCCGCCGACTCCTCTCATTTCGGTCAGCAGTCCATAGGTCTGAGTGTTAAATACGTTGTCTATATATAAGAGTTCTTTACCTTTCAAAACCGAGATTTTTTGTGGGCAACATAGTGTGTTTTGGCTGTTATATGTGTTATTTGTTATAACTAACAGTTATGTTATATTTGTTATATTATTGATTTTCAGATATATACATAATAGCGCGGTGTAACAATACGCTCTTAGGATTTAAACTAAAAAAGCGATAATAAAAGAGATGCCTTGGGCCGTAAGAAGCAAAAAAGGGGAATTTAGTATCCCCCTTTTTGCTTTGTAATTTACCTATTATCTCTAAAGTCGATTATTCTCTCTTAGTATTCTACCAATGTAAACTTTCAATGTATCAAATTTAATATCTGGAAATTTATCTTGTATGTCCCTAGCAATATTTGATTGATTATGTTCACCAGCATCCCACCTGCTCAGGACTTCGTAATCTAAGGACTTGTTAGTTGTAATGCCCGCTGGAGTAACTAACTCTGCTTGATCACTCTCTCGGCTTTTCTTATTTAGCTCCTCTTGGAACTTGCATAAGAAACGTTCCATACAAAGATCAGCGACATAGATTGCCAATAGGCAAATATTCTTTCGTTTATCATCTTCAGCAATGCTTGTGTCATCGAGGTACAACATGTGGATAATCATTGCTGCCCTGAATGCCATATCTGCAAAGCGATTGCAGCATTCACGTCGAGCCGGGTTGTCTTCTTTGTCAGCAAGCGATTCTTGCTTTTTTACCCAATTTTCAAGTGAACTGATGGCATAGTCAAGGTCGATGACATACTCATTTACTGCTAAATCATTACCTAATGCATCCGTTGTGTAACAGTAACGTTCGCAGTAATCATCAATCTGATCTCGCATTTCGTCGATACGTGTTTCACTTGGGAGCGTTAAGTATGGTTCATTATCGCGTCCTTTGGGGGGTAGATAAGCCCAACAAATACGTTGAATCGTGCCATCTTCAAGTTCATTCTCAATGAAATTGTCACAAAGATCTTTGGTGCCGGTAAAGGTGTAATTCAGAAATATTTTGAAATGACCCGCTACAGCATTTTTTACCATATTATTTTTATAAACTGGGGTATTGTCAAATGCGTTTCTCAAATCATCATACGTCAAATAGTTTGATTTCTTGAGAGCTCTCGTCGCATTAGAAATTTCTGGGTCAAATATATACATGTGGACTCCATTGTTTCCTGCCATAGTTTCAATGAATTTCGCTTTAGTTACAGTTATCCCCATGTTTTGAATGATTTGCTTTTTCGAGCCGTCATTCTTTGTAACGTCAAGTTTGTTGTTGTCACGTTCTATCATTCGCTCGAAGAGCAATTCATAAATTGCATGGAACGCACTTTTCCCCATTCCAGATTTGCCTTCAATCACAACTTGTAAGCTGGGGGAATGCATTTTATGGTGATACTTCGCCCTGACTTTTGAGAAACAAAGGGCTCCGAACATGCTCAGCGCTTGTAGGAGCATTGCATCTTGATGCCGCTCTGAGACACTCATGATAATATCAAACAGGAGATTAGGCATTTCGGTCGGCATGAAAAAATTGTTTTTGAACCAATTGTACCACGGATCGCCAGTGATCTGATTGTCTCGATTGGTGGATGAACAGGGCCCTTCACATGATGGAATATCGCATCTACCGCGATTCTGATAACCTTTATTTTTAGCCGCAGCTTCTGCCTCAGCGACACGGATGTCAGCATCGGCTTGAGCATTAATAATCTCAATTTTAGCATCTTTTTCGGTTTTGATGCGATCGATTTCTTCTAGGGCCTTCTTTCGGTCATTTATGTAATTGTGCAGACCTTTAATACCCCTATAACCCTGATATCCAATAAAGACAATCGCAGCTGTAGCCAAACCGATTCGGACACATTTTCCGATGTTGTTTATTGATCCCGTATAACGAAGTCCTGAACCACCAAGACTCACTTCATCGTCTTGGGTGGAACTCATAGAAAGGTCATCGTCTCCAGACTGAATGATATCGTCTAAGCCACGTTGAAACACTTCCCCGATTTTACCAAAGATTCCCATTGTGCCTAAATTCTAAAAGCCAAAACAATGCCAACGGCACCCAGTGCAGCGACTCCCAAACCAACAAGCCACTTTTTTTTGTTGCTTTTAGGCTTAGTGTCAGTTTTTGTCCTCTGCGTTTCTACGAGTGAACTGGCCTCATTGACCTCCTCAATGATAGCCTTGTGGGCGTCACTCTGATCAGCCTCCATCTGTGTCATGGTCATACCAGGTGGTTTTATACAGCCAATTTCATTAAACACATCTGTAAAGGAGGAGTTCTTGATTGAAAAATCATCATGGGCACTAGCATTGTCTCTGACTTCAATGCTGCGGGAACGACTCGTTCTGTGGTAGTAGCCGTATCCATGACCACATCGATCTTGTGACTGGTGACTCACAAGATAGGACGATAAAACCTTGTTTTTTCTTCTACAATATCTGCCTCTGCTCATAAATTTTATTTATAAATTTTAAACAAATAAACACACGGGGATTCTCCCAATGCGGGGCTGACAAACTCGCCAGCAGTTTTTTGATGCTTATTCTTCATTATTGTATTTGTCTCAATGCTTGGGCGATTTGCACCGCCCAAGCTCTTAGTGAATAGTTTTTATACGTTTAGAAGGATTGCTTCCTTCAGACCGCGGTTGTCAATATCGTACTGGCACGCCATCCAATACCAGGCATCGGCGAGGTCATCAGACCTCTCAACCCCATATCCGTAGCGATAACATGCAGATGTGGTAAACATACAGGGAACAATATCATAAGTCGCTCCATATTTAACACAGTCGAAGAAATCCTCTTTTTTGCCTACTCCATAATAGTACCTAGCAAGGAATAATTTGGCAGCTAGATGATCATACTCGCTAGCTTGCTCAAGTAAGCGTTTTGCTTGCTTGATTTTGCCGTCCTCGAGTAATACAACAGTTCGTGCAATCAACTCCTTGTAAATATGGCCACCGACAGGCTCACTAAAGAAGCGTTCAGGACAAGGCGGTATCTGGTATGCAAGTGCCTTTTGAGCCGCTTTGTAGGCCTGGTAAAAAGGAGCAGTGCCTTCATCAAGTGTATTAAGAACATCTTCTGCCAGCATTTGTGAATGAGTGGTTTTGAGATTGAGCAGCTCGCGGTCCCAAACATGCCCAGGATCAAGAATACATATTCTTCTTTTCCATAATTCAGCTTCAGCGACATTGTCCTCATAAGTAGATTTCTTGAGCAACTTCGTCAAGAGATACATCGAGGGAATGTGGCCATCAGCTGCAGAATTACGTACAAGATGCAGCAGCCAGCTGGAATTCGGATTCTTGCCGTCTAAGCCGTAGGCATGCATCTTGTAGAGGGCAACCCTAGCCGGATCATAGTAGAAGCGAATGTCCTCCAGCTCATCATGAGCTTCATCGTACTCACCATCCATCAGGTGGCACTTAATGGATTCGAGGGTAAGGTGATTTTCTTCCAGCCAGACGTCTTTATAAAGAGCGCTGATTTGGAAATTAGTGGGCATAAACTTGGACTTCTTCTGCATGTTTTGAGCCGTTGCAGCCGGCTTCTTTTTCTCTTTCATTTCTTTTGGTTTTTAAAAGGCCCCTCGCCGCTAAGCGGCTGCCCGGCAACGAGGGGCGTGCTTAATAATGTTGGTTATTACTTGTTACGATTGTACATTTCATTGAGGATGCCGTGGATGACCTGCTCGCGGGTTTGGGTCTCGGTCTTCTCGGCGTTGTTGATACGTTCACTCTCCTGTGCTGACATGCTGGTAAACATATTGATTACCCTGTCGGCGACATCAATGCGGTTATCCTCGTCGGTCTCGTGGATCTTGTTGGCGGTCCAGCGCCAAATAAAGGTGCCTTTGAGGACCTTGTTCTTGATGGGCGCGTCCTTCTCGATGCCGAAACCCTCGCATACGCCGTCGAAGACCATCTGATAGAGTTCGATATCCTCGGTGTCACCGTCGTTGAAGACGCTAGGCACCTTACCCACCAGGAGGGACTGAACATCCGCTTTCTTCACCTCCTTGCCCTTGGTGGCAAAGCCTGCAGCCTTAGGGGTGAGGCCACGGTCGATTTTGCCGGCGTAGGCGGCGATAATCTTGTTGGCCTTCTCGGTATCCAAGAAGTCACGAGCGAAATCCTTGGTCTTAGTGGGCACATTGTCGATGTTGATGTGGCGATACTGGTCCTTGAACACCTGGGGATCGGTGATGTGGCGATAAGTGAACGTATACTCAAAGGGCTTCTCAGTTTTGCTTTCGCCCTTGCCCTTGGACTTGCGCTTCTCCTCCTTAATGCGCTCTACCTCGGCAAGCCATGCCCAGAACCTGATGTTGCCCTCCATGATCACCAGCTTGCCAAAGGTTTCCTCGCGATTCTTAACCACTTCACCCGTGATGGGATTGACAAGTACGTAACCGGCATCGAAGGCGGCAGTCGCATCGGCGAAGAGGGCGCTTACGAGCATACCATGCTTAAGGCATGACCTCTGTTTGGCCTTGATCTGCCTGGAATCCTTGCGATTCGACTTGATGACGAGAACCTTACTCAAGGTTTTTTTCTTCAAGGTGTGAACCACACGCTCCTTCATCAGTGGCTTCTGCTCTTGACCCCCATGATTGGAGCTGGAATTCAGCTCCTCATCTGCAGGTGCGCCGCCAGTTTCAAGCAGGTCTCCTGCTTCACCCTCGCACGCGGGTAAATTGTTTACACTCGTAGCTGCGTTGGCAACTACTTCCTTGTTCAAGGCCTGAGCCTCGACGTTAATCTCGGACTGATCAAAATTCCATTTCTCCATATTCGTATTTTTTTAATTGTTATTTAATTGTTTTATTATTAAATAATGTGGATTTCTCAATTAGGCGGCGCCAGAGGAAGGCTTGGGCGATTTCTTGTTATTGCCGTAGCGAAGTTTGCCCTTACGCTTCTGCTGGACATTGAGAAGGTCCAGAGCAAGATCTGCATCAATCACGATGATCTTGCCCTGCTGAGAGATGGCGGGATCAAGCACACCGCTCGCTTTGATTCGACAAGCGGTAGCGCGGCTACAACCGAGCAGTTTCATCAGTCCGGCAATACCATATACATAATGTTTCTTCACTTGAGGCGCGTTATCTTGTACGGTGTCGCGTCCCAAACCTAAACCTTCTTGAAAAGCCTCAACGAGGTCCTCGACGGTTGCGTTAATCAGTAATGTTTGTTTTTGCATAAATATATTTTTATGTTTTTGTTTTCACTGGCAAAGGTAGAACATTAAATAGCTATTAACCAAATATTTATATGCGTCAATAAAGTTTTTAGCAAGCTCAATAAAAATTTTGTATACTCAATAAAACTCAATAAAATTCAATAAACTTTTGAGGCGTATTCAATAAAATAGTCAAGGGTGAATCTAGTCAGGTTAAACCGGGGTGTGCACAAACAAGAATTGAAGTTTAGCTCCGACGGTCTGGTTTGACATATCTCTATGGATTCGGGAGCGTTCGACTTTATTCAGATAGTATCCTGATTATCTCGTTCTACATATCCTGACAATAAAAAAAGCGCCGCAACTCTTCGTTACAGCGCCGATAATAAAGATTCCCGTGTAGGGACTATCTAATGGTTCATTTATCTCTTTTTCTTGTTGAAGTGGCTTCAACCTCTTCAAATCCGCATTCTTTTAGAATTTCAACTGCACGTGAGAGAACCGGATACATCTTTGGGTTTTGATTAAATTCTTCTTTGCTTATATAATCTGCTGTTGCGAGATTTACATCGTTACCTTTTTTGCTTTCAAAAAATGTTCCTACAGTACCTAGACCCTTAGCATCGGTCCCAGTATACGTGATTAGGCACCGCACAAGATATCCGAGCAGAACATTTGATCCTTCCCACCTTATTTTTTCTAGCGGATTGAATGACTTTGGGATGTTAAAGCCAGAAAGGCGATATATAAACAATTCCTTCTTCGATGACTCATACATTAGTCCCCTTTTAACTAGCGATTCGTATAACGCGTCAAGACAAGAATATAGTTTCTTGTTCCATTCATCAGGCTGTGCATTAATTTTTTTCTCATGAACCCTTACAAACCACTCTTTGTGTGCTTCATCTTTATCGATGTCAATAACAGGAATATTTAGTTGTTCAACTTCATTGCTTGTTTCTATTGCAGATGATTCCGCTTCTTGTGAGGGTATTTGCCTTTGCCCATTATCTAAATACGTTGCCGTATAGTACTCTACAAGTTTATAGAAGATCTTGTCGTAGTGGGTCTGTCTTAACCACCAATTTATAGTGGTTTTATTCATCTCAGGAATAACTTCCTGTATTATAGAGTATCTCAAGGCAATACGCTTCAACTCATAACCAACATGCCATTCGCATTGGCTATAGAAAAAATCGTATTTTCCCATCGTCTCTATAACATCATCAGAGTTAATAATATCATCAACTTCATAATCAAATGAAGTGTATCCTAAGATATTCCATCCTCTTGTACCAAGGAAAGCTTTGATATCATATATAAAATCAGAAGGGTCATCAGAATTATAACTACAAGAATAGCTATCAGGAAAATTTGGTTCATTATAATCATAATGATGTTCTTCAAACATTTCGAACTTTTCAGAATTGTTTGATGCTATATCAATCCATTTTTTAAAAAAATCATCTGTATTGATAAAAGAATCAAAATTTTCAAGCCATTCATCTACCCAATCCGTAAACTTATAATTTGAAAAAGGGAGGTTATGATTGATAAACTTAGAAACGTGATCAAGACGACTATATTTATGCCTTTTTTGGGGAGGATACTTAATAGTGAAAGTGTCCATTTTATATTTCTCACTTGGACAAAAAGCGAAGTCTATGTAATCAAGCCAAAGATTATATTGTTTCGTGATAACCATGAAAACTAAAACTGCAAAAAACAAAGGAGGATAATCTTCTCGTTTGATAATATCTTCAAAACGACAATGGCTGTCTTTTGAAAAATGTTTTTTATAATATTTTCGATAATCATCGTCATCCCCTTTTTCATCCATGTATAATATTGGGTGTTCTGAATAATTGTCATCTTCATCAAAAAGTTCGAGGAGTTCAATAATAGTTTTATTGCTGAACTCAAAATTATGAAGTATCTGCTCTCTGGTTTTTCTCCCTAAAGTCGTTAAGAACCTGTGAACTTCACGAAATGTAGCAAATCTCTTATTTTTAACATGATAGTCTCGCTTTTTTATAATCTCAAATACATTATTCCCCATTAAACTGTTCAAGACAAATAAAACGGCTTTGGAGAAAAAAATTGTCTCACAAAAACCATTTATCATCTCATTTCGTACGAAGGGGTCTGATATATTGATGTTATCTATATCCACATGAACAATTCCTTTATTTATGTATTCCTCTGGATATAATAAGCGATGAATACCCGCCTTTAAATAAGGCAAGTCAGTTTGAGCTACTATTTCGCTGAGTTTTCGAATGATATCAGCATTCGACGTTTCCATTTACATTATATTTTTGTCAATTATTTACAGCGTGATAGAGAATACTATGCAGTAATATCCCTGCAAATATAATGAACATTTTTGAGATTTGGGCAAAATTATAATAGATGTTACTGGGTCTCAGTTAATCATATTTCAGAAGAATAAGGCTTAAAAGTGGTCAGATAGTAAGTTGGAGATGATTCTTACTGGTTAAAGTTTATTAAATACTTTGCTAAGTCAAGCGGGGGACCCTTTCGGGGGACCACATAACAAAAAAGAACGGAAACCCTTGCAAATTAAGGATTTCCGTTTCACGGTTGCGGAGAGGACAAGATTCGAACTTGCGGTAGAGTTACCCCTACGGCAGTTTAGCAAACTGCTGGTTTCAGCCACTCACCCACCTCTCCGGAAGCTAGCTGAAAGTATTTTCAATAGCGAGTGCAAAGGTACTGCTTTTTTTGATACCTGCAAGGATTTCGGGCGATTTTTTTTAAAAAAAATGTCAATGCACGCCTCAACATGCTTTTTTCTTGCCTTTTAGGCCTCTCTATCACAAATTTTTGTATCTTTGCAGCCCATTTAATGTGGGCAGTGACTGTCCGCAACCTCATTATTATAAAAAGTATACAATAAATATAATGGCAGACATTACAATTGCGGGCGTGATGCGCGCAGGGGCCTATTCGCCCAACCATATCGGCAACGACACCGCCATCTTTAATCTGGTGGCCGAGCAGCTGCGCAAGCGTGGCTGTCAGGTGAACGTCTATAGCGAGGAGCAGTTCAACAAGCAGGAAATCGAGGAGCCTGTGGTGCTGGCGATGTGCCGCGAGCGTGCCAGCATTGCCAAGCTGCAACGACTGGAGGACGAGGGAAAACTAGTCATCAACTCGGGTTATGGCATTGAGAATTGTACGCGCGAGCGCATGACGCGCATCCTGCTGGGCAACGGCATCCCTTATCCCGAGAGTCTGATTGTCAACACCAACGAGAACATCAAGTCGCAGTTGAAGAAAGCCGGATTCAAGTCGTGCTGGATCAAGCGCGGCGACTTCCATGCCATGCACAAGGAGGACGTGAGCTATGTGCGCCACCCCGAGGAGGCACAGGAGGTGTTGCAGGAGTACTTCTACCGTGGCATTACCCGTGCCGTTATCAACGTGCACCTGCAGGGCGACCTGGTGAAGTTCTACGGCGTGAAGGGCTCGCAGTTCTTCTATTGGTTCTACCCCTTTGACGAGGGTCACAGCAAGTATGGCTGGGAAGAGGTCAACGGCCACAGCCAGGGCATTGACATTGACTTGAAGGAGCTGAAGGACATCTGCTCGCGTGCTGCCGAGGAGCTGAACGTTGTCATCTATGGCGGCGACTGCATCGTTGATCCTGATGGCACGATCCGCATCATCGACTTTAACGACTGGCCCAGCTTCGCGCCGTGCCGCAATGAGTCGGCTCCCCATATCGCTAAGGCTGTACTGGCACAGGCTAAGGCCCACCTGGGACTGTGAAATTAAGAGTTAGAAATTTGGAATCATGAGTTTTTAGGCGATAGAAATCGAACTAAAAACTAAGAATTGGAAACTGTAACTGAAGCATGACATTAAAAGAAGAATATCAGGCATCGCTCAAGTCGTCGGACACCGAGGAGTGGTTTGACCTGCACTTTCATCGCCCGCTGGGATTCTTGTGGGCAAAATTGTTCGAGAAACTGGGCGTGAGTCCCAATGCCATCACCATTGCCAGCATCTTTATGGGTGTGGCCGGTGGCATGATGCTGTACTTTGGCCAGCCTCACTTGGCCTGGATCAACTGGGTGGGCATGTTGCTGATCACCTGGGCCGACACGTTTGACAGCGCCGACGGTCAGTTGGCGCGCCTAACGCAGCAGTACTCGCGCATGGGCCGCATCCTGGACGGCGTGAGTGGTGACTTCTGGTTTGCAGCCATCTCCTTTGCGCTGGTGTTCAGGGAACTGGACTTTGGCGACAGCCTGCTGGGCCCGAATTATTTTGCCCAGCACGAGTGGCAGATCTGGACGTTGGCTATCGTCTCGGGCATCAGCCATGCCCTGCAGGCCGCAATGGCCGACTGCTACCGCCAGTTCCACCTGTACTTCCTCAAGGGTCAGCAGGGCAGTGAGCTCGACAGTGCGGCCAAGCTCAATGAGCAGTATCATCAACTGGAGTGGGGCAGGAACTTTTGGAGCAAGTTGCCGTTGTTCTTCTACAAGGGCTATACGGCCAACCAGGAGCGCATGACGCCCGCGATGCAACGCCTGCGTGCCGCCATCAATGCAAAGTATGGCGAGAACGGCGTGCCCAGTCCGGAATTCCGTGAGTACTTCCGCCAGCTGAGCCTGCCGCTGATGAAGTACACCAACATCTTGACCTTCAACACACGCATCATCGCCTGCTTCATCGCGGTGCTCATCGACATGCCGTGGCTGTACTTCGCCTTTGAGGTGGTGGTGCTTAATCTGTTGCTTATCTATATGGTGACCCGTCACGAGGGCATCTGCAAGAAAGCGATTAAAGAGTTAGAAGTTAGGAGTTAGGAGTTAGAAGTTATCCTATCCTCAAGATAACAGTTAGGGTCCTTAGGTCATCAACGACTTTAGGGACCCATCATTATTTATCATTTCCTATAATTTGGGAGCGGTTGCACTGAAAAAAAACACCGCAGGGCTTGTTTTGTCTGATTATATTGTTAACTTTGCCATGTAGTTTGGATGTTGAATCAAGTATATATGAACTAGTCTGTTTGTGGGTCTAAAGGGTTCTGCTCACGAAGAGGCCGATTAGATTAACCTCGAACCCACTCTATTGATTATGAGAGCAAAGTTTATTACACTTATGCTGGTCACGGCATTGGCGCTCACTGCTGTTGCCCAACAGACCAGAAGTGATGTGAAACAAGTCACAGGCACGTCACAGTTTGCACCCATGGAGTTCGGCAACATGTCCTCGTCCATGCAGGTGACGAAGTGCGAGGTCAAGAAACTGGACCCCGCAAGAGTCGCTCCTGGAAATGTCATTGCCACGCTGCAGGTTGAGGATTATTACCAGAACGGCGGAGGCTTCCAGCTCTTCTTCGGTCCTGAGCGCACCTTCAGCGCCGCCCAGTCGTGGGCCGAGATGATTGAGGCCGTCCAGTATTCTGTCCCTGTCGATGCCGATATCGCTTATCAGGACGGCCAAGCCGAGCACTTCATTATCGAGGGGCAGGAGTCGATAGAGATTCCGGCAGGCACCTACGACTACTTCATCGGCTATGCCATTCCGGCTCAAAACTACTACACTTACATCCGTCGAATGGGCATTCAGATGAAAGCAGGATATGAATATGTGTTCACCGTTACCGACGCTGTTGGCGTCACCGAGGTCAATATTGGGGCTCCCGAGGTTCCCACCGAACTCGCTGTAGGGCCGACGTCAACTACTGCCGAGGTGTTATGGGATGCCGGCGAATACAACGAGAGTTGCAACCTGCGCTATCGCCAGTATGTTGTCACCGACATGTCATGGGACTTTGAGGATGAGTCTGACCTTGAGGGGTGGTCGTCATACGATGCTGATGGTGACGGGAACACCTGGTACCTCTATACCAATGCGGTGACTTTCAACACGGTGCTGACCTCGGCCAGCTGGGATATGTATGCCGGTCCGCTCTCTCCCGACAACTGGATCATCTCGCCCGAGATTCCCATGGGCGGCACCTTGTCGATGAACATTTGGGGTCAAGACCTGCGGTACCCGGCCGAGCACTTTGCCGTCTATCTGTATGTGGGCGACAATCTGACAAGCATGGACCAGTTTGTGGCCATCAGCGATGAGCTCGTCTCAGATGGCGATGCCAACGCCCTCTATGAGTTCGACTTGAGCGAATATGAGGGTGTGGGCCGTTTTGCCGTTCGCCACTACAACATCTACGATGAGTTCCGCATCAACCTCGACAATGTGGCAGTCACCTTCCCCGATGTTGAGCCCTATGAGTGGACATACGTTGAGAATGTCACCTGTCCTTACCTCATCACCGACCTGACTCCAGAAACCGAATATGAGGTGCAAGTGCAAGGTGTCACCGAGCTGGGTGAGAGCAATTGGAGCCAATCAGTCATCTTCACCACTCTGCCTGAGGGTCCCTCGGAGGTCACCGAAGTCAGCGTCGACAAGGCCGACAGCGACACATGGTATAACATTGCCGGCATAAAGCTCACTGCCCGTCCCACCGAGCGCGGTATCTACATCCACAATGGCAAGAAAGTGGTCATCAAGTAACCAGGCCGCTTGAGCAATATACTATAAAGAGTTAGGGCCCTTAAGGTCGTTGATGACCTTAGGGACCCTAATTTCATTGGTTGATCGGTTTTTAGTAGCCGAAGATCTCCTCGAGCGTTAAGCGACGGATGGGAGCGATCTTCTCCAGACCGTTGATGTCGAGTTCCTTCTCGTCACCCAGGATGAGGTAGCGGTAGGGCTTGCCGGCCATCGACTGCTGCTCAAACTTGACGATGTCGTTGAGCTTGAGGTTGGGCAGCTGGTTATAGACCACCGAGTTGATGTCGTAGTCCAGACCCAGGCGCTGGGCTTGCATGTAGCTGTTCAGGACGCCACTGCGCACCACGCGACGGCTGGCCAGCTTCTTCATCAGCGACTCCTTGGCCAGTGCAAAGGCGGCCTCGCTCTGAGGGATGGTGCCCACAATCTTGTTGAACTCGTTGACGCAGTCCATCATCTTGTCGTTCTGGGTGATGATGTAGGTCATGGCATACTCGGGATGTCCCATCTCATAGGGCTGGCGGTAGTAAGCGGCTGCCGAATAGGCCAGACCGCGAGCCTCGCGCAACTCCTGGAAGACGATAGCGTTCATGCTGCCGCCAAAGTACTCGTTAAACAGGTTGATGGTTGCAGCGTGCTCGGGTGCCCATGCGGTGCCCTCGTTGTGGTACTGTACCATGTAGATGTTCTTGGCCTCGTAGGGAGCCAGCAGGATTTCGGTTCTGGGGGTGGGCTGCTCCATGTAGGGAACACCCACGGGAACGGCGGCCAGATTCTTCTTGGTCTTGTGGACCTTGCTCAGGCACTTGTTCAGTTCATTCTCGGTCATGGGGCCGTAGTAAACCACGGTGTGCTGCATGTCGCGCATACCCTTGACGAGCTTGAGCAGGTCGGCGGGTTTGGTGTCACGCAGTTGCTGGGCGCTCATGATGTTGGTGTAGGTGTTGCGGGGGCCGTACGTGCCATACGCGTTCAGGCGGTTGAAGCATTCCTCCTGGCTGCTCTTGGCATCGTTGCGGCTCTTGATGATGACGTCGACCATGCTCTTGTAAGCCTCCTCGTCGACCTTTGCGTTCTGCATCAGATCCTCGGCAAGCTTGAGGGCCTCGGGCATGTTCTCGCTCAGGCCGCTCAGGGTCAGGTAAGTCTCGTTTTCGCCAACGTTCATCGAGATGTTGCAAGCCAGCTTGTACATGCGCTGCTTGAACTCGGTAGCACTCATCTTCTTGGTGCCCAGGAAGTCCATATAACCCAGTGCAGTCTCATAGCGGTTGTCGGCAGTAGCGCCGAAGTCATACTTGTAGGTCAAGGTGAACAGGTCGTCCAGATCGTTGTGCTTGTAGAGCAGCGGCAGCTTCTTGCTGGTCTGGCCCACGGTCATTTCCTTGCTGTAGTCCACAAACTGCGGCTGGATAGGCTCAACGATTTCGCTCAGGATGTTCTTCACAAAGTCGCTCTGCTTGTCGCGGTTGGTGGGGATGGGAGTAATGGCGGGTTTGTCGATCTTCTTTTCGGTGGTGTCCACGCCCATGCGCTTGTAAACGCATACAAAGTTGTTGTCCTTCAGGTGGCGGTTGGCAAATGCCACAATCTGCTGCTTGGTCATGCCAGCCATGCGGTCGAGTTTGCCCACTTCCTGGGCCCAGTCCACATGGTTGATAAAGGCGTTGACCAGTTGACGTGTGCGGGCTCCGTTGCTGTCAAGAGCGCGCAGGTAGTTCAGCTTGTTGTTGTTCACCACGCTAACGAGCAAATCATCATCAAAGTCGCCTGCACGCAGCTTGGCCAGCTCACCGAGCAGGAGTTCGCGCACCTCCTCAAGGGTTTGGCCCTCGTTGGGGTAGCCCATGAGCATCAGCATCGAATAGTCGGTCATCGGGTCGGAGAATGCACCAGCGCCCATCACCTTCAAGGGTTGGTTCAGGTTCAGGTCGATAAGACCGGCAGTGCCGTTAGAGAGCATCTCGGACACGAGGTCCAGGGTGTCGCACTGCAGCGAGTTACCGGCGTCAAAACGCCAGCCCAGAGCCACATACTCGGCTTCCTGTCCGATGACGGTGGTGTCAACGGGAGCCATGATGGGTTTGAGGGGAGCAAACTCGGGACGATAGAGGTTGTTGTTGGGCTTCCAGCTGCCGAAGTGGCGCTCCAGGATAGCGATGACCTCGTTAGAGTCAAAGTCACCAGCCATACAGATGGCCACGTTGTTGGGGCAGTAGTAGTTGTGGAAGTAGTTCTTGATGTTGGTGATGGAGGGATTCTTCAAGTGCTCCTGAGTACCGATGGTCGTCTGTGTACCATAGGGGTGGGTGGGGAACAACTTGGCACTCATGGCCTCGAAGATTTTCCTCTGGTCCTGAGCGATGCCGATGTTGTATTCCTCATACACAGCCTCCAACTCGGTGTGGAAACCGCGGATGACCATGTTCTGGAAACGGTCGGCCTGGATGCGTGCCCAGCGGTCCACCTCGTTAGCGGGAATGTCCTCGGTGTAGCAGGTGACGTCGGTGCTGGTATAGGCGTTGGTGCCGATACCGCCGATGCCGGCCATCAGCTTGTCATACTCGTTGGGGATGTTGTACTGGGCTGCCAGCTGCGAGATACTGTCAATCTCGTGGTAAAGGACGCGGCGACGTTCGGGGTCCTTCACGAGGCGGTATTGCTCGTAGCGTGCCTCGATAGTGTCGAGCAGGGCCTTCTCGGCTTCGTAATTGCTTGTGCCATACTGCTTGGTGCCCTTGAACATCAGGTGCTCCAGGTAGTGTGCCAGACCGGTGGTCTCGGCGGGGTCGTTGCGTGAGCCGGTGCGCACGGCGATGTGTGCCGAGATGCGCGGACTCTGATGGTTCTCGCTGAGGAAGACCTTCAGGCCGTTGCTCAGGGTGTAACACTGTGTAGTCATCGGGTCACCAGGAATGGAGGTGGCCACAGGCTTCTGGGCGGCCATGCCTAGGCATACCAAGGCCGCCAACAATGAAATCAAAAACTTAGGTCTCATTAGAATTAGTCGATTATGTTTGTTAAGTCGTTAGATGTGGGCAAAGGTAGTATTTTTTTTTTGAAAAATGATTACCTTTGCTGCCATGAAAAGAATAATGCTGTTTTTAATGGCTATGGTACCGCTTGCTGCACAGGCTGTTCCCGTGTTGGTAAGCGATACGTTGTCGCTGGACGAAGTCACCGTTACCGCCATCAAGCAGAGTGCAGACATGCGCACCCAAGCCACTGCCCTGACTGTCATAGACCGTCAGGAGGCCGAGCGCAACCAGGTGGTTTCGGTCAAGTCGGTAGCCGACTTGGTCCCCAACCTGTTCATCCCTGATTACGGCAGCCGCATGACTTCGACGGTGTATGTCCGCGGCATCGGCACCCGCATCGACCAGCCTGCTGTGGGCTTGACGATTGACAACGTGCCCGTGATGACCAAGGAGAACTATGACTTTGACCTGATGGATGTTGCGCGCTTTGAGGTGCTGCGCGGCCCCCAGAGTACCTTATACGGCCGTAATACGCTGGGTGGTGTGATGCACGTCTATACCCTGTCCCCGCTCAACTATCAGGGCACTCGTGCCCTGGTGCAGGGCGCCAGCCATGGCACATGGCGTGTGGGTGCCAGCCATTACCGCCTGCTGAGCGATAACCTGGGCCTGTCACTCTCAGCACAATATGGCTCGACCAACGGCGAATTTACCAATCAATACAATGGCAAGCGTTGTGACTGGGAGCGCATGTTCACGGGTCGCGTCAAACTGGAGTGGCGCAATCAGGATGGTTGGTATGTCTCTAATGTGGCGTCGGTGACGACGAGCCGCCAGGGAGGGTACCCCTATGAGTGGGCCGAGACCGGCGAGATCGCTTACAACGACACGTGTTTCTATCGCCGCACATCGGTCATGGACGGCTTGACGATGCTCAAGTCGTTTGATGGCTTTACCCTGTCGAGTATCACCAGTTACCAGTACCTGGACGACAACATGACCTTGGACCAGGATTTCACGCCTCATGATTACTTCACGCTGACCCAGGCCCGTCGTGAACACGCCGTCACCCAGGATTTTGTCATCCGCAGCCATGAGCGGGCCGAAGGTTATGAATGGCTTGTTGGTGCCAGCGGCTTTTATCGTCGTTACCGTATGGACGCACCGGTAAATTTCTATGATTACGGTATCGCCGACCTCATCGAGCGGCACGTCAATGACGCTATGCCCGAGTACCCTATTGAGTGGGACACGCGCACATTCTTGCTGGGAAGCCACTTTACCAGTCCCAACTGGGGTGGGGCGCTCTACCATGAGTCCACCTATCGTTGGGGGCAGTGGACACTGCAGGCGGGCCTGAGAATCGACTACGAGCACGCGCGCCTCAACTATCGCAGCGTGACCCACACGGGTTATAGCACATACGTTAAGGCCACCGGTGCCTTGTTCACACACGACGACATTGACATTGATGACCACGGCACGCTGAACAAGGACTTCCTGGGGCTGCTGCCCAACGTGAGCCTCACGTGGCACCCGTGGGCAGGCAAGAATCACACTGTATATGTCGCTGTCACGCGGGGTAACAAAGCGGGCGGTTTCAATACCCAGATGTTCAGCGACGTGTTGCAACAACGGCTGATGAAGATGATGGGCATCGGCATGCAGTATGATGTGGACAAGATGGTAGGCTATAAGCCCGAGAAGGCATGGAACTATGAGCTGGGCGGGCACTTTGAGTGCTGGCAGAGTAGGGTACAGAGCGATTTGGGTGTCTTCTTCATGGATTGCCGTGACCGCCAGTTGACCGTCTTCCCGGCAGGCACGACCACGGGCCGCATGATGACCAATGCGGGTAAGACCCATAGCTGGGGAGCCGAGTTTGCCATGACCGTGAGTCCCACCGAACTCACGAGGTTCAATGTGAGCTATGGCTTTACTCATGCTGCTTTTAAAGACTATAATGACGGGAAACAGGACCACAGCGGCAAGCGTGTGCCCTATGCACCGATGCACACCCTGTTTGCCGAGGTCAACCACTCAATAAAAATTGGTGGAGATTGGAATAAATTGCTTATACTTGCCGCCAACTTACGCGCTACGGGCGACATCTATTGGGACGAGGCCAACACAATGCGCCAGCCATTTTATGCCCTGCTGGGTGCCTCCATCACATGGAAGCAGCCGCATTATAGTGTGCAACTATGGGGACGCAATCTGACTGATACCCAGTACAAGACTTTCTACTTCGTCTCCATTCAGCACCATTTCTTGCAGCGTGGACATGGCCGCCAGTTGGGTGTTACCCTGCGCTTGACGCTGTGAAAAATTTTAGGCTGATAGTTTTGCTGGTATGGCAAAAATGGTTACTTTTGTGCGTTATTTAACAATTAAGAATCAATTATTCAATTATTTTTAAGAACAATGAAGAAGTTTTTTGTAATGATGTTCGCTCTTGCCGCGTTGGGCCTGGTGTGCATCGCATGTGGTGACGATAAGAAAGATGAGCCTGTCGTGCCCACTCAGAATCTGGAAAGTGTAAAAGAGAGCGGGTCAGATACCTATTATGTGTTTGACATAGACATGGACAAGGACTCCAGCAGTATTTACATGTACAGCATTAAATTCAGTGACCAGATGCCTGTGACCATAGATGTTCGCATCGATGCCCCTGTTACCGTTGATAAGACCGGTAAGGTGTACACTTATGCCGGCACTGGCATCATGCCTTACATGATGCGTAACGGCAAACTTATTCCCATGCCTGGCGAAGCCTATCAGGTGACCGATCTGCTGTGCAACGTCAACACTGAGGCCAAGACCTATGACATCAAGTTCGATTGCCACGGTGGCCATTTTGAGCAGAGTGGCAAACTCAAGTGATATTCGTTTTTTAACTAGATTTAATATAAAAATGATTACAAATGGTGCAAGAAACGATGCGCCATTTGTTTTTTAATATATCTTTGCAGCGCGCAAAACGACACATTCAATAAAGACAAAGAAGAAGATACAATGAAGAAAATCCTGTTACTGATAGCCGCCACAGTACTGTTGGGCACCATCGTCTCGTGCAGTGATGACGAGCCCAAGCGCGGTGATGGCGTGTTTACCGTCAATACACCGATGGTCAACCACATGTACAATACTGTGACCAATCAGGTCATTGGCATGGCCAATACACGCAATAAGCTCACCCTTGACACCACCCACCACACAGCCCAGCTCGAGCTTCTCTACAACGATGGTAGTGATCACACCGTGTCCTATCATGACCTGGCTGCGCGAGCCTCACGCCTGGGATTCTATGTGCTGAGGTCGCCCGGTGACCCAAACTTCAGCGGATATGTGGACTTCAACGAGGGTGCCATGCGTTATATCTACACCACTGCCGACGGCATACGCATTATATCGACTATGCCCGACGTGTTCATCCTCAATACCGAAAACACCATCGAGTATGACGACACGACCGAGACGACCAAGATGGGTAACGTCATGTACCAGTTCAACCTCAATGCGCGTGACATGACCGCTATCGTCAAGGTCATGGACATTGTGCATGCCAAGGACTTGAGGCGCCTCACTACAGTCACTGCCACCACGGTTCCCGTTACCCTGACGAGCAACGGATATGTCTTTTCTGGTCAGAATCTCACTACAACAGCCCGTTACACCTCGTGGACCGACAGTGTGAGTGGCCCCACCGAGAAATCCACCGACGAGTACCCCTTCAAGACGTTTAATGTCAACGTTGACTTGATTGGTGACCACATGGATGCCCACTACATGCTGGGCCCGCATGCTACAGTGACCGCCACGGGTAAGACCTATCCTGACTACACATCCTATTAATGATAGATCAACTAACAACAATATTAAGACACCTTATTAATTTTTGGTTAAAATGAAAAAGATTTTTATTTATCTTTTTGCCTTGATGGCAGTGGCATCATTCACCTCATGCGGTAATGAGGATGAGCCCGTCAACAAGCAGACGTTTACATCGGTCATCAATTGCCGTGCCATTGATGGCGACCAGGTGGTGTTCTCACAGGACAACGCCAATGTGGAACTCAACTACACCGACATGACCATCAAGTTTGACGCTGGTTATACCGATGCTAACGGCCACACGGCCACGATAACCACGCCACAGATGAAGTTGGTGGGTGTGTCATCAACGACAATCTATAAGTTCCAAGCCACGGCTTCACAACAAACGGGTAGCGTCAACGTTGAGTCGCTCGGTGGTTATATCGACTTTGCGACCGGCATGATGTGGTACACCGTCCACGCCAGCTCGGGTGAAGTGGTTTGCACCACCCAGCTCTTGTATGCCTACGTGACTACCTCAATCACCAATCCTAGCAACGACCAGAACGGCAAACACCAGCAGTCGGCTTACCTGTTTGCCCTTGATTCCAAGGGTGAGATTTGCACCATGAAGGTCAGCAATTTCATGTCCACCCTGAGCGGTGCGGTTGATGTCCCCGAGGTTCAGTATAACGGCCTGACCGTGACACCCACCGTGGACGGTTACAAGATTGTGGCCGATGAGGCGTTGTCTAACTACAACGGCTTCTACACGCTTACCGACGTGGACTTCACCCTTAACGAGCAGTGCATGACCATCAACGGCACATTCAAGTGCAACGGCTTGGAGTATAAGGTGTCGGGTCCCCTCTACATTAATACGTCATCCAACTGATTTTTCATCACATTTAATTGCAGCTGTCTCCGCCAGTGCCATGATGCTCTGGCGGAGATGGCTTGTTTTATGACAGATAAAACGGATATAAAGGATATATCGGGGTGGGCAAAATGATAAAAAAATCAAAAGAATTGACCGAAATAGGGCAAGTTGGCAAAATTTTTGCTAACTTTACGGCTCAAAACTAAAATACATGGCAGCACGAGAAAAATATGACGAAGCACAGGTGGTCGAGCAACTGCACGACCCCAAGCAGTGTCGAACGGCGTTCGGTAAGGTGATAGAGCATTACAGCTCACAGCTTTACTGGCAGATCCGTCGCATGGTCATCGATCATGACGATGCCAACGACGTGCTGCAAAACACCTTCATGAAGGCGTGGACAAACATCGATAACTTTAGGGGAGATGCCAAACTCTCGACTTGGCTCTACAAGATAGCCATCAATGAGTCGATCACGTTTGTCAACAAGAAGAAGGTGATGAACCAGCTCTCGATCGATGACGATGAGAGCTTCCTGGTAAATCAGCTCGAGAGCGACGAATGGTTTGACGGCGATCAGGCACAAATCAACCTCCAGAAGGCCATTGCCGCCTTGCCCGAGAAGCAGCGCCTGGTATTCAACCTGCGCTACTATGACGAGATGAAGTATGACGAGATGAGTGAGATTTTGGGCACCAGCGAGGGGGCACTGAAAGCCTCTTATCACCATGCGGTGAAAAAAATCGAACAATTTTTGGGTGAAACCGATTAAACTTTTTTG
Source organism: uncultured Prevotellaceae bacterium (assembly GCA_900319525.1). Taxonomy (GTDB): domain Bacteria; phylum Bacteroidota; class Bacteroidia; order Bacteroidales; family Muribaculaceae; genus Sodaliphilus. The sequence goes on along the minus strand of ONOU01000009.1, from coordinate 39,424 downwards.
ACGTTTGCAAGTCAAATAGGCGTTATGAAACGAGAAGACTCCACAATATTGAATAAATACGGTAAGGATCCGGGCTTTAAAGTGCCTGAGAATTACTTTGATGATTTCAATAAGAAGATGGCTGCCATGCTGCCCGATATTGAAATCACTCCCGTTGACATCAAGCCCACGATGTGGCAGCGCATCAAGCCTCTGGCCTATCTCGCCGCGATGTTTGCCGGCGTGTGGTGCATGATGACGGTATTCAACCACTTCAATGGCGTGAGCAATGTCAACAGTGTGGGTGCCGTTGCCGAGAAGCTTCATTCCGACAGCCGCAATCTTGATGAGTTTATCATGAGTGGCTCGGTGAGTGACTATGATATCCTCAACTATGAGGACTCGGTAGCCATGAGCAACGAGGACGGCTCGATTGATGAATATTGATTCCTTTAAGAAGAAGAACGATGAAAAGACTTATTTCTATACTGATCGCGGTTTTTGTCGTCACAGGCGCGTTAACTGCACAAAATAGCGGACGGTCCAAGTTCGCTACAGACATGTATCAGGCCAAGCACGAAATGATCATCGAGGAATTGGGCCTAACCCCATCCCAGCAAAAGAAGTTCATGCCGTTGTATGAACAGATGGAGCGTGAGATCTATCAGGTCAATCGCAACGCGCGAGCCCTGGCTTCTGAGGTCGAGAAGAAGAAAAATCCCACCGACCGTGACTATGAGGTAGCCGCGTCGGCATTATCCAGCACGCGTGTCCAGGAAGGGGACATCGAGGTCAAGTACTTTGAGAAATTCTCTAAGATATTGACCAAGAAGCAGCTCTTCCAACTCAAGCGTGCCGAGGCCAAGTTCACGCGCGAGATGATTTCCAAGCAGAAACGTAAGAACTAACTGATAGAGACAATAATTCTACATTTTTTCATAATAAATAATAAATCGGACCAATCCCGCAATCAAGTTATAGGAGTGCTTGTTGCGGGATTGGTTTTTTGTGGCCCGTACGAGATGAGAGCAGGTGACTGCCGTTGCGACCGCCAGAATGGTGGCTGTCGAAAAAAAATGACAGGGGAATTGGGTGAACCCAAAACTTTTCTTTACCTTTGTCGTTTAAAGTGTAACACAGCAAAAAACGACGATTGTAATATGAAAAGGCTTTTCCTGACAATGATGTTGGCTTGCCTGTGCGTGATGGGCACAATGGCAGCGGGTGTGAAACATGGCAGTGAGCGCGTTCTGGTGGACAGCTGCGGCTTCTTCCCGCAAATCAGTGCCGACGGGCAGTGGCTGCTGTACTCGCCCACCGAGGGCACCAGCCTGATGCTAAAGAATCTCTCGACCGGTGCGGTGACAACGGTGGCCAGCACGGGTTATCCAGGCTTTGACGCCATTATCGGCGGTGATGGCAAGGTGTATTACGTCACCCAGCAGCGCAAGAAGAATGGCCTCATATACCGTACGGGACACTGCTATGACCCTGCTACCGGCAAGGATCAGGTGGTCCTCAAGGCCCAGCACGGCCGGGTGCAGCCGCTACAGACGACCCGTGGTGTCGTCATCAACGGTGAGCGCCAGGTGTGGCGCAGCTCGAAGCAGGTTGGCGCCTACTGCTACACGCGTGGAGACATGCTATACCTGGTGGATGAGGCAGGCACGACGCGCTCGATGCAGCCTGTCAAGGAGAGCAACGGCTACTTGTGGGCAGCCCTGTCGCCCGACGGCACGCGGGTGCTGTTTGAGGCCGCCTCTCGTGGACTGTTTGTGTGTGATCTCAATGGCACGGTCATTGCCGATCTGGGGCAGTTCCTCATGCCGTGCTGGTACAATAACGATTACATCATCGCCATGAGCAATGCAGGCAACGTGCGCACCAGCGGGTCATGCATCTGGCTGTTGTCGGTCGATGGCGGGGTGTGCAAACCCATATCGGGACGTGACGAGCGTGCCGTTCAGCCCATGACGGCCGGCGGCAAGGTCGTTTACAGTGTGATCTATGACGGGACGGTCAAGCTGCTGGAGCTGGATGTCCCCGCCGCTTCTCGCCCCCTGGTCAATGCCCGTGGCAAAGGCGTTAAAGAGAAGTTAAAGAACCCCGTGAGTGCCAAGGACACCCCCCGCGTGTTCATCAACCCGGGCCACGGCGGCCACGACAGTGACGACCGCCACATGCCCACTTGGGTCATCGGTGAGCAGGACACGTTGCACTACTATGAGTCCAACTCCAACCTGACCAAGGGACTTGCCCTTCAGGAAATTCTGGAGAACAAGGGCTACGAGACCGCCATCTCGCGCAAAACCAATTTCACCGAGGATGACCTTGACCTGTTTGAGATCGTGTCGCTGGCCGCCAACAGTGGCGCTGACATCTTCTTTTCTATCCACAGCAATGCCACCGGCATCGCCAAGCGCGTCAACTTCCCGCTGGGACTGTACCGGGGATGGGACGGTAAGGATGTTGTCGAGGGCAGCCTCAAACTGAGCCAGCTGGTGATGAAACATCTGATAGGCAACGAACTTACCGTGTGGACAGCCCAGGAGCGCAGTCGTGGCGACTGGTCATTCTATGATTGGGGCTACAAAGTGGGCCTGGGAGTGCTGCGTTTCAACAAGCTGCCGGGTTTCTTGAGCGAGGGCTCGTTTCATGATTACATGCCCGAGCGTGAGCGCCTGTTTAGCGACAACTACTGCTGGCTGGAGGCGTGGAACCAGTCGCTTGGCATCGATGAGTACTTTGGCCGCAAGGGCAGTTTCAAGAATGGCGTTATTGCCGGGACTGTGCGCTGGAGTGACATCGCGCGTGCCGATGAGGACCAGCAGTTGTTTGCCGAAGACCGTCTCCAGCCCATCAATGGCGCCCTGCTGCGCCTGTACAACGGCAATGGCTCGCTCAGCAGGATTTATACTGTGGACAAGCGCGACAATGGCGTCTTTGTCTTCACCAACCTGCAGCCCGACAAATACAGACTGGAATTGTTCTATGGCGGCGAGAACCGTTACATCACCACCAAGGTGAAGGTCAAGAAGAACAAGTCGTCATACAAGAACCTGACCCTGTCCAAGAATCAGAAGCCCAAGAGATAGGAGGCTCCAATAAAACTGATATATATAGATATTGTAAACCACAAAATAACCAAGGATGAAAATGAAGAGATTAACAATGATGCTGCTGGCCGTGGGGGTGCTGCTGCCGGTAATGGCTCAGGATGTGGAAGTGGTCGCGCTCAAGCGGCTGCTCGAGGGCGTTGAAGGTCCCGCCTTCTACCCTGTGCTAAACAGCTCGGGTGACCGTTTGCTGTTTTCCACTGAGGATGGAGCCCTCAAGATGCATGATCTGGCTGACGGCGTCACCACAATCGTTACACGCGACTATGTGGCCGGCCATGATGCATGCTGGGGAGGCGATGGAAAAGTCTATTTCGTTACCCAACAAACGGGTGAGGACCGCCTGGTTTATCGTGCCGGACAATGCTACGACCCTGCCACATGCCGGGTCAATCAGGTTACCGACCCGCAGCATGGCGCCGTGCGGGCCGTGCCTGCCACTCGCGGTGGCGCGTTGATGGCTCCGCAGCGCGGCTTCAGGTCATCGGGCGACATCGGGAGTGCCACCTGGACCGAGGGCAGCCGACTGCATGTCATCGTGAATGGTGAGGAGCGCGTGTTCAGCCCCGTAGACTCGTGGGCAGGATACCTATGGGCCTCGCTCTCGCCCGATGGGAAAAAGGTGGCTTTCTTTGCTGCCGGCAAGGGCATCGTGGTGATTGACCTGCGGGGCCAGATGCTGGCCATGCTGGGCAAGTACGAGATGCCGTGCTGGTACAACAACGATTACCTGGTGGCACAGAACGCCAAGGACGACGGCCACCAGTTCACCTCGTCCCAGATTATGCTGCTCAAGGCCGACGGCACATGGCAGGCCGAGCTGACCAAGCCCGTCTCGATGGCAATGCAGCCCACCTGTGGCGGTGGCAAAATCGTTTACACGACCATCGACGGATTGCTGTATGAAATGAAAATCAACATTTACCAATAAACCGCCTGCTAGTGATGAAAAAGCTTTTACTACACTCATCGATGATGGTGCTGCTGGCGATTCTAGGAGTGAATGTCGCTAGCGCGCAACAGCCTCATGTCTATATCAACCCCGGGCATGGCGGCTATGACAGCGATGACCGCAACATGGTCATTTATCCCTTTCATCAGGGAGACAGTGCCGGCTCGTGGGAGTCAAAATCCAACCTGCGCAAGGGCCTCGCTTTGAAGGAAATCCTGGAGAAGAAAGGTTATAAGACCAGCATCTCGCGCGTGAACAATACCACAGCCGACGACCTGGCGCTCTCGACCATCGTCGCCCTGTGCAATCAGAGCGGAGCCGACGTGTTCTACTCGATCCACAGCAATGCCACGGGCACCAGTGCGGTGAACAACTTCCCGATGGTATTCTACCGCGGCTACACGGGCAGCCCTCAGATTGCCAATGCCGATGTGCTGGCGGCTGATTTGGAACCTTACCTGTATGCCAGCCAGAGCACGGTGTGGACCCACAATTATCAGATATGGGGTGACTGGTCGTTCCGTCCCGAGTGGGGGACCCAAGGCTATGGCGTGCTGCGCGGCAACCGTGCCGTGGCCAACTTGAGCGAGGGCTCCTTCCACGACTACATTCCCGAGGCCTACCGCCTGTTGAGTTTCTATTACTGCTGGATGGAGGGCTGGAATATCTCGCTGGGTGCCGACAAGTACTTTGGCCGTCTTGACCAGTATGACCTTGGCGTTGTCACGGGCAACGTGCGCGATGACCGCATCAAGCGCCTGCAGGAGAACCCGCAGCCGTTCATCGTCTATGGCGACGACCAGCTGATGCCCATCCACAGCGCTACGGTGCGTCTGCTCGACCTGGACGGTAATGAGGTGCAGCGTTGTGTGACCGACACCCTGCGCAACGGTATCTATGTGTTCAAGTATGTTCAACCGGGCACCTATACCGTGGAGGTGAGTGAGCCGTCGCATTTCACTCAAACGGCAACCGTCACTGTTACCGCCAATGCGTCCACCTACCAGAACTTCTACCTCAAGCGCGTGCGTGACACGGCTCCCGTAGTCGTCGATTACAGTCCCGTGTGGAGTGAGGGAGATCCCGCCGTGAAGTGCAGCGAGCAGGTGGTTCTTGCCTTCAACTGGGACATGGACAGCACGACCACATGTGGAGCGTTCAAGCTCGATCCGCCCGTCGAGGGCTCATTCAAGTGGGAGGATTCCTATTATCGATTGATCTTTACTCCGACCGACGCCTTTGACGTGAACACCCTCTACACCCTCACGCTCGACAAGAGCGCTGAGCATGGCGGCGGCACGCCCATGGACGAAGACTTCACGATGCAGTTCTATACCCAGCCGCGCAACCACCTCAAGGAATTGGCCGTCTTCCCCTATGAGGGCGCGCCGGTGCATTTCACCAAGCCTGTTGTGGAATTGCGCGTTGACTCGTTGCTGGACACCTATAACCTGTTTAACCGCCTGCGTGTGCTCGACAGCGAGGGCAACGAACTGGCCTGGAACAAGCGCAGCATCAAGTACAACAAGCGGGGCGATGACTACGGCTACGTGCGCATTCCGCTCACCAGGGACATTGAGGTCGGCAAGGACTATCACCTCATCCTGGATGTGGATATTGCCGACACGGCAGGCATCCACCTGCCCGCCGCCCGCGACATCGTCTTCCATGGCGTTGACGCCGGTGCCGACAAACCCGGTATGGAGGTGCTCGAAGATTTTGAGAGCGTTACCGGTTATAACTGCTCGAATAATACGATTACCGCATCAAGCGACAGGCTCTTCGGCAGCAAGTCGATGCAGGTAACCTATGACCTGGAATATTGCATGGATGGTTATTGGACCCGGATTTCGGCACCAGGATATCTCGAATCGTTGACCCATCAATTTGCCGAAGGTGACACACTGGGCGTCCATGTGTGGGGTGATATGAGTTATAACGACTTGTGGGCTGTGCTTTGGGCCGATCATGAGGGGTGTGAGAAATGGATTTCTTTGGGCAAAATCAATTATCATGGGTGGCGTTATATATCCGTGCCTGTGGATTACCTGCCTGAAGGTGACTTTAGATTTGCCGGCTTTGAAATCAGGAGCGAAGGGGCGCCGATGTGCAAGAGCGGTACCATCCGCTTTGACAACCTGTTGCGCAAACGGGGCACCGGTAGCGTTGACGAGTTGCCGCTGGCCAACATGCAGGTGCGCGTGGCTGGCGATTACATCGTCGTGAGTGCCGACACCTATGTACAAGGCGTCGAACTGCTTGACATCCAAGGCCGCGCCATCAAAACCGCTGGCAACAACTGCCTGAATGTGGCCGATGTGCCGGCAGGAGTATATCTCGTGCGCGTCCACATCAACGGCCGCACCTCGACCACCAAGGTGAGACTGTAGCCTTAACAGCGATCTAGATTCCCTAGAAAATCTAGAATCTCTAGATTCTCTAGCATTCCTGGATATAATAACAATAGGGTCACATTGCGAGGGCCCTATTGTTTTCGTTACAAAACTGCCAATTTGTCAGTTTTTCGTTTAAAATAGTTTAAAAACCTGACACGGTGTCTTTGAATTTTAACAGTAGTTATACTTTGGGGCATTGGCACCGGTTTTGCCTCCATTATAGTCGCAAGCGGGTCGCAAGACCGGCAAGCACGATAGAGAAAACAAACATTTAAAGACTCATAAAACAAAAATAGAAATAGGAGGTTAAGACTATGTATTTTCCTGTAATTCGTAACAACAACCGCAATTGGTTAGACACCGCATTTAATGACTTCTTTGACACCGACTGGATGCCGCGCACGGCGACTACCGCACCGGCAGTCAACGTCAAGGAGAGTGATAAGGCCTTCACGATGGAGGTCGCCGCTCCAGGCTTGAAGAAGGAGTATTGCAAGGTCAACATCAACGAGGACGGCAACTTGGTTGTCAAGATTGAGCACAAGGCTCAGCACGAGGACAAGTCGTGCGAGAAAGAGTGCGAAAAGTTCCACTACGTGCGCCGCGAGTTCTCGTACACCAACTATGAGCAGACCTATATCCTGCCCGACGAAGTGGACAAGGAGCACATCAGCGCCAAGGTCGAGGACGGCATCCTGTCTATCGAGCTGCCCAAGCTCGCTCCCGATCCCGAGAAGAAGATGGATCGTGTCATCGAGATCGGCTAATCACCGCAGTAATAATGATTGGTTTTTTATCATCACTATGTTTGTCACCCGCCCGCTATCCGGCGGGTGATTTTTTTGTAGTCGGTAATGAGGTCCCTTTAGGGAAGCAGTGGGACATCATAGACATGAAAATCCACGATTGTTAACGATTATTTAAGGGTGTTAAATGTTCTTGAATTGTCCGAAATAGATTTTGATTTTGTGAGCTTTCATGGCAAAATGTCGTAATTTTGCAGCCTAGCAAATCGTCGAGAAGTCGATTTTAATAGAATATAACATAAAAGTACATCCCTTAACAGACATGGGAGCCATTAAAGGACAAAATATTACCCTCATAGCCGAGAGTAGCACCACGAGAACAGAATGGTCGTTGATCGAGAACGGCCAGGTACTTGAGCATGCATTCACATCGGGATTGAACCCGTTTTTCATGACCCGCCGCGAGATCAGCCACAGCATCCGTCTTGAACTCCCTCCCGAGTTCTTCAAGCGCCGCTGGGGCCATGTTTACTTTTATGGCGCAGGCTGTTCGGGTCCCGAAAAGAACAAAATCATCGAGAGCTCGCTGGTGGCGCAGTTCAAGACGCCCGTTACCGTGATGAGTGACCTGCTGGGAGCGGCACGCGGCCTGCTGGTGCGTGAACCCGGTCTGGCGTGCATCCTGGGCACGGGCAGCAACTCGTGTTTCTATGACGGCAAGGAGATCGTCAAGAACGTGCCCGCGCTGGGCTTTATCCTGGGTGATGAGGGCAGCGGCGCGGCTCTGGGCCGCGTGTTCCTGGGCGATGCGCTCAAGGGGCTTGCCCCTCACCACTTGACTGAGGCTTTCTTTGACAAATACAAGGTGACGCGCGCCGAGGTGCTTGACGCTGTGCTCAACAATCCCGCAGCGACGCGCAACCTGCGCAACTATTCCTTCTTCCTGAGTGAGCACCTTGACAGCCCTTATGTCCACAGCCTGATAAGTGGCGAATTCAGGCGCTTCTTTGAGCGTAACGTGTCACAATATGACTACAAGAGCTATCCCGTGAATTTTGTCGGGGCTACAGCCACCACCTACAGCGAGATCCTCCTGGAGGTGGCCAGTGACTTCGGCGCTACCGTTCGCAAGATCTTGCTCAGCAGCATGCCCGGCCTCGTTGCCTACCACAGCGATGACAAATCCTGAGGTGCGATGAGGCGATTATTCGTTTTGTTATCGGTGCTGGCCGTGGCGATCGTCGCCGTGCTCGGCCAGACTGTAGAGACTGTTGCCGACCGCATCGACCGGCAACGGTTTGAATTTCCGCAAGAAAAGATTCATGTAATGACCGACCGTGGCAGTTACATGGCCGGTGACACCATCTGGCTGCGGGCTTGGGTGGTCGATGCCACAACCCATCAGCCCGTGAATGCCAGCCGCTTTGTCTATGTCGAACTGATGTCGCCCTCCGACTCGGTCTTTACGCGCGTGAAGTTACACAGCGGCGATGACGGCGTCTTTCAGGGCTACGTGCCCCTGGATGTCATCATGCCTGAGGGTCGCTACCAGTTGATCGCCTATACGATGTTCATGCAGAGCGTGGGTGCTGACTACTTTTATCGGCAGTCCATTGACGTGATGTCGCTATTGTCGATGCGTCAGCGCATCGTTTCACGTTGTGTGCGTGATGGAGACCAGGTCGATGTGACACTGCGCTACGAGAATGTCGCCGATAGCAGCCTGTGCCCTTACCACCGTTTCGGGTACATGTCGGGCGGTGGCCTCTGGCTCCAGCGGGGTGGGGGTGATAAGGAGATGCACCTCACGCTCAAGGGTAAGGATGCCCAGCTGCCGGTGCTGCAAGTGCAGTTCGACAACTATGATAAGTACATCCCACTGCCTCAGCGGCAAGACAACAGCGTGATTTTTTATCCTGAGGGCGGCTATCTGGTGCCTGGTGTGGAGAACCTGGTGGCCTTCAAGGTCCATGACCCGAATGCGCTTGCCGTGAGCGATGGCGGCGAATTGCGCGACAGTGGCGGGCACGTCGTCGCTCGCCTCAAGGTCGAGCACGACGGAATGGGTGTGCTGGCCTTCACCCCCAAGTATGGAGAAACCTATAAGACCTTCTGGCGTGACCTGTTTGACCAGGAGGTAGCGTATGACTTGCCGGTGGTGCGCGACGATGCCACCGTGGTGCAGGTGCGCCGTGTGGGCGGCGTGGTCAGCATGCGGGCCGTGGGAGCCCATGCCACTGGCAGCCTGCTGGTGCTGCAGCAACGGGGACGGTATGTGACCGAGGGCTTTGACTCGCTCACCATTGACGAGAAGAGCCTGGAACCAGGCGTGGCGCAGGTGCTGCTGTTTGATGACACTTGGCGATGCCTGAGCGAGCGGCTGTTCTATGCAACAGGCCAGATGTTGTCCTCGTTGCCTCTTGTCACCGACCGTGATGACTACAACGACCGCGACCATGTCCAGGTGACCATGGACTTGAGCGACGTGACCCGCATTTCGGGTAACCATTGTGCCGTGGCTGTAGTCGATGATAATGCTACTGTGACGACAGGTGGAAACATATACGCCAACCTGCTGTTGCAGAGTGAACTGCGAGGGCATATCAATAACCCCGCCTACTACTTTGATACCGTCAATGCCAGCGCCAGCCGTGTCCGTCACTTGGATATGCTGATGTTGACTCAGGGCTGGCGCCGCTATGACATTCCCCGCGTGTTGCGGGGCCGCATTGCCCAGCCGCAGTATCCCATAGAGGTCTCGCAGGTGGTTACGGGGCAGGTGTTGAGCGACTGGCGCAAAAAGCCCGTTGTCGGGGGCAGCGTGAGTCTGATAGCCCCTCGAGTGGGCTACAGCAATGTCGTGACCACCGATTCGCTGGGTGAGTTTACCGTGGCACTGCCGCTGATATTCGACACCGATAGCGCCGAGTGTGTGGTGAAGGCCGAGAATATCAAGGGCAAGAAACAGATAAATCTCGAGGTGGCTAAGGATGTCTTCCCTGTCAATTACTATGTAGCCAACGCGGCCGATACCCCTGTCGCTACGGCATCGATCGTTGACGAGCAGGCATGGCGTATGGCTCATGACGGAGACTGGCGTCACGTGATGCTCAATGAGCTGCTGGTGCAAGCATTGAGGCCGCGCCGCAACCCGATGGCGGGATCGCCTTACAGCCTCACGTCCAAGAAGATTGCCGACAAGGACATCAGGTCTCTCGAGGATGCTGTGCGGGAAATCCCGGGGTTGTGGGTGATGAATGGGGCTCTCTACACCGCGGGGGACGGAACCGAGAGAAACCGTGTATTTATCTATGTGGACGGGGAAAAGCTAGATGCAGGGGCTGGTGCCGACGACGCCATGATTATGGAAGAGTTGCGGTCGGCCAACAATAATGACTCGCCCCAGCTGCGGTTGCGGATGGCTAAATTGGGTGTTGCCAATTATAGCGTGAACAGCTTGACCTTCAGCCGTAACCCCGACTTGACAGTGGCCGAAGGGATGGTGTCGATGAAGCATGTGGATTACATGTATCTCGTGCGCGACAGGCATGGCGGCGCCCTCTATATCCAGCACAAGCCAGGACGCTGGACGGGTGGGGGAGAGCCAAGTATCTACCTCAAGATTATCGAGCCGATGGGCGCGCAGCATCCTGTGGAATTCTACTCACCGCGCTATGACCTGGGTAATGGAGGCATTGAGCAGGGAACCGACTTGCGCTCGGTGGTTTACTGGAACCCCTGTGTGTCGGTTGGCTCGGACGGCAAGGCTTCGTTTGACTTCTTTGCCACCGATGCCCGCAACACGACTTATACCATCCTTGTCGAGGGTGTGACCCCCGATGGCTCGCTCGTCCGCGCTACCCGACAGGTAGCCAAGCACTAGCACTTTATTTTTTTTGTTTAGGCCCAATATCATACTCCTCATAGAATTACTGCACGTTGGCTTTTAATTATTAAATTATGTAGTTAATCTATAAAAAATGTTGTAGAACGGGTGATTTGGGCGGTTTTGTTTTGGTTTTTTGTCAGGTTTGACTAATTTTGTTGCATTAGAAAATGACAAAAATCAGGATAACCAATGAAGAAATCCATTAAAGTACTGTTTAGTGCCATGGTGGCCACGATGACCGTGGCACCCGCGTGGAGCCAGAATCAGGTGCTCACAGCCGAGCAACAGGAGACTGTTCAGCGCATTGTGGCCAGCAAACTGCCCGAACACATGGGCGTGGGCGATCTCAAAGTGCGGTCCCTCAATATCGAGAACGACACCATTAAGGTTGATGTGAGCGAGAACTTTGGCGATGTGCCGTTCACCCAGGACGGAGTTGAGCAGATGCGGGGCGAAATCCGTGATGCGCTGGGCTCAGGCTATGAGGACGCTCCCGTGCTCATCACCATTGTAGGCAACGACATCAACAAGTACTTTGCCGACTACGAGCCCGCTTACAAGCGCTCACACAAGCCCTTCATCAGCGAGCTCGATGCCAACCGCCATTACAAGCACGGCCTGGATGGCAACATCATCGCCATGTGGCCCAGCCACGGCTGGTACTTCGAGCCCAAACTTAACCGCTGGGAGTGGCAGCGCGCGCGCCTCATGCAGACCGTCGAGGACATGTACACCCACAGCTATGTGCTGCCTTACCTCATCCCGATGCTGGAGAATGCTGGTGCCTATGTGTGGAACGCCCGTGAGCGCGATACCCACAACTATGGTGCCGTTGTTGACAACGACCCGAGCGAACTGGCCCAGGCGGGCTACAGCGAGCACAACGGCCGCCAGAAGTGGCAGACCGGTAAGGATGCCGGCTTTGCCTTCCTGCGCGACAATTATAAGGACTTTGAGAACCCCTTTGCCGAGGGAACCTACCGCATGATTAAGGCCGAGAAGGACAAGAAGAAGGTCTCGACCGCCTCGTGGGACGCCGATATGCCCTATGCTGGCGACTATGCCATCTATATATCCTACAAGACGTTGCCCAACAGCGCCCGCGACGTGAGCTACACGGTCAACAGCCTGGGCGGCAAGCGCCAGTTCCGCGTCGATCAGACCATGGCTGGTGGCGTGTGGGTCTATCTGGGCTCTTTCCAGCTGGCCAAAGGTCTGAACCGCGCCGTGGTCGAGGTGTCCAACCTGAGTGAGGACAAGGATGCCGTCATCACCGCCGATGCCATCAAAGTGGGAGGCGGTTATGGCACCATCGTGCGCCGCGTGGCCCTGCCCACCGAGGAGAACTTGGCCATCGTCGCCGAGCAGAAGGCTCAAGGCGAGAACAACGAGGCCTGCCTGGGCAAGCCGGGTGTCGAGTACAGCTACATCGGCAGCGGCAACCATCCCTGGTACCACTTGGGATCACGCTACTACCTGCAGTGGGCCGGCTTCCCCGATAGCGTCTATTCCACGTCTAGGGGCATCAATGACTATACCGACGACTACCGCAGCCGTGGCGAATGGGTGAACTATCTGGCCGGTGGCAGCGATGTCTTGCCCGACCGTGGCGGTCTCAACGTGCCGATCGATCTGTCCTTCTGCCTGCACACCGATGCCGGAGCCACGCCCGACGATGAGATCGTGGGCACGCTGCTGATCTATTGCACACGCAGCGGCGGCAAGCAATTCGGCAAATATGCCAACGGCACCCCTCGCGAACTCTCGCGGCGCCTGGCCAACCTGCTCTCGAGCGAGATCGTCAAGGACGTGCGCGCCAAGTGGGAACCCAACTGGACGCGCCGCGGCATGTGGGACAAGAGTTACTATGAGGCGCGTGTGCCCGAGGTGCCCGCCGTGCTCATGGAGTTACTCTCGCACCAGAATTTTGCCGACATGAAATACGGCCTCGACCCGATGTTCCGTTTCGACGTGAGCCGTGCCATCTACAAGGGCATGTTGAAGTTCATCGCCCAGCGTGACCACCGCAGCTACGTGATCCAGCCGCTGCCTGTCAACACGTTTGCCATCAGCAAGACCGGCCAGCATCACTACCTGCTCACGTGGGAACCCACCCACGACGATCTGAGCGAGGGAGCCGACGCCACGAGCTACATCGTGTGTGAGCGCATCGGGCTAGACGGCGGCTTCAAGGAGATTGCCACCGTCAAGGGTCCGCAGTACAGCGTAACCATCAACGACAACAAGCTGCACTCCTACCGCATCGTCGCCATGAACGACGGCGGCCGCAGTTTCCCCAGCGAGACGCTGAGCCTGGGCGAGGCCGCATCGAGCAAGGGCGACGTGCTGGTGGTGAATGGCTTCACGCGCGTGAGCGGTCCCGACTGGTTTGAGGACAGCATCCGCGCCGGTTTTGATGACAACAAGGACCATGGCGTGCCCTACATCCAGCAGATCAACTACCTGGGGTCGCAGTATGAGTTCCGCCGCAGCGTCGAGTGGAAGGACGACGATTCGCCCGGCTTCGGCGCCAGCCGCAGCGACTGCGAGACGATGAACGTGGCGGGCAACAACTTTGACTATCCCGCGGTTCACGGCGAGTCGCTCATGCTTGCCGGTTACTCCTTTGTCTCTTGCAGCCAGCAGGCCCTGGAGCACAATTATAATACCGAAGGATATCGCTTGATGGACCTCATCTTGGGAAAACAGAAGGAAATCTCGACCGGCAGCGGCCTCAAGCCCACTCGCTTCAAGATCTACACCGCTGGATTGCAGAACGCCCTCAGGCAGTTCACCGCCGCCGGTGGCAATGTGTTGATGTCGGGCTCCTATGTGGGCAGTGACCTGTGGGACAACGCCGCTGGCAACAACGATGCCGATGGGCAGCGTTTTGCCCGCGACGTGATGGGCTTTGAGTGGCTCAACGGCCGTGCCTCGCTCGACGGCACCCTCATGACGGTCGATAGTCCCGTCGAGGGCCTGTCAGCCCAGGGCAACTGGGACTTTGTCAACAAGCTCAACGACAAGCAGTATGCTGTCGAGTCGCCTGACGCCATCCGCGCCAGCGACAGCCAGGGCTTTACTTGGATGCGTTATGGCGAGAATGGCCTGCCGGCTGGTATCGCCAGTGACCGGGGCAATTATCGCACCGTGGTGCTGGGCTTCCCGCTCGAGGCCATGACCTATGGCAGCGAACGCACCAACCTGATGCAACGCATCCTTGATTACCTGAATGAGAGATAAAAGATTTTAAGGTCCTTAAAGTCCTTAACTACTTTTTAAAAAAGATAATTAATCAATCATCAATAATAAAGAGAAAAACAATTATGGGACGAATCAATTGCTTTATTCCGTTTGTGAGCCCAGAACAGGCTGCACAGACCATCGAGCACCTCAAGGGTCAGGAACTGGTGAACAAGATTTACTTGCTTGCCACAGTAGATAAACCTAAACCCGTCGAGGGCTGCGAAACCTTGCTCGTCAACGTGCTCTTCTCGAGCGCCACGATGCGCGAGATCGCTGCTCATGCCGATGCCGACTATGTGCTGCTCTACACCAAGTATGACACCCTGAAGATGGGCCCATTCTCGCTGGAGCGTTTCGCCAAGTTGGGTGACGATACCCAGTCGGGCCTGCTCTATGCCGACCACTACAACGTGACTGAGAAGGGCGCCGACAAGGCTCCCGTCATCGACTACCAGATGGGTAGCCTCAGGGATGACTTCGACTTTGGCTCGGTGATGTTCTTCTGCGGCGAGTGCTTCAAGAAGGCCGTCGAGGCCATGAAGGCCAACTATGAGTTTGCCGGCCTGTATGACCTGCGCCTGAAGTTGTCGCAGTTTGCCCAGATTACCCACATCAACGAGTTCCTCTACAGCGATGTCGAACTCGACACGCGCAAGAGCGGCGAGAAGATCTTTGACTATGTTGACCCGCGTAACCGCGGTCGTCAGATCGAGATGGAAAAGGCTTGCACCGAGCACCTCAAGGAAATTGGCGGTTATCTGCCCGCCAACTGCGAGGAGAACGGTGAGAAGGTGCCCAACTTCCGCCATATCGAGTTCAACCAGGGCGACTTTGAGGTCGAGGCCACGGTGATGATTCCCGTTAGGAACCGCATCCGCACCATTCGCGATGCCATCGACTCGGTGCTCAAGCAGAAGTGCAACTTCAAGTTCAACCTGATGGTGGTGGACAATTTCTCGACTGACGGCACCCGTGAAGCCATCGCCGAGTATAACGACCCGCGTCTGATCCACATCATCGCCGACTACTATGATATGGGCATCGGTGGCTATTGGAATCTGGCAGCTCATCGTAGCAACGTGGGCAAGTTTATCGTGCAGCTCGACAGTGACGACATGTACAAGGACGAGCACACCTTGCAGACGATGATCGATGCCTTCTACGAGCAGAATGTTGCCATGGTTGTGGGTACCTACCAGATGACTGACATCAACCTCAATTCCATTCCCCCCGGCATCATCGACCACAGGGAATGGACACCCGAGAATGGACGCAACAATGCCTTGCGTATCAATGGACTGGGCGCGCCGCGTGCCTTCTACACACCCGTGTTGCGTGAGGTCAAGATTCCCAACACCAGCTATGGCGAGGACTATGCGCTGGGCCTGAACATCTCGCGTTACTACCAGATCGGGCGCGTGTATGACCCCGTGTATCTGTGCCGCCGCTGGGACGATAACAGCGACGCCTCGCTCGATGTCGAGAAGATGAACCGCAACAACCTGTACAAGGACCGCATACGCACCTGGGAGTTGCAAGCCCGCATCGCATTGAATAAGAAGTAAAGAGTTGTTATTTAAAAGTTTTTAGTTGATTAGTAATTCAAGTTTCTAAAGCAGTTTCGCCACTTTAAAAACATGAGATCGTACTAACAACTAAAAACTAACAACTAAAATATTATGGACTATAGCAGAGTGATAGACAAACTCATTTCCAGGCAACTGCGTGACTGGGACGAGGCCGGTGCCAACTATGCGGCGCTGGCTGGTGCCGTCACGCGCTCGTTGTCGCTGGGTGAGGCGACCATCACGCTGCAGTTCAATCCCCAACGACGCCGCTCGTCGGCTGCCAGGTTGGATCAGCGCTCGCTGGCCCGACGTGAATGTTTCCTGTGCCGCGAGAATCAGCCCTCTAAGCAAAAGACCGTGTTGTGGGGTGAACACTACAAGATACAGGTTAATCCCTATCCAATCTTCAGGCGTCACCTCACAATTGCCGACCTGCAGCATGAGCCGCAGCGCCTGGAGGGCAGGGTTGACGATATGCTGCAATTAGCATCGAGCCTGCAGGATTACGTGGTGTTCTACAATGGGCCGCAATGTGGCGCTTCGGCACCCGACCATGCTCATTTTCAGGCCGTGGGTAAAGGCGGAATGCCCCTGTGTGACGAAGTGCTGCATGCCACGACCCATATTCTGGCTGACGGGGACGAAGGGTCCATCGGCTATGTGGATACGCTGGGGCGCAGCCTGTTCTCAATCGAGACAACGACCCGCCGTGCCGCCGAGCGTTATACCCTGCGCCTGCTGGACCTGTTACCTCTGCCCCAAGGTGCCGTCGAGCCGATGGTCAACGTGCTGTGCTGGTGGAACCACATCGACCGCCTGTGGCACATGGTCGTGTTTCCACGGCGCAAGCACCGTCCCGCCTGCTATGGCGAGGGTAACGGACAGCTGCTGGTCAGTCCCGCATCGACCGAGATGGGTGGCTTTTGGGCCATCCCGTGTGAACAGGACTACAACGACCTCACATCGAGCCAGGTGCAGGCCCTGTACGATGAACTGTGCATGGGCCGTGATGACCTGAACGCCGTGATAGCCAACTACAACCAGCGCTGGGATGATGCGCTAATATAAACAGAATCAGAACCATATCAACAATTAAAATGATGGACGAGAAACAAATACCTCAAGTGAGGGTAGGCATCATGAACGAGCCACAGATTGATTTTGTGCTCAATGGAGACTATCGTGTGAATGGTGCCGTGTGCAACGGTGACCAGAAAGCTTGCTGTGTTGACGGACAGGTGGAGTGGAACGGCAACCATTATGGCGAACTGCTGTTTGAGCCAGTTGATGCCGAGAAGGCCTCGTTTACCCTCAAAGGGGTGACCATCGGCGTCAGCTTCCACTGGAAGCGTCAAGAAGACCAGACGTTCAAGGGTGCCCTTCACCTCATCGTCGAGGACGGCAAACTGACGCCCGTCAACGTGTTGAGCGTCGAGGACTACCTGTTAAGTGTCATCTCCAGCGAGATGAGTGCCAATGCCTCGCTTGAACTCTTAAAGGCTCATGCGGTGATTTCGCGCAGCTGGCTGTTGGCGCAGATTCACACTAGCGAGACCGTCAAACCCACCGATCCTAACCCTCATGGTGAGGGCGAGATGAAGGACACGGCCGATGAGCAGGTCAAGTGGTGGGACCGTGACGACCATGTGAATTTTGACGTGTGTGCCGACGACCACTGCCAGCGTTACCAAGGCATCACCCGCGCCACAACGCAGAAAGTTGAGCAGGCCGTGCGCGCCACGTGGGGCCAGGTGCTCATGCATGGCGGTGCCCTGTGTGACGCGCGATTTTCCAAGTCGTGCGGCGGTGTGATGGAGGAATTTGAAAATTGCTGGGAGCCGCATCATCACGACTATCTGGAGGCACGCCGTGACAGTGAGGATGAGAAAAATTTCCCCGATCTGTCACGAGAGGACAATGCCGCCGAGTGGATCTTGTCCAGTCCCAGCGCCTTCTGCAACACTACTGACCCCGAGATCCTGTCTCAAGTGCTCAACGACTATGACCAGGAGACCAAGGATTTTTACCGCTGGAAGGTAGAATATACCCAAGACGAAATCGCAGCGCTCATCAAGGGGCGCACCGGTATCGATTATGGCCGCATCCGTGACTTGCAGCCTGTGGCTCGTGGTACCAGTGGACGCCTTTACCGCCTGCGCATTGTGGGAGAGAAGCGTGAACGCATCATCGGCAAGGAACTGACCATCCGTTATGCCTTGTCACCCTCGTGCCTGTACAGCTCGGCCTTTGTCGTCGAGAAACACGATGTGGACGATGAGGGCTATCCTGCCAAGTTTGTGCTGCGTGGAGCAGGTTGGGGACATGGCGTTGGCCTGTGTCAGATAGGTGCTGCCGTCATGGGCGCCAAGGGATACGACTACAAGCAGATACTGTTGCACTACTTTGTGGGCGCCAGCATCGAAAAGAGATATTAATCAATCATTATTAAACCCATTCCCACTAAACCGTTAATGCAATGGACCAAGTAAAGATGAAAAGAAGAAACCCGTGGTTGTGGATTCCAACGTTGTATTTTGCCGAGGGAATACCCTACTTTGTTGTCAACAATATCTCGGTGCTCATGCTAGCCAAGATGGGTGTCCCCAATGGACAGATGGCGTTGTTCACCAGCTTGCTGTACCTGCCATGGACGATCAAGCCCTTCTGGAGCCCGTTTGTGGACATCATCCGCACCAAGCGCTGGTGGACCATCAGCATGCAGATATTGATGAGCATAGCCTTCATCCTGCTCACGCTGACGATGCCCAAACCCGATGCAGCAACCATCGCGTCGGGCCAGACCCCCATCAGCATGTTTACTGTGACGCTGATTCTGTTTGTGATCACGGCCTTTGCATCGGCCACTCACGATATCGCTGCCGACGGCTTCTATATGCTGGCCCTTCGGCAAAACGAGCAGGCGGCCTTTGTGGGCATCCGCAGCACATTCTACCGCCTGTCATCGATTTTTGGCCAGGGTGTGCTCGTAGCCATCGCCGGTGCCATCGAACTCAAGAACGGCAATATCCCCATGTCTTGGATGATCACGATGGGTGTCGCTGCGGTGCTGTTCACGGCTATCACGCTGTATCACACCTTTGCTATCCCCAGGGTGGGAAGCGACGCCTCGACCCTCAAGGACGAGAAGCCCACGGCTGGCGCCATCTTCAAGGAATTTGGCCGCACATTTGTCACCTACTTTACAAAGCCCTACGTGTGGCTTGCCATCGTGTTTATGCTGTTGTACCGCCTGCCCGAGGCGTTCCTGATCAAGATGTGTACCCCGTTCCTGGTGGCCAGCAAGGATGTTGGTGGCCTGGGGCTCTCGACAGCCGAGGTGGGCATCGTGTATGGCACAATCGGTGTGCTGGCGTTGACCATCGGCGGCATTTTGGGTGGCCTGTTTGCCGCAAAGGTAGGCTTGAAGAAATCGCTGTGGTGGATGGCTGCCTGCATGACACTGCCGTGCGCTACGTTTGTATATCTGGCTGTCGGTCAGCCCGATAATCTGGTTGCCATCTCTACGGCAATTGCTATCGAGCAATTTGGTTACGGCTTTGGCTTCACCGCCTATATGCTGTATATGATCTACTTCAGCGAGGGCGAGTTCAAGACCTCACATTATGCCATCTGCACCGCCTTCATGGCGTTGAGCATGATGATTCCGGGTATGTTTGCAGGTTATATCCAAGAGGCCATCGGGTATGCCAACTTCTTCTGGATGGTCATGGTGTGCTGCGTTGCCACGCTGGTAGTGACCTATATGGTGGATCGCCTCATCGACCCCAACTACGGCAAGAAAACCGACTAACCCACAGCTAAATTAAACAACTGAATAATCTGATATATCTGATTTAATGAAAGATGCATGGCCTATTCAATTGTATGAAGATGAAACAAGCCAATAGTCAGAATAATCAGAGTTAATCCGTTGTTTTATAAGAAGATGATTCAGTTGTTGTTTGTAAAAAATGAGATGTTTATGAAGAAGATATTGTTTTTAATGGCATGTGTGATGGCGGTGGTGACGGCAGGTGCTGTTGTCAAGCCTGGCGTGGAGGTGCTGCGTGACGGCGGGTTTGCCCAGTTGCAGGGCAAGCGCGTGGGACTGGTGACCAACCCCAGCGGCATCGACAACAACCTCAAGAGCACCGTTGATATCCTTAACGAGGCTCCTGGTGTACAACTCGTGGCCCTGTTCGGTCCCGAGCACGGCGTGCGCGGCAATGCCCATGCGGGTGATGCAGTGGGCGACGCTGTTGACCCGCTGACGGGCATCAAGATGTATTCGCTCTTCGGCAAGACGCATGAGCCGACGGCCGAAATGCTTAAGGACATCGACGTGCTGGTGTATGACATCCAGGACGTGGGTTGCCGCAGCTACACGTTCTATGCCACGATGGGCGTGTGCATGCAGGCTTGCGCCAAGCATGGCACCGAGTTCATGGTCCTGGACCGCCCCAATCCCCTGGGCGGCAACAAGGTGGAAGGAAACCTTGTTGAACCAGGCTATTTCTCGTTTGTGAGCAAGTATGCCATCCCTTATATCTATGGTCTCACACCTGGTGAACTGGCAATCTTCCTCAATGAGGAGGGCATTATCGGTCAGGACTCCAAGACCGGACACAAGTGCAAACTCACGGTTATCCCGATGGAGGGCTGGACGCGCAGCATGAAGTTCCGCGACACGGGCATGCCCTGGGTAGCTCCGTCGCCACAGATTCCTACGCCCGAGAGCGCGTTCTTCTACCCCGTGTCGGGTATCCTGGGCGAGTTGTACATCTTCAACACAGGCATTGGCTACACGTTGCCGTTCCAGACGTTTGCCGCCACATGGATCAATGCCGACTCGCTTGCGATGCGCATGAATGCCCTGAACCTGCCTGGCATGCACTTCAGGCCCATCAACTACAAGCCGTTTTTTGCCTTGAGCGTGGCAGTGGACAAGTCGTTGCAGGAGGTGCACGGCGTGCAGACTTATATCACCGACCTGGATGCCGCCAACCTGTGCATGACGCAGTTCTACTTCCTGCAGGTCATCCACGAGATGTATCCTAATGTGGAATTGTTTGAGCAGAATGCCAAGCGCTACAACATGTTTGACAAGGTGTGTGGCACCAAGGAAATCCGAGAGCGCTTCATCAAGCGTTACAAGGTTGAAGATATTGCCGATTATTGGAACAAGGATGTTGAGGTCTTCAAGATCCGTTCCTCCAAGTATTACCTCTATCACTAATTAAATCAGCTGGATTATGGCTAAAGACAATAAACGATTGCTGTCGCTCGACATCCTGCGTGGTATCACCATCGCTGGCATGCTGCTGGTGAATAATCCTGGCTCATGGAGCTACCTGTACCGTCCGCTGTCACATGCCGAGTGGATTGGTCTGTCGCCCACCGACCTGGTATTTCCTTTCTTCATCTTCTGCATGGGTGTGTCGATGGCATTCTCCTTGAAGAAGTTCAATTACAAGATGTCCAAGGAACTGTTGTTGAAAATCGTGCGCCGCACGGTTATCCTGTTCCTCATTGGCTGGGCAGTGCAGTGGTTTGGACACCTGGTGCGTGGCCTGTGCCGTGGAGATGCTTTTTCTGAAGCCGTCAACAACCTGGATACATTGCGCTACCTGGGTGTGTTCCAACGCTTAGCGCTGGTGTATTTCTTCGGCTCATTGTGCGCCGTGCTGTTCAAGCGCAAGTTCATTCCGTGGCTCGTGGGCTTCATCCTGGTGGCCTATGCCTTGATTCTGGGATTGGGCAACGGATATGAGTTCTCACTCGATAACATCATTGCCCAGATTGACAACAGCATCTTGGGTACCGATCACATGTACCATGAGAGCGCCTACGGCGAGAGCATCTCGTTTGATCCCGAGGGCATCTTGAGTACCTTGCCGTGTATTGCCCATGTGCTCATCGGTTATCTGGTGGGCCGCATGATATTGAGCGTTTACAATAATACCGAGCGCGTGACCACGATGCTGCTGTGGGGAACCGTAATGCTGCTGGCCGGCTGGCTGTTGCAGTATGGCATCCCCTGTGGCAAGAAGATGTGGTCATCGACATTTGTGCTGATTACCTGTGGCATGGCTATGTGCATCCAAGCGATGCTCATCTATTTTGTGGACATCAAGGGTAACAAGGGCCGTTGGTCCAGGTTTTTTGAGTCCTTCGGAGTCAATCCTCTGGCCCTGTACGTGATAGGTACTGTGCTGGCCATCCTGTTTGGTGCGATCCCCATCGGTCATGATGCCGAGGGCGGCAACATCACCATCCACAGCACGGTTTATGATTTCTTCAAGACCTTCTGCAACGAGTACACGGCATCGGCCTTGTATGCCATTGCTTTTGTGCTGCTCAACTGGGTAATAGGCCACGTGCTCTACAAGAAGAAAATCTATATCAAGATCTAACAACAAGAAACCAACAACTAAAACTAAAATAAAATGATGATTCTTATTGCTGATTGCGGCTCCACAAAGATTAACTGGACGCTGCTCAATGGAAAAGAAAAGGTAGCGCAGATTTTCACTACCGGAATGAATGCACTCTTGCTCACCGAGGAGGAGATGAAGGAACAGATCAAGCGTGAATTGATGCCCCACCTGACCAATTATAAGGTGGATGAAATCCATTACTATGGCGCCGGCATCATCTCTGACGAGATTAAGCAACAGGTGATCAATGCCCTGCGTGCCAACTTTGCCACAGCGGGTAGGGTGGAAGTGGCCAGTGACCTGCTGGCTGCCGCACGTGCCGTGTGTGGCCGTGAGCCCGGTATCGCCTGCATCATGGGCACGGGCAGCAACTCGTGCTACTACGATGGCGAGAATGTGGTGATGAACGTGTCTCCACTGGGCTACATCCTGGGAGATGAGGGCAGCGGTGCCGTGTTGGGCAAGCTGCTTGTCGGCGATGTGCTCAAGAAGCAGTTGCCGCAGCACTTGTGCGACAAGTTCATGAAGGAGTATAACCTGGACTACACGACCATTATCACGTCGGTTTACCGCAAGCCCGCAGCCAATCGTTTCCTGGCCCAGTTTGCCCCATTCCTGGAGCACAACATCGATGAGCCGTCGATTCACAACATCGTGTTGCGCTCATTCACTGATTTCTTCACCCGCAACGTGGCAAGTTATCCCAACTACAAGGAACTGCCCTGCAACTTTGTTGGATCGATAGCCTTTTTCCAGAAGGCGGTCCTGCAAGAGGCTGCACAAGCCCTGGGCATCACCATCGGCACTGTAATCAAGGATCCCATGGAGGGCCTTGTGAAGTACCACTCGTCTGTGGGATGAAAACAGACCGAAAAAATCAACGTAGTAGAATGAAAATTTTGAGAAGATTATGGGTTTTGTAAAAATAAGCGAACAATCATCGCTCTATGATAACCTGGAAAAGAAGTCGGTGCGTGAGCTGCTCACCGAGATCAACCAGGAAGACCATAAGGTGGCCGATGCCGTGCAGAAGACCATTCCGCAGATTGAACGCCTCGTCACCGGCATTGTCGAGCGGATGAAAAAAGGCGGACGCATTTTCTATATGGGAGCGGGTACCAGTGGACGCTTGGGTGTGCTTGACGCCAGCGAGATACCGCCCACCTTCGGCATGTCTCCAGGCTGGATCATCGGCCTGATTGCCGGCGGAGACGTTGCCTTGCGCAATGCTGTCGAGAATGCCGAGGACGACACCGCTCAAGGATGGAAAGACCTGCAGGAATACAAGGTATCACCACTCGATACGGTCATCGGTATTGCAGCGTCGGGAACGACCCCCTATGTGATCGGAGCCCTGCGTGACGCGCGTGCCAACGGCTGCCTTACCGCAGCCATCACGAGCAACCCGGGCGCTCCCGTGAGCGAGGTCGCCGAGATCGCTATCGAGATGGTCGTCGGTCCTGAGTATATCACCGGCAGCTCGCGCATGAAGAGTGGAACGGGGCAGAAGATGATATGCAACATGATCTCGACCAGTGTGATGATTCAGATGGGGCGTGTCAAGGGCAACAAGATGGTGAATATGCAGCTCACCAACCAGAAATTGGTTGACCGTGGCACCCGCTGGCTTGTCGATGAGTTGAAACTCCCCTATGATGACGCCAAGCGCCTGCTGTTGCTCCATGGTTCGGTGAAAAAAGCCATCGACGCTTATAAGGGAAGCTGACAGATAAGAGATAAAAGTAAATAGGTTTTTATAAAAGCATGAGGAGATTATTGTTGATGGCCGCCGTGGCGCTCCTGGGGCTTACTGCCATGGCTCAAGCCAACCAGGATCCATACTATGCCCGGCGGGCGACGCTCTTTGACGAGCTGCCCATAGGCAAGAAGGATATTGTCATGCTAGGTAACAGCTTGACTGATGGCTGCGAGTTCAACGAACTGCTCAATAACAAGCATATCAAGAACCGCGGCATCGTGGGCGACATCGTCCAGGGCATGATTGACCGCATTGGCCCCATCATTAAGGGTCAGCCCAAGAAGCTGTTCATTATGTGTGGGGTAAATGACATATCTCACGACGTCAGTGCCGACAGTATTGCCCGCGCGACCGAGCGGCTCATCTGCATGGTCAAGCAGGGATCACCCAGGACCAAGATTTATCTTCAGAGTCTGTTGCCCTTCAACAATGACGTGCGTGAGTGGAAACTGCTCAAGGGGCGTGACCACGTTGTGGTGGAGGCCAACGTGCTGCTCGAGCAGGTCGCACGCCGCCAGGGCGTGACATGGATTAACCTGTACCCCCTGTTTGCTGATGAACAAGGGCGCTTGCGTGCCGAGTTGACCAATGATGGTTTGCACCTGATGGGGCCGGGATATCTCATCTGGCGAGACATGATCAAGCCCTACATCAAGTAGCCCTGTGCCGAAATCATGGATAATTAAAGGGAGTCTGTCTTATGTGGCAGGCTCCCTTTAAATATGGTTAAGCAAGTGGTTGATTACCAATTGCCAACAAGCAGATAGTCAATCAAGGAGGTGACGTCGCCGACGGTAACAGAGCCGGTGTTGTCACAGTCAGCATTGATCATGTTGATGGCACCGCCTGCCAGCAGGTAGTCGATGAGCGTGGTCACGTCATCGATGTTGATCATGCCGTCGTCATTGACGTCGCCGCGCAGACCTCCAGCAATTTCGGGCTCCTGCTCACCATCTACCCACATGTAAGCGAACATGTAGCGGTCCTTGATGACGCCGATGCGGTTAGCCTCACCAGTGGTAACATCTACCTCATAGAGGGCCGTGTCATACTTGCGGTTCTCAATCCAGTTGCGGTCACTCAGGGGATTCCATTGGCCATTGTCGTCAAATCCCATCCCACTGTTGAAGTATCCCATCCAGTACATCTTGTTGGGATCATTCTTACTGAAGCAGGCTGCCTGACGCTTGACCTGTGAGCAATAGCCCGTGCTGGAGCGATGGTCTCTAATCATGAGGCCCGTGTTGAGGTCAAACTCGTAGAGGTGAGCACCACTCAGGTTGCCGTCGATGTCGCGCACCTTGCCGTCCTCGTCGGGGTTGGCAATGGTGCCACCACCGCTGCTCATGGCAAAAGCGCGTCCCTCGCTGTTGATGGCAAAGGTGACGTAGTTCTCATAGTACAGGCCCGGGGTGATCTGGCTGATTTCCATTTTGTCGAGGTCAATGGTGCAGATGGCATAACCGCTGTCGGTCGAATCGGCACTCTCGTCGGCAAAGAAGTCAGGGTCATTGAGGATCGAGTCGGGAAGGTACTTGTTGGTAATATGGAACAGGCCATATACCTTGCCGTCCTTGGGGTTCACGGCCATGCCAGCCGATTCCAGGCAATCCCATGCAGGGCGGTAGTCATCGCCCGCCGATTGGAGGTCATAAGTGCGTGCGTCCCAGCGGCGGATGGCGAAACGGTTGGTGTCGTTGGTGACCCAGGTGCCGTCGGGGTTCTGCATGTCGGTGCGTGACATGACGGTGGTGAGAACGCCATCCTTGACGATTGCGCCCGAGTTAGCATACATCATGTTAAAATTGGATGCCCACAACGCCTTATCGTTATCAGTGAACTGGCCATTGCTGTAGAAGTCGTCCTTGTTCACCTCGGGATCCTTGACAGGCATCGAGAGCGTCTGTCCGTCCCAGTCCAGCCTATAGATGCCTTGCTGTACGAGGAAAATAACCTTTTGCAGTGCATAATTCCAGCCGACGTACTCGCTGTAATAACCATTGGGATACGCGTCGTCACGGCTGGTCTGGTAGATGCCGCGCAGGGTGACACCACCCTGTGCCGACGACAGGATGAAGCTACTGGCCATGACGGTCAGCAGCAGGATTCTGCTTAAATTTCTCATTGTTTAAAGAACTGGTTAAGTAGTTTAAGTGAATAAACGATTATTAAAATGTAAAAAAATAAATAATAAAAGCGGCCACAAAATTAGAATAAAATAAATACACTTCCAAGCATTTACCGTAAATAATGAGTCTTTGGGCGTGGCGAGGACGTCATTTGGATTGTTTGATTTCTATTATTCTTATTTGATTGTTTAAGTATCTTATTGTGAGTTGTTTATGATTTTTAAAGGTAAAAAAAAGACAAATTTAGGGTGAAAAAAGTACAAATTGTACAAATGAATTTTATCACTTTTCATAATATTGTGTTGATGAAAGCGGTAATTTTGTTGCACAAAATAAATAGTTGAGCCCCTCAATAGATAATTACTAATTACGATGAAGATCCCATTATAGCTTTCAGGTTAAACGGAATAGATACTATTAGAGAGATCATTACTGGAGAGCCACAAGGGCAAAATGAAGCCCAAACACAAGGGAAAATGAGACGCCTTCTCATCTTCCCCTTGTTTTTTATTATGCTTCGTCGTTAGCGATGTGAGATGGAATCAAGCCATTTGTTTTGGGAACGATATAGCAGTTGGCCCTGAAAAGTTTTTAATGCTAATTTCGCTAATGGGGCGAATTTTACGAAAATAATTAAATATATCGCATCTATATCATCGCCTTTGTTTTTACCGGGGTGCTGCTTTAGTAAGTATTATAATGTGAAAAATTGTTGAAGGATGGCGATTTTTGAGGCGTGAATTGTGGGTTTTGTGGGTTTTGTTGTAATTTAGCCGTTTAAAAATTGACTAATATTTGCAATAAGCTAAGAAATATGAAACGTAAATTGTTTTTAATCAGCGTATTGATTATGTCAACCCTGACGGTTGCGGCTCAGGCTCAACTGGCCGAGAAGCTTGAGGGGCGCTTGTTTGCTTACCCCCAGGCACCTGACACGTGCAGTACGTTGGAGAACCGTTGTAACTACATTATTACGCACTTTTGGGACAATTATGACATCAGCAAGCCCATTAAGGACGATGTTGCGTTTGAACTGACATTCCGCGACTATGTGGATTTCTTCCGTTATGCCCACCGCAATGTGGTGATGGGAAGTGTTCGCGACCTGGTTAACAAGGCGCAATCCAACACGTCCAACCTGCTTAAGCTGGGAGCCGTGGCCGAGCGTTCTCTCTATGGATCAGAAGCGGAGTTCTGGAGTGACGAGGTGTATGTGGCGTTTATCAAGCCGCTGGCCTCAAACAAGAGCCTGCCCCGTGACGTGCGTGACCGCTATGCCGTGCAATTGGCTCGCATCAACTCGGTCCAGGTGGGTACAATACTTGATTTTGAGTATGTTGACGCTGGTGGCTTAAAGCATCGCTTGAGTGAATTGCCTGAGCGTGAGAACTATATCATTCTGTTTGTCGATGGCAGTACCGACAGCACGATCGGGCGCCTGAGGCTGAGTACCGATGTGGCGCTAAATTCGTTGCTCGAGACAGGCAACGTGTCACTGTTGTGTGTGGGCTTGAATGCCTACAGCACCGAGTGGGCAACAGCAGCCAGCGGCTATTGCGAGAACTGGATGGTGGGATGCAGTGACCAGTTGATGGACGTGCTTGACCTGCGTGTGCTGCCATGCTGCTATGTGCTTGATGGCCAGCGGGCAATCGTGAACAAGGCGTTATCGGTAGAGGGTTTGATGTCTGCTGTGAATCCGGCTTATTAACCACGGATTGTGAATTGAGGATAAAACACTAAAACACTAAAACACTAAAATAAAGGGTTGTTATGTCGCGTTTTTTCAAGAATCTGTTCCTATACAGTGCTGGTCACACCTACAGCAACTTGTCGCGCCTGTTCCTGCGCTTGTTCACGGGCATCATGTTCTTGCAACTGAGCATCCGCCAGGTGCTGGACTTTGACGCGATAGTCCACAGCAGTAGTGGTTGGTTCGGACTCTCGCCCGAAGGTGCTGTCACCACGCTGGTAGTCATTGAGTTGCTGTGTGCCGTATGCATTATGTTCGGATTTCTCACCAGGATTGCTCTGCTGTTCCCGTTATGCTTAATGCTGGCAGCCGAGAAGGTCATCATGTCATCACAGGCAGCAGTCCCTAACCAATTGTTCAACTTTGAGCCAGGCTATCCTGTGATGTTTATCGGCATCTTCATCTATATGTTGCTTGCTGGACCCGGAAAGATTTCGCTGGATTATTTTATTGCCGCACACTATACCGACAGTGTTGCCGACGAAACCGTCATCGATAAGGCATGAGCAGCATAGCAGTTCTCATATCGGGAGGCGTTGACAGCGCCGTGGTCGTTCACCAGCTCAAGGAACAGGGTGAGGACCTGCACCTGTTCTACATCCGCATCGGGATGGACAACGATGAGGGCGACTGCAGCGCAGAGGAGGACATCGAGATGTGTAACCTGATTGCGCGTCGCTACGGGCTGCCTCTGGAGGTGGTTTCGCTCCATGAGGAGTATTGGGACCACGTGATGGAGTATGCCCTGCGCACCGTGCGCGCCGGTCTGACGCCTAACCCAGACATGATGTGCAACCGCATGATCAAGTTCGGCTTTTTTGAGCAGCGTTGGGGCAAAGACTTTGACATGACAGCCACAGGGCACTATGCCACCACACGCATAGTCGATGGCGTGAAATACCTGGCTACAGCAGTCGATCCCGTCAAGGACCAGACCGATTTCCTGGCTCAGATCACCTATGACCAGCTATTGCATGTGATGTTTCCCATCGGCCACCTGCCCAAGGAGGAAGTGCGTCGCATTGCCGAGGCGGCCAAGTTGCCTAATGCCTATCGTCGTGACAGCCAGGGCATCTGCTTCTTGGGGCAGATTGATTATAATGACTTCATCCGCCGCCACCTGGGCGAGCGACCCGGCCCCATCATCGAGTTGGAAACCGGCCGCAAGCTGGGTGAGCACCGCGGTTATTGGTTTCACACCATCGGCCAGCGCAAGGGCCTGGGCCTGAGCGGCGGACCATGGTATGTCGTGCGCAAGAACGTGAAGGAGAACGTCATCTATGTTTCCAACGGCTATGGAACAGCCAAGCAGTACGGACGAACGCTGCGCCTGGACGAGATGCACTTCATCTCGGGCAACCCGTGGCAGGGCGTTAACGGTCCCGTGGACATCATGTTCAAGAATCGCCACACGCCACACATCATGCGCGGCAAGTTGACGCATATCGAGGACCTGCAATGGGTAATCGAGAGCGAGGAGGATGTTCAAGGCATCGCTCCTGGCCAGTTTGCCGTAATCTATGACCCCAAGGGCGAACTGTGCTATGGTAGTGGTATCATCACCAATTAACCGCCTGACCGTGCGTCGATGAGTGACAAACCTAAGATCATAGAAAGATTCCTTGAGGCATTGCAGGCTTTTGTCCGCCCTGTTGTGCAGGAGTGGCCCTTGTGGTGCACGATACTCATCACGCTGGTTCCCGCATCATGGCAGAGCTGGGAATACCACCTGAGGTGGTTCCATGAGCTGCCGGTGGGAGTGATCCTCTCCACCGTGAGCAACATGAGTGTGGTGGCTGTCGTGGCCACCCTGGTGGTGTGGCTCGTTTCCAGATTGCCGCACCGCAAAGTTGTTAAGACCTTGATTTACATTGTGCTGCTTGTGCAATGGCTCGTCGCCTTGTTCCTGTGGCGCAATTTCAATACCTCCTATACGCCTCAAGTACTGCAGCTATTGGCCGAGACCAACAGTGGTGAAAGCAGCGAGTTCCTGCGCACCTGGATTACGGCTCATGGCACCCTGCGGTCGCTGATTATTGTAGCCATCACGCTGATAATGGTGCTGCTGGGAGAACACTTCCGCGGCCGTGTTACCCGATGGTTGTCTCGAACTGTACCCAGTTTGTTGACTGCCATCCTTGTGGGTGCGATGTTGTTGCAGGGCCTGTGGCTCGGGCACAAGCTGGTGATGCCCTATCATTCATTATATGACCTGGAGTTGGCCGAGACCCGTTACCACAGCAGTGACGTCATCTCGATGCTGCACGCGTCGATTGAGACCTTGAAATTCCAGCAGCAGGAGAATGCAGCAGCCATTGATCTGGCCATCAAGGCTGCCACGACAGGAAAGGTGAGCTGCGGCGCCGATTCAATAGAGGTGGTGCTGGTCATCGGAGAAAGCTTCAACAAGTGGCACTCGAGCTTGTACGGTTATGCGCTTGACACCTCGCCGCTGATGGCGGCTGAGCGCGACAAGGGACTCCTTACCGTGTTTACCGATGCCATCGCACCCTATAACCTCACTAGCGTGACCATCAAGAACATGATGAGCCTAAACAGCCTGGCAGCCGGAGAATCGTGGCACAGCAAGCCCATGTGGCCTGCTGTGATGCGCCGCGCTGGCTGGCAGGTTGACATGTGGGACAACCAGCGTGACTTCATGGTGGGCGAGACCTTCTCGGCCTCGCTCAACTCGTTTTTGTTCGCTCCCGAGATTGTGGAGCGTGTGTATCATGCTGTTAACGATACCGCCTTTGAGTTTGACGGTGACCTGGTAAAAGACTATTATGACCATTGCCAGAGCGCCACTCGTCGCCTGGTGATTTTCCACCTGATGGGGCAGCACACGAGTTATGACGCGCGTTATCCTCACACTCCCGAGTGGGAAGTGTGGACAACCGGCGATCTTCCTGGCGCGACAGCACCTTATCTCGATGCCCGCCGTCGAGGCATCATGCTCGATTATGCCCGCGCCACGCGTTACAACGACTATGTGCTGGCTAGCGTCATCGAGCACTACCGTGACCGTGACGCGGTGGTGGTGATGCTGAGTGACCATGGTGAGGAAGTGTTTGATTACCGTGACTTCATGGAGCGTGACCATGATCCCGTCAAGACGGCCCAGATGGTACGCTACGAGAATGGCATCCCCCTGATGGTGTGGTGCTCGCCTGTCTATCGGGAACGGCATCCCGACCGTGCTGCCGCCGTGGCAGGCGCGGCAGGGCGCCCGTGGATGAGCGATGGCTTGGGCCAGATGATGCTGTGGCTGGCCATGGTGGACAGTCAGTGGAATGACAGTACACGCAACGTGCTGCACCCTTCCTACAGGCCGTCAAAGCGTCTGGTATATGACAAAATAGACTACGATAGCCTGATGAAGAACAAGTAAAGTTATTGACAATGCTTGGTGCACTCGGGAAATGTCGCTATTTTTGCAATCGCAATGCAAGTGAGGAAATGTTGCAACAATGGAGAATGAAAATTTAATAGCATTAAAGGTGCTGGGTATCACCCGCAGCGAGGTGCAGCCTGGAGCCTATGCCTTGTTGCTCGAGGATGCCGCCAGCACCCCCGACGAGGCTCGCCGCATCCCCATCGTTGTCGGTGCTGCCGAGGCTCAGTCCATTGCCGTGAATCTGGAGCAGGTGATGCCCTCACGGCCTTTGACCCACGACTTGTTCGTGAGCATGTTCCACGCATTTGGCGTTGAGCTGCGGCGTGTGACGATCTACAGCTTCAAGAACGGCGTGTTTGCAGCGATGATGCATGTGTCTAACGGAGTGACCGAGGTGGACATCGACTCTCGCACGAGCGATGCCATCGCCATCGCCCTGCGCACCGGCGCGCCCATCTACACCACACCCGAGGTGATGTCGCTCACGAGCTATGAGTGGCGCCGTGACGGTAATTACAAGCCCCAGAAACCCGTTCGTCTTGAGGACTTGCCCGTCGAGAAGCTGGAGCGCCGCTTGCAGCACTATGTCGATAACGAGGAATATGAGAAAGCCGCACGGGTGCAAAAAATCATCGCCAGCAAAACTAATCAGCCTCATGAAGGGGAATAAGTGGCGGTTTTTTATTACCTTTGTCAGTTGAAAAATATTATTATTAAAAAAATAGAAGAACTCTATGAAAAATCTAAAGTTGAGACTCATTGTGATGAACTTCCTGGAGTTTGCCGTGTGGGGTGCCTACCTGACCTGCATGGGTAACTATCTGGGACGTGCCGGCATGGGAGCCGAGATTTCTTGGTTTTATGCTATTCAGGGTATCGTGTCCATCTTCATGCCCACGCTGATGGGTATTGTTGCCGACAAGTATATCCAGCCGCAACGCCTGCTGGGCATCTGCCACCTGATCGCCGGAATGGCGATGCTGGCGCTGGCCTATATGGGCATGACCAACCCGATGCCCGACAAGGTCGCCTTTATCGCGATCTACACCGTGAGTGTGGCCTTCTACATGCCCACGCTGGCTCTGTCAAACACCGTGGCTTTCACCATCCTCAAGGACAATAACATGGACACCGAGAAGGACTTTCCTCCCATCCGAGTGTTTGGCACCATCGGTTTCATCTGCACGATGTGGTTTGTCAACTGTGCCGTGCTTGACGGTGGCAGCTTCGGCTTCACACTGGGCGAGAACGCCAATAAGTTCCAGTACACCTATATGCAGTTCATGGTGTCGGGCTTGCTGAGTCTGGTGCTGTTCTTGTACTGCCTCACCTTGCCCGAGTGCAAGCTGGTGAAGAAAGAGTCGCAGTCGCTCTCAGAGCAGTTGGGCTTGAGCGCCTTCAAGCTCTTCAAGACCAAGAAGATGGCGATGTTCTTCATCTTCTCAGCATTGCTGGGTATGTCCCTGCAGGTGACCAATGGTTTTGCAACCCCCTATCTGACTCACTTCAAGAGTGATCCCGCAATGGCCGATACTTTCGGTGCCAACAATGCGACGATGCTTGTATCGCTCTCGCAGATTGCCGAGGCCCTATGCATCCTCTTGATTCCGTTCTTTCTGAAACGTTATGGCATCAAGGTGGTCATGCTGATCGCCATGTTTGCATGGGTACTGAGGTTCGGCTTCTTCGGTGCTGGCAACCCCGCCTTCCCGGGTGTGATCCTCATCGTGCTGTCGTGTCTGGTCTATGGCGTTGCGTTTGACTTCTTCAACGTCTCGGGCGGTATCTTTGTTGATAAGGAGTGTGCTCCTGACGTCAAGGCTTCGGCTCAGGGCTTGTTCATGCTGATGACTAACGGCTTGGGTGCCACTATCGGCACACTGGCTGCCGGCGCTATTGTCAACAGCCTGTGCCACTGGACCGATGACGGCTTCCTGGTAGGCAACACGGCTACTGGCTGGAGCACCGCATGGTACATCTTTGCCGCCTTTGCTCTGGTGGTGGCTGTATCGTTCATGTTCTTGTTCAAGTACAAGCACGTGCGCGAAGATAAGAAATGACTTGGCTGTCGGTTCACTGACAACTAAGGCTAACAACTAACCAAGGACTAGAATGCACCGTTTCTATTGCCCCGACATAGCCGATACATTAACGCTGGGCGAGGAGGATTCCAAGCACTGCGTCAAGGTGCTGCGCATGGGTGAGGGCGACACCATTGAGGTGGTGGACGGAAACGGCAATCTATACACTTGCCGCATCTCGATGGCGCATCCCAAGCGGTGTGCCATCGAGGTGCTGGACAAGGAACAGCAGCCACCCCACTGGGGACACAGGATTGTGCTGGCCATCGCGCCGACCAAGAACCTGGACCGCATCGAGTGGCTTGTCGAGAAGTGCGTCGAGATGGGTGTGGACCGCATCATCCCCTTGCGTTGCCACAATAGTGAGCGCACAGTGTTGAAGACCGAGAGGCTCAAGAAAATCATGGTCGCTGCCATGAAGCAGTCGCTCAAGGCAACCTTGCCGCAACTTGACGAGATGACTTCAATCATGGATGTCATTGCCGAGGGTGTTGAAGGCACGCGCTGTATCGCCTATTGTGACGCCATGTTGCCGCGAGAACAGCGACGCACGTTTCCTAGCGTCTATCGTCCTGGCAGTGACGTAATGGTGCTCATCGGCCCCGAGGGCGACTTCAGCCCCGAGGAGGTACAGGCTGCCACAGCTGCCGGGTTTGTTCCCGTGACGCTGGGCGAGAGCCGCCTGCGCACCGAGACTGCCGGCCTCATGGCCGTTGCTTCAATTCACGCGATGGATCAGAGCGTGAAGTTATAGTGTTTTTAAGGAATAAAGTTTAGAGAAAAGAATATGTTGAAAGAATTATTGGCATCGCCAACACACAACTTCTTCCTGCTTGCCGGTCCCTGTGTGATCGAGGGCGAGGAAATGGCATTGGATATCGCCGAAAAGGCCATGAAGATTACCCAGGCACTCAGTATCCCCTACGTGTTCAAGGGCAGTTACCGCAAGGCCAACCGCTCGCGCATGGATTCGTTCACCGGCATCGGTGACGAGAAGGCGCTGCGCATCCTGCGCAAGGTGGGCGAGACCTTCCACATTCCCGTGGTGACCGATATTCATGAGCCTGTCGAGGCCGACATCGCTGCTGAGTATGTTGACGTGTTGCAGATTCCCGCTTTCTTGTGCCGCCAGACCGAATTGCTGGTCGCAGCAGCCCACACCGGCCGCATGGTGAACATCAAGAAAGGACAGTTTCTGGCCCCCGAGTCGATGCGCTTTGCCGTACAGAAGGTCCGCGACGCCGGCAACGACGAGGTGACTATCACCGAACGCGGCACGACCTTCGGCTACCAGGATCTGGTGGTGGACTTCAGGGGCGTGCCCGTGATGCAGGCTTTTGCTCCTGTCATCGTTGACATCACCCACAGCCTGCAGCAGCCCAACCAGGGTGGGGGAGTGACCGGTGGACGTCCCGAGCTCATCGAGACCATGGCGCGGGCCGCGATTGCTGCTGGTGCCGACGGCTTGTTCCTGGAGACACACCAAGACCCCTCGAAGGCCAAGAGTGACGGTGCCAACATGCTGCGCTTGGACTTGCTTGAGGGGCTGCTCACCCGCTTGACTCAGCTGCGTGAGACGATTGTAAAGATTGATAATAAGCTGTAAAAATCAGCATCTAACACGATATTATAAATGATGAAATTTTCACGACAGTTCATTCTCCTGCTCATCACCGTTGTGGCGGGGTTAGGTGCAGTGGCACAGGACGGCAGTGACGTGTTGCTCAGGGACAAGATCACCGATGCGGTGATGAAGGTCTATGACGAGCAATTGGCCAAGGATCCCAACGACTACAACACGTTGTTCGCACGAGCTCACCAGCATTATTACAATGGAGAGTACAATGCCGCTATCATCGACTTGAACCAGGCGATGCTGCTCACGCCCAAGACCGACAGCGATCTGCGATTTGACGAGCATATCCTGCGG
This sequence comes from uncultured Prevotellaceae bacterium, assembly GCA_900319525.1. Lineage (GTDB taxonomy): Bacteria > Bacteroidota > Bacteroidia > Bacteroidales > Muribaculaceae > Sodaliphilus. The sequence continues at coordinate 4,046 of ONOU01000009.1, read as the reverse complement.
GCCCGCATCAGCGAGGCACGCCGTGATTACACGAGCGCTCTGGCCGACCTGCGCTTGGCTCAGGAACTCCAACCCAAGTCACTGGCATGTACCGACATGATCGCTAAGGTCAATCTCAAGGCCGGCAACCTTAATGCTGCCGAGAAGGCCTTTAAGACAATCCTGCGCTCCGAGTCGATGAACTACGACGCCATGTATGGCCTCGCTCTGGTAGAGCAGGCCCGCGGCAATGAAAAGGGCGCCATCGAGCAGGTGAACAAGGCCGTGGAACTCTTTCGTATCGAGCCTCAGGTCTTTGTCAACCGTGCCGATATCTATACCCGTCAGGGAAACATAGACCATGCCGTGAAGGACCTGTTGCTGGGAATGACGGTAGGTGATGGTGGTGACGCCGCCCAGCGCCTGTTTGACCTGAGCGATGAGCACTACGATGCCGTGGTCAACACCCTCGGTGAGATGGCCAACGTGAGTGCTACGGGTGCCGGCATGTACAGGTACCTGCGCGCCAATATTGCCATTGACCATTGCCGCTATGGCGAAGCGCTAAGCGACCTCACTTACATCAGCCGCAACGGCTTGTATGACAATCACACCATGTATTATAATATGGCCAAGTGCTACCTGGAGTTGGCCCGCTTTGACGAAGCGCTGAACGCGGCCGACCAGGCCCTGAGACGTGACCCGTCACAGCCCGAATACTACGTTGTGAAGGCCCTTGCTGAGTATAACGTGGGTGAAGGTGGCCATGCAGATGCCGCGTTGCAGACACTGAACCGCTGCTCGGCCATCGCTCCTCAATACGTCCCCATGCTCATTACCAAGGCTTCGCTGCTGTCATCGGTAGGCAAGGACAAGGATGCCCTTGGCTATCTCAATGCCGCTGTCGCTCTTGAGCCTGGAAATGGAGAGGCTCTGCTCGCCCGGGCTTCGGTCCTCAAGCGCCTGGATAACATGCGCCTGGCTGCGGCCGATTACAACACGATGGCACGCCTGGGTGACAGCATGTATGACATGAAGGGTATAGGCCTCAACGAACTGGGCCGTGACAATGATGCCCTGCGATGGCTGCAACAGGTCACCGCATCCAATGTGCCCGGTGGCGAGAACTTCTACTATGCAGCCGTGTTCATGGCTATGCGTGGCGATAACTTCAAGGCGATGGAGTACTTGCAGAAGGCCATTGACCTGGGCTACGGTAGCCGTTACAAGCTGCAATTTGACGAGCTTTCACCCGTCAACCTGAAGTCGCTGCGCGGCGAGCCGGGTTTTGAATTGCTGGTTGAGAAGGCGCAGCGGAATTTTAGCTTCTAAGTTCTATAGGTTAGTTGCTGGCATTGATGTCGCGAGGTGTATATATCAGGTTGTGCAGCATGGCCGCCGTGGTGATGGTGCTGGTGGGGCTGTTTTCTTGCAGCTCGACCAAGCATGTGCCGCAAGGCAAGCTCCTGCTCGATAAGGTCAAAATCAACGTTACCGACCCGCATCGCGACGTGGAGACCAACCAGCTGGCCAACTACCTGCGACAGAATGTCAACCATCGCGTGCTGGGTGGCCTGAAGCTGCAACTGGCATTTTACAACATTTCGGGCAAGGACAGCACCAAGTGGTTTAACCGCTGGATTCAGCGTGTGGGCACGCCGCCTGTCATCTATGACAGCACCCTCACAGAAGCCAGTGCCGAGCAGCTGCACACAGCTTTGAGCAACAGGGGCTTCATGAACAACACGGTGACCTATCGGGTGGATGCCGACAGTGTCAAGCGTAAGGCCAGCGTCAATTATGACATCACGCTGGGGGAGCCCTATTACATCCGCTCTATTGACTACGATATCCCCGACGAGAGCCTGCGTGAAATTATCCTTGCCGACACGTCGCGCTTCAATGTCCACAGTGGTGACTTGCTTAACTTTAACCACCTGGACGAGTGGCGTCAAGGCATTACCGAGAACCTGCGCAACCACGGCTACTATGCCTTCAACAAGGAGTATATCACATTCATTGCCGATACCGCTGCCGATTCCAGGGCTGTTGACTTGACGCTCAACAGCCGTGACCCTTACCGCAACGACCACATGCCCTATTATACCGAACACGAGCCTTTCTATGTGCGCGATGTGGTGTATGTCACCGATTATGACCCGGTGGCTATGCATGACGGCCTATGGGGGGCAGACACGGTGACAATGAGCAGCGGAGTGAAGGTCATCGAGGGTTCTGAACGTTATCTGCGCCCGGATGTGCTCGACGAGTGCAACCACATCGAGCCGGGACAGCTCTATAATGCCGAGGCCATCACGCGAACCTATCGGGCCCTGGGACGCCTCAACATCCTCAAGCAGATCAATATTGATGTGCGCCCGCTGGGTAAGGTGGACGGTGTGCTCATGGTCGATACCTACGTGCTCTTGCAGCCCGACAAGTCCCAGACCGTGTCGGTATCGCTCGAGGGCACAAACAGTGAGGGCGACCTGGGATTTGGTGTGGGATTGGACTATGAGCACCGCAACATCTTTAAGGGGGCCGAGGTGCTTAGCGCCAAGGCGAAGGTCTCCTATGAGAGCATCTCGGGTAACATCGGAGGGCTGATCAATAACAACTACAGCGAGTATTCCACCGAGCTGGGCATCAGGTTCCCCAAGTTCATGGCACCGTTCCTCAAGCGCTTGTTCAAGCGCAAGATTCAGGCATCGACACTATTTACCGTCAACTTTGACTATCAGGCCCGCCCAGAATACACGCGCGTTATCGCAGGTGGCGGATGGCGTTACCAGTGGAGCGAGCGCTCACGTCGCTTGGCCCACACGTTGACGCTGGTGGACCTGAGCGTCATCAGCGTGCCCAAGTTCAACGACGAGTTCTTTGACCGTATCACCAACCCGCTGTTGCGCTACAGTTATCAGGATCACTTGATCATGAGGATGGGTTACAACTTCTACCGTACCAACAAGGCCGAGATGAACGTGTTGCAGATGGGACGGTTCCAGCGCGACGTGTTCACCATCCGTGCCAATGCCGAAATGGCCGGCAACGTTCTCTATGGCCTCTCACACCTCACGAAGCAAAAGGCCGATGCCGACGGCAGCTACAAGGCACTGGGCATACGCTACTCACAGTATTTCAAGGCCGATGCCGACTATTCCATGACACATTATTTTGATAATCGTCAGAGCATAGCCTTCCACGTGGGGGCCGGCGTGGCTGTCCCCTATGGCAACAGCGACGTGCTCCCGTTTGAGAAACGATTCTATAGCGGCGGCGCCAACAGTGTGCGTGGATGGGGAGTCCGCACCCTGGGACCTGGCAGCTATGACAGCAACAACTCATTGTCCAACTTCATCTATCAATGTGGCGACATCCGCTTCGATGTCAATCTCGAGTACCGTGCCAAGCTGTTCTGGGTAGTGGAGTTGGGCCTCTTCTTGGACGCGGGCAACGTCTGGACCATCAAGGACTATGAGGACCAGCCTGGCGGCGTTTTCAAGTTCAATAAGTTCTATGAGCAGATAGCCGCTGCCTATGGCGCCGGCATCCGCTTGGACTTCAAGTATTTTCTTGTGCGTGTCGATATGGGCATGAAGGCCCACAACCCCGCTAGTGGGCAGGAACACTGGCCATTACTGCACCCGCGCTTCAAGCGTGACAGCGAGTTCCATTTCTCGGTAGGTTACCCGTTCTGACTTAGTTTTGCGGGTGCCTGCCAAGCTAAGGTTTATCATGAAAAAACAAATGGCACTATAAATCAGAATTATGACACAGCATTATCCCTATATGCTGACATGCGCTCCATGATGATTTTTTTGTATTTTTTGAAAAATGCCCGTTTTTTTTCTAAATTTTGTTTGTTAGATTGCAAAAATGTTACTAAATTTGCAAAAAATAATAAAAAGATAAGTATTAGTTTTTTGTTTAACTTTTAATTCATTCAAGCCTATGAAGACAAAATTATTTTTATCCTTAATTCCGCAACACTATAATTTAACTTTATTTATAAGTTCCTGAGCAACAAAAAGTTGCCCAGGATTTTGCCATGTCAGAATTTTCACTTA
>ONOU01000006.1 GCA_900319525.1 uncultured Prevotellaceae bacterium | reverse complement strand
GACGATGCACAGCGCACCAAGGAAGCCAATGCCAACGCTATGGGTGTGGCAGTGTCTGAGCCGACTATCGGCTATGGGTCGTGGCACAATCCTGAGACTGACCGCAACGTGCCCTACGAAGACCTGCGATGGAGCACGTTCAAAAACTATGACCCCGAGACGATGTACCGCATCGTCAGCAAGGACGTGTTTGTGTTCATCAAGAACCTGAGCAGCGGCAAGGAATCGGCTTACAGCCGTTTCATGGAGAATGCGACCTTCCTGATTCAAAGCCCCCGAACCCTCACCAAGATTGTCGAGGGTATCGACCATCTTGACATGAACAACCGTGACACGATGGGCGATGTCTATGAGTATGTGCTCAGCAAGATGGCGGCTTCGGGCAACAACGGTCAATTCCGTACACCTCGACACATCATCCGTATGATGGTTGAAATTATGCAGCCCACCTTGAAGGACACCATCTGTGACCCTGCTATGGGTAGTGCGGGTTTTATCGTCGAGAGTGCCAAGTATGTGCGGGAGCATTACAAGTCCGAACTGTTGAAGAAGGAAAATGCCCACCACTACAAGAACGAGATGCTGCACGGCTTCGACACCGACTTCACGATGCTTCGTATCGGTGCAATGAACCTGATGCTGCACGGGGTTGACAATCCCGACATCCAATATCGGGACAGCCTCTCGACCGACAACACCGACGAGAACAGATATACGCTTTGCTTGGCAAATCCTCCTTTCACAGGAAGCCTCGACAATGAGGCGGTGAGCAAGTCGCTGCTTGCCATCACCAAGACCAAGAAAACTGAATTGCTGTTTGTCAGCCTGTTCATCCGTATGCTGCAAATGGGTGGCCGTTGCGCCTCCATCGTTCCTGATGGTGTATTGTTCGGCAACAGTACCGCTCACAAAGCATTGAGAAAAGAACTCATCGACAACCAACGGCTGCAAGCGGTAATTTCGATGCCATCAGGTGTGTTCCAACCCTATTCAGGAGTTTCCACTGCTGTTCTTGTGTTCACCAAGACCAACGCAGGAGGCACTGACAAGGTGTGGTTCTACGACATGAAAGCCGATGGCTATACCCTTGACCAAAAGCGCACCGAGTGCACAGAGAATGACATTCCTGACGTGATAGCCCGTTTCAAGAACATGGATGCCGAGGCGACAAGGACACGCAAGGAACAATCGTTCCTCGTCCCCGTCGAGGAAATCCGTGACAACGACTACGACCTCAGCATCAACAAGTACAAGGAAGTGGAGCGTGTCAAGGTGGAATACGAGGCCCCCGAGGTCATCTTCGGCAAGATAGCCACCCTGCAACAGGACATCAACGACGCAATGGCCGAGTTCAAGGAGAAGTACCTGTAGCAATGATCGAGACATCCTATCGCCCCCGCAATCCCGGCCACGACTATTACGGCCAGGGAACCTATCTCATCACCCTGGTGGTGAGCGAACGGTTGCCGCTGCTTGGACGCTTGGGCGATGATGCCAGGCACCCCCAAATCACGCTCTCACCACTGGGTGAGGCGGTGAAGCAGGCGTGGGAAACAATACCCGACCGGCAAGCGGCTCATGGCAATCGTGTGGCGGTACTCGCCTGCGTGTGCATGCCCGACCATTTCCACGGCGTGCTTGAAGTGCTGGAGCCCATGCAATGGAGCCTGGGCGACATCATGCAGGCCTTTAAGGCGGCATGCACCAGCCACTGGCAGCGGCAACAGGGGCGGGGACATTCCTTTAATCGCCCGATATCGGTCGAATGTAGCGGCCCGCAAGCCCCCGCATGGCTGCGCGAGAAGGCCCGCCTCCACGACAACGAGGGCGCCCTCATCCGTGCCATGTCCAAGCGGCAGCGCCAGGAGTACTACACCCTGGTGGGCAGGGAGCAGCGGCCGCTGTTCGACGACAATTACGACGACACGGTGTGCCTCGACCAGCGCCACCGCCAGGCGATGATCGCCTACGTCCACGACAATCCGCGCCGCGCCATTTTGCGCCGGGCATTTCCCCAGCTGATGCAGCGCAGCCTTCACGTCCAGATTGCAGGGCGCGACTACGGCACCTTCGGCAATCTCTTCTTGCTGCGGTGGCCGGGCAAGGTGCAAGTGCAATGCCACCGCCTGCATCCCGTCACGAGGGAGCCCTACGAGGGCACGGCCGACTATGCGCGGCAGCATCAGCAATGGGTGGACGCCATCGTCGGCGGGGCCACCGTGATTGTCACCCCCGGCATCTCACAGGGCGAACTGATGATGAAAAACGAATGTCTCAAGAACGGCTATCCCCTCATCCATATCCAGAAAGAACCGATTACTGCCTATTGGAAACCCGAGCGCCTGAGATTTGAGGCCTGCGCTAACGGCAGCCTGCTCATCCTGGCACCTTGGGGACTCGACGCAATGGCGGGCGTCAACGGCGTGCCTGCCGACACCGACTACAGCCGTTTCCACAACATGAACCATCTTGCCGCCGAGATATGCACATTCAACGGCAAGGCCACCATCTTGAGATAACCCCTACCCTATAACTCATTAAAAAACCACCGTATTCGGTAATTTATTGGTAATTTACAAATTTCTCGCCATTTTTCTTGCAAAATATGGTATTTTTACCTTATCTTTGCAGCCTGAAACATGAGATACACAATTCACTTTTGTTTAATTTTTAAATCTTTTTTATCATGTATGACACATCATTAGAAGACAGTTGGCAAGCCCGCCTGCTGGCCGAGGAACAGGCCGTAAAAGAATTCACCAGCATCAAAGAGAAGTATGTGATCGATGGCAACGTCGATTATCCCGACCCCGATTACCTCATCCGCATCGGTGACGTGCCCACCCTGCCCAAGGGCAACCTGGTTGCGGTGAGCGCCAAGTGGAAAAACGGCAAGACGTTCTTCTGCGACATCCTGAGCGCCATCTTTCTGGGCTCCGACGTTTTTCTCAACTGCGAGAACCTGATCAAGCAGGGCAAGGTGCAATTCATCGACACCGAGCAGGCGAGGAACGACAGTGCCCGCATCCTCAAGACCATCCAGGCCATCATCCCCGAGGACAGGCATGGCGACATCGAGGTCTGCTGTCTGCGTGATGCCGATATCGACAGTTATGACGAGGGAGATGATCTTTCCCGCTATGAGTTTGTGCGCAAGTCCATCGAGATCGAGCGCCCCGACCTGGTCATCGTTGACGGCATTGCCGACCTCATCTACAACTACAACGACGTGACCGAGAGCCAGGACATGGTTAACAAACTGGCTGCTCTCGCCAACAAGCATAACTGCTGCATCGTGGTGGTCATGCACCAGAACAAGAGCAGCCACGACAAGATGATGAAGGGACACATCGGCACCATGCTCTATCAAAAGTGCAGCGATGTGTTCCAGGTCGAGAAGCACGGCGAGATATTTCTCGTCACCCATCCCGTGTCGCGCCACCGCCAGAGCGAAGGACTGGTTTTCAAACTCGACGAGAACGGCATCCCTAAGGACGGTGCAGCCGACCTCCATCGCCAGATGCAGCTCGAGAAGCAAAAGAGCGAGCAGCAGGTGAAGGAGATTCTTGCTGCCGTCATTCCGCAGGACGGGACCCCCATCAGGCGCAGCGACATCGTTGAGCAACTGACCGAGAAGCACCCGTTCCAGCGAACCCGTTGCTACGAACTCATCAAGCAGGCCCTGGCAGCAGGGTGGCTCGAAGAGGTGGACAGGACAAGGGTAAGGCTCAAGAGGGCAGCAGCCGACGTTTCGTCCGTTCGTCCGCTATAATATATATAAATTGAACGAACGAATGAACGGATGAAATTGTGTCATCGATAGTTTTGACACAACAATTTCAATCCTGTCACTAACACTCCTACCCTTTCATCCGTTCATTCGTTCGTTCGCCTGTACGTTATATAAATTTCCATTCACTTTTAAATTTATCACTTACCATGAAAAAGAAAATGAGTTTAAAACAATTAGTTGACCTGCTCGCCGACTGCATTGTCACCGGCATTCACATCAACATCGACAGCGAAAGTGAGGTAAAGACCATTTCGGTACACAATCTCAAGAACGGCAAAGCGGTGAAGTTCACCTTCGAGGTGCCCGTCACCGGTGTTTGCAAGATTGGTGACTGGGAGGAAACGACCGAGCCGGTAAACAAGCCTTAAGATTGATTCGTCCGTACGTCCGTACGAACGGACGGACGTACAGCCCTGCATCGGCGGTGCTCTCGACAAAAGGGGCACTGCCTTTTTTATTGCACATTATTCCACTGCGAAACAATGCCATTCAAACATAAATGTGTAACTTTGCACCAAACGACAAACAACCGATGAACAAACAAGACTGGACATATAAGAAACTGGGAGAGGTCGCAACTATTGTTGGAGGTAGCACCCCAAAATCAAATATTGAAGAGTATTGGGGAGGCACAAATTATTGGGTTACACCTGCCGACTTGAATGGCAATAAATATCAAGGTGCAACTCCTCGAACAATAACTGATTTGGCCGTACAAAAAACCAACCTTCAATTACTCCCAACTGGAACAGTACTATTGTCATCTCGTGCTCCTATTGGAAAAGTTGCAATCACTACTGTACCTATGTATTGTAATCAAGGGTTCAAGAATATTATTTGTTCTAATCTTCTTCTTAACGAATTTGTTTATTGGTATCTTTTGGAAAAGTTGACTACCTAAACTCATTGGGCAGGGGTGCAACATTTAAAGAGATTTCAAAGAGAACCACAGAACAAATCCCAATTCCAGTGCCGCCGATTGGGGAGCAGGAGCGGATTGTTGCGGAACTTGACTTGCTACAGGGCATCATCGAGAAGAAGAAAGAACAACTCAAAGCCTACGACCAACTCGCACAGTCCATCTTCTACACGATGTTTGGCGACCCCATCGACAATCCCAAAGGATGGGAAACCAAGTGTATGGTTGAGTTATTTGATATTGGTTCAAGTAAAAGAGTTTTTGAATCTCAATGGCAAAACGAAGGTATTCCCTTTTATAGAGCAAGAGAAATTGTGAAATTCGCCCAAAATGAGCCAATTGATTCACCTATATTTGTTTCGGAAGAATTGTATAGCGAATATGCAGGAAAATATGGTGTTCCGTCAAAAGGAGATATTATGGTTACAGCGGTAGGAACACTTGGTGTTTGCTATATAGTCAAGGCCGAGGACAGGTTCTACTTCAAAGATGGTAATATATTGTGGTTCAAAAGTAAGGGTCTTTGTGAATCAAGATTTATTAAAGACCAATATGCAACACCGTTTGTTATGGGCCAAATACAGGGCAATGCAAATGCAGCCGTAGTAGGAACTTACACAATCACCAATGCTAAAAAAACTAAGGTAATCGTACCACCATTGCAACTTCAAAAAGACTATGTTCAAAAGGTTGAGGCGATTGAGCGGCAAAAGGCACTTGTTCAACAGTCCATTGATGAGACACAAACGATGTTTGACTACACGATGGATAAATACTTTGGATAAATTATGAGGAACTTCGACTATCTACAAGAATTGGGGTTGAGTGACCTGCACAACTTCTGCTCGGCGGCCGAGGAGATGCAGGTGAGCAATCCTGAACTGAGTGCCATCAGTGCGAGGAAGGCGCTGGAGTATATCGTCAGGGCGCTCTATGTGATGAAGCATATCGATGTGCCCGAGCGGGTGTCCCTGTTTGAACTGGTGGATGGCGAGGTTTTCCGTGAGTTCATTGGCGACGAGCGGGTGATGAAGGCGGTGCACTATGTGCGCAAGGTGGGCAACAACGGCGCTCACAACAAGAAAGTCACCCGGGGCGAGTCGTTCTTCTGCCTGCTCAACCTCTATAATGTGGTGGCCGCCGTGCTGCACAAACTGACCTTTATCAAGGAGGTCGTTCCGTTTGACAGGAACCTGATTCCCAACAGTCCCCAAGCATCGGTCATCACTCCTGCCAAGGTAGCGGTGACCCCGCAATCGACCATCGTCGAGGCGGCCGACAAAGAGGCCGTTGCCGACAAGACCCCCGTGGTGGAAGTGGCATCGGACATATCGGAGGCCGAGACCCGCAAACTCTATATTGACCTGATGCTGAAAGAGGCAGGTTGGGATGTGTTGGACACCGAAGGTGCAATACAGCCCTCAAAGGCTTGCATAGAGGTCGAGGTTGAAGGAATGCCCAACAATGAGGGCAAGGGCTTCTGCGATTATGTGCTGTTCGGCAGCAACGGTCTGCCCCTTGCCGTGATTGAGGCCAAAAGGACGAGCGTGTCGCCCGTCAAGGGCAAACACCAGGCCGAACTGTATGCCGACTGCCTGGAACAGCGATATGGGGTGAGACCCGTCATCTACTATACCAACGGCTTTGAGACCCATATCATTGACGGGCTGGGCTACCCTCCCCGCAAGTTGTTCGCTTTCCACACCGAGGCCGACCTGGAACTGCTCATCCAAAAAAGAAAACGACACGACATTACCGACTTCAGTGTGAAGGACAGCATCACTGACCGCCATTATCAGAAAATGGCGATTAAATCGGTGTGCGAGCACTTCAATACCAAGCATCGTCGAGGCTTGTTGGTGATGGCTACAGGTACAGGTAAGACACGAGTCGCTATTTCGCTTGTTGACGTGTTGACCCGTAACGGATGGGTGAAGAACGTCCTGTTCCTTGCCGACAGGATTCCGTTGGTCAGTCAGGCACATAAGAATTTTGTGAAGTTGCTGCCCCACATGACCACCTCAATCCTGAGCGAGGATAAAGACCCTGACACCAATGCCCGCATCACCTTCTCGACCTATCAGACGATGATCAACTACATCGACACCGACGAGAAAGCCTTCAGTGTAGGGCGGTTTGACCTGATTATCATTGACGAGGCTCATCGCAGCATCTTTGGCAAGTATTCGGCCATCTTCAACTACTTTGACGCTCTGCTGGTGGGCTTGACCGCGACACCAAGAGACGAGGTGGATAAGAGCACTTACGAGACCTTCCAAATGGAACAGGGCGTGCCCAATTATGCCTATGAATTGGAGGATGCTGTGGCCGAGGGTTACCTTGTCAACTACAAGGGCTTCAAGCGTGGATCACTCATCCTGAAAGAGGGCATCAAGTACAACAACCTGAGCGCCGAGGAAAAGGAACAGCTCGAGAAGGTGTGGGAGTATGAGCAGGCCATCAAGGCCATTGAAGGCGACCCCCAACCCCGAGACATCGAGACCAAGGAGATATTCAACTACATCTTCAATCTCGACACCATCGACCGTGTGCTGCAAGACCTGATGGAGAACGGTCTGAAGGTGCAGAGCGGAGAGCGCATAGGCAAGACGATCATCTTTGCCTACAACCACCGCCACGCCGAGATGATTGTCGAGCGGTTCTACTACTTATACCCTGAATACTCATCAGACTTCTGTGCCCTTATCGACAACTATGTCACCTATTCAAAAGACCTCATCGACAAGTTCGAAATCAGGGACGGCAACCCGCAGATAGCCGTTTCGGTCGATATGCTTGACACGGGCATTGATGTGCCCGATGTGCTCAACCTTGTGTTCTTTAAGGTGGTCAAGAGTAAAATCAAGTTCATGCAGATGATTGGTCGAGGCACACGTCTGTCACAGGGCATCTTCGGGCCTGGGAAAGACAAGGAGTATTTCTACATCTTTGATTGGTGCAGGAACTTCGAGTATTTCGACAAGAATCCTGATGGTCAGACAGCAGCCGTTGCACCGTCGTTGACCGAGAAGATTTTCAGTATTCGGGCTAAGATAGCGTTCCACTTGCAGCATCAGCAATGGCAAGAAGATGAGTATGCCCGGGGGCTGCACGACGAAATCAAGACGCTGTTGAAAGAACAGGTCGCATCGCTCAGTGACAGCCACATCTCAGTAAGGGAAAGATGGGCTGACGTAAGCCACTTCAAGGACAACGACTCATGGACATACATTTCGGAAGTTGATGTCAACACATTGAGCAATGTCATCGCACCCTTGCTGCCCAAGAACACCCTCGACGAGAGTGCCAAGAAATTTGACCTGTTGGTGATGCTGATTGAATTGTCGCTGATTGGTGGTGAGGGCAATGCCACCAAAGCGGTGCATTCGGTTCAAACGATTGCCGAGAAACTGCAAGAGAAAGCCACCTTGCCACAGGTACAAGCCAAGATGGGCACCATCAAGGAAGTATTGACTGATGTCGCTTGGCAGAACGTGTCACTCAAATGGCTTGAAAAGGTCCGCAACGACCTGAGAGACCTCATCAAGTTCCTCATTGGTCAAGGTGGTCAATGGTTCACCGTGGACATCGAGGACGAAATCAGCGACGAGGGCACGATGGAAGGCATTACACCTCGTGTGTCCTACAAGCAGAGTGTATTGGACTTCCTGTCGAAGAACAGAAACCTGCCCGTACTCCAAAAGATCTACGATATGGAGCAACTGACAGCAGCCGACTTCACCGAACTTGAACGAATCTTGTGGCAAGAACTCGGTAGCAAAGATGACTACGACAAGTTCACCGCAGGGATGCCCTGTGGCGGCAATGTTGCCATGTTTGTCCGTTCATTGGTAGGGGTTGACCGCAAGAATGCGGTTAGACGCTTCTCAGAGTTCATTTCAGGCAACGAGTTGAATGCCGAGCAAGAGGACTTCCTGAATACCATTATCGCCTATGTGTGCGAGAACGGTGATATCACCAAAGAGATTGTTGTCAACGAAGCCCCGTTTGACGAGCGGCTGTCAGTCTTCACACCCTATATGCTGCCCCTCGCCAAGTACATCGACACCATCCACGGTGTCATCACCCCTCAAACGGCGTAACAGCACGCACATACCCGACGAACAAACGAACGAACGAACAAAAACAAAAATCGCCGGCACCATCAAGTGTCGGCGGTTTATTGTGGTCCCACTTGGGCTTGAACCAAGGACTCCCTGATTATGAGTCAGGTGCTCTAACCAACTGAGCTATAGGACCTGCTTTGTACTGGCGGCAGTGTTTTTGCGCCAAAAGCGACTGCAAAGATACTAAAAAAACAGAAACCCGCAATCTTTTTGCCGCGATTTTCTCCCCCACCTCAAAAACTTCACAGCCCCACCCCGGCCGCAAAACCTCACGCTAAGACGCTAAGACGCAAAGTTTTTTTTAAAAAGTGTTGCTCGCAAGTGCTCGCAAATATAATATCTTAGCGGCTTTGCGCCTTAGCGTGATACCAAAGAAGAACGCGAATGCCCCTCTAGACCCTAAACCCTAGACCTCTCGCGCAGCGAGCTCTAAACTGCGAGCAACGCTCGCACTACCCCATGAAATTGGTGAAGACGTTGATGAGCCAGTTGCTGATGGCCATGTAGATGGTGATGCCCACAATATCGTTGGTCACGGTGACGAAGGGGCCCGTGGCGATGGCGGGGTCAATCTTCAGCCTCTCGAGCACCAGGGGAACCACGGTGCCAAAGAGCGAGGCAAACATCACCACCAGGAACAGCGACGTGGTCACGGCGGCTGCAGCGATGTGTGACTTGGTGGGATTGTCATCTACGGGGAAGAAATGGGCGTACAGGAAAATGAGCAGACCAATCACCAGCGCATTGATGAGCGCCGTGCTGAACTCCTTGAACAAGTGCTTGCCCACGTGCTTGATGTCCAGGCTGCCGTTGGCGAGGCCCTGCACGACGATAGCGCTCGACTGTGTGCCCACGTTACCGCCCGTACCGCCAATCAAGGGGATGAACAGCGCCAGTCCCGGCAGGATGCGCAACAGGTCGGCATCGCCCTCACCACCGCCCAGGATGAGCGCATTGATGATACCGCCAACCAGGCCGATGAGCAGCCACGGCAAGCGGGCGCGCACCTGACGGAAGACGTTGTCGTCGGTCTCGATGTCGCCCCAGATACCTGATGCCATCTGGTAATCGTCCTCTCCCTGCTCGCGCACCCGGTCGATGATGTCGTCAACGGTGATGCGTCCCACGAGGCGGCCGATGCCATCGACGACGGGCATCGCCACCAGGTCATATTTCTCAAAGTCAAGAGCGACGTCCTCGATGTGGGTATCGGTGCGCACACTGATGGGGTCGGGCTCCATGACATGCTTGATCTTGGAAGCCGAGGGGTTGGTGATGGTGGTCTTCAGGGGGAAGATGCCCTTCAGGCGGTTGTCGTCGTCCACGACATAGATGTTGTAAATCTCGTCCAGATCCTCGGCCTGCTGGCGCATTGCCTTGATGCAGTCGGGCATGGACATGTTCTCGTTGACGACAATCATCTCGGTAGACATGTAGCCACCGGCGGTGTCCTCGTCATATTGCAACAGGTCCACGATGTCGCCAGCCTGCTCCACGTCATCGATGTGGCTGATGACGTCCTCGCGGTCTTCCTCGTCCAGCTCCTGGATCACGTCCACGGCGTCGTCGGCGTCCATCTGCTCGACCTGCTTGGCGATTTCCTCGTTGGGCATCAGCTCCATCAGGTCATGGCGCTGGTCCTCGTCGAGTTCGACGAGCACGTCGGCTGCCGTCTCGTCGTCCAGCATCATCATGATGAACAGCGCTTCCTCGTCATCCAGGTCCCCCACCAGCTCGGCGATGTCGGCGGGGTGCAGGTCCTGGATCTGGGCACGCACCCGCTCCTCGTCCTTGCTGTCGATGAGCTCGTTGAGGTTGGATAGATATTCTTCGGTAAATTCTTTCATTACGGTTTTAGGGTCTCTACTTAGTTGTCTTTTGGTTCTGATGTGGAGAGGTGGAGAGATGGAGAGGTGGGTTGCTGTCAACGCGTCAGGTCCATAGCCATCCGCGTCAGGGCAATGAAATCTTCAACGCCCAATTTCTCGGGACGTTGTCGGAACACGTCTTGTTCCATTACCGTAGGAGCGCTGGAGAATACCGGTTTCAACGAACTGCGCAACATCTTGCGACGCTGCCCGAAGGAGAGCTTCACCAGATGCTTGAACAGGCGCTCATCGACGCCCAGGTCGGTAACGTCGTTGCGCACCAGGCGAATCACGCCGCTCTTGACCTTGGGGGGCGGGTTGAACACGTGTTCATCGACAGTGAACAGGTACTCGATGTCATACCATGCCTGCAAGAGCACCGAGAGGATGCCGTAGGTCTTGCTGCCCGGCGGCTCGGCGATGCGCTGTGCCACCTCACGCTGCAACATGCCGCTGCAACATGCCACCTGGTCCCGGTAGTCCAGTATCTTGAAGAAAATCTGAGTCGAAATGTTGTATGGATAATTGCCAATGACGCAGAAGGGGCGGTCACCGTACAACTTCTTGAGGTCCATCTTCAAGAAGTCCTCACCGATGATGCGTCCATGCAGCTGCGGATAGGCCACCTCGAGGTAGTCCACACTCTCGCTGTCGAGTTCCACCACCGTGAGGTCAAGGCCCATTTCGAGCAGGAACTGGGTGAGTACCCCCATGCCCGGTCCCACCTCGAGCACGGGCAGGTGCTTGAAGTCATCAAGAGTGTGTGCGATGCGCTCGGCAATCGACAGGTCGGTCAAGAAATGCTGGCCCAGTGACTTTTTTGCTCTAACTTTCCGCATGTTTGTTCATTTATTGTTAACTTTGCGCGGCAATTGCGCCATTTAGCATTGTGCAAAGGTAGCCATTTTTTGCCGTTTTGCTGCATTGATGGGCGCATTTTTACTAAACAACAAACGAGAAAACGTGAAAAAAACCGTATCCTACCTGATTAAATATGGCATCCCCCTCGTCATTGGCGTTGGGCTGATGTACTTCTTGTACAAGAACGTGGACATCAACTCGATGATGGACACCCTCAAGACCGACGTCAACTACTGGTGGTTCCTGCCCGTAGCCGTGGTGAGCATCCTGAGCCATGTGTTCAGGGCACTGCGCTGGCGCCTGCAGCTCAAGGCCATCGACGTCAAGCCGTCGTTCAGCGCCCTGCTCAACAGCATCTTCGGCACCTATGCCGTGAACCTGGTCTTTCCCCGCCTGGGCGAGGTGTGGCGTTGCGGCTACATCGCCAACAGGCAGAAGGCCTCGGTCACCCAGGTGATGGGCTCGATGGTTGCCGACCGCCTGACCGACACGGTTACCGTGCTGGCCTTGACGTTTGTCACCTTCCTGCTCGCCCAGGGTGCCTTCGGGAAATTCTTTGACACCTATCCGCAGATGAAGGAGAGCTTCATGGCCGTCGCCAGCGATGCCCGCATCTGGATGGGCGCCGCCCTCGCCATCATCGCCATCGGCTGGCTGCTGGTGATGAAGACCGAGAACAAGTTCATCAAGAAGATCCAGCTCATGGCCCGCAACCTGTGGGAAGGCTTTGCCGGCATTGCCCACATGGAAGGCAAGTGGTGGTTCCTGCTGTTGACGCTGCTCATCTGGGGTTGCTACTTCCTGCAACTGTATCTAGCCTGCCAGGCCTTCAGCTTCACCAGCGGGCTCAGCGTGCTAGCCGTGCTCGTGGTGTTTGTGCTGAGCAGCATCGGCATGGGCATTCCCACCAATGGTGGCCTGGGAGCATGGCACGTAGCCACCATATTCGGGCTCTCGCTCTATGGCGTGGGCGTGTTCTCGCCCTCCAACTTTGACCCGCGCGCCTCGGCCTTTGCCATGCTCGTGTGGGGCTTCCAGCAGGTATTGATCATCGCGCTCGGCATCTATGCCTTTGCCAGCATGGCCATCGACCGCAACCGCATCGAGAGCGGCAAGACCATTGTCGATACCACTAACGACGAGATCAAGCTTTAGGCTTCAGTTTTTTGGGGTTTACTGATTATCGAAGAATTCAGGGAAAAATCAGCGTATATTCAATCAATTGCAAGATATGGACGACAATTTCAACGACTACTTTGACAACGATGTCCCCGAGGAGGTACCCGAGGTGCACCAGGAGACCGAACAGGAACGCGAGGAACGCGAAATCAAAGAGGCGACTATCGAGCGCCGCGGCAACTCGGTCAAGGTGACACTCGCCCTGATTATCGCCGCGATGGTACTGTTCCTGGGATGGTGGATGTGGCAGCACTACTTCCACCCCTACCGCTACAGCCAGCAGAAGGGATGGATCATGAACGTGAGCAACGAGGGGACGCTGTTCAAGACCTTTGAGGGCGAAATGATCAGCGAGGGTTACATCGAGGACACCCTCGTGGCCATGCACAGCGACTTCAAGTTCTCCATACCCAACGACAGCCTGGCCCGCGATGCCATGCGCTTGGCCGGCAACGGCAAGAGGGTTATTCTCACCTATAACGAGTACAAGGGAACCGTGCTGTGGCGCGGCAATTCACGCCACGTGGTCACCAGCATCGAGCCCGACAGCGACGTGATCAAGTCCAACCCCTACAAGACACCGCAACAATCCCAACCCAACGAATAACCAGGCCTTAGCAACCCTGTGGATACACGACGATGGCACCCGCACAGCACAATGCGGATGCCATCTCATGTTTTGTGGCCGATGCGGCTCGTGAGCTAGAAGCCTTTCCAGGACTGGAGCCAGAAGTCGCGGGCCATCTGTTGCCAACGGTAGGCAGCGGCGCCCAGGGCATCGGCGGTATAGTCGTTGAGGTACTGAGCGGCTTTGTCCTTGTCGGTGGCGTTGAGGTCTTGCCAGGTTTTTTCTACCATGGGGAGCTCGCGCAGGCCTTTCTCGAGAAAATGGTCGCGGGCGGGCTCCAGCACCTTGCGGTAGATGCCCCAGCGCAACGATGCCAGGCGGTTAGCCTTGCGGAACTGCCACAGGACGGTGTTGTCGTCCTCGCCGCTGTGGCCGCACACCTTCATCGAGGCAGGCAGGTCGGTATTGCCGCAGAAGATGGGGAACCTGGGGCTCTGGCCAGGATTGTCAAAGGCTACCCATGCCACGCCTCCCACCTCATCGGGGAGCCATGAGCGCAGCTGGATGACCGTGCTATATGAGCACCAGGGGACGCTCACGGTGCGCGTCCACTTCATGGCCGAGTCACCCATGGCGTAGTACATGGCCAGCTGCTCGTTGGTAATCCAGGGGTTGGCCACCGGCGAGACGATGCTGTCAGGCTCGTTCTCGACGAGGTTGCCCTGCTTGTCCTTGCGCTTGGGGTTGGGGATCTTGTGGCGTGCGCTCAGGTCGAGCGGTGTGCCCTCGTAGTAGCTGCCCAGCAGGCGCGAGACGTCCTCGACGCTCACCTTCTTGTCGGGCTTGACACTCACGGGCAGGTTCTCGATGCTGTCGGTCAGGTTAAGCGACGGGGCCAGCTGCTGGAGGATGTAGAGCTCACGGATGCTGTAGTTCTTGACCTGCTTGAGGTAGTTGGTGCCGCTGTAGGCCTTCCAGAAGCAGAAGGGCTCCTTGCCGTCCCACAGTTTTAACTTCTTGGCCACGTCAAACACGTTGTCCGATGCCATGTAGCGGTCAGGATTGCCCAGGTCGAGCTCGCCAATGCGTGATATATTGGCCGACACGCCAATCTCGTCATCAGGAATGCGCACGGCAGCCCACACACCGCCAACCTTCTTGGGACCCTCGCCAAAGACTTCAAAGATCCATACCTCCTGCTTGTCGGCAATGGTGAGGCACTCGCCGCTGTCACCGTAGCCATACTTCTTGATCAGTTCACCCATCAGGCGGATGGCGTCGCGGGCGGTGGTGCAGCGCTCCAGGGCGATGCGGGCCAGTTCCTCAATCATGAACATGCCCTGCTGGTTGCGCAACGTGTCACGCCCCGAGATGGTAGTCTCGCCCATCGCCAGCTGCTTCTCGTTCATGCAGGGATAGGCGGTGTCCAGGAAGCGGTAGGTGTGCCGCACCTGGGGTATGGTACCCGTCTGCACCATACCAGTGACATCACCTGGCGAATGGGTGTGGAAACGCTCGCGATACACGGCGGTGACGGTGTCACGCTCATAGTCGCGCGCCGGCGTCATCGTCATCCAGGTGCGGTAACGGGCGTCACAGGTGTGCGAGGTGATGACCGACCCATCGGCCGATGCCAACTTGCCCACCATGATGCTGGTACACGACTCGGTCATGCGGTCAGCATCCTGGGCATTCATGCTCACATTGAGAGCCATCATCAAGATGGCAAAAAGAATGGTATGTCTCATCATCAATAATTGCTGTATATTGAATTGCAAAGGTAAATATTTTTCACGACACCCCAAGCAATCACACACAGCGAAATAAAGCAGCCCCGCCGTTACGCAGGGCTGCCCTTGAAAAATTCACGTCACAGATGACCCGAGAGCATTACTGCTTGTAATACTTCTTGCCATTACGGATGTAGATGCCGCGCTCGTTGGGAGCGGAAACACGACGGCCATCGATGGTGTACCAGATGCCGTTGTCCTCACTGTCAGCATTGATCTCCTCAACACTAGTGGGATAGGAGTGGATGGTGAAGCGGCCGATCTCGGTCTCATCGATACCATAGTAGTGATCGGTCTCGGTCACAGTCACAACAACAGCATAGGTGCCGGGATCAGAGGGAGCCTCGGTGGAAGCCACACCAGACTCGACATCCACGTAAACCACGGTGAGCTCGCCGTCACCCTCAACAAGGATTACCGTTGCAGCATGCTGCTTGCCATCACGAACGCAATCATCGGGAACCGTGTACTCGATCACGCTCTGCTTCTTGTCGATGGTAAAGGTACCGTAAGAGGTGTTCTCGATGTTGTTGTAGTTAACCGAGTTGATCACCTCAACAAATACCTCATAGGTGCAGGGCTCTACGGGTGCCTCGGTCAAAGTCTCGCCGGTCTCGGTGTTGACATAGGTGATAACGGCCTCGCCGTCACCAACAACAACCAAAGCAGTAGCGGCATGAGCCTCGCCGTCATATACGCAATCCTCGGGGATAGTCACGTTGACAACGGTCTCGGCCAGACCGATGGTGAAGGTGCCGTAAGAGGTGTTGGGCAGGTCATTAAAGTTAACCGAGTTGATCACCTCAACAAATACCTCATAGGTGCCGGGCTCAACGGGTGCCTCAGTCAAAGTCTCGCCGGTCTCGGTGTTGACATAGGTAATAACGGCCTCGCCGTCACCAACAACGACCACAGCAGTTGCGGCATGGGGCTCGCCGTCATATACGCAATCCTCGGGGATAGTCACGTTGACAACGGTCTCGCCGGCAATGATCGAGAACTCTACCTCGTTGACGCCGATGGTGTTGTTGTCAAACTCACCCTCGAAGCCGAAGCTGTAGGTGCCGGGGTTAACGTACTCACCGTTCTCGCCGATGGTGAAGGGATCGCCGTCGCCGATGGTCACCTCATAGGTCTGGGGCTGACCAGTGTAGTTGCGGTCCTCAAGACCACTGATGGGGATGGAGCGAACGTCGATCCAGGTGAGACCATCCATCGGGGTGATGTTGTCCAGACCGTCGTTGAAGCGCAGAGCGAGAACGTGGTTAGTAGCACGCCCCTCGTTGAAGAACATGTCGAAGGGCAAGTCAAATTCCTGTCCAGATACCAGCGCGGTGGGGATGCGGTGCCAAGTGTTCTCGTCATCAACCTGATACTCGATATAGCCAGTCTGGCCATAGGGGTGCTCATAGTAGCCGAACACGTGCGCGGGATGAGCCTGGCTCAGGTCATTCCAGCCCTCAAAGTCAAAGGCCTCGACGGTGTACTCGAAGCGGTCGTCGCCAGGCACGAAGGGCTCCTCGTACTCAATCTCACCAATACTGATGAGGTAAGACAGCTCGATGCTCTCGCCAGCAGGAATGGTGCGATTCTTCCAGCAGAAGCCAAGGGCGCTGTCATAGCTGCCGTTCTCAACCATGTAGTTGGGATCGATCTCATCGGGCAGCAACCAGTGGTCAATAACAATGTTGGAATAGTCACCCACGATCTGGCCGGGATTGAAGTTGTGGTTGTACTCACCGAACCAGTAGTCATCGGCAGGAGTCACACCGGTAACACCCTCACCAAAGAGAGCGCAGAACAAAGGCGCATTCTCGACATTGCTCTCCTTCATCTTCATGCCATAGGTGTCGCCCTCATGAATCAGGCGCTCCAGTGGGGCAAAATCGTTGATACCGATCATGACGTCGCCATAAACACCAGCGCTGATAGTCACAGCCTGGTTGTTATTGTTGGTCAACGTGTAAATGACCCGGGCGGCCACTTCACCAGCAGCCTCCAGTCTTGCTGTCATTCTCACGCCATGATCTGTGGTTCCATTCAAGCTGTTCACATAGACAGCATTGTTGTTGCCAACCTTCAAAGCGGCAAGGAAGCCGGAACCACAACCGTCATCCCTCTCATCATCGCCATAGGTTGAAGCATAATAGCTGTCGTCAATCTCACCCAAGATGCTGATAGCATACTGATAGCCAGGGCCATCGGACGAGAACAAACGTGTAACACCAGCAAACCAGCGATTGCCGATGTTATAATACATCTTGGAATCATCCAGCTGTTGATAACCTTCAGGCAGAGTGGTGTAAATTTGGGTTCGCCTTGCCTTTTGGGGTTGGGCCTCGACCTGCATACAGATTGCTCCTGCCAATAGGGCAATCAATAATAAAGACAATTTTTTCATAATCAAAAAATATTTAGTGAAACACAAAGTTAATAAATATACATATATACACTCTTCGTTATTGTTATTTACAAGGGTAAAAAATAGTTTTCCTTGATTATTTGCAAAAATACTACTAATGATTTAAAAGTATTACAGTAATATTGTTAATAAAACATAAGAAAAGCGCAGAAGCCGATAACGCCTCTGCGCTTTTTATAATAATTTACTAATTTCGGTAAAAAATACTTTTCTATTTCATCTCAATCTCAAGAATTGTGTCCACACCAGTGGGGGCCGCCGGCAGGGAGATGGTCACGCCATTGCCGGTGGCGGTGTAGCGCAGTCTGGACTTATTGCTGAACATGCTCACCCGCTTGACGCGCTTGGCGCTCAAGGGCAGGTACAACGCATCATCCTGCAAGTCGAGGATGTGGACATAGAGCGTGTTGCCGCGCTGGGTGGTCACGCCCCAGTCATGCGGCGGGATGATGCCGCCACGCGTGCCATAGATGCTCTCGCCATTCAGGCGCATCCACTCGCCCAGGGCATGCAGTCGCTCGACCGCCTCGGTGGGCAGGCAGCCGTCGGGACGCGGGCCCACGTTGATGAGCAGGTTGCCGTTGCGCCCGGCAGCCTTGACCATGGTGCGGATGATGTCGTCACTGCTCTTGTAGTTCTTGTCGGTGATGCGGTAACCCCATGTGTTGTTCATGGTCATGCAGGTCTCGAGCGGCAGTTGGCTGATGCCGTTCTCGCCCGAGTAGCCAGCGGTGTTCTCGCCAGGCACATCCTGCTCAAAAATCTGGATGTCCTCGCCCGGGAACGGCACCTCATGGTGGTTGTTGCCGATGAGGCAAGAGGGTTGCAAGCGATGGATGAGGGCATACTGCTCGTCGAGTTGCCAGTCAAAAGGCACGGGATCGGTGTCATGTTCCCACTTGCCGTCGAACCAGATAGCGCCCACAGGGCCGTAGTTGGTGAGCAACTCGGTCAACTGGTCGTTCATGAACTTGTAATACTGCGGCCAGTTGTTGGTCGAGGGGTCATGCGGGAAGTCCTTCTGGTGGCGGCCCAGCGGGTAGTCCAGGCGGTGCCAGTCCAGGTGGGAATAGTAGAAGTGGAGCTTGATGCCGTGACGCTGGCAGGCGTCGGCCAGTTCCTTGAGCACGTCGCGCTTGAAGGGCGTGGCATCCACGATGTTGTAGTCGCTCGCGTTGCTCTTGAACATTGCGAAACCGTCGTGATGGCGCGAGGTGATGGTGATGTAACGCGCGCCGGCATCCTTGATGGTGCGCACCCACTCGTCGGCGTCGAAGCGCGAGGGATAAAAGCCTGCCGGCAACTGGGCATACTCGTCGCGGTCGATGCGCTTGTTGAGCATCACCCACTCGCCGTCGGCGAGCATGGAATAGACGCCCCAGTGGATAAAGACGCCGAGTTTGTTGTCCTGGAACTGCTGGCGAGCCTGGAGGTTTTCCTGGCTGGGGACATAAGCGGCCTGCTGTGCATAGGCGCCCAGGCACGCCGACAACAGCAAGAGAAGGGATGAAATGATCTTCATAACTGTATAAACGGGACTATCTGGATGATTCTGATTTTTTGGAGGGGTTGAACAGACGGCGGACGCGGATGATGAGCCACGTGAGCAGCAACAGGGCGGCAACCAGGGTGCCGATGGCGATGCCGAGATACCACGGGGCCTTGTCGAGCAGGTCGCTGAAGATGGGCGAGATGTATTCCCTCATGAGCGGCGCGATGAGGCGGCGTTGCCCTGCCAAGCGGTCATTCTCGACCATCAGCGTATCGCTCGCGATCAGCATGGATGCGCGCTGAGTGGTGTCGTAGGCGGGCCAGTAGTGTCCCGGCGTGCTGGGATTGCCCGTCGTGGCAAAGTTCACCCACATCTGCTGCACCTGGGCGGCCAACTGCGGGTCGGGCGCTTCCCCATGCTTGATCTGCCGTCCCGTGTTGAGCACATAGCACACCTCGGCGCCATGGCAAGCGCCATACTTGGTATCGTTACCACCCAATGGTACCAGCCACGTGTACAGATAGGTCCGACCGCCTGATGCGGCATGACGCTGGGCCATCTCGATGGCGGGCACACGGAACATCAGTTCGTTGAGGAACTCAACCGATGGCGAACTGAATGAGGTATTGTTCACATCACCATCTGACAGGAAGCGATTGGCACTGCTGCGCTGGGCGCTGTCGAGCGACATGACGATGTAGCGGCTCCACAGCCAGGTGGCCATGTCGAAGTCCTCCTCGCCGCCCATGGCGTCGATCCAGTAGCGCGCCTCGTCGGCAGTGGTGCCGATGAGCATGTCGATGCCCGCATTGAAGCCGTCGAAGCGGCTGTAGGGGTCTTCGGGAATCAACTGGCCGTCACGCTCGGGGAAACGGTAGAACTCGCCCACCTTGTCGTTGAGGGCGATGATCTCGTCTAGAGTGAGCGCCTGCAGGTCGGCCACGGTCTTGGCTCCCGTGGCATCAAGCACACGCTGGGTGAGGCGCTGGCAGTCGTCACGGCTGCTGGTGAAGGCTACGCTGCCGCTCTGCATGATGGCGCGGCGGAACAAGCCCTGCGCCTCGTCGATGCTGGCCAGCAGCGCTACACTCCCCGCCCCGGCTGAGTGACCCATGATAGTGACATTGTCGGGATCACCGCCAAAGGCCGCTATGTTTCGCTTTACCCAGCGAAGGGCCTCAACCTGGTCCAGAATGCCCAAGTTGCCGCTGCGTGCATAGGCCTTGCCGTCAGGCAAGGACGAGAGGTCGAGGAAGCCCAGCAGGCCCAGGCGATAATTGATGGACACAAACACCACCCCAGGATGCGCCTTGACAAAACGGTCGCCCCAGTTGCGCGGATTGGCCGTACCGTCACAGACGTAGGAGCCGCCGTGAATCCACACCATCACGGGGCGCCGTGCCGTGCGCATGCCATCGGCAGCGGTCCACACGTTCAGTGTCAGGCAGTCCTCGCCCTGAGGATAGAGCGAGGCGGCATTGCCCTGGCTGCGCCACTGGATGGCCGTGTGGCCAAAGTAGCGGGCCTCACGCACAAGGCGGCTGTCGGGCTCGGGCCGTGCGACCTGCCAGCGGCGGTTGCCCGTGGGCTGCACGGCATAAGGGATGCCCTTGAAGGCCAGCAACGTGCTGTCACGCTGACCGACAAAGACGCCATTGGCGACCTCGACGGCCAACGAATCGGGATAATCACCTTCAATGACCTTGTTCTCGCCATAGAGGGCCGTCATCTCCTGCTCCAGGGCCGAGGGCTCTTTCGGTTGCTCCTGCTGCTTGGCGCCACAAGCTGCCAGTAACAGTAAAAAACAGTAAAATGCGATGCGTCTCATATCTTACTAAACAAATTGATGAGCGCAAAGTTAATGAAACTTGGCTATAATGCCAAAAAAGTTGTACCTTTGTACCCAAATATCAAAAAACGGACGTAAATATGGGACTGTTCAAGAAATTATTCTCGCGCGAGAAGAAAGAGACGCTCGACAAGGGTCTGGAAAAAACCAAGCAGGGCGTGTTTGAGAAAATCAAGCATGCCGTTGCCGGCAAATCGACCGTTGACGACGACGTGCTCGACAACCTGGAAGAAGTGTTTGTCACCAGCGACGTGGGTGTGGACACCACCGTCAAGATCATCGACCGCCTGCAGGCACGTGTGGCACGCGACAAATATGTAGGCACCGATGAGCTGAATGAACTGCTGTGTGACGAGATTTCACAGATGCTTGCCGACAACAACAATGCCGAACTCGAGGACTTCACCGTGCCCGAGAACCAGAAGCCCTACGTCATCATGGTCGTGGGCGTGAACGGTGTGGGCAAGACCACCACCATCGGCAAACTGGCCTACCAGTTCAAGCAAGCGG
Organism: uncultured Prevotellaceae bacterium; assembly: GCA_900319525.1. GTDB lineage: Bacteria > Bacteroidota > Bacteroidia > Bacteroidales > Muribaculaceae > Sodaliphilus. The sequence goes on along the minus strand of ONOU01000006.1, from coordinate 93,313 downwards.
GCAACAAGGTCGTGCTGGGCGCTGCCGACACATACCGTGCCGCTGCCGACGAGCAACTGGAGATCTGGGGTAACCGCGTTGGCGTCCCCGTCATCAAGCACAAGATGGGCACCGACCCTGCCGCCGTGGCCTATGACGCCGTACAGAGCGCCGTGGCCCAGAATGCCGATGTCGTCATCATCGATACCGCAGGCCGACTGCACAACAACGTCAGCCTGATGAACCAGTTGACCAAGATCAAGAACACCATGCGCAAGGTGCTGCCCGACGCACCCCAAGAGGTTCTCCTCGTGCTCGATGGCTCGACAGGACAGAACGCCTTTGAGCAGGCCAAGCAGTTCTCGGCAGCCACCGAGGTCAATGCTCTGGCCATCACCAAGCTGGACGGCACCGCCAAGGGCGGCGTGGTCATCGGCGTGAGCGACCAATTCCAGATTCCCGTGAAGTACATCGGCCTGGGCGAGCAGATGACCGACCTGCAGATTTTCAACAAGCAGGAGTTTGTGAAATCGCTCTTCGGTGTCACCAAGGAGTAACTAGATGTACTAGTATATCTAGATGATCTAGACTTTCATGAGAAAAAACAAGATTGACATTATCTCGCTGGGCTGTTCCAAGAATCTTGTGGACAGCGAACACTTGATGCGCCAGTTCCAAGCAGCCGGATATCATGTAGAACACAATCCGAGCCGCATCGACGCCGAAACCGTCGTGGTCAACACTTGCGGCTTTATCGCCGACGCCCAGCAGGAGTCCATCGACACCATCCTGCAACTGGGTGAAGCCAAGCGCGAGGGCAAGATACGCAGCCTGATCGTGATGGGATGCCTCGCTGAGCGCTTCCGCGCCGATCTCATCGAGGCATTGCCCGAGGTGGACCGGTTCTATGGCAAGTTTGACTGGAAAGGGATGCTCAACGACCTGGGGCACGCCTACCGCGACGACCTGGCCCATGAGCGTCTCCTGACCACACCCAGCCACTACTGCTACATGAAGATTTCGGAGGGCTGCAACCGGTTTTGCGCCTTCTGTGCCATCCCCCTCATTACTGGACGCCATACATCGGTACCGATGCAGCAGTTGCTTGACGAGGTGAGCAGGCTGGCCGATAGCGGCGTGAAGGAGTTTAATGTCATCGCACAGGACCTGTCGTCCTATGGCATGGATCTTGAGGGCCGCATGATGCTGCCCGAACTCATCGACCGCATGGCCGACATCCAGGGCGTGGAATGGATACGCCTGCACTATGCCTACCCCACCCAGTTCCCCTATGACATCCTGCCCGTGATGGCCCAGCGCGACAACGTGTGCAGCTACCTGGACATCGCCTTGCAGCACATCAGCGACAAGGTGTTGGCCAACATGCGCCGTCACATCGGCCGCAAGGAGACCCTGGACCTGCTGGCCCGCTTGCGCCGTGAGGTACCAGGCATCCACATCCGCACCACCCTGATGGTGGGATTCCCTGGCGAAGGTGAGAAGGAATTTGAAGAACTGATGGACTTCACGCGCGAGGCACGGTTTGAGCGCATGGGCGCGTTCGCCTACAGCGAAGAGGCCGGGACGTGGGCCGCCGAGCACCTGAACGACGACATCCCGCAGGAGGTGAAACAGGAACGCCTGCAGCAACTCATGGCCCTACAAGAGGGCATCTCGATGGAAATCCAGGAGCAGAAGGTGGGCCAGACCCTCAAGGTGATTGTTGATCGCGAAGAAGAAGATTATTATGTGGGCCGCACCCAGTGGGACAGCCCCGAGGTCGATCCCGAAGTACTTATCAGCAAGGACAAGCCCCTTGCCATCGGCCAGTTTGCCGACGTACGCATCACCCAGGCACTGCCGTTTGAATTGATGGGCAAAGCCGAATAATTGAGGAAGTATCATTTTGCTCGTTTTCACACATGATAACACGATGGCATCAGCCCGCTATCGTGCAATCGTTTGCGCAACAAATTAACACAAAAAGCTCTTTTTTTATAATGTATTATTTAAACTTATTGTAATTTTGAGCGACATTAACTGTTTCAGGTACACGAAACAAACCAACTTTTTTGTTCAACTTAATAAACTATTTTAACATGAAGAAATTAACGTTTGTTTTATCCATCATGATTGCCCTCGTTGGCCTGAATGCCAATGCGGCAGTCTACATTGTGGGTGACGGACCTCTGGGCGGCTGGGCTTTTAACGGCGGCCATGAGATGTTCGATAGTGGCAATGGTGTTTACACCTACGATATGACCATTGCCGAGGATGCTGAAAGTGCAACCGTTTATTTTGTGTTTGCTGACGGCCGCGGCACAGACTGGACCGAGTTCAACAACACCATGCGTATTGGCCCCACCAGTGGCAACATCAAAATTGAAGATACCAACTGGATCGAGACCCAGAAGGCCGGCGGCGACAATGGCGCTTACTACTTCATGGGTATTAAGGGCGAGAGCTACACCGTGACCTACGATTCGTCCAACAGCAAATTCAAGGTTGACGGCAATTTTGAGCAGCCCCACGTTGGCGGCGACACTTACACTGTAGCCGGTAGCAACGCTGCTTTGTTCGGCACCACTTGGGCTCAGGGTAATGCCGAAAACGACATGACCCTGGTTGACGGCCTATACACCTGGAGCAAAGACAATGTTGAGCTCTCTAAAGGCTCGTTCGAATTCAAGGTTGTCGTTAACCACTCGTGGGGTGAGGCTTATCCCGCCAGCAACTACATTCAGACTGTTGCTGTTAAGGGTATCTACAACGTGAAGATTACCTTCAACGCCGAGACCAAGGATGTGGCTTGCGAGCTGACCCTCGTTGAGGAAATTCCCGACACCGACGTTCACACCTACACCGTAGCCGGTAGCAGCGCTGCCCTGTTCGGCACCGAGTGGGACGCTGCTAACGAAGACAACAACATGAAGCTTGTTGAGGGTCTCTACACCTTCACCAAGAACAATGTTGAGCTCACCGCTGGCAACATCGAGTTCAAGGTCGTTGAAGACCACAACTGGAACATCGCTTATCCCAGCCAGAACTGGATTGCCACCATCGACGAGAATGGTAACTATGACGTGAAGATCACCTTCAACGCCGAGACCCAGGAAATCACCTTCAACGCAACCGCCGTTGAGGTTACCGAGGACTTCTACACCGTTGCCGGTGAACCCGAGGCCATCTTCGGCGCCGAGTGGAATCCCAGCTACACCGCCAACAACATGGTCAAGGGCGAGGATGGCATCTACACCTGGACCAAGAACGATGTTGAGATGGCTGCAGGCGACGTGATTGAGTTCAAAGTTGTCAAGAACGCCAACTGGAGCACCTGCTATCCCGAGAGCAACTGGCACTATGAGTGCGATGCTGATGGCATCTATGACCTGACCATCACCTTCAACCCCGAGACCGAGGAGGTTAACTTCATCGCTGCAAAGCATGAGGAGGTTTCCGCCGCTCGTGGTGATGTAGATGGTGACACCAATGTCAACATCGCTGACGTTACCGCCCTCATCGACTTACTGCTGAGCAACGGTCAAGCTCCCGCTTCGGCCGACTGCAACATGGACGGCACCGTGAATATCGCCGACGTGACCACCTTGATTGACTACCTGCTGAGTGGCAACTGGCCCGTTGAGGAAATGGTTTACACCGTTGTAGGTGACAAGAGCGTATTCGGCAGCAACTGGGATCCCGCCGACGAGGCCAACAACATGGTTGAGGAGAACGGCATCTACACCTGGAGCAAGACGGGTGTCAGCCTGTACGGCAACTTCGAGTTCAAGGTTGTGGGTAACCACGACTGGAGCGTCTATGAGTGGCCCATCGGCATGAACAACTGGGTAGCCAACGTAGCCGAGGAAGGCGTTTATGACATCCTCATCACCTTCAATCCCGAGGCCGACGATGCTGAGCGCATCAGCTGCACGCTGACCAAGACCGGTGACGTTGACCCCATTGAGCACGTTTACACTGTTGCCGGTACCGAGAACCTGTTTGGCAGCAACTGGAATGCCGCCGACGAGGCCAACGACATGGTCAAGGGCGAGAATGGCATCTACACCTGGACCAAGGAGGATGTAGAGTTCACCGACTATGCCACCATCGAGTTTAAGGTCGTTCAGGACCATGCTTGGACCTATGCATGGCCTTCGAGCAACTGGTGGGCCGAGATCACCGAGGCTGGTATCTACAACTTCGTGATCACCTTCGACCCCAACGCCGAAGACAAGAGCAAGATCACCTTCACCGCTACCAAGCAGCAGTAAGAACGCTCATCCTCTAAGCACAGGCTTTAGAGAATCCTAAAAAGGCGGAGCACCTTCAATCTGTGCTCCGCCTTTACTTTATCGGTTGTTACGTCTTGCTTAACAGTTGTAGTCCACGCAAGCGCGCAGTTCTTTCACATCCTTGATGATAGCTGCGGCGGCAACGTGTGCCGGATGCTTGGCATAGATGGAGACGTCGGCCATGGTGGGGACGATGGCGGTGAGGACGATGTCCCAGTCCTCGGCAGGATTCTCGTTCAGGGCGACTTCAATGCTCTGGAGAACGTCGATCTGGGCGGGCAGGGCATCGAGTGCAGCCTTGAAACGCAGGGCGGTCTCGTGGCGGACCTCGTCGCTCCCCTGGAGTTTGAACATTACAATGTGCTTGACCATTGTTGTTAGTTGTTAGTTTAGTTGTTAGTTGTTAGCTGTTTGTTAGTTGTTGAAGTCGCGGCATAGTGAACCGGTTTACCTTCAATAATTGATATAATGAATAATTGATATAATGAAAAGGCACCGGCCATGTGGAGCAGGACCGGTGTCTTCATCGTTATCATGTTGTTTTATTACTCTGCGGCGGGAGCTTCCTCGGCAGCGGGAGCCTCACCCTCGGCGGGAGCCTCTTCGGCACCTTCCTCAGCAGCCTTAGCGGCAGCGAGGGCAGCCTGGTGAGCAGCCTCCTCGGCCTTGCGAGCGGCACGCTCGGCAGCGAGTTCCTCGGCGTTCTCGGCGATCACCTCAAAGGGAATCTCGACAGCGACCTCCTTGTGCAGGCGTACGATGGCGGTGTACTTGCCAGGGGTCTTCACGGTCTCGTGCACGCTGACGATCTTGCGGTCAACATTGTGACCAGCAGCGAGCAGAGCCTCGTGAATCTGGTTAGCGCCAACCGAACCGTAGATGGTGCCCGTGGGGCTGACCTTTACGGGGATGGTGAGCGATACACCGTCAAATGCCTTAGCAGCCTCTTCGGCATCGGCTTTCACCTTAGCCAGCTTGTGAGCCTGCTGACGCAGATTCTCGGCGTGAATTTTCAGTGCGCTGGGGGTAGCCAGGACGGCCTTGCCAGTGGGGATGAGATAGTTGCGGCCATAGCCGTTCTTCACTTCCACAACGTCGTTCTTGAAACCAAGATTGACGATATCTTCTTTCAAAATAATCTTCATAGTTTGTTTCCTCCTTTGTGTAATCGTGTTGTTTATTTCATCAAGTCGGTCACATAGGGCAGCAATGCCAGATGACGGGCACGCTTAACGGCCTTAGCCACACGGCGCTGGAACTTCAGCGAGGTACCAGTGATGCGGCGAGGCAGGATCTTGCCCTGCTCGTTGAGGAACTTCTTCAGGAACTCGGGGTCCTTGTAGTCGATGTACTTGATACCACTGCGCTTGAAACGGCAGTATTTCTTCTTGCGGGTGTCAACCGACAGGGGAGTCAGATAACGGATTTCGCCCTGGTTATAGGGCCTTTGTTGTTCTTGTGCCATTGTTTTTTACTTCCTTAATTAAGTTTTACTCGTTGGTTTTTCTCATGCCTCGGCAGCGGGTGCTGCGTCCTCGGCCTTAGGAGCCTCCTCAACTACTGCGGGCTCAGCAGCAGCGGCCTCCTTCTCGGCAGCTTCCTGAGCGGCGCGCTCTTCCTGCTTGGCCTTGCGCACGGCACGACGCTTGATAGCGTACTCGGCAGCGTACTTGTCCAGACGGAAGGTGAGGAATCGGATGACCTTCTCATCGCGACGGAAAGCGGTCTCCAGCTTGTCCACGATGGTGGGCTCACCCTCAAACTCGATCAGGGTGTAAAAACCAGTGTTCTTGTTCTCGATGGGATAAGCGAGCTTGCGCAATCCCCAGTTCTCTTCGTTCTCGATGTTACCGCCATTGCTGGTGAGCACATCCTTGAACTTTTCTACCGTTTCCTTCATCTGATCATCAGACAAAACGGGAGTTAAAATGAAAACGGTTTCGTACTTGTTCATAAATAGCTAAAAATAAGTTAATTAATAATTGTTGTGCCAAAAAAGCGGGGCAAAGTTACAACAATTTTCTGAATCTACAATCGATTTCGCCTCTTTTTCTCGTTTCTTCCTGAAATTAATACTCTTGAAATACTGTAGCCCGTTACGGCCTTCACGCATTGGGCATGAAAGCGGACAAGCTGAAACGGGTTTATCTCAATCAGTTACTTCTTCAGGGTCTGGTCGATGACACGGATGTATTCCTGCATGGTATAGAGGCCGACGAGGCTTCTGGGGTCGCCCTGCAAGGGGCAGATGAGCAGCATGGGGATGCTGCGCACCTCAAACGCGCTGGCGATGTCGGGATTATCATCGACATTGATGCGGTAAAAGTCCACCTCACCATGATAGTTTTGGGCCACATCGCGCAGGATGGGTGCCAAACGGCGGCAAGGCATACACCAGTCAGCATAGAAATCGACAACTACGGGCCTGGGGCTCACCATATTCCAGTCGGCTGCGCCCCAGTCGGCAATCACATCCTTGAACCTGTCCTGATCGATTGAATGGACGGTATAGACAGTATCGGGGTTATCAACACGCTGTTGAGCATTGACACTCATTGCAGCCAACGCCAACAAAAGGGCAAATAATATCCTCTTCACTATTATTATGTATTATTCTATTATCTGAATATCTATGTAACTGTCATCTACTGATGGGACTTGCGCAACAGGTCATTGACGGTCTTGACAGGATTGAAGGTGTCGATGGGCACTTCGACAAAAATGGTGATCCAATCGCTCATCGAGCCGTTCCACAAACCGGGCAACTCCAGCGCCTTGATGTCAACGCCGTCCTTGCTCTTGATGCTGATGAAGCCCGTCTCGGGGTCGACAAACTTGCGCAGGTCAAACTTGATGCCCTTGTAATCCTTGATGTAGCACACAAGATCAACGGGATTGAAGTGCGTGCCGCTCTTCATCATCTCGACGGAGGCCTGGTCGTCGGGGTTGATCTGGGCCGACTCGAGAATCTGGGGGGAGGCGGTGCCGTCGGCATTGTAAGCGAGATAGGGGCCACCGCCGGGTTCACCCTCGTTGGGCACAACGCCACAGACGCGAATGGGCCTGTTGAACTTGTCATGCAACCATGCAGCCAGGGCCGCATCATCCATGCCGTCGGTGCCGCCACCGCTGATGCACAAGGTCTGGCGGGCATAGCGCAGCATGGCCTTGAGATCGCTGCTCTTGACATTGCCCCGGTCTAACGTTTCGAGGTATTTTTTCACCTGTCGCTGCACCTGTACCAGGTAGCCGCCAATGATCTTCTTGTAGCGTGTGCTGACGCTGCGCAGGCGCAGGGGCACCACGTTGTCCACATTCTTGATGAAGACGACATCGGCATCGCGCTCGTTGAGGTTCTCGAGCAAGGCACCATGCCCGGCGGGACGGAAGAGCAGGTTGCCGCTGGCGTCACGGTAGGGCGTGTTGTCCATATTGACGGCGATGGTGTCGGTCGATGCCTTCTGCTCGCTCAACGAGATGTCATACTTCACGCCCCACACCTTCTCCATCAGGGGCACCTTGGCTTTAATGAGTTTTTCAAACCCCGCGCGGTGCTCAGGCGAAACGGTGAAGTGGATGCGCACGCGGCGATGGCTGTCGGCGGCATACTGGGCACCCTCCTCGAGGTGCTCCTCGAGAGGCGTGTGCACGGTGCCTGCAGCGGCACGGTGAAAGCGCAACAGGGCCTTGGGCAAGGAGCCGTAGTTCATGCCCTCGGGCATCAACAGGGCCTTGAGCACGTCGGCATAGCGACCTGATGCCATCAGCTCTTCCACATTGCTCTTGTACAAGTTCACGCACGTCTTGTTGAGCTGGGGATAAAACGCAAACTGGGTGATGCCCTCAAAGAACTGGCGCTCGAAGTCGCTCTCGGGCTCCTTCTTGCCCTCATTGATGAAGGCAAACAGATTCTTGAACATGCGGCTGGCCGCGCCCGAGGCAGGCTGGAATTTCTCTATTGACGCCCCACCCGACTGAAATCCCTTCCACAGCTTGATGCACTGCATCTGCTGCTTGGGGTCCAAACAGGTGATTCCGTTTCCAACGGTAGCGGCTGACTCCAATTTGAGCCAAGGAAAACCAGTTTCAAAGCGCTTGAGTTGAGCCTCAATCATGGGCTCGGTGATGCCCTTGCCGGCAATCAGTTGTTGGTCTTTCTCATTCATCATAGCGATAGGATTTTAAATTATGTCCCAAAATTACATTTTTAGTCATGTTCCTGCAAGCAATTTGTCACAAAAAGACTAAATTTGCCCCAAAAAAGAGCGTCAGATGGAGATAAAGCAACCATATTTCACACATGAGGAGCAACAAGAACTGCTGCGGCTGGTCAAGGAACTGCACGACAAGCTGGGCCGCCAGTTGACCCGCCAAGACATCGACACAGTGCACCGGCTCATCCATGACGGCATCACTGTGGCAGGGATTTTCAAGCGCGACCAGTATGGCCTCAACCCTGTGCTGCGCCACCTGCGCACGGCCAACGCCCTGTGTGACAGCATCGCCCCCGACCGTACTATGGTCATCGCTACGATGATCTATAACCTGTGCCGCGGCGACTACCTGACCGTGGACAAGGTGAGGGCCCTCTTTGGCAACGATATCGCCACCATCGTGCACGGCCTGCTGCACATCGTCCCGCTGTACAAGAAGCAGGCCGCCGTCGAGAACGAGAACTTCCACAAACTGCTGCTCTCGTTTGCCGAGGACGTGCGCGTCATCCTCATCATGACCGTCGATCGCCTGGCGCTCATGCGCTTCATCAACCACCATCCCAACCAAAAGTTTGTCCACGAGATTGCCAGTGAGTCACGCTACCTGTATGCGCCACTGGCACACAAGCTGGGCCTGTACGCCATCAAGAACGAGCTCGAGGACATTTCGCTCAAGTATCTGGACCGCAAGGTCTTTGACCAGATTGCCAACCGCCTGCAGGAGACCAAGGAGGCCCGCGACCGCTATGTGCAGGACTTCATCAAGCCCATCAAGGAGCGGCTCGAACAGGAAGGGCTCAAATTTGAACTCAAGGGACGCACCAAGTCCATCAACAGCATCTGGCAGAAGATGCAAAAGCAAGGCGTGGACCTGAGCGGCATCTATGACCTGTTTGCCATACGCATTATCCTGGACACCACCCCAAAGGATGAGAAACGCGCCTGCTGGCTCGCCTACTCTATCGTCACCGACATCTACAAAGCCAACCCCTCGCGATTCAAGGATTGGATAACCATCCCTAAGAGCAACGGGTATGAGTCACTGCACATCACCGTCTATGGCCCCGACAACAGATGGGTCGAGGTGCAGATCAGGTCACGCCGCATGGACGAGACCGCCGAGCGAGGCGTCGCGGCACACTGGCGCTACAAGGGTGTCAAGAGCGACGGCGATGTGGACAAGTGGATGAATGAGGTGCGCGAGATGCTCGAGGCCAGCGGACGGGAAGGCCAGATGAGCCTCATGCGCAACATGGACACCAACCTCTACAACAACGAGGTGTTTGTCTTCACGCCCAAGGGAGACCTCATCCGCCTGCCGCAGGGGGCAACCATCCTCGACTTTGCCTTCCACATCCACTCCCGCGTGGGCAGCACATGCATGGGCGGCAAGGTCGATGGCAAGAACCAGAAGATCAATTACCGGCTGCGCAGCGGGGACACCGTCGAGATCATCACGTCCAACACCCAGACGCCCCGACTCGACTGGCTCAACATCGCCGTCACCAGCCGCGCACGCAACAAGATCAAGAACGCCATCAACGAGCGCAAGGCCCGCCAGGCGCAGCTCGCGCGCGAGACCCTGCAACGGCGTTTCAAGAACCGCAAGATAGAGCCCGACGACGCCACGCTGGCACGCGTCATCAAGAGGATGGGCTACAAGACATCGACCGAATTCTTTGCGGCCATTCAGGATGACGTCATCGACGTCAACACCGTTGTCGAGCAATACGAGGACCTCATCGCCAAGAAGGACGAGACCACGAGCCGCGGCACCGCCGAGGAGTTCGTCCTGCAGCCACCCACCCCTGCCGACGAGCGCCAGCACAACAACGACGACATCCTCACCATCGGCGACGATGTCAAGGGCGTCAATTACAAACTGGCACGCTGCTGCAACCCCATCTTTGGCGACCGCATCACGGGATTCATCGCCAGCGACGGAGCCATCAAGATACACCGCAACGACTGCAAGAACCTGCGCCACCTCAGTCAACGGTACCCCTACCGCATCATCCGCACCCGCTGGACAGGCAAGGCCGGCAGCCAGTTCGTCGCCACGCTCAAGGTGCTCGGACGCGACGACATCGGCATCGTCTCGTCCATCACATCGGTCATCAACAAGACCGATAACTGCCTGCTGCGCAGCATCTCGGTCCAGGCCGAGGGCGGCCTGTTTGAGGGCGTGCTCAGCGTCAACATCAGTGACATCACGCTGCTCGACGACCTGGTAAAGAAAATTCAGGGAGTCAAGGGCGTCAAGCAAGTGGAACGCATGTAACCAACTAAAATCGGCACGACCTCTTGCAGCACTCGGCCAAAAGCGCTACCTTTGCACCCATCATGCACGTTGTATCAATAGACAAACAAGACATAAACCAGATGCCCCAAGTCACCTTCCCCGGGCGCATCCATGTCATTAACGCCATCTCACAGGTCAAGAGCGCCGTTACCGCCCTGCGCACGTCGGCAATGGCCGGATTCGATACCGAGACCCGGCCCAGCTTCAAGCGCGGCGAGCACCACAAGGTCGCGCTGCTGCAACTATCCACCGCCACCGACGCTTTCCTGTTCCGCCTCAACAAAACCGGTATCCCTACCCCGCTTAAACAATACCTAGAGGACCCCGGCATCACCAAGATAGGGCTCTCGACCACCGACGACTTTCACCAGCTCACCCGCCTGTGTGACATCCGCCCCGCAGGCTTTATCGAGCTCCAGCAACTCGTCAAGGAGTATGAAATCACCGACATGAGCCTGCAGAAGATCTACGCCATCCTCTTCCAGCACAAGATCAGCAAGGGACAGCAACTCTCTAACTGGGAAGCCACAGAACTCACCGACGCCCAGCAGCGCTATGCCGCTATCGACGCCTGGGCCTGCCTGCACATTTACCAGCACCTCCAGGCTGGCGCATTCACCCCCGAGCGCTCCCCCTACTGGCACCAATTGGTCGAGGAAATCTGATTTTTCTGATAAAAAATGCGCCAAACCGATTGTTTGGCACAAAATTTATTGTACCTTTGCAGGCCGTTTACACGGATACATACTATTGGGGCTGACTGGCTTTGACAGCGTGTAGAGGTGGTAAGCAAGCATGCAGAGCGATAATGGCTATGCTCTTAAATATCAGTCATTGACACAATTAAATGGCGAAAACAACTACGCTCTCGCTGCCTAACCGAAGAACAGTAAGTTCGGCTTTATCGCTGCCCAAGGGGCAGTGACGAGACATCACCCAACTGCCCTCGCGCCGAGGCGGGTTGAAACGGTGGTGCAGGAATATCGGCGATAGGACAAGGCAAGCCTCGGGCCAAGTCCGAAATTTAGAGGATAAGCCACCGGTTGGTCGTCTTGGGCCTGCCGGCGGTCGAAAACCAAGCCAAGACTAAGCATGTAGAAACCTTATTAGTTCCACGTTTGGACGAGGGTTCAAACCCCTCCAGCTCCACAAAGCACGAGTAACTATCTGACATACAGATGGTTACTTGTTTTTTATTGGAGCATCTGGATCCAAATGCTATTACTAACATCAAAAAGACCAAATTTGAAATGATGAAATTTTGGGAGTACAAATGTTGCAAAGCCTAAATGAGTTTCATCCAAAACGATTAAAACATCTTCTTTTTGGACAAAACTCATTGCTCGTTCAAAACAAATCGACATTCCCTGGGAACTCCAAAAAATCGGGTAGTTCGGGGAGCGAGAGTTTTGGCTTTCGCTCCTCTTCCTCCCACACCACCATAGGTGCTGTTCGGCATACGGCGGTTTAATTGTTTTCAAAGAGTGTCTAATCACATTAAACCCATGCCCAAAAGGGCCACCTGCTGCGACAAGGAAATCTTTATCGTTTCCCTCAAAACTTTTTGTTAATTCAAAAGATACTGATACCTTTGCATTTAGGGAATATTGAGTAATGAATCAAGATTGAGGATTATGGATAAAGTGTATGATAGAGAATATACGCCGGAAATGATATCGGAGTTGAAGGAGAACGAGATTTTTGTCTTTGGCAGCAACCTTGCTGGCATGCATGGCGGTGGAGCGGCCCGCGCGGCAGTACTGCGGTTTGGCGCGGTTTGGGGCCAGGGCGTAGGTCTTCAGGGCCGCAGCTACGCCATCCCCACGATGCAGGGAGGCGTGGAGACCATCAAGCCCTACGTTGACGAGTTCATCGAGTTTGCCAAAAGCCACAAGGAGCTCAAGTTCCTCGTGACACGCATCGGTTGCGGCATCGCCGGCTTCCGCGACGAACAGATCGCCCCGCTATTCCGCGCGGCCCTTGATGCCAGCAATGTTTTCCTGCCCATGGAGTTTGTCCAATCGATGTGACATCTCCGCCGGGTCGATTAGAGCAGCTTATTGATAAAGTCGGCCATCATGGCATCGTGCCTGCGCACATCGCGGTACAGTGCCAACTGGTTGCGGGCGCGGTCCAGGTTGTGGGTCGCGTACTTGACCTTGTAGTAGGTGTCGCCATTGATGTAGTCGGCCAGGAAGCGCACGCACTGCATGAACGGGAACAGGGCCACGGCATAGGGCAGATGCTCCACCTCGATGGGCGTAAGGAAACTGAGCGCCGATTCGAGATACCCCGTGGTGAATGACTTGAAAATCTCTGCGTTGAACCCCACGTGGGACTCGTCGGGGTCGTCCTCGGTGGTGAGATTGGCACCGGTGCGCAGGAAGTCGCCGTAATCCGAGAAGATGAACGACGGCATCACGGTGTCCAGGTCGATGACACACAGCACACGTCCCTGGCTGTCAAAGAGCATATTGTTCACCTTGGTGTCGCAGTGGCAGATGCGCTTGGGCAGCTTGCCCTCGCGGTAGAGCCGCTCGGCCTGGCACATCCAGTCGGCGTCACGTTCCAGCTCATCGATGATGCCTCGCACGGCATCCAGTCGACCCACCGCATCGCGCTGTGCGGCCTCACGCAGCTGGCGCATGCGCAGTTCCATATTGTGAAAGTCGGGGATCGTCTCGCCCAGCTGCTCGGGCACATCCACCAGCATCTGCTCAAACTGGCCGAATGCTTTCCCCGCGTCGAATGCGCTCTGGGGTGTCACGGCCTGATGGGTGAACGAGTCGGGAATAAACACCGTCACACGCCAGTATCGCCCCTCGTCATCACGATAGTAGGTCTTGCCGTCGCGTGCCTTGACCAGCTGCAGCACCTTGCGCTCCACATCGTCGGTGCCAGCGGCTTCCAGCTTGCGGCGGATGTGCGCGGTCACCACCTCAATGTTGTGCTGCAACAGGTCCACGTCCTGGAAAACAGCGTTATTGATGCGCTGCAGCACATAGTCGGGCGCCTGGTCACCCGCAGTAGCCACACGGTAGGTGTCGTTGATGAGTCCTTCGCCCAGGGGAGCGACGCTCTGCACCTGTCCAATGATTTCAAACTGCGACAATATCCTGTCAATGTCGATGGTATTCATATTCAATGTTGTTTAAAGTTACTCGTAGTTGATGAGAAAATCGACAAGGTGCGCACCCTCTGGCAAGTTAAGTTTCTTGCGCAGGCGGTAGCGGGCGCCCTCCACGCCACGCACGCTCAGGCCCGTGAATTGAGCGATGTCCTTGGTCGAGAGGTTGAGGCGCAGCAATGCGCAGAATCGCAGATCGGTGGGCGTGAGCGCCGGATACTGCGCCTTGAGGTTCTTGAAGAAATTCTTGTGGATGAGGTTGAAGTTGTTCTGATACACCTCCCAGAAGTTGTCGCTATCGGCACTCTCGCCCAGCTGACTGAGCATGGCCGACATGTCGCGCTGGCTGACGGCCCCCTCGCGCCGCTTCTCGCGCAGGGTCTCGCGGATGCTCTCTATCGCCTGATTGCGCGCTGCAGCATCCAGCGCCAGCGACGCCGCCTCGCGCGCCTTGTCGTTGAGTTGCGCTTCCAGCAGCTGATGCCGCTGCTCGGCGATGATTTTTTCCTGTTCCAGCACCTTGAAATCCTGCTGCAGCCTCATGTCCTCGAACTGGTGGCGCAATTTCTCCTCGGTCTTGCGCGTGCGGTACCGCACTAGCAGGTAGGCCAGGCCACCCAGCAACAGCAAGTAAACAAGCCATGCCCACCACGAGGCATAGAAAGGCCGCGGATGGCAGAAGTAATAATCGACCGTATCAACTACCTGCCCATCCATCGTCTTGACCTGGCACGTGAGGCAAAAGTCGCCATAGGCCAACGCCGAATAGGTAACCTGGGGGTGGTCTGCCTCGGTGGTCAGGTCTGTGCCTCCGCCCTTCAAGTGAAAATCAAAGACATACCGCCCGAAATCAAAGTTCGGGAACGACAGGGTCACGGTAATGGCAGACAAGGACTTCGCGCGGTTTTTCTGGCTGGTGTTCACCAGCATGGGGCGCCCGACGCCCTTGCGTCCGGTAGTGGTAACCGACCTGATAGAGAGTTTCTGCCTGGTGGCGGCAACGTTGTCCAGGTGACGCATATCCAAGCGCCCTACCCCATTGTTGAGGTTAAAGTAAGCGATGCCGTCACAGACGTACACATTATTCTTGTTGTCATTACAATCCAAGCCAAAGAATCTCGAGGATACCGAGTTAACCGGCCGGTACCCGCTGGAATCCCGCCTCATGAGCATGAACCCGTCGCTCGATGCGAGCCAGAAGGTGCGGTCATCGACCATCGTCGCGGCACACACTTCGCGCCCCAGGTCGCCCATGTCGTCAAATGCTTCAATAGAGTCGGTCATGTCATTGTAGGTGTAGAAACGATGCCCAAGCGTGAACAGCACACGGCCACACACCTTCATCACGTGCACCATGCCCCGCACCGTGTCACCCTCAAGCACGTCATACCGCTTGACGTCGGCCGTCTTGAGGTCGCTGGACAGTGTCACCTTGAACAGACCGCGGCTCATGTGCGCCAGCCACAGGTTGCCCTGCGGATCAACCTCAAACTGTGACACCGGGGCGTGAAAACCCTGCACGTCGTGGCTATACACCCATTGCCCGCCACGCTTGACATAGACGCGCATCACATAGTAGGTGGACTCGATCATCACGTCCTGCCCGTTGAGCCGAGCCATGCGCAAGCACGTGCTGCTGCTGTGCTTGCCGAGCGGGACTGAGTTTGTTCCCGTGACATGCCTGATACCGTCGTTATGGCCTATAAGTAACTGGCCGTCGGCACAGGTCGCATACCAGTTTTGACCGTCACTACCCGTTACTTTTTCAAACCGGTGCTCACCCTCTCCCTCAAGATTGTAACGCCACACTGCCTGATTGGTGGCGATGTACAGGTAGGGGGGCACCTGCAACACGTCATAGACCATGCCTATTGACGAGTGGCCGCTGTCAGGAGTGAGCAGCGAATAGGGTGAAGCGGTGCTGATAAATGCCACACCGATGTCCAGCGCCGCCCACACATTGCCGCCAGCATCGGCCATCAGGCGCAGCACCGAGTTGTTGTTCAAGTGGTTGCCCGTGTGGTAATGCCACTTGAGGCTCCCGTCGAGCGCGATACCATATATCCCCCCAAGGATAGTCCCCACCACGAGGGTCGAGTCACGGGCGACAAAAGCGGCGCGGTTGATATTGGTTGAGCACAATGCCCCATCAATGGCCGTGCGCAACGGCACACACCGGCGGCCATCGTAGTCAAACAGCCCATGCCACTGTGAGCACATGATGATGTGCCCTGCACGCCCGGGCACAGCGGCGACAATGTGGTCGCCACCCACCTGCTCGCGCCCGATGACCTTGACCAGCTTGCCACGGGTCAATTGATAATAGTCACCTTCCTGAACCTGGACATAGACATGCCCTCTCACCTCATGGAAATAGAGCGGGTGCATCGCGCCGTCGTAATGGGCCACGACCTTCTTGCCATCAAATGAAAAGTAACCCGAGAAGGATTGAAAATAGACCGTGCCGTCACTATCCTTGACGATATTCCATATCTCATCGTCATGGCCTGCATAGCCCTGGGGCCACAACGACGTGTACTGCAACTGCCCATACATGTCACGCTCCATGTAGCCAAAGTCCATGTATGAGCCCACATACAGGCGTTCACCCACCATGAGCAGCGATCGCGCCACCGCGCCCGCTGGCAGTGGCGTCAGTGTCCAGCTATAGCCGTCATAACACAGCACACCCTGGGAGTTGCCCACATATATTTCGCCACCACTGCCCTGAGCCAGATCCCAATTCTGCAATCCGGCGCCATAGTCAGCCTTACCGTAGTTGTGGATGAGGGGTAAAAAAGAAACCGCGCCCGCTGGGGTGCCGGCAAGAGCCGCCAGCACAAGCAGTGCCATGACAGCTATATTGCGGATAGTTCTTGGCCGGGCAATCTGGACAGCTGAAAATATCATTTTTATACAAACATAATTAGTTAAAAATCAATCTCCTTGCAAAGGTAAACAATTATTTTCACGCTTGCAAATCATCGTCATTTTAATTGAAAGGCAGGACGTAGTGGTGAAGTATTTGAAGATTTTGCCATATTTCCCAATTCATTATCACACAATGGGTTAAATCATGTTGTCGTAGAAAAAACGTAGTACCATTGTGCGCCTAAAGTGGCATTGATGTAGCCGTTAATTTGCCAGCCAGCCCGAATGGTTGTAGTTTTGCAAGCGCAATCGCTGAAGAAGAAAAATTTACATATAATATTCATAACTTTTATTAACCTTTCAAACAAAGCAATGAAAAAAAGATTCATGACACTCTTGCTGGTTGTTTTGTGCACGATAATCGGTGCCCAGGCAATCAATGTGAGAGGAACGGTCGTTGACCAGGTCAACGAACCCGTTATTGGCGCCACCGTTAAGGTCCTCGGGACCACTATGGGGGCAGTCACCGACTTTGATGGCAACTTTGAGATTGCCAACGTGCCTGACGGCGCGACGCTGAAGTTCACTTTCATGGGTATGCAAGCCGTGGAAATGGCCGCCAGCGAGGTAATGAATGTACAACTGCTGGATGACGTGCGCAACCTCGACGAGGTCGTGGTCATCGGTTACGGTTCGGCCCAGGCCAAGGACCTTACCGCCCCTATCGCTGTTGTCAAGGGCGAGGAACTGCTCGCCACGCCGTCGTCCTCCCCGATGGCCGCCATGCAGGGCAAGGTGGCTGGTGTGAACGTCGTTAACAGCGGTACCCCGGGCGAGGGCCCCAAGGTACACATCCGCGGTAACGGCTCTTTCACCAGCGGCAGCCCCCTGTATGTTGTTGACGGCATGTTCTATGACAACATCGACTTCTTGAACGCCAACGATATCGCCGACATGTCGGTATTGAAGGATGCGTCGGCAGCCGCTATCTACGGTGTGCGCGCCGCTAACGGCGTTGTCCTGATTACCACCAAGCATGGCAACAAGAACCAGCCTGCCAAGATCACCTACAACGGCTACTATGGTATCCAGAAGGCCACCAACGTGCTGAAGATGGCCAATTCCAGCGAATATGCCACGATGCTGATGGAGGCCAACTACGACGCCTATGTATCGACGATGAAGGCATCGATTGACCGCTACGGCGGCAACTACAGCGGCGACTTCCACAACTGGACCTACGGCTCGGACACCGACTGGTACAAGGAACTGCTGCGCACCGCATCCATCACCGACCATAGCCTGAGCATCATGGGTGGCGGTGAGAAGGCCACCTACTCGCTGGGTATCAACTACCTGCATCAGGACGGTGTCATGAATGTCGATAACTACTACAACCGCATGAACTTCCGTGCCGCCCTCGACTACGAGGCCACCAGCTGGTTGAAGGTAGGTTTCAACGGTATCTTCTCCAAGGGCAAACAGCGCACTCCCAACAATGCCGCATGGCAGCAGGCGTTCAACGCTCCTGGCATCTATCCCGTGATGGACGAGAAGAACGACAATACCTTCCCCACCCACTACGGTTCACCTGAGTCGGTTGGCTTCACCAACAACTTCTACAACCCTGTGGCCACCGCCAACTACCAGAACAGCAGGAACGACATCAACAAGTATCTGACCAACTTCTATGCTCAGATCACCTTCATCCCCAGCAAGCTGAACTTCAAGACCAGCTATGCCTATGACTACACTGCTGTCCACAACCGTACCTACATGCCCGAGTACTACGTGAGCAGCGTTCAGCGCAACGACAAGTCATGGGTGAGCAAGACCGAGTCCACCTACAACAACTGGATTTGGGACAACGTGCTGACCTACAAGGACACCTTTGGCGATCACAACCTGGGTGTGATGCTGGGTCAGTCATTACGTGAAGACAAGTACAATTACCTCTATGGCATCGGCTACGGCATCGTTGATGGAGATGACGCTTACAAGTATATCGGCATCAGCACCGACAGCGACAGCCGCCGCGCCAGTGACGGAGGTACCCGTTACCGCAGCAACAGCTACTTTGGCCGTATCAATTATGATTACATGGGCAAGTACCTGTTCATGTTCACCTTCCGTGCCGACGGTACCAGCAAGTACCAGGAGACCTGGGGCTACTACCCCTCGTTTGGTGCTGCTTGGGTGATGAGCAAGGAAAACTTCATGAGCAACCAGAACGTTGTTGACTATCTGAAGTGGCGCGCCAGCTGGGGACGCCTGGGTAACAACGCTGTTCCCGCCAGCGATGGTTTCCGCTCGGTATCCACGGGCACATGGTCATCGGGCGTGTTTGGCAATGCCACCATCGCCGGTTTCCAGAACAACAGCTACTTCACCAACCTCAAGTGGGAGGTTGTTGACGAGACCAACGTAGGTGTAGAATTTGCCACCCTCAGCAACCGCTTGAGCGTTGATATCGACTGGTTCTACCGCATGACCCGCAAGGCCGTGATTGCTCCGCGCCTGCCCTTCGAGAACGGCACGTTGCTGCAGAACATCGGTAAGATTCTCAACACCGGTGTTGACGTGAGCATCAATTGGGCCGACCGTGTGGGCGACGATTTCAAGTACTACATCGGCGCCAACCTGTCCTATCTCAAGAATGAAGTGAAGAGCCTCGCCGGTAATCCCTACATTGCCGGTGGCAAGACTTACCAGTTTGTTGGCAAGGAGATGAACTCCTTCTATGGCTACGTCGTTGACGGCATCTATCAGACCGAGCAGGAATGCGCTGCCGACAAGACCGCCCAGGCAAACGGCCTGCAACCCGGTGACTTCAAGTACAAGGACCTGAATGGTGACGGCATCGTTGACGGTGAGGA
Organism: uncultured Prevotellaceae bacterium; assembly: GCA_900319525.1. Taxonomy (GTDB): domain Bacteria; phylum Bacteroidota; class Bacteroidia; order Bacteroidales; family Muribaculaceae; genus Sodaliphilus. The sequence goes on along the minus strand of ONOU01000006.1, from coordinate 73,649 downwards.
CCGCACCACCCTGGGTTCCTATCTTCCCAACTTCATCTACAGCATCAACCTGGGCTTCCAGTGGAAGAACCTTGACTTCTCGTTGACCACCTATGGTAACGCAGGTGCCCAGATGTACAACCGCAAGCGTGCCCTGCGCTACGCTCAGTCCAACTTCAACTTTGACCACGATCAGGTGGTTAACCGCTGGACCGGTTCTGGCTCGACCAACAAGTATCCTTCGGCCGAGGGTTGGATCCGCTCATGGAACGTTAGCGACCAGCGCGTCAACTCATTCTTTGTCGAGGACGCCGACTTCTTCCGTATCCAGAACGTGACGCTGGGCTACACCTTCAGGAACATCAAGATGGGCAACTATACCCTGCCCTCGTTGCGACTGAGCGCAACCGCCGACCGTCCCCTCACCCTGTTCAAGGCCAACAGTTTCACTCCTGAGTTGAGCGATCCCGAAGGCTGGGACACCGAAGTTTATCCGCTGACATCGACCTACACCTTTGGTGTAACCATCGACTTCTAAATGAGCATATTACCAACAATCATTAAAAAGATAACGACAATGAAATTTCTGAAATATATCATGATTGCAGGTTTGCTGATGGTGGGAGCCACCTCCTGCAATGACTGGATGGACATTCTGCCCGAGAACACGCTTCCCGAGTCGGATGTTGATTACACCAAGACCAGCGAGATGTATATGCCCGTATCGGGCGTCTATGCCAAGTTGCGCACCGGTGGCATGCACTGGGTCATCTGGCCCTTGACCATCGTGCGTGACGGTGACGTGTGGAGCGGTCGTGTCGATGACCAAGGTCTGCTCGTTGACTTCGGCAACTTCAGGTACGACAACTCATTCTGGGGACTGAACGAGATGTGGAACCAGTATTATGGCATGATCAAGGTGGCCAACGGTGCCCTGACATCGCTTGACTCCTATGCCGAGCACATCACCAGCGATGCCGACAGAGCGACTTACCGCGCCTACTGCGGTGAGGTGCGCATCCTGCGCGCCTATGCCTACTACAGGCTCACGCAAGCCTTTGGCGACGTGACCATCCTGCGCGACAACAGCCAGAGCGACCTGACGCGCTCGACCAAGGAAGCCGTTGAGCGCTACATGCTCGAGGACTTGCAGTATGCTATGGACAATTGCCCCAAGGTGCGCCCCAACGAGGCCACACACTTTGGCGCCGTCACAGCCTACACTGCCGAGGCCCTCGCCGCCAAGATCCGCTTGAACCGCGGCGAATATGCCGAGGCCGAAGCCCTGACCGACGACATCATCAACAGCAACAAGTTCCAGCTCTATGGCGACTTCTACAACCTGTTCAAGATTCCCGGCAAGATGTGTAACGAGAGCCTGATGGAATGCCAGTGCACCGACTTCGGTCAGGGCAGTGGTGATATGGTGGATGCCGACATGTGGTTTGTGTTCCAGGGTCCCGGCAACCTGGGTGGATGGAACTTCGTCGGCATTACCGACAACTTCATCAACTGGGCCCAAGCCCGCGGTGAGACCATCCGTCTGGAGACCTCGGTACTCGTGGGCGGCACGACCACCCGCGATGGTGACGAAATCAACGTGATGGGCAATGTTAACAATACCAACACGTGGAACGGAAAGGCCTATACGCCGACCAACCAGTTGACTCCCGGTCGCAGCAAATACGGCTCGAACAACAACATCCGCATCCTGCGTTATGCCGACGTGCTGCTGATCAATGCCGAGGCCAAGGTTCGTCAAGGCAAGAATGGTGACCAACCGTTCAACCAAGTACGCACCCGCGCCCAGATGCCCACGATGAGCAACGTCACCGTTGACCAGATTCTGGACGAGCGCCGCATGGAGCTCGTGTGTGAGTGGGGCGAGCGTTACAACGACCTCATCCGCACTGGCAAGGCCGCCAGCACGCTTAGTGGCTGGAGCGAGGACGTGAAATACTATCCGCTGCCTCTGACCCAAATCCAGACCGTGCCCACCCTGAGCAACGACCCCAAGGCCGAGTAAAACCGGCACATCATTGAAATACCATTAGGTTTTTTCATACGCTAAACAATTCTTGATTTCAGGCAGGGTAACACCTGCGGGTGTTATCCTGCCTTTTTACTCTATCATGACAATGAAGCATTTTCTTGCCGCAATAGCGATACTCACCGCGCTGCCTGCCCATGCCAGCGGCGACTCGATTAAGGTCGTCAAGGGACAGGTGAGCGATTACTACATTCCCGTGGTCACACAATATGATGTGACGGGAGTGGTGACCGATGATCAGGGTCTTCCGCTCGAAGGCGCTACCGTAATGTGGCTCCACAGCCCCGCGCACTGCAATACTGATGCCCAGGGACGATACCGTCTCGTGGCTACCGACGGCGACACCAGGCTGTGCGTGCACTATCCAGGCAAGGAAATGACCGTCATCACCCGTGTTGCCAGTGAGCATGCTGTCAACATCAGCCTGCCTGCCAAGACGAGCGCCAGCATAGCCATGCAGCGGCGGGCAGCCCAGGCCACGAGGTGGTATGACCCGAAAGACGCCACGACCAGCACCTACTGTAACCCGCTCAACATCAGCTATAACTATGAGCCCTGGAACAACAATACCCGCCAGGGCGGCTCGTTCCGTTCCTCGGCCGACCCCATGGGGCTGACCTACAAGGATGAGTACTTCCTGTTCTCGACCAATCAGGGCGGTTTTCACTATTCCTGCAACTTGAGCGACTGGGAGTTTTGCCAAGCCTCGTTCCAGCGTTTTCCCGCCGATGATGACGAGTGTGCGCCTGCCGCGTGGGTCATCGGCGATACCTTGTTCTATACCGGCTCCACCTACGAGGGACTCCCCATCTGGTACACCACCGACCCCAAGGGCGGACGCTGGCGCCACGCTGTCGAGCGCAACACATTGCCCACATGGGATCCTCACGTCTTTCTCGACGACGATGGCAGGCTCTACGAGTACTACGGGTCGAGCAATGAGTATCCCGTCAAGGGTGTGGAGATTAGCCGCGAGGACTTTACCCCCATCAGCAAGATACACGACCTGGTGCTCCTGCATCCCGAGCGCCACGGTTGGGAACGGTTTGGGATGAACAACGACGATGAGGTGACGCTCAAGCCGTTTATGGAAGGCGCCTTCATGACCAAGCACGGTGGCAAGTACTACCTGCAATACGGAGCGCCAGGCACCGAGTTCAAGGTGTATGCCGACGGCGTCTATGTGGGCGACCACCCGCTGGGACCGTTCACCTATCAGCAGCACAATCCCATGAGCTACAAGCCCGGCGGATTTGTGCAAGGTGTGGGCCACGGCGGCACATTTGCCGACTCGAATGGCAATTACTGGCATGTGGGCACCTGCATGCTCTCGCTCAAATACAAGTTTGAGCGGCGCATCGGCCTCTACCCCACCGCCTTTGACGACGACGGCATCATGTACACGGTAACCGCCTTTGGCGACTATCCCTGCTGGAATGCCGACCACAATATCCAGTCGCCCGCCGACCGTTTCACAGGCTGGATGCTGCTGTCCTATGGCAAACCCTGCACCGCATCGAGTAGCGATAGCACCTTCGCCGCCGCCAGCCTCACCGACGAGAGCATGCGCACCTACTGGAGCGCAGCCACCGGCAGCAGTGACGAATGGGTTGAGATGGACCTGGGCGGCATGCGTGACATCCGTGCATTGCAACTCAATTTCTATGACCACAAGACGGTGCAGCACAACCGAGCCAACGACATTTATTATCAATACCGCATCAAGGCCAGCCTTGACGGCAAGGACTGGTTTCTTGTTGTGGACAAGAGCGACGCCGACCGCGACACACCTCACGACTACATCGAGCTGAGGCAGGCGCTGCGGGCCCGCTACCTGCGCATCGAGAACGTGCACATGCCCTCTGGCGGCAACTTCTGCATGAGCGAGATCAGGGTGTTTGGCATGGCCACCGGCTCTGCTCCCCAACCCGTAAAGCACTTTGAAGTCAAGCGTGACAAGCGCGACAGGCGCAATGCGATGATCGCCTGGTCGGCTGTCGAGGGAGCCTATGGCTATAATATCTACTTCGGCGTCTCGCCCGACAAGCTGTACCACTGCATCACGGTGAACGGTGACACGCGGTATGACCTGCGGGGCTTGGATATAGGGACCGACTACTACTTCACTATCGAGTCCCTGGCCGAGGCTGGCCGCAGCCCCCTTTGCCGCACCATCAAACTAAAAAAATAGCAACTGCATTATGAACACGACCATCTTCAAGCCGCTGTCACTGCTCATCCTGCTGATAACAATTGCTGGATGCAAAACCGGCAGCAATGTCCACAACGAGGAACCGACGCCCCCGTCAACCGGGCAACGCCCATCATCGTTCAAGAACGACGATGCGATGCTCGACTACATCGAGCGCGTGCACTTCAACTATATGTGGGATGGCGCTGAACCCACGTCAGGACTGGCGCGCGAGCGCATCCATCTGGACGGGCAATACCCCGAGCATGATCAGGACGTGGTAACCACGGGTGGCAGCGGATTTGGCATCGCTGGCCTCGTGGTGGCGATGGAGCGCGGCTTCATCACGCGCGACCAGGGCATCGAGCGGCTGAAACGCATCGTGGGCTTCCTGGAACGGGCCGACCGCTTCCACGGCGTGTGGCCGCACTGGTTGTACGGCCCCACGGGCAAGGTGAAACCCTTTGGCCAAAAGGATAACGGTGGCGACCTGGTGGAGAGCTGCTTCCTGATGCAGGGACTGCTGTGCGCCCGCCAATACCTCAACCGCGACACTGCAGCCGAGAGAGACCTGGTGAGCCGCATCAATGCCTTGTGGCAGGACATGGAATTTGACTGGTACACCCGCGGCGGTCAGGATGTCATCTACTGGCACTGGTCGCCCCAGTATGAGTGGGACATGAATTTCCCGCTTGAGGGTTACAACGAGTGTCTCATCGTGTATGTGCTGGCAGCGGCCTCGCCCACCCACACTGTACCCGCCTCGTGCTACCACAAGGGGTGGGCACGAAGTGGCGGCATCAAGAGTGATGCGGCTCCTTATGGTTATCCGCTGGAACTCAAGCACAACGGCGCCGAGAAGACGGGCGGTCCGCTCTTTTGGGCACATTACAGCTGGTTTGGCCTGGACCCGCGAGGCCTGAAGGACCAGTATGCCGACTACTGGAATGTGGTGCGCAACCACGCGCTGAGCAACTACCGGTATTGCATCGACAATCCCAAGGGCTACAGCGGCTACGGCCCCGACTGCTGGGGCTTGACCGCCAGCTACTCGACAGACGGCTATTCGGCTCACAGCCCTGGTAATGACCTGGGCGTGATCACGCCCACGGCGGCACTGTCGTCGTTCCCCTACACGCCTGAGCAGTCGATGGCGGCCCTCAGGGGCTTCTACAGCCGCGGCGAGAGCATCTGGGGCAAGTATGGCTTCTATGACGCCTTCAGCCCCGCCAGCGGATGGACATTGCCTCGCTACCTGGCCATCGACCAGTGCACCATCGCCCCGATGATCGAGAACTACCGCACGGGGCTGCTGTGGCGCCTGTTCATGAGTTGCCCCGAGGTACAAGAGGGACTCGCGAAGCTGGGCTTTGAGGTTTCAAGGGGACTTCCATAAATTAGCTTGGAATGGATTTGGATTGATTTTTGAGCAGATTTTGACTTGACTTCGCAGGAGCATAGCAGGCTATGGTCCAAGAAGGAAAGACAAAAGATGCCGAAAAGCGGCCAAAGACATCCAACAACACTAAAAACTATCTTTTGGGTAATTTATAGAAGTCCCCTCAAGATAATTGCCTACCTTTGCGAGGTGGTAACAGTCAGCATTATCAATCAATCCAAGCATATCAACCATTATGACAAGAATGAGAATTTATTTATTGGCCATGGCCCTCGTGAGCATCTCGATGGCTGCACAGGCCGTGGACCAGGCCAGGATGGACCGTTTCATCGATGACCTGATGGGCAAGATGACCTTGCAAGAGAAAATCGGACAACTCAACCTCCCCGTCACCGGCGACATCATCACCGGTTCCACGGTGAGTGGCGACGTGGTCGGCAAGATCAAGGCAGGACAGGTGGGCGGCCTGTTCAACATGAAGGGGGTGAAGAGCATTCGCCAGCTGCAGGAAGTCGCCGTCAAGCAGAGCCGGCTGGGCATTCCGCTTATCTTCGGCATGGATGTGATTCACGGCTATGAGACCGTCTTCCCCATCCCCTTCGCCATGTCGATGAGCTGGGACATGGAGGCCATCCGCAACTCGGCCCGCATCGCCTCGATCGAAGCCACTGCCGATGGCATCTGCTGGACCTTCAGCCCCATGGTGGACATCTGCCGCGAGCCCCGATGGGGACGCATGAGCGAGGGCAACGGCGAGGACCCGTTTCTGGGATCTGCCATCTGCCGCGCCATGATTGAGGGGTATCAAGGTGCTGACCTGGCCGACAAGACATCGATGATGGCCTGCGTGAAGCATTTTGCCCTCTATGGCGCCCCCGAGGCTGGCCGTGACTACAATACTGTCGATATGAGCCACGTGCGCATGTTCAACGAGTATTTCCCGCCCTACAAGGCAGGCGTCGATGCCGGAGCGGGCAGCTTCATGACCTCGTTCAACGTCATTGACTACATCCCCGCCACGGGCAACCGCTGGCTCATGACCGAGGTGCTGAGGGACCGCTGGGGATTTGACGGCTTTGTCGTGACCGACTACACCGCCATCAGCGAGATGATCAACCACGGCATGGGCGACCTGCAGACGGTCTCGGCACTTGCCCTGAACGCGGGTACCGACATGGACATGGTGGCCGACGGTTTCTTGGGAACACTGGAAAAATCGCTGGACGAGGGCAAGGTGACCATCGACGACATCGATAAGGCTTGCCGCCGCATTCTGGAAGCCAAGTACAAGCTGGGCCTGTTTGACGATCCCTACCGCTACCTGGACAGCAAGCGTGCCAGCAAGGAAATCTACACGGCCGAGCATCGTGCCGCCGCACGCAAGCTGGCCACCGAAACCTTTGTACTGCTGCAGAACAAGGATAACGTGCTGCCGCTGCAACGCACGGCCAAGATCGCCCTGGTGGGCCCGCTGGCCAACACCCGCGCCAACATGCCCGGCACCTGGAGCGTGGCCGCCGCCAGCGACCGCTACAGCACGCTGCTCGAGGCCATGCGCCGCGCCGTGGGAGATCGTGGCGAGGTGATGTATGCCAAGGGGTGCAACGTCTGCTATGATGCCGAACTGGAGAAGAACTCGACGATGTTTGGCCGCGAGATGCGCGACGAGCGCCCGGTTGACGTCATGCGCGACGAGGCCCTGCGCATCGCACGCGAGTGTGACGTGATTGTCGCCGCCATGGGCGAGCCCAGCGAGATGTCGGGCGAGAGCAGCTCACGCAGCGAACTCACGATCCTCGATGCACAGAAGGACCTGCTCACGGCCCTGCTGGCCACCGGCAAGCCCATTGTGCTGCTCAACTTCTCGGGACGCACTACCGTCATGGACTGGGAGGTCGAGAATATCCCCACCATCCTGAACGTGTGGTTTGGCGGTAGCGAGGCCGCTGATGCCATCTGTGACGTGGTCTTTGGCGACGTGTCGCCCAGCGGCAAGCTCTCGGCCACCATGCCCCGTAGCGTTGGTCAGGTTCCTGTCTATTATAACCACCTGAACACAGGGCGTCCCAACCCCAAGTGGTTCACCAAGTTCACCTCCAACTATCTGGACGTGCCCAACGAGCCGCTGTTCCCCTTCGGTTACGGCCTGAGCTACACGACATTTAACTACAGCCCGATGACCCTGAGCAGCAACTCGATGAGCGCTAGCGGCAGCATCCAGGCATCGGTCACCGTTACCAACACGGGCAGCCGCGAGGGCGCCGAGGTCGTCCAGCTCTACATCCGCGACCTGGTAGGCAGCATTGCCCGTCCCGTACAGGAGCTCAAGGGCTTTGAGCGCATCAACCTCAAGCCGGGCGAGAGCCGTCAGGTGACCTTCACCATCGACGCCGACCTGCTCAAGTTCTACAACAAGGACCTTGACTACGTTTGCGAGCCTGGCGACTTTGAGGTCATGATAGGTACCGACAGCCGCAACGTCCAGCGCAAGCAATTCACCCTGCGCTGACGTTTACACGCCATATACAGCAAACGGCCCCAGCTAAGTGTTGATGCAGCTGGGGCCGTTTGTTATCCAAATACCGTTCCTGACCGGTCAATCGCGGTTGCCAAAGAAGCGCAGCAGATACAGGAACAAGTTAATAAAGTCGAGATAGAGGGTCAGAGCGCCCATCGTGGCAATCTTGCCCACCATCGAAGGGTCGGCCTCGGCGCTCATACGCTTAATGGCTTGAGTATCCCAAGCGGTAAGGCCCACAAAGATGAGCACACCGGCGCAACTGATGAGCAGTTCAAACATCGTATTCCGGAAGAAGAGATTCACCAGAGCGCACACGATGAGACCAAACAGGGCCATGATCAGGAAGGAGCCGATCTTGGACAAATCCTGACGCGTCACATAACCGAAAATGGTCATGGCGCCAAAAGTGCCTGCCGTAATCGCAAAGGTCGTGGCAATCGACACACCAGTATATACCAGGAAGATGGGGGTTAACGACACACCATTCAAGATACTGTAGGCATAGAACAAGGCGGTGGCGGTGCCCGTGCTCAACTTGTCGATGCGGGCACTCAGGTAGATAACCAGGCCCAATTCGACGGCAAACAAGATCCAAATTGAGAATGTGCTACTGAACAGCATGGTCAACAAAGCCGGGCTGGACAGCATCAGATAGGACGTGAGAGCAGTAGCCAACAGGCCCAATGTCATCTTTCCATACACCTTGCGCATCACGCCAGCGACATAACGCTGAAGCGTCAGCGAATTCTCAGCTTGAGCGGCAGTCTGATAGCCGTTCTCGAAGTTATTATTCCAATTGTTCATGTCTTTTAGTTGTTAGTTTTCAGTTCTTGGTTTTTAGTTGCAAAAACTATGCCAACTACCGATGGATCACATCCTCTCGGGTACCTCGATTCCCAGCAGCGACATGCCGCGACAAATGACGTCGGCAACGGTAGCGCTCAGCAACAGACGGAAGGCGCGCACCTTCTCGTCCTGCTCCTTGAGAATGCTGTAGTCATGATAGAACTGGTTGTATTCCTTGGCCAGGTCATAAACGTAATTGGCAATCAGGGCGGGGCTGTAGTTGCGGCCGGCATCGTTGACGGCGACAGTGAAGTCGGCCAGTTTCTGGATGAGCGAAGTCTCCTTTTCGTTGGGAGCCACAGCACTGATGTCCACGGCGTTATAATCCTCACCACTCTTGCGCAATACCGACTTGATGCGGGCATGGGTGTACTGGATAAAGGGGCCCGTATTGCCATTGAAGTCGATAGACTCGCTGGGGTCGAACAGCATGGTCTTCCTGGGGTCAACCTTGAGAATAAAGTACTTCAAGGCGCCCAAGCCAATCATGCGCAGCACGTCCTCACGCTCCTCCTCGGGAACGCCCTGCAGACGTCCAGGCTCGCCGGCCATCTCGGTGGCCGTGGCAATCATCTCGTCCATGAGCTCATCGGCATCGACAACGGTGCCCTCGCGGGACTTCATCTTGCCGTTGGGCAACTCCACCATACCATAGGAGAAGTGCACCAGATCCTTGCCCCACTTGAAGCCTAGCTTGTCGAGCAGCAGCGAGAGCACCTGGAAGTGGTAGTTCTGCTCGTTGCCCACGACATAGACCATGCGGTCAATGGGATAGTCCTTGTAGCGCAGCTGGGCGGTGCCGATGTCCTGAGTCATATAGACCGACGTGCCGTCGCTGCGCAGCAGCAGCTTGTGATCCAAACCGTCACTGGTGAGGTCGGCCCACACGCTGTTGTCCTCCTTGCGGTAGAACAAACCCTTTTCCAAACCATTGAGCACGGTATCGCGGCCCACCAGGTAGGTGTCGCTCTCGTAGTAAATCTTGTCAAACGAGACGCCCATGCGACGGTAGGTCTCGTCAAAACCGGCATAAACCCAATTGTTCATCTTCTCCCACAGGGCGCGCACCTCCTTATCGCCAGCCTCCCAGCGACGCAGCATGTCGTGAGCCTCCTGAATGAGCGGAGCCTGCTTCTCGGCCTCCTCCTGGCTCATGCCTTTCTCGACAAGTTCCTTGACTTCGGCCTTATAGTGCTTGTCAAAGGCCACATAGAAGTCGCCAATCAGGTGGTCGCCTTTCTTGCCGGTAGACTCGGGCGTAGCGCCGTTGCCCCACTTGAGCCATGCCAGCATCGACTTGCAGATGTGAATACCACGGTCGTTGACGATATTGGTTTTCACCACCTTGTAGCCGTTGGCCTCCATAATCTTGGAGAGGCTGAAGCCCAGCAGGTTGTTGCGCACATGTCCCAAGTGCAGCGGCTTGTTGGTGTTGGGCGAGGAATACTCGATCATCACCAGCTGGCTATCATCACTAGCTGCTGTGAAACCATAGTCGGGTGTCGAAGCCACGTGCTTGAGCACGCTGGTCCAGAATGATGGCTTGATGGTGATGTTCAAGAAGCCCTTGATGACATTGAACTTCTCCACCGCGTCACAGTGAGCCTGCATGTGCTCGCCTATCTCTTGAGCCGTCACGTCTGGCGCCTTGTGCGACGCCTTCAGGAACGGGAAGACGACAATCGTTTCATTGCCCTCAAACTCCTTCTTGGTCGTCTGGGGAACTATCTTCTCGACGGGGAAATCCACGCCATATAACTCTTTCACCGCCTGGGCGGTTGCTTGTGCCAGTATTTGATCTATCGACATATAATATTATTAATTGTATATAGTTTTTCAGTTACACAGTGTTTAAAACCACAAGAGCAACAAGGGAGACATGCTCACGGGAATTATACTCTTCCAGGATATTACTTTCGGGCCGTCTTGACAGGCTCAAGAACGATGAGTTTGTTGATGGGAGTGCCACCATAGTTCACGCCATCGTTATAGGAGCCGAAGTAGCGGTACAGGCCCGCCGGCACCTTGTTGCCATCCATGTCCTTCATGTCCCAGCTGACGGGGAAGGTGTCGGTCGTGGTCATCCACACAAGTTTACCTGTCGCATCGGTCACGCGCAGGGTCACCTCAGGATGCAGCATTCCGCTGGCCTGCAAGTCAAAATTCACCGGATTGTTGATCATCGCGGGCGACTTGTCTGCAACGATGTCAACACTTGATGCATGCCCTACCAGGAACGAAATGGTGCGGGTGGCACTGTTGCCCAGCATATCATATACGGTATAGGTGAGCGTATGCAAGCCATCGGTCAGGTTGGTCAGCGGGTAAGCGATTGACACCGACTTGTTGCCATTGGCAACGTTAGCGCCACACAGGATGTCACCAAATGACGCTTTGCCGTCATCGAGCGACAACTTCATGCTGCTGGAGGGGGAATTGGCCTGAACGTTGATGCCCTCGTTATCGGTCACGTTGATATAGAGCATCGTATTGGGCGAAACGACAGCACCCTCGCCAAAGCTGCTCTCCTCATTCAGGTACATGGCAGTAATCACGGGAGCCTCGTTATCCTCAATGACCTTAGACTCGTCATAGGGCAGCATGATGATCTGCTTGGTGACACCATTCACCATGCAGTCGCTACTGTCTTTGTGGGCATACACGCGCAACATCGACGTCAACACGGTTGAGGAGCGGCCATAGGGTACACGGGGAGCAATCATTGAGCCCGTAAACAGGCCGTTCTCTACCCTACCCGAAATCTCGGCCAGTTTAGTGCGGTCCATATAGATTTCGCGTTCCTCTGTGCCCATGATGTTGCTCAGTGTCGTGAACAGGTTCTCGTGTCCATAGAGCGTTGCCGTGGCATCGCCATTAAAGCTGCGGTCCACATTACCCTGGCCGTCAACGACCTGTGCCTTAATCTCAAAGCGACACAGTGGGTACACCTCGGCATTGAGCGTGTCGGTCACATCGGTTCCGTTCACGCTGGTGATGTTGAAGCGGGGAGTCGGATAATTCACCCGCATGGCGGGATCGCCCAGCAGGAAGAAAGACAGCTTGTTCATGTCGGCACCGACGAATGACAGTTTTGCCTCCTTGTAGGCCTCGCCCACTGTAGGCATCACGCCCGTGCGGTCATAGCTGAACAGGGCATTGATGAAGTTACGGTTCAACTGATTGTTAGGCATGGCGGATACCATACGCGCTGATGTCAACAGGGCGATAGCGCCACCGTCACGCTTGTGGAACATCAACTCGGCGATGCCTCGTGTGGTGTTGTCAAAGTGGGCCACGTCACAGCAAGCCAATGACATGATGGGATAGTAAGGATAAGACGTGTTGGCCACATCCGAGATGGTCCACATCTTGTTATATTTAGTCAAGCTAACTGAACCTGCGTGCCCTACATAGGTTGCAAAGTAAGCACCATCCTTGAGCAGGTAGCTCAAGCGCTGCTTGGCCTCGGTAGCCGTCTTGCGCTCGACCGCATATGTGGGCTCGTTAGGCGAACGCGGGTACATGCTGTCGTGAACCGTGTTCACATGCATGCCCGTATTCAGGCTTCCCTCAATCAGGTCTTTGTAACCCTGTGCCTGGAACATATACATTCCGCCGTCGGGTGAGTCACTCGACACGATGGTATTGTTGCGCCACACCCCATAGTCAGGATTGGCATAGTAATCAATGATCTTGTCAACGTCGCTGCGGGCCTCATCCACGTCAACACAAGTGATGCGACCTACTCCGATGCTGAGCTTGTCGGCTGCCAGATTAGCGCCCGAATTATCGGCCAGCATACCGAAGAAGTCATCACTTGTGTAGCTCTGTTCCAGGATGTTGCTCTCGTCACTCTGGTAAGTGAGCAGGTCATTGGGATGACTGCCCATGAGTTCACGGTTGTCAAATGAGCCCGTGCCAAACAGCAACAGGTTCTTGAATTTAACATTGTCACGGTCATAGAGCATCTTGCACAGCAGGCGGTAAGCCATTGCATCGCGCGTGCCACTCGAGAACTCGTTGAACACTTGATCCTGGGTCACCACGGCCACGGTGATACCGTCAATGGCACGGTGCATGTCGGCTAGGCGGTCGGCCTGCTCCTTGAATGCCGTCGAGGCAATAATCAGCAGGTCGGGCTCAGGCATGCCGTGCAGGTTCTGGTTGGCCACCGGCTCATAACGGGATATCTTCTTCAGTGTCTTAGCCGGATCGAAGGCCACATAGGTCGCATAGCTGATCGGGTTAGCGAAGAAAGACAAGCCGTGTGTATTTCCCTCGTTATAGGCCGTGGTGGGCACCACCATGGGCGACTGGGTGTTGTTGATAAACCACACCACAGTGCTCGACGTGGCATAGGGCAGCATCAAGCGCTCCTTGCCCGAAGTCATGGCATAACCCATGAGCATCTGGTTGTCGGGCATACCGACAAGGATATTATGGTGCTTATAAGTCAGGATAAAGTAGTCCAGACGCGCCAACAAGGCCGAATTCGTGCCACTGGAGTTCTTCAGGATGGGCTCGAACTGTCCACGTTGTTGCGGATGACTGAGCTTGATCGCGGCAGATGGAGAAGCGACATTGTAATACACATTTTCCAGCGGCATGTAGAGGACTGATGACGCTTCGGGGTAAGCCGTTGTGTCGGTTCCATTGCCGCTATGCAGTACCGCGTTGGCATAGGAAGTCTCCAGCACATTGGCGGCAAGGGCGGTTTGCAGGACCAGGGTGCTATCAGACAGCTGCGGCAGGTAGTAGTCCACCAGCAGCTGGTTTCTGGCGAAGTCCTCACCCAGCATTTCCTTGCCCGAGCTTGCTGCCGACATCAGGTCCCGCTCATGATAATAGAAACTCATGCTGCTGGCCGTGTTCACATAGCTGCTCACCGAGGGCACCGCTTTACGCATGGGGACCACGTCAGGTGTCGATTCCTCGGTCAGGAAATAGCAGCCTTCCTGTGAATAGGGATTGAACACGCGTGTGTAGTGGGGCACGCTCATGTATTCAGACATGGTAAAGGCTACAGGGCCATTGCCATAGAAGCAGATCTTATCGTTCACACGCAAGATAGGCACAGCCTTCAAGTCATCTACAGCCTTGCCATTAAGCACCTCACTGATGCGGTTACCACCATGGCCATAAACATGCACCTGGGACGGGTTGTCAAAGCCCATCTTGCGCAGCTCGTCATAGGTAATCTCGTACACACCACTCTCGGGCACCATCACTTTGACCCACTTGCCCGTGGCAAGCTTGGACTGGGACGCATACTTTGACGTGTCGAACGCACCCGCATGTCCTGCACACAAGACGGCCATCAGGATTACGCATGCGAGTTGCAGTTTATTCAGTTTGAGCATATCTTCAATTCATGTTTCTCGATTAATAATTTTCAAGCATAACAGGGCTGACAACAGCCGCACGGAAAGTGTCAGTTGACAGCGGTTTTGACAGGTTCAAGGATGATGAGCTTGTTGATTGACGTGCCACCATAGTTCACGCCATCATTGTAGGTACCAAAGTAGCGGTACAAGCCCGCAGGCACCTTGTTGCCATCCATATCTCTCATATCCCATTGAACAGGGAAACTGCTCGTCTTGGTCATCCACACGAGTTTGCCGACAGCGTCGGTCACACGCACTACCATTTCGGGAGACGTTGTCAATTCAGAGTCCAGATTAAAGTTGACGTCGCCATCCAGGAAGGCGGGCAGCTTGTCGGCCACCAGTTCGACAGCCGATGCCTGGCCCACCAGGAACGAGATGGTGCGGCTGGCACTGTTCCCAAGCATGTCATACACGGTGTAGGTCAACGTGTGCAGGCCTTCGGTCAAGTTCGATAGCGGGAACTCAATGTTCACCGTCTTGCCGCCCTCGCCTACGGTAGCGTAATAAGTCACCTCGCCATAGGACTGCTTGCCGCCGTCGAGTTGCAGGATCATCGTGTTGCTCACCGAGTTGGGCTGCATGCTGATGGCCTCGTTATCGGTTGCGCTGATGTAGAGCATAGCAGAGGGGGCAATCAAGGCGCCATCGGCAAAGGTTGCCTCATCGTTGACATACATCGAGGTAATTACAGGCGACTCGCCATCGTTAATCACGTTGTTCTCATCGAGAGGGAGCATTTTCACCTGCTTGGTGAAACCGTTCACCATAACATCAGTATCATCTTTGTGGGCGTACACGCGCAGCATCACACCCTCGTTGCGGGCCAGCGGCGACCTGGGGGCGATCATCATGCCGGTAAACTGGCCATTGACCACACGGCCTGCGATTTGAGCCAGCTTGGGACGGTCACAATAGATGTCACGATCTTCTCTAGTTCCATTCAATGTATTGAAATTCAATGTCGTGAAGTAATCCTCGCGGTCATAGAGCATCACCGTGGCGTCGCCGTTGAAGCTGGTATCAATGTTACCATCGGCATCCACAACTTGGGCCTTGACTTCAAACTTGCTCAGCGGGCTGATGGAGGCTGTACGGGTCGTGTCGGTCACGTCAGTACCGTTCACGCTGGTGATGTTGAAGCGGGACACGGGATAGTTGATACGCATCGCCGGGTCACCCAGCAGGAAGAATGACATCTTGTTGATATCCTGGGAGGTGAAACCCAGCTTGCTAGCCATGTAAGCCTCACCCAGCGTGGGCATGTAACCCTTGCTGTCATAGCTGAACAGGGCATTGATGAAGTACTGGTTCAACTTGTCGTTAGATGACGCGAACACCATGCGGGACGACGTGAGCAGTGCGATAGCACCACCATCACGCTTGTGGAACATCAACTCAGCGATGCCACGCGAGTCGTTGTCAAAGTGGGCCACGTTACAGCAGGCCGTGGACATGATGGGATAGTGGGGATAGGCCGTACGTGACACGTCACCAGTGGTCCACATCTTGTTGGTCTTGGTGAACGAGACTGCACCTGCATGACCCACATAGGTAGCGAAATAGGCACCTGCCTTGAACTCCATGGACAGTTTACGCTTACCCTCGGTTGCGGTCTTGCGGTCAACAGCAAATGTAGGCTCGGTCGTCGAGCGGGGATACATGCTGTTGTGAACCGTATTCACGTTCATTCCCGTATTCAACTTGTTATCAATCAAGTTCTTGTATCCCTGTCCCTGGAACATGTACTCGCCCCAGTCGGGAGAGTCGCTGATGACCAGTGCGCTATTTCGCCACACACCGTAGTCGGGGTTGGCATAGTACTCGACGATCTTGTCAACGTCGCTGCGGGCCTCATCCACATCGGTACAGGTAATGCGGCCAATACCGATGCGCAGCTTGGCACTGGCCACATTGGTGCCGCTGTTGTCGTCCAGCAGTCCGAAGAAGTCATCGCTCGTATAGGCACGGTCAGTGGAGTTGCTGTTATCACTCTGATAGGTGAGCAGATCATTGGGATGGCTACCCATGAGCTCGCGGTTGTCAAATGAGCCAGTGCCAAACAGCAGCAGATTCTTGAATTTCACATTATCGCGGTCATACAGCATTTTGCACAGCAGGCGGTAGGCCATGCCGTCGCGCACACCACTAGAGAACTCGTTGAACACTTGATCCTGGAGCACAACGGCCACGTCGATGCCGTCAATGGCACGGTGCATGTCGGCCAGACGCTCGGCCTGCTCCTTGAGGGCCGCGGTCGTGATGACCAGCATGTCGGGCACGGCCATGCCATGCAGGTTCTGGTTGGCCACGGGCTCGTAGGCAGTGATCTTCTTCAGCGTCTGTGTCGGGTCAAATGCCACATAGAGAGAGCTGGCAATAGGCGAGGTAAAGAAGCAACGGCCCTTACCGCTAGCATCATCATAGCTGGTGGTGGCAACAGTCATCGGCAACTTGGGATTGCTGATGTACCACAGCACCATGCTGGCAGGGGCATTTGGCAACAAGAAGCGTTCTGCTCCACGGCACACACCATAACCCATCAACAACTGATTGTCGGGGGCGCCAGCGAGTATATTCTCTTGCTTGTAACTCAAGATGAAGTAGTCCAGACGCGCAATAGAAGCCGATCCACTCCCGCTGGGATACTTGAAAATGGGCTCAAACTGGCCATGCTCGGCTGGATGAGTCAAGTGCAACGCGGCATAAGGCGATGCTGAATTATACTTCGTGTAGGAGTTTGAATCCGGAATTTTGTTAACTCGTGACAATGAAGTGGTGTAGGCAGTAGTATCGGTTGATCCGCCACTGTGAATAACAGCGTTGGCATAGGCCGTCTCTGACGGATATCCGGCAATAGTAGCATGCACAACAATGCTGCTGTCGGCCAGGTTAGGCAAGTAGTAGTCGATGAACATGCGGCGCTTGGAGAAATCCTCACCAAGCATGTCCTTGCCAGAGTTGGTGACGCTCATGAGGTCACGCTCGTGATAGAAATAGTTCAAGCTCACCGCATTGTCCACATAGTTTGAAACCACGGGAACCGCTCTGTCCTGGGGCTGCAGATCGGCGGTGGATTCCTCGGTCAGGAAATAGCAGCCTACCTGGGAATACGGGTTGAGGTCGCGCACAAAGCGTGTCGCTGTATTGTAGTCCTTGAGGCTGAAGGCGACAGGGCCGCAGCCATAAAAACAGATCTTATTGCCTGTGCGCAGGATGGGGACCTGTACCAGATCATCAGTGGCGGTGCCGTTGAGCACCTCGTTGATGCGGGCACCACCCTGGCCATACACATGGACCTGACCAGGATTGTTGAAACCCATCTCCCGTAATTCATCATAGGTAATCTCATACACTCCGTTCTCGGGAATCGTCACTTTCACCCACTTGCCCGTCGCGAGCCTGGATTGGGTCGCATAAACCGATGTGTCGAACGCGCCCGCATAGCTAGCGCCCAGAATGGCCATCAAGACCACACATACAAATTGAATTCTCGTCAGATTGCGCATATCTTCTCTTTTTGTTGATTTCTTGCTACTCTCGTTATGGCACACTCATCCGGGACAAGCCCTGCATGTGCCAATTATTCAAACCACAAAGGTAATAAAAAAGATTTTAGTATCTCATCTCCAAGACTTAGTTTTTTTGTCTTTTCACACAATTGCTAAACAAATGCAAACGCGGGAGCGTCACCAGGCTTACCTGGTTCGCTCCCGCGCTTGTTAAATCAAGATGCTAGAGGTGGTGCCGGCAACAGAATGCGTGTCCACCTCGCCAAGCGGCGTTACTCACCCCGCTGGCGTTCCCTTGACGGGTCAAGGACGATCAGCTTATTGATGGGAGTGCCACCATAATTCACGCCATCGTTATAGGTGCCAAAGTAGCGGTACAGGCCCGCAGGCACCTTGTTGCCATCCATATCAGTCATGTCCCAGTTCACTGGGAAATCGCTGGTCTTGGTCATCCACACCAGCTTACCGGTAGCATCGGTCACGCGCAGCACCAGCTCGGGTGTCAATGCCAGCTCGGTGTCGATGTCAAAGTTGACGTCGCCGTCCACAAAGGCTGGCAGTCTGTCGGTCACGAGATCCACCACCGATGCCGTGCCCACCATGAACGTGATCGTGCGGCTGTCGCTGTTGCCCAGCATGTCATACACGGTGTAGGTCAATGAATGCAACCCCTCAGACAGACTCGACAACGGGAACTCGACGTTCACGGTCTTGCCATCGTCGCCAACGGTCGCATAGCAGGTCACGTCGTTGTAGGACGTCTTGCCACCGTCGAGTTGCAGCTTCATGCTGCTCTGCACCGAGTTAGACTGCATATTGATAGCCTCGTCATCGCTAGCTGTGATATAGAGCATCGCATTGGGAGCAATCATAGCACCGTCGGTAAAAGTCGACTCGTCGTTGACAAACATGGCGGTGATCACCGGAGCTTGAGTGTCGCTAATGGCCGTTGCCTCGTCATAGGGCAACATCTTCACCTGCTTGGTCAAGCCGTTCACCATGTAATCGGTACCATCCTTGTGGGCATACACGCGCAGCAGCACACCCTCGTTGAGCGCCAACGGCGATTGCGGGGCGATCATCATGCCGGTGAACTGGCCATTCACCACGCGGCCAGTCACCTCGGCCAGCTTGGGACGGTCAAAGTAGATGTTGCGTTCAATCTTTTCGTCCAAGACTGTAAACGACAACGTCGTGAACTGCTTCTCACGGTCATACAGCGTCACCGTTGCATCACCGTTGAAGCTGGTGTCCAGATTACCCTCGGCATCAGCCACTTGAGCCTTGATCTCAAACTTGCCCAGCGGGCTGATGGCAGCCATCTGGGCCGTATCGGTCACGTCGATGCCGTTCACGCTGGTGATGTTGAAGCGGGAAATGGGATAGTTGATACGCATAGCGGGGTCACCCAGCAGGAAAAACGACATCTTGTTGGTATCGGCCATCGAGAATGCTAGTTTTGACTCCTTGTAGGCCTCGCCCAGCGTGGGCATGTAGCCCTTGCTGTCATAGCTGAACAGCGCATTGATGAAGTTGGTGTTCAGCTGGTCGTTGCCTTCGTCAAACACCATGCGCGACGAGGTCAGCAGGGCAATGGCGCCGCCGTCACGCTTGTGGAACATCAGCTCGGCGATGCCGCGCGTGTCGTTGTCGTAGTGGGCCACATCACAGCAAGCGGTGGACATGATGGGATAGTGAGGATAGACGGTGCGCGACACGTCGCCGGTGGTCCACATCTTGTTGGTCTGGGTAAACGAGACAGCTCCCGCATGGCCCACATAGGTGGCAAAATAGGCGCCAGCCTTCAGTTGATAGGCCAGCTGCTGCTTGGCCTCGGTAGCCATCTTGCGGTTAACCGCGTAGCTGGGCTGTGTTGTCGAGCGGGGATACATGCTGTTGTGAACCGTGTTCACGTGCATGCCGGTGTTCAACTTGTTATCAATCTGATCCTTGTAGCCCTGGCCCTGGAACATGTATTTGCCTTTGTCGGGCGAGTCACTCATCACCATTGTGTTGTTGCGCCACACGCCATAGTCGGGGTTGGCATAGTACTCGACAATCTTGTCCACATCGCTGCGGGCCTCGTCCTCGTCGGCACAAGTGATGCGGCCAACGCCAATGCGCAGCTTATCGTTAGAGATGTTGATACCAGAGTTGTCGTCCAGGAAGCCGAAGAAGTCATCGCTGACAAAGGAGTAGTCCTCATAGTTGCTGTTATCGCTCTGATAGGTGAGCAGGTCATTAGGATGGCTACCCATGAGCTCACGGTTATCAAACGAGCCCGTACCAAACAGCAGCAGGTTCTTGAACTTGTTCTTGTCGCGGTCATACAGCATCTTACACAGCAGGCGGTAAGCCATGCCGTCACGTGTGCCGCTTGAGAACTCGTTGAACACCTGTTCCTGGAGCACCACAGCCACATCGATGCCGTCAATGGCACGGTGCAGGTCGGCCAGGCGCTCGGCCTGCTCCTTCAAGACAGGCGTCGTGATAATCAGCAGGTCGGGCACAGCCATGCCGTGCAAGTTCTGGTTGGCCACGGGTTCGTAGGCCGAAATCTTCTTCAGCGTCTGGTTGGGGTTAAAGGCCACATAATTGGAATTGGATGCCGGAGCCGAGTAGAAGTAGGTGCCACTACCTGTAGCGTCATTATAGGACTTGGTGGCGACCACCATCGGGCTCTTGGTGTTGTTGATATACCACACCACGGTACCGGCGGGCGCGCCTGGAAGCATGAAACGCTCCGAGCCACGGGTTGTGCCGTAGCCCATCACCAGCTGGTTGTCGGGAGCATCGGCCAGGATGTTCTCGTGATGATAGGTTATGATAAAGTAATCCAGATGTGCGATGGCGGCAGTACCACTCCCGCTAGTGTAGCGCAGATAGGGCTCATACTGGCCTTGTTCTGACGGGTCACGGAGCTTTAACGAGCCATAGGGCGAGGCGTAATTGTAATAAACATAGACGTTTGACGGCTTATAGATACGCGACGAGGCCAACGAGTAGGACGTCGTGTCGTTATAAGCGCCGCTATGAATCACAGCGTTGGCGTAGCTCACCTCACTGGCACTGGCAGCGATGGCGGTTTGCAGCACGATGGTACTGTCCGACAAGTGGGGCAGATAATAGTCAACGAGCACCTTTCTCTTGGAGAAATCCTCGCCCAGCATCTCCTTGCCCGAGTTGGACACGCTCATGAGCTCACGCTCGTGATAGAAGTAACCCAGGCTGGTGGGGCAATTCACATAGGACGACACCGTCACCTCGGTCTTGCGGGACGGCTGCAGGTCTGACGAGGATTCCTCGGTCAGGAAGTAACAGCCCACCTGTGAATAGGGGTTGAAGGAGCGCGTGTAATGGGGGTTGGAATTGAAGTCACTGATCGAGAAAGCAATCGGGCCGTTGCCGTAGAAGCAGATCTTGTCATTGGCTCGCAGGATGGGCACCTGTTTCAGGTCATCGGTATAGGTGCCGTTGAGTTGCTCACTGATGCGGTTACCGCCAGCGCCATACACGTGAACGCTCTCGGGGTTGCTGAATCCCATCTCACGCAACTCGTCGTAAGTAATTTCATACACGCCACTCTCGGGTATCGACACCTTGACCCACTTGCCTGAGGCAAGGCGGGAACTGGTGGCATAAACCGATGTGTTGAACGCACTCGCGTAGCTGGAACACAGCATAGTCATCAAGGCAACCACACATGCCAATTGAAGTTTTGTCAGTTTGCGCATATCGCTAGTTATTAAGTAGTTTTCTATTTATCTCTTTGATTTCGGGTTACATCCTCACCTTCACATCCAGCACCCTGTGGCCGCCGATGCTTGCCGTCAAGTGGTCGCCAGGAGTGACTGCACGTCCATCTCCGGCATCACCTGTAAACAGCAGGTCGCCCATCTTGATGCTGCAACGGATGCTCGTCGCGGCAATCAGCTCCTCGAGCGGCTGATTCATGTCGGCCAGGCAACGCTGTGCCACCACCTCGTCATTCATCTCCACCTTGACAGGCACATGAAGCACGTCATCGCACTGGTCAGCCGCAATCCAGTCGCCCACGATGGCTGCACCGTCAAAGGCCCAGTCCAACCCCACCAGACGCGCGTCATCACTCTCCACAGCCCGAACGGTGAAGCCGGCCGTGAAGGCGTCCCAATAGCGATGGGCAAACTTTGGGGCAACGCACTTGCCCAGCCGCCCCATGCGCACGATGATTGTGGGCGCAGCCACAAAACGCTGGGCGAAGTCAGGAATAAAGAAAGGCCGTCCAGTGTACAGAATAGATGAATCGGCCATGAGAAAGGCCTGGGGGGCGCATCCCTCATCTCCAAAATTGCCTGTGAACCCGATTACCTTCATCTTAGTTACTCTTTCCTCAATATCAGCCCATTTGGCGCCATCGGCTCAGGTAAGCGGTCGGTCGCCGTGGGTGGCAGTTTTCAATTCGTCTGTCCTTGCATCCTATTGTAAATAATCGCCAGGTGGGCATAGATTGACGTGTTGGCTATCACCACGCTGTCGGGAGCCTTGATGCGATAAGGGGTGAAATTCCATAAGGCGGTCACGCCGCTGGCTATTGCCAGGTCGGCTGTTTCCTGAGCGCTCTCGACAGGCACCGTGAGGATGGCAATGGGGACATGGTGCTCGGCCAGCCACGATTTCAACTCGCTGATGGCAAACACGGGCACGCCGCCCAGTTCCTGGCCTATGACCTCACTACGCACGTCAAAGCCGGCGACAATGTTAAGCCCATAATGCTCCAGACCATGATCCTGCATCAGTGCCGTTCCCAGACTACCCGTGCCGATGACCACCGCATCGTGATGGCGGTTAAAGCCCAGAAAGTCCTCCAGCCCGCGCACCAGTGCGCGAACCTCATAGCCAATGCGAGTCTTACCCCTGATGTTGAGAAACGACAAGTCCTTGGCAATCTGCGATGACTGCACGTTGAGTTCCTTAGAAATCTGCGTCGATGACACATATTCCACATGCAGGTGATCCAACATGCGCACATAGGACAGATACCATGGCAAGCGCCTGATAGTTGGCTCGGGAAGTATAATCCTGTTGTCGTTGCTCTTGGTCATAATCTTTACATAAGTGCAATTAACTTACAAAATTACCTCAATTTTCATAACAGCAAGCATTTTACACCTTATTTTAGAGTAATTGCACATTATTTTAACATCTGTTATGACGCGAAACACAGGCAGGTAACTTTTCAGCGGCTTCAACTCATGTCAAGCAACAAAGCCGCTAAGATATTGTTTGTAAGGTGTTTACATTGCGTCCACCTAGCATTCATTTATTAATTGATTTTGATGCTGACACGCAACTCTCAGATGCTTGTTGACAGCAAATGATAAAACCCTTAATATTAGCGTGATGCCATGAACAAAGCGCGGATGCTTCTCTAAACCCTAAACTCTAGACCCTAGACCGCTCGCGGCAGCGAGCTCTCCCCCCCTGCCTGTGCCATTGTTGTGTCCTAGCCTAGAATTAACGTGCGTCACTCGCCGGTGACAGCAAGTTTCTTGGCCTTGGTGGCCTCCTTGATGCCGTCGGTCGAGATGGTGGCGCGATAGACATAAATTCCACGGGGCACGCGACGGCCAGACGTATCAGTCAGGTCCCAAGTCACGGGCGTCGATGTGTACATGTCGCTGCGGCCCGACTGGGTCGTGCTCCACACGCGGCGGCCCATCAGGTCAAAGACCTCGATGGTCACGCTCACCACTGCGTCAGGCCTGTTGTGACGCACATAGAACGACGTCTCAACACTGGCGGGATTACCCGCGCAATAGACATCCGAGATCTCAGGAGCCAGGCCCTTGACCACATTGAAGGTGATTGTCTTCTCGTTCATGTTGTTGTACACGTCCCACACGCGCAATCGCAACGTGTGAGGTCCTTGGGCCAAATCATTCAACTGGTAACTGATACTGCCCAATGTGCCCTGCTCGGCATACTTGGGTGTGTAGTAGCTTGCTACATCATTGAAGCTGTTGGTGCCGTCGAGGGTGAGCGTCATGCTGTGCCCGATGCCCGCCGACGAGAAGTTCACACCGCTATCATCGCTGACGGTAGCCAGTAGCAGCGGCGACTCGTTAACGTCACTGCCATTGACAAACTGCTCGTTGTTCAGTCCCATGACGATGATATCGGGACCGATGGTATCGGTCACCTCCTCATCTTCATAGCCGTAGATGTAGAAATCACTGTTGCTGCCCATCGCCTCGATCGTGTCACGGCGGTCATAGGCATACAGGTTGATCAATGCCGGGCTGTAGTTGTCATACTCGTTGTTCACCTCACTGGGGATGATCACGCGTACGGTG
Organism: uncultured Prevotellaceae bacterium; assembly: GCA_900319525.1. Taxonomy (GTDB): domain Bacteria; phylum Bacteroidota; class Bacteroidia; order Bacteroidales; family Muribaculaceae; genus Sodaliphilus. Next base: position 49,432 of record ONOU01000006.1, on the reverse strand, counting down.
AACCGTCCGCCTATCACGGTATCGACATTGATGGCCAAGCGGTTGGGACGGTCCTGGTAGGTCACCTTGACACCTTGTTCAGGATGTTTCGCGTCAGAATAATAGCCATTTGTCGTGATTGACTGCTCGGGGCCAAACAATGTGGACACGATAGCGCCATTAAAGTCCGTCATCAGTTCCCCATCGGTTCCCACAATGCTGCCGCCAAACTCTACTGCCTCACGCGCCTTGAACACGGGCATATCGTCGGCATCCACAGGCTTGCCGTTGATGGTCTCGACACGCGCGGTATAGGGCGCATAGGCCAGTCGCATAGCGGGATCGCCAAAGACAAAGAATCGACGATGATTGTCACTCGAAGCATTCAACTCATTCTTGGACTGACGCAAGATATCACCGATGCGGCGTTGCTTGCCTTGCGCGTCACGCATGAAGATGTTACGGCCCATTGCCGAGGACAAGGCACCGTTCTCATTGATAAAGGCCTTGCGCGGGGGACAAATCAGGGCAATAACGCCACCGTTGGCGTTCAGGAAGAGATGCTCGCCACTAGAGAGCACCGAGTTATCAAAGCAGCAGAACTCGCACGTCGCGCCATACAATACCGGCAGATGCTTGTAAAAGAGTTGCGTTTCCACGTCGGAGCGCATCATCAGGCCCTCGCCAGTCCAGTTCTGGGTGCTGGCATGTCCGATGTAGTTCCACCATAGGGCACCCTCCCTGAGTGCGGTGAACATCTTGTTGCGTGCGTCAGGATAGGTACGTGAGCCACCAACGCTCACCGCATTGAACGCATCGATGTAAACGTAGTTGTAAACGATGTCTTTGCCGCCGTTGGCACGGGCATTGGCAATGAGTGTGTTGGACTGCTTCATGTGGTCGCCCTTGTTCTCGTCATCGGCGACAATCAGCGCCTGGTTCTTCCATGAGCCATAGATGGGCGATGTCACATACTTGACCAGCTTGTTGACCGCCGTGCGGGCTTCACTCACGCTCTTAACAATCATGCGGCCCACCGAGATGTTCATCTTGCAGGTGTCGCCGGTATCGGCATTATCCCTGAGGATGCCAAAGTAGTCGTCGGTAGTGATTGAGCCCTCGTCATTCCTGCTGCCCAGGCTTTGCCAGGTGAGCAGACGAGGATAATTCAACGCATTAGCATCGGTACCTATCAGGCGGTTGTCATAGCTGCCGCAACCCATCAGCAACAGGTAGCCCAGCTTGTGACCGTCATCGCTCGCGCCTCGGTCGTAGAACATCTTGCACAACCGGCGGTAGGCCATCGCGTCCTGCGTTCCGCTGGAGAACTCGTTGAACACCTTCTCATGATCCAGCACCAGGACACGGAATCCGTCGTACTGCTCATGCAGTCGCGCCACGCGGCGGGCCTGATCCAGATAGGCACTGGGAGCAAGTATGATCATGTCGGGCGTGGGCTCACCGTGGATATCCTGATTGGGCACCTCGCCCAGCAGTTCGGGATGGGAATAGGCACCCGACTCGTCAAATGCCACAAACTCACGCCTGCCCATGGTAGCGGGGCTAAAGGTCAACATTCCGTCGGCATACACGCCATTGAGCTGGACTGGGGCAAAAGGTGCCGTCACGTCCCACACACGCGTGGACGAGCTGCAACCGCTCAGGCGGTAACTTGCAGTGGGACGGGCCAACTGCAGACCGAAACACAGCATACCGTCACGCAACGCCAAGTTGCGCTCATAGTTGACCGTGATGTAATCCAGCCGCGCCAGCTTGGGCGTGCTGGAGCTGGAATAATTAACGGTGAAGTTCAGTTCATTGTTATCTTCAAGGTCAAGTGTCTTGACCACCGATTCCAATGTGGTCAAGTAGAAGTCAGTGCTCCCCGAAGGCATCAGCACATCTCCGTCTGTGCTGGGAATCGACTTGTTGTTGTAGCTGTAGCTCAAACTGCTGCCCACGCCATCGGTGTTGGCAGCAAACAGCGGGAGCACCTTCACGGCGCTACCGGGCACCCTGCCCTCAAGCGTGAATTTAAACGTCTGAGACCTGTTTGTCACAAAACTCTCGCCCAGGAACACACGTCCCGTCTCACCGGGATTGATGATTTCCTGCTCGTGAAACAGACGCTCGGTGAAGGTCGTAATCACATTGCCCACAGGGGTATTAGTGGCCTGAACCGGCTCAATGTCACTGAAACGGCTGTCGTTGGTAACAAAGTAGGCGCCCGTTATGGCATAGGGGTGCTGCACCTGCCTCTGCTCCAAATTGGTGTTCTGGTATTTCCACGTCAAGGGACCCTGAGCATAAAACAAGAGGCGGTCGCCCGTGCGCACCACAGGCATCTGCGGCAGGTCGTCGGCATAGTTGTCACCGCGCATCACCTCGCTCAACGGAGCACCTCCGTAACCAAACACATGTATCTGGGACAAGTCACTGCCCAAGCCCCAGTTGCGCACGTCATCGGCAGTAATCTGGTAGATGCCACTCTCCTTGACCACCACTTTGACCCACTTGCCCGTGGCCAACTTGCTGTTGTCGGCATAGAAACTCTTGTCCAGCGCGTGCACGTTGACAACGCAACAGGCCACGACCACTAGGGACACAGCCATACGGACGAAATATCTCATCATCGTTTTCATCGTTTTGTTAATATACTCTAATAACGATAGGGGAGCTATTTTATTGTGTCAGGTGCTCGGTCGGCTCGGCCACGGTGATATAATGGTCCTGGTGCACAATAGCCGTCAAGCGATAACGGTGATTCCCGTAGCGGGCCCACAACCGGGTCTCGCCTGTTCCCGGGACAAACGGCTCCAGACAGATGCCGTCGGTCCAATCGATAGCGCTGTTTCGCTCGGCCTTGATGATGGCCTCCTTGGCCGTCCAGGCGATGATGTGACTGGTGATGTTATCGTCGGCAATAAAACGCTGTTCGTTGGAATTCAGGTACTTGCCACGCACCTTGATTACCTGATGGCGGTCTGCCTGCTCGGCATCCAGCCCTATGATCTGCTGTTTATTGACCGCCAGGGCCACAAGACGCATCGTGTGAGTGATACTGATGTTCACATCCATTCCCTCGACCGACGGTGCCCCTTGCCCATCGTGGAGCATCGTTACCGGCCGTCCAAAGGCCTGGCACAGCAACAAACGCTCGGCCGCCTTCTCCCGCTGCCGCTTCACGGGCAGGTCAGCGATGTCGTCCACCTGGATGCCCTGCTCGCGGCACAAGTCCAGCAACCGCGGCGCATCTTCATCGAGACGCCATAGCAGCACCCTCGTGCCTGAGGGATATGTCATTTCCTGAACCGACATAGGATGATAACGGATTTAGCTGGGAGATGACGGTTTTGATGGCAGGAATTACCCTACCCCGTTCTTAGCCAGGTCGATGCGGGTGAGGGCTTTGGGATTATCCTCGCTGGCGGCGATCCAGGAGCGGTAACGGCGGCGGTTGACGTATTTCTCGACAATATAGGCCAGGATGAACATCACGGGTACCTGCAGCCATAGCATCCAGTAGTGGTGCTGCACCTGGTAGAGGGTGGCACCGTTGGACTGCATGAGCACATAGCCGTTGCTCATCCACGTGGCGGGAACGCAGTCTCCCACGACATACCACAAGCGCGACATCAGGTAACGCGGCCAGGAAGCACCCGTCAGGAAGACGAATACCACCGACGAGAACACGAACAGCAGGAATACGCTCTCGCGCTCGTTGACAAATGCCTGCAACGTCTGTCCCATCAACGAGACGGCGATGATGAACGGCACGGCCAGGCAAATGATGTGCAGGATGTTGCCAAACTGCGGGAAACCGAACATCAGCGGCACATAGTGCAACACGTAGATGACGGGGATGGTATAGACAATCTGGTGACACATCATCTTGCCGATGACCGTTGCGCTGGCACAGGCCTCGACAGCCATGGGGTCACGTCCGCCATTGCGGCGGCGGCGCTCGATGCTGCCGCCATGCAGCATGGCTATACCCAATATCATGCTCTGTTGCAGCACCAGCGGCAAGATGAACAGCAGCACGGCACTGGCAATACCCATCGCGGGGTTGCCCACGGGTACCTGACGGTTCTCGATGATGGAGCCGCCCATGTTGAGCACGGGTTCAACGACAGCGGCCAGCCGCTCGCCTCCCATGGCTTGGGTAACATTGGTCAGGGCGGTGAACATGGCTTTGTAACGCATCATCACGCTCATGTCGCAGTACAGCGACACGTGGCCCTGCTCGCCACGAGTTATACTCTGGCTGAAGTCACGCGGCACGTACAGGATGCCGTAGCAGGCCTTGGTGTGCATGGCTTGCTGGGCCTCCTGCATGTTGGCGGCATAGCCCACGATGGCTATCTCCTGAGTCGCATCCATGCGACGGACCAGTTCACGGCTCATGGCGGTGCGGTTGTCATCGACCACCACGACGGCCTCGTTACGCACCACCTCGGGGTTGTAGATGAGGGCATATAACACCGGATAGACCGCATTGAGCAGGAGGAAGAAAATGACCACACCCTCATCGCGGAACACCAGCAGCAGCTCGCGTCCGCACACTCTCAACACCTGGATGAACCACAGGAACAGGCGACTATGTTTAATCTTTTCGGTCATATAACATCAAGGCACATACACCGGATTGAGACACTCTTTCTTCAATCGCCACGAGAGCAGCATGGGCAGGACCGTGAATCCGATGAGCGCCGCGTAATAGTATCGTGAATAGTACAGGTCGATGCCGTTCAGGGCCTGATCAACCATGATCAGGAAATAATACTTGACGGGCACCACAAAGCCCAGAGCCTCGACCCACGGATACATGGCCTCCTGGGGCAGCGAGAAACCCGTGAACGAGAACGACACCATGCCCAACAGGGTACACAACATCGTGCCGTAACGGAAGTTGGGCGTGAAGCAGAACATCAGCACCGCAAAACTCTGGTTGGCCACCACCAGCAGGAACATCGCACTGAGCATGTTCCACGGGTTACAGTTCAGCGGGAAATCATAGCAGCGGTACATCATCCACTGGATGAACCAGCCCACAGCGGTAAAGAGTACCGTCTGGGGCACCAGTTTACCCACCAGGGCCAGGAACATGCTGTTGCCCGACGTCCTGAGCCACTGGCGGCTCAAGCCCGACTTGAGTTCGAGTCCCAGCGAGAACGCCGTCACCAGCAGGATGAACAGCGACAGGAAACAGGGCACGAACGTCGAGTTCAGGTAGTAATTGTAGTTGGTGAACGGGTTGTTGAGTGCGTGGACATGGGTCTGGATGGGCTGCAGCGTGGACGCGATCTTCTCGTTGGGGAGACCCACGGTGCGCAAGGCCGTCTGCACGATAGCACCATTGGCAAGCATCGACATGGTCTTGAAGCCCTTGTACTGCATCGACGCTGGCGCATAGTAAGCATAGTTAACATAGTAGCTCACCACCGGCTGGCGACCGCCCAGGGCTTCCTCTTCGAGATACTCGGGAATGAGGAAGAAGCCCAACACCTCGCCGCGCTGCACGGCATCGCGAGCCTCGGCAAAGTTGCTGTAGCGGTGAGAGATGTTCACCTGTTGGAAGCCGTTCAACGTGCGCGACACTTGACGCGACAAGACGCTGTTATCCAGATCGACGATGCCCACGGGCACGCGTTCAACGGATCCGCCCTTGATCAGGTCCATGAGGAACCATGAGCACAGCAGCGGCATGATGACAATCAGCAGGAAATACATAGGCCGACGCACGAGTTGCACACTCCCGCGCTTGAACGATTGCCCTATGTATCTCAATATCATAGTTTAGTTGTTAGTTTTAAGTTTTAAGTTGTAAGTTCTAAGTTGTAAGTTCTAAGTCCTTAGTCCTTATTTCTCCAGGATGACGGACATGCCGGGGCGCAGGTTAGGCACCTTGCTCACGGGGCGCATCTTTACCTCAAAGGTCTTGCTGTCATACTGGCCCTGAGCCTTGGAAGCCTGCCATGTGGCAAAAGATCCCATGTCATGGATGTAATAGATAGACATCTTGGTCTGCATGTTGTTCAGCGCGGGGATGCGCACGTTGACCTCCTTGCCCATGGGCAGGTCGCTCAACATTTCCTCGCGCACGCTGAAGCTCACCCACATGTCATCCAGTTTGGCAATCGACATGATGGGCGCGCCCATGGCTACGAGTTCGCCTTCCTGGGGGTAGATCTCGCTCACCTCTCCGTCGCAGGGCGCCAGGAGCACCTGATCTTCAAGCAGGCTCTCCACCTCCTTGACAGTACCACGTGCGACATTGGCCATGCTGCGGGCAGCATTCTTATCCTCTTGCTGAGCGCCTCTCACGGCCATGTCATACTGGGCCTTGGCGGCCTTGACCTGTGCCGTAGCGGCGTCATAGGCAGCCTTTGCCTCATCACGTTTCTGCTGGGTAGCGACGCCCTGCTTAAACAGGTTCTCTACACGCTGGTAGGTCTTCTCGGCAATGGTCTGGGCGGCGATTGCCTGCTGCCACAAGTTGTAAGCGCTCTGCTTGAGCTCGTCGCGGGTACCTTTCTCGGCTTTCTGGTTCTGGGAAGCGGCGGCAGCGGCAGCCTGCTGAGCCTGATAATACTTGGCATCCACAGTGCTGGAATAGATGCTCACCAGCTTGTCGCCCTTGTGCACCGTGTCGCCCTCGTGCACATAGAAACGCACGATGCGGCCGGGCAACTTACCGCTCACGCGCACGGCGTCACAGTCGGCCTGACCCTGAGTCGTCGCCTCGGCCGGATGAATGAGCAGGATGCCAACCACGGCGATGCAGGCCATCACCAGCGCAAATACTGCCAGAGCAGCCAGCAGCGCTTTGTCCTTCTTGCGGACCACGGTTCTTTGTTCGTCTTTTTCCATATTGTTGTGTTTAGTTTTGAGTTCCTTATTTATTCTGTTATCTAGATGCTCTAGATTTTCTAGATGCTCTAGATTTTCTGGATTTTCTTTTCAATTAATACTGCATGGTGCCCATGACCTTGTTGAGGTATTCGAGGGTCATCTGCACGTTGATCTCGGCGTCGATTTTCTCGCTGTTAGCCTTGAGCCAAGCGGTCTGGGCGGCCAGCACCTCATCGACGGTTCCCATACCCTCCTTGAAGGCGATGCCGGCGATGCGCAGGTTCTCATCGGCCTGCTGCAGGTTGGCCTTAGTGGCCTCATAGGTCTTGAACGCTTCCTGATAGCTGAAGGCAGCCTGGCCAATCTGCAAGGCAATTTTCTCCTTCACGTCCTCAAGTTCCAACCGCTTGACATGGGCATCGACCTGAGCGGCCTTGACCTTGTTGCTCAAGCCACCCCAGTGCCACAGCGGCATCCTGAGCGTCGCACCCACGCTGAATCCTGCTCCAAAACGGTTCTCAAAGCCATTGTAGCTGTTGGGATTGGTAGCATGCAGTGCAGCAACGGCAGCAAGCTTGGGCATCATCTCGCTGCGGGCGACTTTGACCTGCTGGTCATAGATTTTGGTTGCCAGCTGCAGCGAGCGCACGTCATGGCGCTTGTCATAAACCTCATCCAGATTGAAGCTGGACGGAGCAAGTGCGAGGCCCAACTCGTCACGGCCCTCGTCGGCGAGGGTCATCATCGTGTTCACGGGCAGGCCGCACAATTGTGCCAGCAGCATGCGCGATAGGGTCACGCCGTTATTCACCTTGGTCAAATCGACGTTTGCTTCATTCAGTTTCACGTCCACGGCGAGTTGGTTGGCGCGGGTGGCGACACCCTCGTTGACCATCACCTTGACGTCGTTGTCCAGCTTATCGACCAGTTCGACATAGCTGCTCGCAAGCTTCTGCTTGGCGCACAGCGAGACGACCTGCCAATAGGCGGCATCCACGTTGTAAATCACGTCCTCGACCTTGCTCTCGCGCATCTCGCGGGCGAGCTGCTGTGCCAGTTCGGTGATCTGGTTCATGGCGGTAATCTTGCCGCCCATGTAGATGGGCTGGGTCACCGTCAGCGCTCCCCCCATCAGGTTGTGGATGTTATAGGTGAGACCGCTCTTGGGCAACAGCGCCACAGTTGTGGGCACATACTGGCCATCGACCTGCACAGGGTAGCCCGTCGAGGGGTCAATGAGCAGATTGAAGTCGTAGGTTCCGGTTTGGGGATTGAACGACTTGGTGGGCAGCATCTGGTCCTCCTTGATGAGCGACACCTTGCGGGAGTTGTAGATATAGCCGGCAGTAAGGTCAAACTGTGGCAGATAGGCTGCAGCAGCCTCCTTGCGCTGGTATCCAGCCTTCTCGATAGCCAATCCTGCCTGCTGAATTTCCTTATTGTTGCGTAGTGCCAGATTGCGGCACGAGTCCAGCGTCACCACTTGGGCCGACGCCAGCATTGATATAGCACAAAGCGCTATTAGAACAAAATTACGCATATTCCTAATTGACTCTATTTTGATACAGGTCTGTTTTATTGGGCGCAAAGGTAATGAAATTATGACATAATAAAAAAGAAGTGTCCCAAATTGACCTACAATTTCTGAAATTTGGGACATTTTTACCACCTTGTTATTGCAGGGCCAAGTGTTACCCGTTAAGTGCCAGTCCGTTGACCGGAGCTACTTCTTATAGTAGCACTTCACCTCGCCCACGGGCAACTTGCCCACCAGCAGCAGAGGGATGCGGCTCTCGTCGGTCGCCATCCACACGGTGATGTTGTCGCTGGATTTCTTGCCGCCCTCCTGGGTGAACTTGAACGCTATGCGGTGGGCCTTGAGCTTGCTGCCGTCCCGCATCTTGATGGTTTCAACACCCTTGTAGTTGATCGTGAGGTATTCCTTCTCCTTGCCCGAGAAGATGATGGTCGTGTAATTCTTGTTGCGGCTCAACTCGTTGTAATCCAGATTGCGCAGCATGTAGAACACGCTCAGCATGTCATAGGCCTGGGCCTTAGCGCTCAAGTCGATAGACGTCGTGCCGCTCTTGCGGTAGCGTGTGCAGTGGGCGCTGGTGTGACTGTAGTTATAGGAGAACTTGATCACGTCGCGGGCAAAATAATCCTTCTCGTGGGTGAGTTTCTCATACTTGAGCGGCTTGAGGTCCTTGTTCATGGTGCACTTGAGGGTGTCACGCACGGGATAGACCTTGTCGGCCCAGGAGCGCGTCTTGCCTGTGAGCTGGGACTGATAGCCGTTGCTGGTCTTGCGGATGCTCAGGGTGGCGTCGGCAGCATGCTTCCAGATCACACCCCAGTGATAAACAATCTCGTAGTGGAGCGTCTCGTTAGAGAAGTCCCTTCCCCACAGCTGCTGGGGCAGCACCATCGCCACCATCAGCACAATCGTTGCCAGTAATCGTCTCATTGCTGTAGTTGTTAAGTTTTATTGTCCCCCTTTAGACGTTTTGAGGGGCAATTGGTTTAATTCCTCACAGCAACCTTACACGACGATCGCCGCCCGTCGGCGAGGGTCCTGACACAGATGGCCACCGGCACGCTGTCGGGCGAATTGATCTGCTGCCCGGTCAGGTCAAAGTACAAGTCCTTGACAGGACGCTGGTCCATAGGGATGCCGATGATCGAAGCCTTGGGAACGGTCACATGGGTCGTGTCACCCTCCATGTAGATGGTCCTGTTATCCAGGGTCGAACCGCGGCACTTCCACGTGATGAGGTCACCGCCACGGAAAGTATCGAGAGCCCTCAATTCAAAGAACATCACCACAGCGGCGGTGTCGGCAGGATAGCAGACGTAGCTTGACGGATACATGAACACCATGTAACAGCTGTCCTTTTGGCTATAATTGCAGGACATACTCATGGTATAGCTTCTCGAGTAATCGGTAACTTCATAGCCAGCTATCTTCAACCCATCGGGCAAGGATATGTTAAATTGCAGACCACGGCTAGGGTCCACGTTGGACAGCAGCACGGGAACGGTATCGGTCTCACCGGGCTCAATCTCAAAATCCTCGATATAGATGCGGTTGCCTTGAGCGGCGGCAACACTGATTGAAAGCGCTAACGCTAACAACGTCAATACAGAGTGTTTCATTTCAAACAGGTTTTGGTCACGTGCCGCAAAGGTATAAAAACTTTTTGAGCGGCAAGCACAAGAAGCGGTAACTTTTCGTTTCTCAATGGTTCTTCTTGTAACTCATGACCGCCCAGATGGCCATGACGGTGCCGATACCCAGCAGGGCAAGAAGTTGATGCCAGATGCTGGAGAGCCCGCCGCCACGGATGAACACGGTGCGCACCGTATCGATGAAGTAGGACATGGGATTGACATAGGTGGTGGCATAGGCCCATGAGGGCATCGAGCGCGTGGGAGTGAACAGGCCCGATAACAGCAACATCATCACGACAAAAAACCACATCACAAAAATCGCTTGCTGCATGGTGTCGCTGTAGTTGCTGATCATCAGCCCGAATGAACTCCAGAACAGCGCCAACAGCAGCACCAGCAGGTAAATCAGCGCCAGAGGCCCCACACTGGTGATGCCATAAACCGCCCAAGCCAACAGCAGGCACACGGTGATGACAAACAGGGCGATAATCCAGTAAGGAATGAGTTTGGCCAGGATAAACGACCACTTGCTCACGGGGGTGACGTTGATCTGCTCGATGGTGCCCGCTTCCTTCTCGCCCACGATGTTGAGTGCGGGCAGGAAGCCCGTCATCAGCATCATCACGATAGCAAACAGAGCAGGAATCATGAACAGCTTGAAATTCAGATTCTTATTATACAGGAACAGGGTGGAAACGCGCGATTGCATGGCAGTAACGTCAGGACTGACATGGGCCGTGACAATCTGCGTCAGGTAGGCACTGCCCATTGCCCCTTTCGTCCCGTTGACAGCGTTGGCGGCGATGAGCACCTGGGGTTGGCGTCCCAGCGTCACGTCGCGGCTATAGTCTTGTGGAATCACCATCACCACATCGGCCCGCGATTTCTCGATTTCCCGTAGCGCGTCACGATAGGTAGGCTGCTGCCCCTTGAATATAAAGTAGTTGCTGGCCTCGATGCTGCGCACCAGCTGTTGTGAGAGAGTTGAGCGGTCATTATCCACCATGGTGACCTTAATATTCTTCACCTCCTGGTTCATGACCCACGGCATGACGCACATGATCATGATGGGGAACACGACGATGAGCTTGGGCAGGAACGCGTTGCGGCGGATCTGCGTGAATTCTTTCTGTATGAGATATTTCAGTGTCATGGCAACAGGGGGCGGCTATTCGAGTCGTTTGTTAAACTTGGCTAGGGCGAGAGTCATAAGCACGGCAACCATGCCCACGAGAATCAAGACCTCACGGGCAACCTCCTTGATACCCACGCCCATAATCATGAGTTTGCGCATGGCCTCGATGTAATATCGAGGTGGTACAATGGCCGATATCCACTGCAACACTTGGGGCATCGATTCCACAGGAAAAATCATGCCACTGAGCATCACGATGGGCACCAGCAGCACCATCGCCGAGAGCAAGAGCGCCACAAGCTGCGTCCGGGCCACGTTGCTGATGAGCAATCCCAGCGAGAGCGCCAGCAGGATATAGATGACCGAGATGGCCACAATCCAGAACAGAGAACCCACGAGCGGCACTCCCAGGACGAACCTTGCCATCAACAGGATGATTATGAGGATAGCCACCGCGAGCACCAGATAGGGAATCGCCTTGGCTATAATGATCATCAAGGGTTTGACTGGCGAGACGAGCAACACCTCCATGGTGCCTTTTTCCTTCTCGCGGACAATCGAAATCGAGGTCATCATCGCGCACACCAGCATCAACAGCATACCCATGATGGCGGGCACAAAGTTATAAGCCGACTTCAATTGCGGGTTATAGAGCATCTTGGTATTGACGGCTCCGCCTTCGGCATTGGTGATGACAGCTGTGGCATAGTTGGTCCACTGCTGCGCCATGTTTGGGTCGGCGCCGTCAACGATGAACTGCACGCCGGCACGCTTGGAAGCAAAGTCGGGGCCGAAGACGACGGCCATGTCGGCCTTTTGACCGCGGATGACTCGCTCGGCCTCACGGGGTGTGCCAACGGCTTGGGTGATGGTAAAATACTCTGATGCCGCCAGCCGGTCAACAGCCTGCCGGGTGAGGTGGTCCATGCTGCTGGTGACGACCACGGTACGCACATTCTTGACGTCGGTGGTGATGGCAAAGCCAAAGATGAGCATCAGCACCAGCGGCATGCCGAACAGGATGAGCATCGTGCGCTTGTCGCGCAGGATGTGCTTGGCCTCCTTGATGACAAATGAGATGAACTGTTTCATGATCCGGTTAATCGCTGCTACGCGTGGCTTGGCGTGCCAGATAGGTGAACACGTGGTCCATATCAGGCTGGTTAAACTTCTTTTTCAACTCATCGGGCGTACCCATTGCACTGATCTTGCCATCGACCATGATGGAGATGCGGTCACAATACTCGGCCTCGTCCATGTAGTGAGTGGTGACAAAAACGGTGATGCCCCGGCTGGCGGCATCATAAATCAGTTCCCAAAACTGGCGTCTGGTGGCAGGATCGACTCCACCTGTCGGTTCGTCAAGGAAGACCACACCGGGCTCGTGGAAAATGCTCACCGAGAAAGCCAGCTTCTGCTTCCAGCCCAACGGCAGCGAGGCCACCAGCGTGTTCTTGTGGTCGGCAAACTGCAACCGCTCCAGCAGCTCGTCGGTCTTGCGGGCAATCTCCTGCTCCTCCATGCCGTAGATGCCGCCAAAGAGGCGTATATTCTCGGCCACGGTCAGGTCCTCGTAGAGCGAGAACCGCTGACTCATGTAGCCGATGTGCTTTTTGATCTGCTCATGCTCGGTGCGGATGTCATAGCCCACCACACGGCCCGTGCCGCTTGTGGGCTGGTTAAGGCCCGTGAGCATGTGCATCGCCGTTGTCTTGCCGGCACCGTTGGCACCCAGGAAACCGAAGATCTCGCCACGCTTGACAGTGAAACTGATGTCGTCAACGGCATGGAACGAGCCGAAGGCCTTGACCAGATGTTCCACCTCGATGACGTTTTCGTCCTTCACCTCACCGCCCTGCACATGGTCGATTCCCGGCGGATTGAAGATGTCGGCAAAGCGCTCCAGTATCTCTTCGGGCGCGCCAATGCCTCTGATCTTACCCTGATCGAGGAAGGCCACGCGCTCACAGCGGCGCACCTCGTCAAGATAGGGTGTCGAAGCCACAATGGTGATGCCGCGTTGCTTGAGGGTTCCCAGCATGTCCCAAAATTCCTTGCGCGAGACGGGATCGACACCCGTCGTGGGCTCATCGAGAAACAGCACGCTGGGACTGTGCACCAGGGCACAAGAGAGGGCCAGCTTTTGCTTCATACCTCCCGACAAGGCTCCCGCCCTCCGGTCCTTGAAGCGCTCAATCTGGCTGTAAATCGCCCTGACGCTGTCATAGCCTTCCTCGACCGTCGTGCCAAACAGGTCGGCAAAAAACCGGAGGTTCTCTTCTACCGTCAAGTCCTCATAGAGAGAGAACTTTCCTGGCATGTACCCTACCCTGCGGCGAATGTCGGTCATCTGGCGCACGGCATCAAAGCCATCGACAGTTACCGTACCCGATTCGGGCAACAGCAGGGTGCACATGATGCGGTACATCGATGTCTTGCCGGCACCGTCAGGGCCAATAAGGCCGAACACTTCACCCTTGCCTACGGTGAACGACACCCCATCGAGCGCCCGGACGGCCCCGTAGCTCTTGGTCACGTTATTGACCTCAATCGCGTTCATTGCCAGTGATTTATTTATTAACTCTAGACGTTCTAGATATCCTAGATGATCTAGATATTCTAGAACTTGACTTCCCCATACATGCCTATCTTCACATAGCCGTCGTTCTTGATGGCGATTTTAACGGCATAGACCAGGTCGGCCCGCTCATCATCGGTCAGGATGGTCTTGGGCGTGAACTCTGAGCGGCTGGAAATCCAGGTGATGGTGCCAGGATATTCCTTCTTCTGGCCGTCACCATAGTCGGCAAACACCTTGCACGCCTGCCCCACCTTGATATTCTGCAGTTGGGCCGAGGTGACATAGGCGCGGATGAACATGTTGTCCACGTCGGCCATCTTGAACAGCGGCTTTCCTGTCGAGACAAACTCGCCCTGCTCAACATATTTCTCGAGCACAGTGCCCTTGTAAGGGGCCACAATGTCGGCATTGGCAATCTGGTCATCGAGCTGGCGCTGCTGCGCGTCGATGCCCGCTACTTGGGAGTCAATTCCATCCATCTGCGCCCCGATGCCTTTGCCCTGCTCAGCGAGGGCGGCGTTAGCGCTGCGTATCTGGTCACGTGTGGCCTCGAGCTGGCGTTTCAACACCTTGATTTGGTTGTCGATATCATCAAGCTGCTTGCGGGGAACGGCGCCGTCCTTGACCAGTTCGGCATAGCGCTGACGTTCGCGCTGTGCGTTGGCAATCTGCTGCTGGATGGACGAGAGCTGCTTGTTCAGGTCCAACTGCTGACTGCTGGCGGCCGAGCGGTTGGACGACAGTTGGCGCTTGCTGGCAGCAAGCTGTCCCCGCTGGGTCTCGAGTTGCTGCTTCTTGAGCACGAGCTGATAGGTGTCGATGCGTCCCACCTGGGTTCCGCCTTCGATGGTCTGCCCCTCGGTGACGTCAAAGGATTTCAATTCGCCAGTAGCCTTGGCCGAAATGGTGACCTCGGTGGCCTCGAACGTTCCCGTGGCATCATAGGCCTTTTCTTTCTTACTGCAAGCCGTCATCACCAGGAGTGCCATGCTTGCCATGATTGTTAACTTTTTCATCGTTATGCTGTTTGGTTAGTTGTTCATTGTGTACTTCAGGTCATACATCTGCTTGAGCATCTCAATCTCATGGATGGATTGCTGCACGCGGGCGGCATTCTCGCTGTTGATCTCACGCACCAGATCATTCACGTCGATGATACCGTGCGAGAGTTTGGATTCGGCCGCCTTGCGCACCTGCTGGCGCAGGGTGATGATTTTCTCATCCTGGGCCATGAGGCTGCGATAGCGTTCGATAGCCTCCCTGTACTGCATCTGCTCCAGGCGGTTGTTGAACAGGAAAACCTCGCGCTGGTTCTGTGCGGTCTCGCGCTGCAGCTGCACCTTGGCCTTGTCGTTGCGGTGGGTATATAGGACGCCGATGTTCCAGGTCAGGCGGGCTCCCACCATGCCATTCCACGACCAGTCACGGCTCATCATGTCCTTGAACATGTTGTAACCCGGATAGCCATAGTAGCCCTGGGCAAACAGCCCCAAGCGAGGCAACAGGGCCGCATTCAGGGCGTGGTCCTGGGCATCGGCAAGACGCAGCTGGCTATCGATGAGAGACAGTTCGGGACGGTTGTTATCGGCCCCCGCTGCATCAATGGCAGCAGGCTTAACGAGCCCGGTAATCTCAATACCGCAAAAAGTAGCCAGCATCGACTGGAGCACGCGATATTGCGACTCGAGTGTAGTGTGCTGCTGGACGACGTTCAGGCGCTCGGCAGTGACGTTGTTCAGGTCACACTGGGCTGCTGTACCGTGCTTGACCATCGACGCGAGTTTTTTCTCGCTAGCAGCGAGCAGTTCCTGCAGGTCGGTATTGAGGCGCATCTGGTCATCGAGCAGCAGCAGGCCAAAGAACATGTCATCAACGCGCTGCCGCACATTATATAATGTAACATCAAGCTGTGCCTGCTGCACGGCCCCCTGCTCACGGGCGACTTGCCGTTGTGCCCTGATGGCGCCGCCGTCATAGAGTGTCTGCTGCACATCCAGTCCCACACGGTACTGGTCACGGGCCAGTCCCTTCATGTCCACACCCATCTGCTGCATCAGCCCTTTCATCTCATCGGGCCAAGCGGTGACGGCACTCTGATAGGTCGCCTGGGCCGTGGCGGTCACTTGGGGCAGCCACCCCTTCTCGATATTGGACACGGTGAGGTCGGTCGTGCGGGCAATAAGGTCATGCTGGGCAATGAGCGGGTAATTCCGCTCGGCGGCCTGCTGGCATTGCTCCAGGGTCTGCGCCTGGGAAACAAACGCCATGAGGCCTGCTGCCAAAAGTATTATAATCCTGTTCATAATCAATGCGTAATTGGTTGACGATGCAAAATTAGCCATCTTGCCATTGCCCATCACTATCCAAACCAAGAAAAAATTATCCTTTTTGTACAATAAAAAGGTTTTTCCTTGGTTTTTCTGGGTTTTCTATCTATCTTTACGTCCAAAAAACTAAACAAACTTCTCATTAAGCGATGGCCGAACTGCAACAATTCAACCTCTCCCAGCTCAAGTCACTCATCGACAGCAACGACGAGCACTTGGTGGGCAATTACATCTCCCAGAACCTGGCGGTAGCCCGCAACATCCGCATCAACCTCGTGACAGACCAGTTTCAGGGCACTCCCACGATTCTGCCCGAGATGCGCTTACTGCTCCTCAAGCAGGGCTGGGCACACACCTCGCTTAACCTGATCGAGCACCACATCGTCGCTGGCGACCTGGTCTATCTGGGCACCAACGGCATCATCGAGTATCACGAGGCTTCGAGCGATGTACAGGCCATCGGATTCTCCCTGAGCGATGACTTGTTCCAGCTGGCCATCGGCAACCGCATCCCCGAGGCCTTTGACGGGCACCTGCGGGACTTTCACCTGCACCTCGACGAGGAGGACGCCCAGTACTACGACTACCTGCACCTGCTGCTCAACCACCACATCATGAGGCCGTCCCACAGCAGCCAGGTGACGCTGCATCTGACCAGTGCCCTGTTGTGGTATGCCAACCACCTGTGGAGCCGGCACGAGCAGAGCGACCGCCAGTCCCTGACCCGCGAGCAGCAGCTGTTCACCGACTTTGTCCAGCTGGTCAGCCGCTTTGCGCCCGAGCACCACACCATCGACTTCTACGCCTCGCAGTTGTGTCTCACGCCACGATACCTGAGCTCCATCATCGCCCGGGTGAGCGGCAAGAGCGCCAAGCAGTGGATTGACGATGCTCTGGTCACCCGCATCAAGATATACCTCAAGCACAGCGACAAATCCATCGCCCAGATCACCGATGACATGAATTTTCCCAATCAGTCGTTCCTCACCAAGTTCTTCAAGCGCATGACAGGCCTCACGCCCACCCAGTTCCAGCATAGCTGAGATCCAGTCGTCACAAATATTGGCAAAATACCAAAAATCGATTAAAACCGAAGTAAAACCCCACTTATTAAATGAGTCCACTTTAAGTCAGGAGGGCTGCTGGTGACATCAACGGCGAATTCATCGAATTTATCTAATATTCATTAAATAGCCTAAAAACTAGACACATATTATTCAACAAACAACAGCAGGATAATTCATTTAATTCGCCTAATTCGCCGTTATGATATTTTGTCGCTACTTTTTATAGTGGACCCAGATCTTGAGATTGGGAAAGGAAAACCATGACTGTTTTCGGTAATTTTTTGAAAAAATCGGCCAAAAACTTGACAAAACACCAACTATGTTGTAATTTTGCAACGTCAAAATTATTATTTCACCATTAAAACACTAATATACCATGAACGACACGAAATCAATCTTCAGTCAACGAGAGCTATGCCAGCAACGGGACCGCGAATTCCTGGCGTTGTACAGCCCCACGCTTGACGCCCTGCTCCAGCATGGAGTACCCACCCACAAGGCGCGGCGGATGGCAGCCGAGTTCACCATCCTCAACGGCCGTCCTCACTATCATGTGGACCACGAGCGCGCCTACCGTTGTGTGTGCCACCTGCTTGCCGCATGTGACAAGAAGGCCTCCAATGCGCTCACCTATCGCACCAATGCCGACCTTGAATGCATGGCAAAAGGGCGCCTGCGTCAGCAGATGTGGCATGAAATCGCCCAACATGTCACCCAGTTGACCAAGGAAGGCATGAGCGTGGCAAGCGCCATCGACCATGTGCTGGAACACTGCCGCGCATCGCGCTTCTTTATCAGCCCTGCCACCGCGCTGACCAAAATCTGCACCCATGACCGTACCCGAGCCATGCGGTAAAGAGCCAAGAATCTTAAGTGGACTTCTATAAATTACCAAAATGACAGTTTTTAGTGTTGGATGTCTTTGGCCGCTTCAAGTCAAAATCTACTCGAAAATTTGTGCTAGCCGAATGCAAATGAGCTTGCTCGATTTGCTGAGGCGCAGCCAAATTTATTGAAAATCAATCCAAATCCATTCCAAGCTAATTTATAGAAGTCCCCTTAATCACTCCCTACCGACTATCAAAACCAGAAAAACATGAAATACCGTATCGACATCATTATAGACCTGGACGAGATCCAACAGGCCATTTACACCGAGGGTACTTGGCACCCTGCCGACAACGCCACCGC
Organism: uncultured Prevotellaceae bacterium; assembly: GCA_900319525.1. Lineage (GTDB taxonomy): Bacteria > Bacteroidota > Bacteroidia > Bacteroidales > Muribaculaceae > Sodaliphilus. The sequence goes on along the minus strand of ONOU01000006.1, from coordinate 31,126 downwards.
ATGGGGCGTGAACCCGAGTAACGAACCCATTGTGGACCGCCGCGTGCGAGAGGGGCTTGATGACCTGTTAGCCCGCATGAGCGGCTACATCGTGAGCCAGAACATCAACTTTAACATCGAGAGCCAGAACATCGTGCTGGGGCTCGAAATCAACAAGCGCCCGCTACTCTCGCTGGCACGTGATCTCAAGAACGCCATGGTCGCTGCCCTCGCCAACTACACGCTGATGTCGCTTTATGGCGATGAGGACAGCATCTACGGCACAGCCTGGCGACTGCATCGCGCACGTGTCCTGCTGCTCCTGTGCCGCCCCTAGGGTTCCCCCTTAAAAACAACTTTTTAATCATCTTGCATCCGCATTGGTGAACGCCCCCCCGGGAAGTCAGACACGAAACTTTCGAGGGGAAGCAGTTCACGAGTGCGGATGCTTTTTGGGTTTATCTCCAGAGTGCCAGCTACCCGTAAGAGGCGAAACGGGAAGTACGCGACTGGAAAAATCATGCGATTTTTCAATAAAGCACAATTAATTGCCAGAAAAATGCTAAATTTGCCGAGAGAAACAGAATTATCAATCAACGATACAATAGAGAGCTATGAATAGGAAAATCACTTCATTACTCATCATGTGTTTGGGGCTCATGTGCGGATCGGCATTGGCCGAGTCCATCAGCGAGAGCCAGGCACGTCAGATTGCCGCCAACTTCATGACGACACATGCGATACCGTCCACCAACCTGAAAATGGCACGGAAAGCCCCCAAACTGAACTCACCGGGAGTGGGCGGCGACAAGGCAGCCTACTATGTGTTCAACGGTCAGGACAGGGGATATGTCATCGTGGCTGGCGACGACCGCGCCCCTGCGGTGCTGGGCTACAGCGACGAGGGCTACTTTGATCCCCAAGCCGTTCCCGAGGGCATGCAGGTTCTGCTTGATGGCTATGCCGCACAGATGGCCGCGCTCGAGGGTGGTGCCAAGGCGGCTACCCGCCTGACAGCCAACAGCCCCATTCCCCCACTTGTCAGCGCACAATGGGACCAGGGACTGCCCTACAACATCGAGTTTCCCATGCTGCCCAACGGCAGGATAGCCTACGTGGGATGTGTGGCCACCGCGATGGCCCAGGTGATGTACTACTGGAAGCACCCTGTGCGCCCTTCGGCCCCCATCCCGGCCTACACATCACCCACTTATTCAGTTTACATGCCCTCGCTGCCTGCGGTAGATTTCAACTGGACTGCCATGCAGGACTCCTATGCCGACGATGACGATAACATGAAAGGCGCACTTGCCTCCTCAGAGCTCTCCCTGTATTGCGCCCAGTCGGTGAGGATGAACTTTGGCAACGGCTCTTCGGGTGCTCAAACGGGCGAGGTTGCCCGCGCGCTCATCAACTACTTTGGTTACAAACCCACAGCCAAGTACCTGGACCGTGAGCTCTACACCTCAAAGCAGTGGGAAGATATGCTGTACGCCGAGCTGGCAGCCGGCCGCCCGGTTGTCTATGATGGCGCCAAGATCGAAGCGGGTCATGCCTTTGTGTGCGACGGTTATGACGGCAACGGCCGTTATCACATCAACTGGGGTTGGAACGGTGTCAGCAACGGCTATTTCCTGCTCAGCCTGCTCAATCCCGACGAGCAAGGCACGGGCAGCGCCTCTGGTGCCTATGGCTACATCTACCGCCAAGGAATGATCACAGGCATCGAGCCTGGCAGCGGCACCATGCCCAATGATTTTGCCGTCACAATCAACCACTTTGAAGTGACGGGCAGCACTACGACCCGTTCGGGCAGCAGCTACAACTTCTCGGTATCGCTCAAGAACCACTTTACCAACCGCACGTCCCAGAATATCAGCTTTGAATACGGCTGGGGACTGTATAAGAACGGCACGCTGCAGAAGGTCCTCAGCAGGGACGCGTATGACGAGTTGCCACCCCAATACTTCATTACAATCGATCGCACGCTGCAGTTTGGCAGCAACATCAGTAGCGGCAACTACCTGATTATTCCCATCTACAGTGAGCGCAACAAGACACAGTGGCGACCCTGCGCCGGCGCTACCATGAACTACCTGGATGTGTCGATCAGCAGCACCAGGTGTACCATCATCGTCCGTGGTATCGGCAACACGCCCGACTTTACAGTCAATGACATCTCGACCAGCGGACACATGCACACGGGCCGTCCCGTCAACATCAGCCTGGACCTTACCAACAATGGCTATACCCGCAACGACTTCATCCACATGTTTGTCAACGGGCAGTTCTATGCCTCGGCCTATGCCGACATCGAGCACGGCAAGAAAGGCACTGCCGAGTTCATGTACATGAACAGGACGGCCGGAACCTATAACCTGACCTTCTGCTACAAGGATGACGGCACACAAGAGTTTGCGTCGCTACCGGTCACCATCACGGCCATGCCTGCCGCCAACCTGAAGGGTAATATCAAGGTACTGAACGTTACCAGCACTACACGCAAGATAGTGTCAGATAACAAAATGAGCATCGATGTGACTGTCAACAACCCTAGCGACAACGCCTACAACGAGGACATTACCGTCGAGCTCTACAAGAGGATGTCAAACAATTATGGCGTGCCTGTTCAGACCCAGAATCAGGCCATCAGTCTGGGAGGCCATCAATCGACCTCGCTCCACTTTGATCTGGACAACGTGATCAATGGCTGGAGATACTACGTCAGGGTCTATTATTACAGCCAGGGCTCGAGAAGCTACATGGGAAGCACCGACGTCTATACCCTGTACTATCCTGGCACGGAGCCCGATCTCGTTGGCGACGTGAACGGGGACGGTGAGATCAACATTGCCGACGTCAATGCCACCATCGATGTCATCCTGGGCGCCACGAGCAATAGCGCCATCATCGAGCGTGCCGACGTCAACAGTGACGGCGAGGTGAACATTGCCGACGTCAACATGATCATCGATACCATCTTGGGCAACTAAAGATTCATTACCATAATCCATTAACACTTATAATTATGGCTACTTATAAGAAAACCGGATCTTACTCCTTAATTCTACTTATCTGCATGGCGGTAATGGCTACCGCTAATGCCGAAACCATCAACGAGAACCAGGCACGCGCCATCGCGGCCCAGTTCATGAGTTCCCATGTCAGCAACAATGCCAGCATCAAGATTGCTCACAAAGCCCCATGCCTAAACGGTGCCGCCAGCGAGAGCAAGTCGGCCTACTATGTGTTCAACTCCAGTGCCGCTAACGGCGGCTATGTCATCGTTGCCGGTGACGACCGAGCTCCCGCAGTGCTGGGTTACAGCGACAAGGGCTCGTTTGACCCTGCTGATGTACCCGAGGCCATGCAGGACCTGCTGGAAAGCTATGCCAGCCAGATTACAGCGTTGAGGCAAGGCGCCCAACCTGCACCGCTCACATCGTCTGGCGCTGCCATTCGTCCGCTAGTGACCGCGTCATGGTCTCAAAATTCGCCTTACAACACCCAGCTCCCCATGCTCTCCAACGGCAAGCAGGCCGTGGCCGGCTGTGTCGCCACAGCAATGGCCCAGGTATTGTATTACTGGAAACAGCCTGCACGCCCCACAACCACAATCCCCGCCTACACGTCCCAGAGCTTGGGTATCTACATGCCCCAGCTGGAACCTGTAGAGTTCAACTGGGAAGCGATGCAGGACACCTACCTGAGTAACGACACCGAGAGTGACGGTGCCCGCGCTGCCGCACAACTCACGCTCTACTGCGCCCAATCGATGGAGATGGACTTCATGTATGGCACCTCAGGGGCAAACTCTAACCATATTCCCGATGCCATCACCACCTACTTCGGCTTCAAACGCAACGCCCATTGCGAATACCGCGAGAACTATACGACTCAAGGTTGGGCCGACTTCATCTACAGCGAGCTGGCCGAAGGCCGCCCTGTGATCTACAGCGGCAAGAAGGCGTCGGGTGGCCACGCCTTCGTCTGCGACGGCTACGATGGCGAGGGCATGTTCCACATCAACTGGGGCTGGAACGGCATGAGTAACGGTTATTACCTGCTCAATGTGCTCAATCCCGATGCACAAGGCACCGGCAGCGCCAGCGAGGCCTACGGCTACATCTACGGCCAGTATGTGATCTGCAATATCGAGCCGGGAGAGGGCGAGAGCGAGTTTGCCTTGACCTCGGGCAACGTTGCACTCAATGGCGCTATCACAAGCCGCACGTCCAGCAACGGCAACTTCAAGGCAACGGTGACCGGCCGCTTCTATAACTACACGGCCGAGACAATGGCCGTGAGCTTCGGTTGGGGATTCTATGAAGCTAATGAGCTGCTGTCTGTCCTCTACAGGAGCGGCAGCACTTCGCTCCAATCAGGTTACTTCATCTCCACCAACGGGCAGGAGCTGAGCTTTGGCAGCGGCATCACCAGCGGCACCTATCGCATCGTGCCCATCTACAGCGAGTATGGAGCCAACAACTGGCGCCCGTGTGTGGGAGCCGACGTGAACTACATCGAGGTGACCATCGACGGCGACAACTGCACGGTCGTTGGCCAGGGCTCGGCCGGCACGCGAGACTACATGGTTAACGAGATACGCTATGATGGATCAATGCATCACGGCCGCCCCGTGCATCTCACGCTGAATGTCACCAACAACGGCACTTCACAAAACGATTTGCTGTACATGCACGTCAACGGCACGTTTAATTCAACGGCTTATCTGGGCATTGAACCGGGTGCGACCGATGACATCCTGTTCACCTTCCTTCCCACGACACCCGGCAGCTACACCTGCACATTCTCGCTGAACGAGGACGGCAGCGACCCCATTGGTCAAGCGGTTATTAATGTCACCCAAATGCCCACCGCCAACCTGAGTATCACGTCCCAGGTACTTAACGTCACCGATTACGCTAACAGCATTGTCACCGACGACAAGTACAGCGTCAAGCTGTACATTACCAACAACGGCACCGAGGACTATCAGGAAGACATCACCGTGAAGCTGTACAAGAACCTTGACGGCACCTACGGCAGTAATGCACAGATCGAGAACCAGTTCGTCCACATCGGCCCGGGCGAGACCGCCGAGCTGCAGTTTGACCTGGACAACGTCATCGATGGATGGAGGTACTTTGCCGCGATCTACTACTATAGCGATGGACAGGCAGTGCTTGACTCCACTACCCCCAATTACACCGTCGTGTTCCCCACCGAGCCCGATATCATCTGTGGCGACGTGAACGGAGACAACCAAGTGAATATCGCCGATGTCACTGCCCTGATTGACCATCTGCTGAACAGTGAGGCCGAGATATTGGAATCCAATGCCGATGTAAACCCCGACGGCAACATCAACATTGCCGACGTCACCGCGCTCATCGACATGCTATTGAGCAGTGGTCCAAAAAATTGAAGAATTTGAGGGGGGGGCAATCATTGGCTTTGGCTGGATTTTATGCCCCCTTTATTATAATCACAATAAATCATCAACAACATGGAAAAAATGACAAAAGCTAGGATTTTTACCCTTCTGTTCATTGGTTACATGGCGGCAATGACTACCGTCCATGCCGAAACCATTAACGAGAACCAGGCGCGTGCCATAGCCGCGCAATTCATGGGCACACATGCCAGAGCTACCGGCAGCTTGAAGATGTCCCACAAGGCTCCACGACTGGGTAGTGCCGCCAGCGATGGCAAGGCGGCCTACTATGTGTTCAACTCCAGTGCCGCTAACGGCGGTTATGTCATCGTTGCCGGTGACGACCGTGCTCCTGCCGTGCTGGGTTACAGCGACCAGGGCTCGTTTGACCCTGCCGATGTACCCGAGGCCATGCAGGAACTCCTTGACGGCTATGCTGCCCAAATGACTGCCCTCAGCCAGGGTGCTGCGGCAGCGTCCCGACTGAACAGCCGAGCACCCATCACTCCGTTGCTGGACTGCGCATGGTCTCAAGGCAATCCCTACAACATCCTGTTGCCCTTTGTCGGTGACAAGCATGTCCCTGTGGGTTGTGTGGCAACAGCTATGGCCCAGGTCATGTACTACTGGAAGTATCCCGTGCGCCCGATAGCCACCATTCCGGCCTATACTACTGAATCCCTTTCCATCAACATGCCAGCATTGACGCCAGTAGTGTTTGAATGGAGCCAGATGCGGCACACCTATGAGACCTATGACACCCTGAGCACCAATGCTCTGGCTGCTGCTACCCTGTCGCTATACTGCGCTCAGTCTGTCGAGATGGACTTCACCAAGAACAGCTCGGGCGCGAGCACCAGAGATGTTGTCACAGCCTTAATCAACTACTTTGATTACAATCAGTCGGCTAGATACATCAGCCGAGAGTCCTACACCACTGCTCAATGGGAGGATGCACTCTATAACGAGCTGGCAGCCAGCCGCCCCGTCATCTACCGCGGCAGCAAGGCAAGCGGAGGGCACGCTTTTGTGTGTGACGGATACGACGGCAACGGCATGTACCACTTCAACTGGGGCTGGAACGGCTCGAGCAACGGCTACTTCCTGCTCAGCGTGCTCAATCCCGACATCGAGGGCACCGGAAGCTCCTATGGTCCCTATGGCTACATCTACAGCCAAGCCATGATTATTGGCATGAGGCCCGGCGGTTCCTCTTCGACCAATCTGGAAGTCACATCCAAGTATATTGAGATACTGAATTTTACCGGCACGCGTAGCTCGACAAACTCCGACTTCACGCTCGACCAGACCACCCACTTCCTCAACAGCATGTCTCAGAGCATCAGCTTTGACTATGGCTGGGCCCTCTACCGTCCCGACAACACCATGATCAAGATGATCTACTCGGCCACACGCAACAGCCTGAAGTCACACTATTATTTCCACCCGTCCGTCACGCTGTCATTTGGTAGCGGCTTGTCGTCAGGAACCTACCGCATCGTGCCCATGTACAGTGAGGTGGGGACCGGCAACTGGAGGCCTTGTCTGGGTGCCGACATCAATTACATCGAGATCAACATCAATGGGAATAGCTGTACCGCTACGGCTCATGGCGTCTCCACCACACCCAATTACACGGTGAACGGCATCAGTGCCACAGGACACATGCACGTCAACAGGCCTGTGGCCATCAACGTCAACGTGACCAACGTGGGCGATACACGCAATGACCTGATCTACATGTTTGCCAACGGCAACTTCTTTGCCTCAGCATTTGTTGACGTCGAGAAGGGCAAGAGCGCTGATGTTGCATTTTCCTACATGAGAGACACTCCCAGCTATGTGAACCTCACGTTCTCGCTCAATGAGGACGGCAGTAATCCCATCGCGAGCTATCCTATCACAATCACCACGATGCCTCAGGCCACGTTGAAAGGCCAAGCCAGGGCGCTGAACGTTGTCGATGCCTCCAACAAGATCATCAACGACAACAGCTTCAGGGTAGAGCTTACGATCAACAATCAGGGAACCAGTGAGTATAACGAGGACATCGTCGCCAAGCTGTACAAGCACACCTACGGCAACTATGGCACCCTGGTGGAGACCAAGACCCAGACCATCTCCCTGGCCCAACGCAGATCCGTCACCATCCAGTTTGACCTCGACAACGTGATGGACGGATGGCAGTATTTTGTCAAGACCTACTATTACAGCAGTGGCTATGAGGTTTCACTGGCCGGCACTAGCACCCACACCATCAATTTCCCTGACGAACCCACGTATCGCAAGGGAGACGTGAATGGCGACGGTGAGGTGAACATCGCCGACATCAACACAATCATTGACATCATCCTGGGCAGGGACGTCAGCATCAGCGTCCAAACCCGTGCCGACGTTGACGGCAATAACGAAATCAACATCGCCGATGTCAATGCCGTTATCGACCTCATCCTGGGCAATTAACAGGTAACCATCTCAAAACAGGCTGTGCCACAACCGCAATCGTGGCACAGCCTGTTTTCTTGTACTGGGAAATAGAATAGGATTGTCCGTTAGTTGCCGCGTGCGCCCAGGGGGATGGACAGGCCGAACAGGGCATTGCAGCACTTGGTGTTCTTGCCCAGGTACATATAGTCGGTGCCCACAAACAGGGGACCCAGCTTTAATGCCACGCCGAAGGATTGCCCACCGCTCACAATGGGAGAATAGCTGGCTGTGAGACCGACAAGGTTACTGGGATTGTAGTTAAGCGACAAGGTGAGTTCGCTCTCGTTGCGGATGTGGGCAAAGTAATTAGTGAAAAGCACGCCCACACTCAGCTTATCACTGCTGAAGGCGTAATCGGCACCCAGCACCATAGTGGGGGCCAGTTTGGTGGTTCGCGCCTTGGCTCCGTCCTGGTCGATGTACAGGCGCATCATGTCCATGTTGAGGGCCTCACCTGTGCCCACGACATCAGAGAATCGAATGATGTCGCCCAGGTTCTCGCTGTCAAAATTCAGGTCACTGGTATTGGCGTTAGCCACCGTGGTTGACTCCTTAGACCACTTGATGAACCCCAGGTCCACCAGTGCTGCCGACAGCGACAGCCCGTCAACCACACGGGCCGACACACCGATGTCGATGCCCGCGCCAACGCCCGAGACACCCATATCCTTGCCTTCAAATTCCAATTCATCAATATACCCCTGCGGAGTGGTCTGGAACACCAGGCCCTTGAATGAGCTCTCGAGCCGCGCATCAACCTCTACCGATGCCGTACCCTCCACATTCTCGAGCTGGGAAGGACCAGCGGTTGACCAGTCGATGCCTGGATCAATGCCCTGCAGGCGGGTGTTAACAACAGCCCTATTCACCTTGAGGTTGGCATTCCCGACACCCAACAGTCCCTTGACACGGACACCGGCACTGAAGCGGTCGCTAAACCGACGCGTGTAACCCAATCCTATCTCACTGTAGGCATTCACGTTGAGTTCCTGCGGCCCCAAGTCCCGCGTGTAGTTACTATAATCATGTTCCTCCATACCGCGCATGTCGCGCATGAACGAGAACAGCCCGCGTTGCACGTTCAAGTCACCGTTGACCTTGAGACTCATGTTGATGGTCCAGAAGTTCTTCGTGCCATGCCACCACCCTAGTGCCAGAACATCGGTCCCGACATTCACCAGGGCATGATTGGTGTCCTTGAGGTTGTTGAAAAAGCGGTCACTGGCAAAGTAGTCGTCATCGTCGCTGTTCTTGATAATGTCAACCACATCGTCAATGTCAAGAGAGTTGGACCTCACAGACGCGCCCACATAGCCGATGGCGGGCAAGTGAAGGAATCCCTTGCTTGGAGCCATAGCGGGATTGAGCTGCAAACGGTACTGCGCGCCGTCAATAAAGTAAGAAGACCGCAGGTACTGAGCGGCAACTGGACAAGTCCATGCCATCATCGCCAGCACGACTGCAATCAGGCCAATACTGAACTGGTTGTTGTTAAGTTTTCTCATCGTTATGTTATATGGTTTAATAAAGATTTCTTAATAGCCGTAGGGCCGTAATTATTGTTATCACAATCGGCTCAATATAAAGTGAACTGTCACACTTCATCTCACTAGGCACAAAGGTAACGCTTTTCCCTGACATGGGCAACAATGAAGCCACATTCCACTTCATCATGACAAAAAGTGACGGTGGCATCATTGTTTCCCTTGCGGAAAATGCAATGATGCCACCGTGGCTGGAGTCATGCCGCCCACTGCCGGGGGCTAAAGCATCACGGTCACCTTATCAGCTTGGCTACCGAGTGGGTGCCGTCGCTATAACGGGTCACCACGATGTTGATGCCCTGATGCGGCGTGCGGCTCTCGATTCCCATCACATTATAGAAGCTGACCGACTGGACGCTCTTGTCGCTGTTCACCTGCTTCAGGCCGGTGGGGATAGCGCCATGTGCCGGCAAGTCAAGGGGATAACCCATGTATCGCGCACTGGCTGCGCCAGGCTTGGCACCGTTCAGGGTCATGCCACTGGTGGGCAGCAGCTCAATGGCCATGTGGAAGACATAAGCCATGTCTTTTTCCAGCTCGGGCATGCCATACTCGCTGGGGTTCACCCTGTTAAAGATCCACGACACATTAACCACGCCACTATAGTCGTAGGCATTATTCTCATTATCACGCTGATATACAGCAAACTGATTTGCTCCGTTCCACACACCCATGACGTGGGCGATTTCCTGTGATTTGGGATTCATGAAGTAGAGCTTAGCGCCACGGAAGGGCTTGAGCACATCCTGGCCAGCGACAAAGCCATTACCGTAGGGCGCATTCAGGTTCTCGGGCATAAAGTTGGCCATGACATAATGGTTGTACAAGTAGCTGTAACCCTCAGCTGCCTCATAGTAGTCGTCCATGTACCCGGGATAGTTCAGGCTGTAGTCCACACCCGCCAGCACCTGCTCGGCATTAACGGCCTTGGTGAGCGTGATTCGGTGCTTGGTGTTATCGGCATACAGGCCGACAACGCTCAACGGTTCGATAGCGTAACCCACAAGCTCCTCGGGGTCACTGCCCACCGATGCAAAGTCCACAACGACCCAGTTGCTCTGATCCCAGGCATTTTTCTGGTAGTGGAGGATGTCTTTCACATAATCCGTCTGACCGTTCTCGCCCTCCTGGATGTAGGTCTTGTCGATGGACTTTTCACCCAGGTCCTTGGCCCACAACTGGGTGCCATAAGCATTATCGACAGCCCAAGTGCCCACAATGGTATCGCACACCACAACAGGCGTTCCGGGATCGATATTGCTCTCGATATAGCTCAATGGCGTGTAGGCATACTTGCCCGTGTTCTCGACGATGATGTAACCGATATAGGCCTGGCCGGTCACTGTGGTGACGCCAGGAGCGGTGATGGCCACGGCATTGCCATCACTCCAGTTGGTGCCGCCATCGGTACTCATCATGAAGGTCTGTCCCACCTCGCTGGAATTGATGCTCTGCACCTCGGCCTGGAGACCACTGCTGGCGGTAACCCGGGTGCCATAGGCCACATAGGTCACATCATCCGTCTCGTTGATTTTCACGCCTTGGGGCATCTCATTGAGGTCAAGGCTTAGCGGTACCTCGGTCACACTGATGGCACTCTTGTCGACGGGCACCTTCAGGAAATAGACGCCAGCGGGAATCGTGAAGGCGTTGTTTGGGTTGGCACCTTCCGAGACCCTGTAGAGCGGCTTGGTATCGCCATTGCCAATGGGCACCGAAGATTGCTCCTGTGGACTGGGATGCGCTACAAGACGATAGGGACGGATAGCGTCCCAGTCATTGTCGTGAATGAGGGTCGACAGGCTAAAGTAGCCCATCGTGTCATCGTCCCTCCCTGCGACGCCGCGGATACCCTTATAGTAAACCTTCAGGTAATAAACGTTCTCATAAGGATCGTAGTTAAACTCGGGACCGTTGGGCGCCCAGTCTCCACCATTGGCGGTACCGAGCAGGTACAACTTCTCGTACGGATAGAAAATGGCCTGGATCTTGACATTGCTGGCGGGCATCGTCATCTGGTAGCGCAGGCCGCCCGACGTTTGGTCGTCAATCAACGTGAAAGGCACATCCTCGCCTGTGGAGGGGTCGGTGACTTTTACCTCGTGAATGAGCCATCCGTTGCGCGTGCCCACCCAGAAGGTCACCGTTGAGCCTTCGTTGGCATGGATTGCATCGTCATAGATGTTCACGCCCTCATACACACTGATGTAGCCCGCGTCATCGTTAGGCAGGCACTCGGTGGTGATGATATAGGGCTGCCCCGCCACGTCAAAGACAGCCTTGACGATAACGTCGGCTGCAGGCATGACAAAGGAGTAATTGCCTGTCGTGGCATCAAAGCCATAAGGGATGCTCTCACCGGTAAGACGATTGGTCACGGTAACACTGCTCACGCGGTAGCCCTCGGCAGGATTAACGGTAAAGTTGACCGTCTCTCCCTGCTGCGAAGTAGCGTTGACAACGCCATCGCCCAGATTGATCGTGCCGCCGTATTCAGGCTCACACTCAGTCGTGATGTTGTAAGCCTCGGCCAGTTTATAGAGCCACACGCGCGTGTCGGCATCGCTATAGGACATGATCTTGAAATCATTCGCGCTGTTGTCATAGCGGATGGTATTGGAGCCATTGCTTGAACCACTACGGAACCAGCACAGCCAGTTGTAGGCCGTGCCAATGTACATGACTCCACTGTTGTAGGCACTCTTGGAAGTCGAGAGCATCAAGTTTTTTCCCGAACCGCTGGTACTCTCACGTATGTAGCCATTCAACGTGTTGAGGATCGCTCCCTTGCGGGTTCCATTCAATGAGTCCTTGACATTCTCGAGCCGGAACAGGAGAGCATTGCCATCTACCTTAACACGGCTCATCTCATTGCCTTGGGGGCCCATCCACTCCACAATACTGGTACCCTTGATCGTGGATTCATCGTTCATCTTGACCTTCATCACCTGGTCGTGATTCTGGCTTACCGCGATGTAGGTTTTGCCTTCCTGAATCTGGTTGATGTTCGTCACCAGGTCAAAGATGTCGCCATCGAGTTTGTCATAGACAATATCGACCGACCCGAATCGAACGGGCTTTCCCATCGTGGTGAACTGCATGTGGTTGCTCGTACCGGTCCACGTGCCCGTGTAGCCGTTGGCTTGATAAGTGCCCGGGTTATCCCTGTCATAGAAATTCTGCACAATCGAGATCGTCGTGGGACCCCAGTAAAAACAGTCCAGGTCGCTGGCGGTGGTGTTGTCAACACAGTGAAACACGATTTTCTTGATCAGGTAATTGTAGGAATTCACCTCAAAGTACTTGTCATGACGCTCGACAAGATAGTTCTCGTTGTCAAGGCCATCGGTGAATGTCATCATGATGCCGTCCTTAACGCAATAATAGACACCCGTTCCATCCTGATACAGACCCTCGTTACGGTGAATGGTCACCGTGTGCTCGCTAGCCCAAACCGGCAAGGACAAGACGATGGCCACCATCAATAGTAGTAATCTTTTCATACTTGAATAAAGTTGGCGGGTTCAACTGTCATTATACTCTAATGTAAGCGTCAGCAAGGGTGAACCCATTACTCCTTGCATCAGCCAGCTGGAAAAAAATCTTCAAAGTAGTCTTGAAATCAAAACAAAAAGTTGGCGAATTGTTTCATAGACGCACTTTTCAACATGCAAAAATATATAAACAGCTGAAAGTCGGCAAATAATCCACTATTTTTAACACACATTCATTCCCCCTCGGGGTGACTGTTCAGCCAAACTAACCCCACGCTAAGCCGCCAAGCCGCTAGTCCAAACCCTCACCAAGCCGCTTGGGCGCTATTTTTTTAAAAAAAGGTTGCGGCTGATTCCCATTCAGGGAAAGAGCCGCAACAGATGTGTTGTCTCGTTGATAGAGTGAGATTACTCGCCGGGAGCAATTGCGCCAGTGGGGCAAGCGTCAGCGCAGGTACCGCAATCCAAGCAGGTATCGGGATCGATCTTGTAGATGTCGCCCTCAGAGATGGCGTCGGCGGGACATACTGACTGGCAAGTTCCACATGCTACGCAGCTATCAGAAATTACATAAGCCATATTAGTAGAGAATTTAAGTGAAATAGTTAATAATAATGTAAATGTAAACAGTTCGACAAAAGTACTGCTTTTATTTGAACTGAAAAGTATTTTTCAATGATTTTTAATTCATATCGGTCATTTTTTTGTTTTAAGTGTTCTTATTTGACAGAGAATTTGTACCTTTGATGTTAAAGAGACAATAAGGTTTAACGTCATCACATTTTTTATTGAGGAAATGAATACGACCGACTGGAGAGACGCGCTGGGCAAAGCGTTCAACATGCCCGTTCCCGCTACCACAAGCGATGGTCCCGACGAGGGCCAGGAGACCGCAACCCGTGGCGACGCCTTGCAGCAACAGGGCTCGCAACGGCTGCACATCGTGCTGGAACGCAAGGGACGCGGCGGCAAGCAGGCGACTATCGTGACCGGTTTTGTCGCCGACGACGAAGCGGTCAAGGAGGTAGCTTCGCAACTCAAGCGCACGCTGGGTGTGGGCGGTAGCGCACGCGGCGGCGAAATCCTGATTCAGGGCGATTGCCGTGAACGCGTGTCACAGGAGTTGAAAAAGTTAGGTTTTAAACTTTAGTTTCCCGGAATACAGGTTATTGGGAGACAATAATACAGGCATAAGAAATGGGGCGCAATTTGTTGGTCATTAAGGCATCAGCAGGGTCAGGAAAAACCTACACGCTGGCCAAGGAATATATCAAGCACTTGCTGTTCACCACAGGCGAAGGCAACAGCTCGTCATCACTGGTTCCGCGTCGCCGTCCTGGCGATACGCGGCCGCTCAACGCCCACCGCCTGCTGCTGGCCATCACGTTCACCAACAAGGCGACCGACGAGATGAAAAAACGCATCGTCAATGAGCTGCACCGCTTGTCACAGCCATCGGTAAAGAGTGACTACCTAGAGGGATTCATGCACGACACGGGGCTTGACGAGGCGACAGTGCGCCAACTGGCACGGCTGGCGATGAGCGAACTGCTGTTTGACTACAGCAACTTCAACGTGAGCACAATCGACTCGTTCTTCCAGGGCATCCTGCGCAACTTTGCACGCGAGCTGGACCGCGATTTCAACTACGATATCCAGATCGACGAGAAATATGCAGTGCGCACAGCCACCCACAATTTCCTGCTCTCGCTGGGACGCGCTCCCGTCACCACTGCCGTGGACAAGTGGGTAAAAGAATATCAGCGCCAACTCATCAACGAGAACGCCAAGAGCAAGAAGTGGAAATTCTTCAAGGACGACGGTGGCGAACTGAGCGAGTTTGCCAGCAACATCAATAGTGAGGAATTGCGGGGCAAGATGGAGGAAATCAGGTCCTACCTGGGCGAGACCGGCAAGAACGGCGAGTTCAAGAGCGACTTCTCGCGCATCCAGCGCTTCATGAAGTGGGCAGTGGGCATGGTCAACAGCTGCCAGGACTTTATCGCCCAGAGCGATGCCGAATTGATCCGTTACCTCGAGCCCATGGCCAGCTCGCTCAAGGGCGCTCTGGGCAATTTCTACAATAAGGGCACGTTTACCGACACGCTCAAGGATGCCGACGAGACAAAAATCGCCTCCCAGTTCCGCAAGAACATGGAACCAGGTCCCGACGTCATCACGCACATCACCCGCATGGTGGCCCGGCACTTCGACGGCCAACGCGTGCAAGCCTTCATGGACGCCATCGTGAACAACCTGGGCCTGCTGGGCATGTTGGGCATGATTGATGTGGAACTGGAGCGTTTCCGCCACGAGACCAACTCGATCCTGATCGGAGACACCAACGAACTCATCGGCACCGTGCTGGAGAGCGGTTCAGCATTTGTGTATGAGCGCGTCGGGACATCGATTGCCCATTTCATGATTGATGAATTCCAGGACACGAGTTCCAAGCAGTATGAAAACTTCAAGGGACTCTTGCAGGAGAGCCTGGCAAGCGGCAACTTCAACATGCTCATCGGCGATGCCAAGCAGTCGATTTACCGTTTTCGCAATGCCGACCCGACGGTTTTTCGCGAGAAGGTGGAGCTGGACTTCAAGAACGACATCACCGATGGTCAGGAAGATGCCAGCCGGCCAGCACCTGGCGCTCCCACCTCAACCAACTACCGCAGCTCGCGCCACATCATCGAGTTCAACAACATGCTGTTTGAATACGTCAGCCAGCGCTATGCCGACCAGCCCACCATCGCCGGCACCTATAAGGATTACCTGCAGGCCTTGCCCGGAAACATCGGCAACAAGCCGCCAGGCTATGTGAGACTTTATACCGGCAACTACGGACAGCTCTCAAGCGACCCGTTCATCCATCGGCTACTGGAAGAGCAGGGCGACCTGCAGGGGCGAGAGAGTGACAAGATCGACACGCTCACACTGCTGCCCGCCTACCTGATGCAGCTGCATGAGCGCTACAAGTGGGGCCAAATCGGCATCCTCGTCTATACCAACAACGACGGGCAGCGTGTGGTGCAACGCATTCTGGAATACAACCAGCGGACCAAGGGCGAGCAGATCAAGGTCATCTCGGGCGAAGCGCTGCAGCTGAACAATTCGCCCATCATCAGACGCATCATTGCCACGCTCCGCTTTATCGACGCGTGCCAGTTTGCCGCAGGCGAGGACGCCGACGTGGATGATACCGACGAGAACGTGAAAAAGATGCGCGACAGCATCAAGCGCAAACTGATGAACGATCAGCGCCTTTATGCCGGGCTGAGCCGCTTTATCCATGCCCTTGCCCTCTACCCCGACGCGAGTCCGGCCCAGGCAGGGCAACTGCTGGCCCAGAGCATGGACAGCATCAGCGAGGCTATGGGCAGCGATGACGACGAGACGGCAGGTGACCAGGAGATGGAGCGCACGCTGGCGGCATTGTTGCCTGGCAGCGGCGAACTCACCACGCTGACGAGCATCATCGAATCCATCGTGACCCAGTTCAAGCGCGAGGAGACGCGCGGCGTCAGTGACGTGGACCGTGAAGCGGCCTTTGTGCTGGCATTCCAAGACACGGTGGCACAATTCTGCTCACAGCGCAATGGGGGCAGCGTGCGCGAGTTCCTGCGCTACTGGGACGAGAAAAAGGACACGCTGGCCATGAGCAGTGACGAGAACGGCGACTCGATCAACGTGATGACCGTTCACAAGGCCAAGGGACTGGAATTTGACTGTGTCGTGATGCCGTTTGCCAACTGGCAGATTGACGGCAATGCCCGTGAAGACAAGTATTGGGTGCCTCGAGAGGCCTTTGTCGAGACGATGGACAGCCTGTCGGGGGACAACGCCACACCGGCACACGATGACGTACCGCCGCTATTGCGCATCGATGCCGCAGCGACCGCCGAACTCATCAAGAGGGGCATCATCGCAGGGCAGATGCAGGAATTTGTAAACAAGCGCGTCACCGACGCGACAATCGACAACCTGAACAAGACCTATGTGGCCATGACACGCCCGTGCATCGAAATGCATATCTTTGCCGGCACCGACCGTGACCGCAATAACCACAATGACCTGAAGCCGCTACTGACCCAGTTTGCCACATCAACCGGAGAGATGCGCCCTGTCACACAAGCAGACGGTAATAATGTGGAGGGATGGTTTGAATATGGCGAGCCGTCCAGCGCGGCAACCATTGCGGCCTACAAACTGTCGCAGAACAAGAAGGATTCAAACCCTGCGCCACAGGAAGTGCCCATCACCCGATATAACGTAAGCGCCATGCCTGCCGAGCTATCGGTCAGGACCGAGAACATGTCGAGTTCCGTCAAGCGGGTGGGCATCAGGCTGCACAGCCTGTTGAGCCGCATCACCGACCGCAACGATGTGGACCGCATCATCGCCCAAGCCATCAAACACGGCTCAATTGACAGCGACGGCGATGGCCTGTGCAGTCTAGCCAGCATCAATGCCCACGTGCGCACGCCCATCATGGACCCGCAATGCCGCGTATCGGCATGGTTTGACCCCGCCAACAAGGTTTATAACGAACGCACTATCACCACTGCAGATGCTGAGGCCGACGACGGCATTGACAACCTGCGCCCCGACCGCATCGTGCGCCGCCCCGATGGCACCTTGCTGGTCGTTGACTACAAAACAGGGCAACGCAACAACCGGAGCCACTGCGGCAAACTCAGGAAATACATCGGCAAGCTACGCGACATGGGCATGCAATGCCACATCGAGGGGCGCCTCTGGTACATCGCCCTGGACACCATCGTTGACGAGAAGGGCAACGTCATGTCCTGGAACGCCACTTGAACCGGAGGGATGCTGACGCCAGCAAGAAATCAAACAATCATTATATATAACAAAATCCAACAAGAGAATAAGAATTATGAATAGACGAGAGATGATTAAGATGACCGGGGCTGCAGCCATGGGTGCCACTGTACTGGGGCTGCCCGTGGGCGCCAGTGCCCAAGCGAACAACAGCAATGGTGCAAACTCCACCCGCAAGCGCCTCAAGGTGCTGGCTATCGGGGCCCATCCCGACGATCCCGAGACATGCTGCGGCGGCACGATGTGCCTGCTCACCGAGGCGGGACACGAAGTGGTGTGCGTCTATCTCACGCGCGGCGAGGCGGGCATCCCAGGCATGAGCCACAGCGAGGCGGCTGCCGTTCGCGTGGTCGAGAGCGAGAATGCCTGCAAGGTGACAGGTGCACGTCACATCTTCATGAGCCAAGTGGACGGCAACACCGAGGTGAACCTGGAGCGCTACAAGGAGATGCGTGAGCTCATCGACCGCGAGAATCCCGACGTAGTGCTTACCCACTGGCCACTTGACGGACACCGCGACCATGCCTGCTGCGGCATTCTGGTGATGGACGCCTGGCGACGATTGGACCGCCGTTTCAAACTCTTCTATTTCGAGGCCATGTCAGGCACGCAGAGCCAGATGTTCCATCCCACCCACTGGGTGAACATCGAGAGCGTGCTGGAGCGCAAACACGAGGCATGCAACTGCCACGTGAGCCAGCACATGGAGGACATCTACGAGTGGCACGGCCCCATGGAGAAGTTCCGCGGCCTGGAGTGCCGCTGCAATGCTGCCGAGGCCTTCATGCAGCACAGCGACGCCCTGCCCACCCTACCCTGACCCTATCCCCGGCATTATCAATCAGGCCCAATGACGAGAAAAGACGTGGTGCGGAAATATCCGTGCCACGTCTTATTTCTTGATTGGGTCGCTATCGCTAGAAGGTGAGGCTCACGCCAGCCATGAAGCCAATGCGCTGAGCACCCATGCCGTAGAGGATGTCATAACGACGATTCAACAGGTTGTGGGCCTGTAACCACAGGTTTATCGTGCTGTTGAGGCGGTAGTTGGCACCAGCACGCAGGTTGATGACATCCTTCATGTCAACAAAGGTGTAGTCGCCATCCAACCCAGAGCCAGAATGCTCATCAAACAGGGCCATGCGTCCTCCACGATACTCAAGACCCACATTCAAGGAGAGGGGACGCCATGGGTTGACCTTGATGTCAATATCGGCAACGGTCGAGGCACGGTCCACTCCCAGCTTGTAGTTGTTGTAATGCTTGTCGGTAGCGTAGAACTCGTCGTCGTGCGGGGCAAACTTAATGCTTGCCGTAGCCTCGACGAGCGAACGGTACTTGTAATTCAGCTCAGCGCCCAGCCAGTAACCGCGGCCATCGATGACCGTGTAGGTGCTCATCATGCCGGTGCGCACGGGTAATGCCTCACCAGTCAGATAATAGCAGATGCCCGGTTGATCCTTGACGATAGCATAGCCGACCGATGCCTTAGCGCTGAAACCCTGGAAGGGACCCACCTTGAAGCCAAATTCGGCATCCAGCGGAGTGTAGATGCTGCCATACATCAGCAAGGGCATGTCATAGCGGTGGTTGGCGTAATGGGTGGGCACGCGGTAGCCGAGCACCTTGCCGCCAAGGGCGTTGGCATACACGGCAAAGCCATCGACCAGCGCCAGGTTGAAACGCACATTGGGCGAGAGGCGGAAGAAGGCGCGGTCACTGAAGCTCAGGTGCGCATTCACACCCAGTTGCAGCTTGTACATATCGCCAAAGATGGTGTAAGTGGGCGAGAGGGTGATCAAGCCAGCCTCGTCAAACTTGTCGTCGGCACTGCTGGTTCTCGCCTTGGTGCCTCGTCTCAGGTACTCGCTCTTGATAGTCAGGGCTGCCGTCGTGAGCTCGTTGATGTCATAGCTGCCTCCCAACGTGAGAATGCCCCAGTTGTCGTGGGAACCGTGATTATAAAGTTCGTTGAAGGACTTATCATAGGCCGCATGGCCATATTGCAGACCGATGTTGTACTTCAAGGGATTGTCACGCAGCATGACCTGGCTTTGCCAGCCCGCATTGATGTTGAAGTCGAGAAAGGTCTGTTTTTCCTTCTCCCAGTTCCACGGAGCCGTGAAAGTCACTGGCTGGTTCAGCCCATCAACGACGTCAATGCTGTTCCAGCCGCCATAGAGGTTGTAGTTGTCGATATGGAACTGGGCATCGAGTTTCAGGGTGCCCTTGCCCAGGGCGCGGCTATAGTCCACGCCCACGGTGTTGTCGTTAAACTTCTGTTTATTGCGCAGCTCATCCAGCGGAATCACCGGCGAGGCGTTCTTGCCGTTCCAGGTGCTGTTATGGTTGAGCCACAGGCCCATCGACTCGTTCTCCTGGTCGATGACACGATAACCGAAGTCCAGCCTGAAGTTGGCCTGAGTTCCTGCTCCCAGGTCGATGTAACCACGCTTGTCGCTGAAGTTGTGCGCCGTGCGGTAGCCGTAGGGCAGCAACGTGGGTATCGAGGTGGGGACATCGATGGGCGAGATCAAGTCGCTATATCCCAGCTGGGTCTTGGGGCCCGTCGACGCGGGCTTCTTGACCTTGGGCAGTTCGTTCTTCTTGACAGCCTTCTTCTCGAGCGGCGCAATGTCCTTCTCGAGGGTGATCTCCTTGTTCAAGTTCTGCTTGTTGTCCTGCGCATTGGTGCCACTGATGGCAAATGCGGCCAGCAACATGGCAATATATATCTTCTTGTTCATCTTCATCATAATATAATGATATAATGTGTGATGGTTTAATTCTTGCTCTTGGTGCTCTTTTTCTTGCCGTTGTCTGAGCTGGAATTGGCCGTGGACGAGGCATTGCTGCCTTTCCACTTGTTCAGACGGGACTCAATCTCGTTAAAGATTTCCTTCTCCTTGCCGGGATAGCTGCTCTTGAGGCTCTGGAGGTACTCGCGGGCCTGTGCTACCTTACCCTGCTTGTGGTACACATCGGCCAGGGTGATAAAGCCCTTGGCAAGCCAGTAGGAGTGTGACGTTCCCTTGTCGATAAACTCATTGAGCGTCTGTTCGGCACCCTGGAGGTTGCCCATCTCATACTGCATGCGGCCCAGTTCGTAGGCGGCCTGAGCGCCATATTCGCTCGAGGGGTCGCGAGCCAAGCTGCGGAAGGCCGCCTCGGCATCGCGCGTGTTGCCCACCTGTGCAAAGGCCAGCGCACGGTCGAGGGTCACTTCTTTCTCCTCGTTGGCCGTGAGTCCGCCACGATCGAGCAGGGTGCCGGCGATGAGCCGCACCTCATTCCAGTTACCCATCTGCTTAGCCACCCTGAGGGCACCCAGTTGTGCCAGCGTGCGGTTGTCGTCGCTGGATGCACGCTCGGCCAGATCCTTGTAGCTCTGCAATGCCTCTTCCATCTTGCCCTGTCGAGCGAGAATGTCACTGCGCATGGCGAGCACGTCCTGGGCATAGGAGGCATCACCGCCGCCCTGTAGCGCCTCGTCGATGGATTTCATCGCATCGTTGTAGTTCCCCCTGGCATAGTGGTAACGGGCGATGTAGTACTTGGCCTTGGGCACATAGGCTCCAGCGGGATATTCCTTGATATACTGCTGCATCTTGTCGATGCTGGGTCGGGAGGCGATGGCGGCCTTCTCGGCGGCCTCAAAGGTGAGCCTCTCGACCTCCCCTACGTCAATCTTGGGGGCATTGGGGACACTGTTGAGGAACTTGCCGTATTCGGCCAACTGGCCGCGGTCGGCATAGATGAGTTTCATGTCCTCGGCAGCGGCCTGAGCCTCATCGCTGGTGGGGTACTGGCGGATGACCTTCTTGTAAGCCTCGATGGCGTCATCCTCCTTGCCCATACTCTTGTTGACCAAAGCGGTCTGCAACAATCCCTTGCGGGCTTCAACGCTCTTGGGATAGTTCTTTAACAATGTGGCATAGGTTCCCAGGGCATCGTTATTCTTGCCCAGCAGCGCCTGAGCGTTACCCTTCTCGAGCATGGCCTGCGGTGCGAGGTCACTCTTGGGATAGGCGGCGATAAGAGCATCCATCTGGTTGATCTCGTCGGCATACTGGTGACTGAGTCCCATCATGATGCCCTTCTGGTACATCGAGTAGTCGCCACTGGCGTTCTTATCGAGTCGGGCTGCCTGGTCATAGGACAGCTGGGCACCGCCAAAGTCGCGCGCATAGTACTGCGTGTCGCCAATGCGGTTATAGGCATCGGCCACGAGATCTCCACTCAGTTGCTTGCTGGCAACCGCATTCTGGAAAGCCGTCTTGGCCTCGGCATACTTCTTCTGTCCATAGAGGCTGTAGCCCAGGTTGTACTGAGCCAGTCCGTAGTTCTCGTCACTCTTGTTGATGGCCTTGACATACTCCTGCTGGTAGCGGGCGGCCTCCTTGTAATTGCCCTCGCGGTACTCGGCCTCGGCCAGCCACAGGCGGCTCTCGTTCAAGGCTGTCTTGTCATAGTCACCCACGCTGATGGCCTGCTTGAAGTAATTATCGGCTTCCTTGTTGCGGTTATTGGCCATGGCCTGCACACCCATGTTGTAGAGGATAGTCTGCTTGGCCTTGAGCACCCGCGCACCGGGCTTGTTGATCCTGTTGATGCTGGCGAGGGCCCGCTGATAATCGGTCGTGCCGGTGTAGGCATCGACCAGGTAGCCCTCCACGTTGTCCTTGTAGCGCGAGTTGGGATACTCGTTGATAAAGGTCTCAAACAGATCCACGCTCTTGTCAAACGGGGTGCGCGCTCCCTTGCTCACACCGACGGCATAGTTGTAGTAGGCCGTCTCCTTGACGCCCTTGTCAAAGTCCATCATGGCAGCCTGCTGGAAAGCCATGTTTGCGCCATTGAGGTCATTGAGCTGTCGCTTGGCCTGGCCCATGTAGAGGTAAGCACTTTGTGCCAGAGCGTCACTACCGTCGGTCACGTGGAGCATGTTATCGACCACGGCCTGGTAATTGGCGTCGCGGTAGTCGAGCACGCCCATGGTGTAGGCCGCAGTGCGGTAGGGCTCACCCTCAGGGTTGTCAAGATAACGGCGCAGGTAGGTGCGGGCCTCCCGGTCATTGCCCTGATGGAAATAGCTCTCGCCCACCAGGCGATTCAGCTCGGCGTCAAAGTAGTCGTTGGCATGCTGGTCCAGTAAGGCCTTGCCCTGCTCAATGACGGTCTTGTAGTGCTTCTTGTTGTACTCGATCTGGGTAACATAGTACTGGGACTGATAACCCAGTTCGGTACCCTCGGGGATGTTGCGGAACTTCTCCTCGGCAAGGTCATAGTTGCCCTGAGCATACTCCAGATAAGCCTTATAGAAGTCGCTGGCTCCACCATAGCGTGACGACCGTTCCAGCTCATAGTACTGGCGTTCGGCCTCGCGATAGTTGCCCAGGCGCAGGTTACAGTAGGCACGACGGTAGTCCAGGTCCTCGTCGGCGTTAAGGTCGAGCGAACCGTTGCGCACGAGCGAGTAGCTCAACAAGGCGCTCTCCCACTGGCCACGGTAGAAGTAGAAATTACCGATCCTCATCTGGGCGTCCATCCCCAGCGTTGATGCGGGATACTGGTTGATGAAGCGTTGCAGTGCCATCAGTGCCCCGTCATCGCCGCGTTCAAAGCGGCTCAAGGCAATGTAATAGTCGGCCTGCTCGCGCATGCTGGCGTCGGCTGGCATCTGCTTGAGGTGCTCAAGCTGGTCGATGGCACCCACATAGTTGTGTAATTGATACATCTGCTTGCCGCGCTCGAGAAAGCCAGCAGCCTCGGTATTCATCACGCCAGGCTGTGCCATAGCCACCACGGGAGATGCCACAAGCGCTGACAATAGGACTCTCTTGATCTTGTTCATTATAGCGTTATTTAGTTATTTTCTTGACTCTTAATGCCACACAGGCTGGTGATCGACACCTGCCACACCTATATTAACTGCAAATTTAACAATAAATTGCCAAACGCCGCCTACACATCATCTAAAATAATGCTAAAAATCATCAACAGCCGCCACAAGTCCCCCACACAGCAGCCCACTGGATAAAATATTGTGTAAGCCGCTTAATGCCAGTAAAAACAGAAAAATCGAGAAAAATATTGAGTTTTTTTGGTATAATGCAAAAAATAACTACCTTTGCGTGTTTATTTGGCAAAAAGCCCTAAAAAAGAACGAAATAACGTAATAAAAATAATTGTAAATGGCTACATTAGAGAAAATTAGGCAACGGAAAAAAATCCTTGCCATTGTCATCGGTGCCGCATTGCTCGCTTTCATTATCGAGGTAGGTATCGAGGCCATCGGACGTTCAGGTGGCAACAGCGCAGCCGCAAAAGTCGGCAATGAGAAAATTGACATTATGGCTTTCCAGCGCCGCGTGGAGCAAGAAGCCGCTGATGACCAGCAAAACAACCAGCAGGTCGACGCAGCATTGCGACAGCAACAGGTGCTCGACGAGATGATCAACGAGAAGCTCCTGGAACAGGAGTATGACAAGTTGGGCATCTACGTGAGCGACAAGGAAATCAGTGAGCTGATGGTCGGCAAGAACCCCGCTCCTGCAGTGATGCAGTTTGCACAGCAGGTGGGTGCCCAGAGCCCGGCCGAGCTCTATGACTTCATCATGAACCCTGGCAAGCAGGGTATTCAGGACAGTCAGGTGGCCGAACTGCGCAACCAGTGGAACAAACTCCAGAATGACATCACTAAACAATACCGTTTTGCCAAGCTGCAGAACTTGCTTGCCGGCTGTATGCAGGCCAATGACCTGGATCTCGCCCAGATGCAGGCCGATGAGGCTATGACCAACGTCATCACCTTTGCCAAGAAGGACTATGCATCGCTGCCCGACGACAAGTATCCTGTGAGCGACGAGGAAATCAAGGCCGAGTGGGAGAAGCTCAAACCCATGTTCAAGACCGACGAGGACGTGCGCTTGATCCACTACATCGCCGTGAACATCGACCCCAGCGCCGAGGATATCGCAGCTGCCAACAAGATTGCTGACGCTGCCTACATCGCCCTGCAGAAGGGTCGTGGCGTGGATTCGGTTCGCCTGCTGGGCACCGTACAGATCGACACCGCCAAGATGGAGCAGAAGAACATTCCCGCCAAGGTGCGCGACATCTTTGCCAGCGCTGAGGTAGGCACTACCCGCCGCGACAGCACCATGGGCAACCACCACGTGATGTACAAGCTCATCAACAAGGAGCTGAGCCTCGACTCGGTAGAGCTGAGCTACGTTGTCGCCCAGGGTGACGCCAAGTTCCAGAAGAGCATCATGGATCAGCTCAACTCGGGCAAGAGCCTGGACGACCTCAAGAAGGCCAATGCACAGAAGGTGGACGGCAAACTCAACGAGTGGCAGCGCGTTTACAACGCTCCCGACTCGCTCAAGGCCAAGATCGCCAATGCCACTCCCGGTCAATTCTTCAGCTACATGAGTGGCGAGCAGGGTGCTACCCTGATGAGAGTGGACAGCAAGAAGGCCGCCAAGACGTTCTACACGGTTGCTACCGTAAGCTATGACGCCTATGCCAGCACCAAGACCAGCGACCAGCTGCGTGACAAGTTCCAGGACTTCCTGAACAAGAACAAGACCGCCAAGGACTTTGAGGCCAACGCTGCCAAGGCTGGCTACAACGCCGTTGAGGAAATAATCAGCCCGAGCACCGCTCAATTGGGTCTGGGCATATATGGCCAGAGTGCCATTAAGGACAGCCGCAAGGCCATCAAGTGGGCCTTTGACAACAAGGCTAACGAAGTATCGCCTATCTTCAGCGACAATAACGACGTGCTGGTTGCCATTGCCGTGGATGACATCTACAACGACGGTTACATGCCCTACACCTATCAGCAGATTAAGGACATGCTCACCAGCCGCATACGCAACAGCAAGAAGGGTGACGACCTGATCAAGCAGTACCAGGGCAAGGCTAAGGACCTGAACGGTTATGCCGCCGCCATGGGTGCCAAGGTTGACACCGTCAACATCGTGTTTGCCAACAACGGTGATCCCAAGCTGGGTAACGAGCCTGGTCTCATCGGCCGCATGGCCGCCGCCAAGCAAGGTGCTTTGCAGGGTCCCTGGAAGGGTGAGAACGCTGTGTTTGTTTACCAGGTGGTTAAGCAGGAGAAGACCAACTACAACCCCTCAAAGGAAGAGCTGGCCAACCGCTACAACCAGAGCCGTGGCGCTCAGGTGATCGCTAACCCGCGCACTATCTACAACATCCTGAGCAAGGCTACCAAGGTGAAGAAACGCCTGATTGACTTCTACTAATTCTCTCACGAGAATACATCAAGACATGACAAGTCCCGCTGGCCACGTGCTGGCGGGACCTGTTTTTTTATTGAAAATCGCATTTTTATGGGGGCAATGACATCCTATCTCAAAAAAATGCGCTATCTTTGGAGGTTAAACCAAATCATCATCATTTATTCATGTCAATAATCAACGAGCGACAAGACGAAATCATTGAGGAATTTGAGGGTCTGGACGACTGGATGGACCGTTACAGTGTCATCATTGACATGGGCAATGCCATGCCCGCCCTGGACGAGCAGTACAAGACGGCCGACAACCTGATTGACGGTTGCCAGAGCCGCGTGTGGCTGCAGGCCGACTGCATCGATGGCAAGATGCACCTGCAGGCCGACAGCGACGCCATCATCGTCAAGGGAATCATCTCGATGCTCGTGCGCGTGCTTGACGGCGCGACACCGCAGGAGGTGCTCGACGCCGACCTGTACTTCATCGAGCGCATCGGCCTGAGGGAGCACCTCTCCCCCACCCGCAGCAACGGCCTGCTGGCGATGATTAAGCAGGTCCGCGCCTACGCCATCGCCTTCCAGGCACGTGAGCACACTGGCTGCTAAAAACGACATCAACACATTAAATAATTAATATATTAACCAAAAACCTGAACAAAGTTATGTTTAAAAACCATCCCAAGGGTCTAATCCCTGCCGCGTTGAGCAACATGGGCGAGCGCTTCGGCTACTACATCATGAATGCCGTGCTGCTGCTGTTCCTGTGCTCCAAGTTTGGCCTTGACGAGGGCGTTGCCGGTGTAATCTACAGCGTCTTCTATGCAGGCATTTATGTATTGGGTCTCGTGGGCGGTTTCATTGCCGACCGCACCCAGAACTACAAGAGCACCATCCAGTGGGGTCTTGTGATCATGGCTATCGGCTACGTGCTGCTGTCTATCCCCGTCGTGCACTCGGCAGGCAACCACATGTGGCTGCTCGTGTTCACCTGCGTGGCATTGTTCCTGATCGCCTTCGGTAACGGTTTGTTCAAGGGCAACCTACAAGCCATCGTGGGTCAGATGTATGACAACATGGAGGCCGACGCTGTTGCCCAGGGCAAGAGTGTCGAGGAAATCAAGGAGATCAAGGAGCGCCGTGACTCGGGCTTCCAGATTTTCTATGTGTTCATCAACATCGGTGGTCTGATTGCACCGTTCGTTGCCCCGTTGCTGCGCCAGTGGTGGCTGGGTGTCAAGGGCATGGTCTATGATGCAGGTCTTCCCGCATTGTGCCACCAGTACCTGAATGACGCCGCCAGCATGACCGGCGAGCAGATGACCAACCTCACCGCACTGATGGAGAAGGTGAACCAGGGTGGTCTGAACCTGGGCGACATGAATGCCGCCTGCAACAGCTACCTTGAGGTGTTCAACACGGGTGTTCACTACAGCTTCATCGCCTCGGTAGTCGCCATGTTCCTGTCGCTGGTAATTTTCATCGCCTTTAAGAAGATTTTCCCGACTCCCGCCAAGAAGGAGGCCGCTGCCGCTGCCGACTACACCCCCGAGGAGCGTCGCGCTATGGCCAAGGAGATCAAGCAGCGCATGGCTGCCCTGTTTGCAGTGCTGGGCGTTTGCGTGTTCTTCTGGCTGTCATTCCACCAGAACGGCCAGTCGCTGTCGGTATTCGCGCGTGACTATGTCGTTACCGACAGTATCGCTCCCGAAATCTGGCAGGCCGTGAACCCGTTCTTCGTGATCTTCCTCACCCCCATCATCATGTGGATCTTTGCTGCCCGCGCCAAGGCCGGCCATGCCATCTCAACTCCGAGAAAGATCGTCATCGGTATGGGTATCACCGGTTTGGCCTACCTGTTCCTGGTAGTGCTGAGCATGGCTTATGACTATCCCAATGGTGAGGTCTTCCGCGCCATGAGCATCGACCAGCAGGCTGCCATGAAGTCGCAGTGGTGGGTACTCATTGCCACTTACTTCTTCCTGACCGTTGCCGAGTTGTTCATCTCGCCGCTGGGTCTGTCGTTCGTTTCCAAGATTGCTCCCAAGCACCTGCAGGGTATCTGCCAGGGCTTGTGGCTGGGTGCTACCGCACTGGGCAACCTGTTCATCTGGATTGGTCCGGTGATGCTCAACAAGATGCCCAAGCTGTGGATGTGCTGGGCCGTCTTCCTGGTCATCTGCCTCGTCGCCATGGCTGTGATGTGGGGCATGGTAAGCTGGCTGGAGCGTGTTACCGGCGAGAAGCAGTAATCTAAACGATTGCAATACATATTTTATCAATTTAAGAGAATCTGGAAGATCTAGAAATGGCTAGATTTTCTAGATTCTCTCAATAAAAAAAGACAAATATCATGTTTGAAGGACAACCTAAAGGCCTGTTTGCTCTTGCGCTGGCCAACACGGGCGAGCGATTCGGCTACTACACGATGATTGCGGTGTTCGCCCTCTTCCTCAGGGCCAACTATGGCCTATCACCCGCTGTGGCAGGCACAATCTACAGCTCGTTCCTCATGGTCGTGTATTTCCTCCCGCTCATTGGCGGCTTCATGGCCGACAAATTCGGTTTTGGCAAGATGGTGACCATCGGTATCATCATCATGTTCCTGGGCTACTTGCTGCTGTCTGTCCCACTTGGCGGCAACACGTTTGCACTCATCGTGATGATTGGCGCGCTACTGCTCATCGGCTTGGGGACTGGCCTTTTCAAGGGCAACCTGCAAGTGATGGTCGGCAACCTGTATGACGACACCCGCTATGCCGCCAAGCGCGACGCCGGTTTCTCGATTTTCTACATGGCCATCAACATCGGCGCGCTGTTTGCTCCCACGGCAGCTGTCAAGATCAAGGAGTATGCCGAGACCGCACTTGGATTCTCATCCAATGATGCCTACCACTTCTCGTTTGCTGTGGCCTGCGTCTCGCTGATCATCTCGATTGCCATCTACTATGCTTTCCGCAGCACGTTCCGTCACGCCGAGGGCGGCAAGAAGGACGACGCCAAGGCTGCTCAAGAGGCCGCTAAACTCCCCGAATTGAGCAAGCAGGAGACCAAGCAGCGCATTGTCGCCCTGTGTCTGGTGTTTGCCGTGGTGGTATTCTTCTGGATGGCATTCCACCAGAACGGTCTATCGCTCACCTACTTTGCCGATGAGTTCACGGCCAACACGGCCACCGGGCTGCAGAGCATGGCCTTTGACGTGTGGAATCTGGTGCTCATTATCTTCATCGTCTATGCCGGTTTCTCGCTGTTCCAGAGCAAGACGGCCAAGGGTAAGGGCATCTCGGCAGCAGTCATTGTCGCTGCACTGGGCATCCTGTGCTACAAGTA
Organism: uncultured Prevotellaceae bacterium; assembly: GCA_900319525.1. Lineage (GTDB taxonomy): Bacteria > Bacteroidota > Bacteroidia > Bacteroidales > Muribaculaceae > Sodaliphilus. The sequence goes on along the minus strand of ONOU01000006.1, from coordinate 1,750 downwards.
CACCCGCACGACGGGCAGCATCGATGTCGCTGCTCCCATCTTCCAGCAGTTCAATCCGTTCTATGTCGTGGCATTGACGCCCGTGTCAATGGCCATCTTCGGCTGGTTGGCATCTAAGGGCAAAGAGCCCTCTGCCCCCAGAAAGATTGCCTACGGTATGGTCGTTGCCGCCATCGCCTATGCTCTGATGGCATTTGCCTCGGTGGGGCTGCCCATGCCTCAGATGGCACCTGATGCCGACGGCAACCTCGTTGGTCAGCACGTGGCCGACGTGACACCCAACCTGCTGATTGGCGTTTACCTGATCCTGACCTTTGGCGAGCTGTTGCTATCACCGATGGGCATCTCGTTTGTCAGCAAGGTGGCTCCGCCCAAGTACAAGGGCATGATGATGGGTGGATGGTTTGTCTCCACCGCCCTGGGCAACCAACTCGTGCTCGTGGGTGGACTGCTGTGGGGCAAGGTGCCCCTGTGGGCATGCTGGTGCGTGTTCCTGGGCGTCTGCCTCGTTGCTGCGCTCTTCATGTTCGCCATGATGAAGCGCCTCGAGAAAGTAGCGAAGTAAAACACCCCACAGCGAGGCAGAGCCTCGCAATACTTCAACGGCCTGAACAGCCTCAACGACCGGAACAGAGCCGTCGGAGTATTGCGAGCCTCTGGCTCGCTTTTAAATCGACAAGCAATGGACAACAAGCGCAACGAGGGCCGCAAGCAATGGTCAAGAAACCATCCCAACGTGGCAGCGACCCCGTCGATGAAGCGACGGATGGTTGATCATGACTACCATGGCCGGGGTATCTACATGATCACCTTGTGCGTGGAAAAGCGCATTCCCCGATTGGGAGCCCTGTGTGGTCCCGACTGCTGCCATTCACAGCCATGGGTAAGCCTATCGTCCCTGGGCAAGCGCGTGGAGGCCGAGTGGCTGGGTATTCCCCGCTACTACCCGCAAATCAAGGTACTGGCATTGACCGTCATGCCCGACCACCTGCACGGCATCCTGTTTGTCACAGATTCATTGCCTGTTCATCTGGGTAAGGTCATCAATGGTTTCAAGGCTGGTTGCAACAGGGCAGCCAGGGAGATGGGACATCCCGTGCCGTTATGGGAAACGGGCTATACTGACGGCATCCTTCGGGGCAAAGGTCAACTTGACCGCTGGAAAGCATACCTTAGCGATAACCCAAGGCGCCTATGGGTCAAACGGCAGCATCACGATTTCTTCACTGTCTCTCATCATCTCACGATTGCAGGTACTACTGTGGCCGCGATGGGCAACCATCAACTCCTGCAACACCCATCAATACTGCAGGTTTACTGTTCACGCCGCCTAAACGACGAGGAAATCGCGCTCGAGGGGGATAAGCTACTTGCCCAAGGTGCCGTGCTTGTCTCCCCTGCCGTCAGTCGAGGCGAGAAAGCCATTATAAACAGGGCACTCGAGGCGGGAGTCCCCGTCATCCTCATCAGTGACAACGGCTTCTCAGAGATGGCCAAGCCTGGTGGCAAACTGTTTGATGCCTGTGCCGCAGGCAAGTTATTGCTCATTTCCAAGAATGAGCATCACAACGACTACCTGCCATTAACCCAAGAGCGATGCCACGACATGAATGCCCTGGCACGGGCAATCGCCAGACAGCCGTGAACCCCACAGAGGCTGTTGCAAAACATACCTCAAAAATGAAAAAAGCCTCTACTTTCCCAAGCGGAGGCTTTGTCATATCCGTAAAATTATGTAATTTTACGGTGC
>ONOU01000008.1 GCA_900319525.1 uncultured Prevotellaceae bacterium | reverse complement strand
ATTTCTGTTGTGCAAGAAATATGTACAATAAAATGAATTTTGTCGCTTTGCAAGCAAAATCCCACTAAACCCTATAGGTTGCGGATTTGAGGTATATTACAAATAAGTGACATGACAAAATAGTTTTCTTATTATTTTCGGTAAAGTAAATGAAAAATCAGAGGTCTTAATGGCCGCAAGGCGCATGTTTGCAGGAAAAATCAATTCACCATCGGTATGTAGTTTGTGTGTTAATAATTGATGTAAAAAAGTGCAATTATGTATTATTTTCCAATCTGCATGAGTAGCAATAGCGTGAGTGGGGGTATCATGATTGACCGTCAGTTATTGATTATTCAGCAGAAAAGTATTACCTTTGCCATCACTATGACGATACAAGAAGCTCAGGAGCGTGTTGACGCTTGGATCAGGCAATATGGGGTGCGCTACTTCAGCGAGTTGACCAACATGGCCGTGCTCACCGAGGAAGTGGGCGAGGTGGCACGCGTCATCGCGCGCCGCTATGGTGACCAGTCGAGCAAGCCGGGCGATGACCTGGACCTGGCCGATGAGTTGGCCGACGTGCTATGGGTGGTGATGTGTCTGGCCAACCAGACTGGCATCGACCTGGATGCCGCACTGGAACGCAACTTCGCCAAGAAGACAGCCCGTGACAGCCATCGTCACTTGGATAATGAGAAACTAAAACATTAACTGATTAATAACTGACAATTATGAGTAATCACGAACATGAACACTGCAACTGTGGTTGCGAACATCACGATCACGAGCATGACCACAAACCCATGGACAAGTACATGACCGCCATCAGCAAGAGTAATGTCATCACCGACGATGCCGCCATCACTGCCGCTGTCCAGGAAATCATCGACAAGCATGCTGCCGAGAACAACACCCCCGAGGTGCAGCAATTTCTGCTTAACTGTGTGGACTTGACCACTCTTGCCACCGATGACAGTGAGTCCAGCGTGGCCAGGTTTGTCCAGAAGGTGAACGACTTTGACAACAATTACCCTCAATACAAGAATGTGGCTGCCATCTGCGTGTACAGCAACTTTGCACAGGTCGTGCGCGGCACACTCGAGGTGAGCGGTGTGGATGTGGCCGTGTGCAGCGCCAGCTTTCCCGCCAGCCAGGCCCATATCGAGACCAAGATCGCCGAGACCGCTCTGGCCATCGCCGACGGTGCCGATGAGGTGGATATCGTTCTTAACGTGGGTTACTTCAGGGATGAGGCCTATGAGGAACTGTGTGACGAGATCACCGAGATCAAGCAGGTTGTGGGCGAGCGTCCCTTGAAGGTCATCCTCGAGACGGGCCTGTTGAAGAGCGCCGAGGCCATCCGCCGCGCCAGCATCCTGTCGATGTACTCGGGCTGCGACTTCATCAAGACCTCTACGGGCAAGGTTTATCCTGGAGCCTCGCTCGAGGCCGCTTACGTCATGTGCCAGTGCATCAAGGAGTATTACATCCAGCACGGACGCATGGTCGGTTTCAAGGCATCGGGTGGCATACGCACTACCGAGGACGCCGTCAAGTACTACACTATCGTCAAGGAAGTCCTGGGCGACCAGTGGTTGAACAACCAGTACTTCCGCATCGGTGCGTCAAGCCTTGCCAACGCGCTGTTCCAGTCCTTCACGGGCAGCGAGGACAAGCCGTTCTGATACAATCGGCGATTAACCGGAAAATGATATCGGCACTCCTGGCTTCCAGGGGTGTCGATTTGTTTTGGCATGGGATTTGCAGATTGATGGTCAAGAGAAAGAGTAAAACAAGTTATTAAAAAGAAAGGAGTTGAACGATGTCGGTATTCAGAGTCATATTATCGGTGATTTTCCCGCCGCTGGCTGTGCTGGATAAGGGCTGTGGATCGTTCCTGATCGTGACGATACTCACCCTAGCAGGATGGATCCCGGGAGTGATAGGTGCCCTGGTCATCCTCAACAAGGACACCGATCGACCCGCCTATCCCACCTATCCCACCTATCCGGTGAACAATACTAGCCGTACGCGCTGCGAGTATTAGTGAGGCTGCCTGACTGGAAAACAAAGTATCGCCATAAAAGCAACCGCACCATCCAGGGGACACTAGGGGCCCAACGGCCCTGTAGGTCCCCTGGTTTGTTTACTGCTTCCCCACGTCGTAGCCTGGCAGTTATTAGACAATTACATGTCGCCATTCATCTATTTCTTTCTTGATACTGATACGCAACGCTTAGTTCCTGCGTTAACAATAAAAGATAAAATTCACAGGATTAAAAGCTTAGCGTCCTAGCGCCAATGCGTGATTCCAAGAGCGCGCCTATGCCACCCAAAGCCTAAAGCCTAGACCCCTCGCGCTAGCGAGCACAAATTGTTAAAAATAATCAATGAGGCAAAAAAAATGGCCAAGATTTTGCCAGTTCGGCAAGTTGCCGTAACTTTGCATAAAAATTGAATATAATTACCTTTTTTGAGGGTTCAATTTGGACTGTAAAACGATAATAAAGTTTAACCTAAATAATTGATACACAATGGAATTACCATTTGCTGAATCTTGGAAAATCAAGATGATCGAGCCCCTGCGCAAGAGCACCCGTGCCGAGCGCGAGCAGTGGCTCAAGGAAGCTCACAACAACGTTTTCATGCTCAAGGCTGAGCAGGTTTACATCGATTGCCTGACCGACTCTGGTACTGGCGCGATGAGCGACCGCCAGTGGTCTGAGATGATGCTCGGTGACGAGAGTTACGCCGGCGCCAGCTCATTCTACAAGTTTGAGAGCGTGGTTCAACGCATCTTCGGTTTCAAGTATGTCATCCCCACCCACCAGGGCCGTGCTGCCGAGAACGTGCTGTTCTCCTATCTGGTGAAGGAAGGTAACGTTGTTCCCGGCAACGCCCACTTCGATACCACCAAGGGTCACATCGAGAGCCGTCACGCCAAGGCTATCGACGTCACCATCGACGAGGCCAAGGACACCCAGCTCGAGATCCCCTTCAAGGGTAACGTTTCGCTCGAGAAGTTGGAGAAGGTGCTCAAGGAGAACCCCGGTAACGTCCCCTTCATGGTACTGACCGTGACCAACAACACCGTTGGTGGCCAGCCCGTGTCGATGCAGAACATTAAGGATACCTGCGAGCTCTGCCACAAGTATAACGTGCCCGTAGTGATGGACAGCGCCCGCTTTGCCGAGAACTCCTACTTTATCAAGACCCGTGAGGAGGGATACGCCGACAAGACCATCAAGGAGATTGCCCGCGAGATGTACTCCTATGTTGACGGCATGACCATGTCGGCCAAGAAGGACGGCCTCGTGAACATGGGCGGCTTCATCGCTACCAACCGCGAGGACTGGTATGAGGGTGCCAAGCTGTTCTGCATCCCCTTCGAGGGCTTCCTCACCTACGGTGGCCTGAACGGCCGTGACCTGAACGCTCTGGCTGTCGGTCTGGATGAGAACACCGAGTTTGAGATGCTCGAGACCCGCATCCACCAGGTACAGTACCTGGCCAAGAAGCTCGACGAGTATGGCATTCCCTATCAGCGTCCCGTGGGTGGCCACGCCCTGTTTATCGACGCCGACAAGGTGCTGTGCAATGTCCCCAAGGAAGAGTTCCCCGCTCAGACCCTGACCTGTGAGCTTTATCTGGAGGCTGGCATCCGTGGCTGCGAGATCGGTTACATCCTGGCCGACCGTGACCCCGTGACCCGCGAGAACCGCTTTGGCGGTCTGGACCTGCTGCGTCTGTGCATCGCCCGCCGCGTTTACACCGACAACCACATGAACGTGATTGCCGCTGCCCTGAAGAACGTATATGACCGTCGTAACGAGATCAAGCGCGGTGTCGCCATCGAGTGGGAAGCTCCCCTGATGCGCCACTTCACCGTGAAGCTCAAACGACTGGGCTAATACGATACTCCATAAACCCAATACCATTAACTAAACAATTGTAAACAACGGCGGGACATTCCCCGCCGTTGTTGTTTCATGGCGGTTTGATGCGGCGGTAAGAAATTTTTTACTATTTTTGTAGCTCAGTAGATGAGATATGAGCACAAGCGTCAGGGTTATATTGTGTGCATTTGCCGTGTTGATGGGGCTGTCGGGCATCGCATCGCCCTCGTCACGGCCACACAGCAAGTGGCTCGACCTGCCCATCGCCAGGCTGATGGAGATGGCCGACAAGGATTTTGCCGACGGTGGCAGCAAGGACACGGCGCTGATGTGCTACACCATCGTCGCCAACCGCTACGAGCAGTCGATGTCGCTGGACCAGAAACGGCATTGCAAAGACGCCAACATGAGGCTGTGGTCGATCTATTTCTATGACTTCTATGACTACCCTAAGTGCTTTGACTGCCTGACCCGCGCCCAGGAGATCGCTACCGATGGCGGCATCAAGGACGCCAACATCTATCTGGGATTTGGCTGCATGTACCAGACCATCTCGGAGGAATGTGACAACAAGGAACTGGCTGCCAAAGCCCTTGATTACTACAAACTGGCTTTGTCAACTGGGCTGAAAACCAGCGACGACCGTTACACCGACATGGCTTGTACCGACGTCCTGTCGATGGCTCGTGTGCTGGGCGGACTGTCCCAGATTCAAGGCATCTGGCAGAACTACCTGCGGCTGCCCGAGGATAACGAGACGTGGATACTGCGGCGGTACAACAAGATGCTGTATCAGGCCTTTGACAACGTGGAGCATGGCCGCCTGGACAGCGCCATTGCCGTGCACGACCGCCAGCTGCAGCTCATCGACACGACCCAATATTCGCGGCTGATCTATTTCACCCATGTCGAGAAAGCCAAGGCCCATGCCATGCAGGGCGACTACACGCGCGCCATTGCGGCGTTGAAGCAGTCTGAGAAGATTGCTGTGGACCTGGAGATGAAGGACTGCAAGCTGGAGGTGTATGGCCTCATGTCGCAGTATTACCAGCAGATGGGCGACCGCAACGCGCGCGAGCATTATTATAACCGCTACACCATGCTCAAGGACACGCTGACCAACTACCAGCAGCTGGCCAGCGTCAACGAGATGGAATTCCGCAACGAGCTCAAGGACATGGAGCAGGAGATGACCGCGGTGAAGCAGCACCGCGAGGTGATGAGCATCGTCATGCTCATCTCGCTGGCCTTCCTGCTGGTGTTGCTGGTGTTGCTCTACCTCGTGTACAGGAAGAACGGCGAGCTGTCGCGTTCCAATGAGTTGCTCTACCAGAAGAATGTGGAGATGCTGCGTGCCGAGGAAGAGGAGCGCCGCATGCGCCGCCAGTTGCAGGACAAGGAGCCACATGTCGAGGAAGACAATCGTCAGGCTGCCGATACCGCCGATGCTGCCGATGCCGCCGACGAGGACACTGATGCTGCCGTCAAGTACAAGAGCAGCCACTTGAGCGACGACGACAAGCGGCAACTGCTGGCACGCATTCTCGAGGTCATGGATAACAGTGACGAAATCTTCTCGCCCGATTTCTCACTCGAGCGATTGGCGATGCTTGCCGGCTCCAAGTACAAGTATGTGTCCCAGGTCATCAATGAGCACTACCAGCAGAATTTCAATAATTTCCTCAACTCCTACCGCATCAAGGAAGCCTGCAAGCGCATGGGCGACGTGGAGCACTATGGCAACTACACCATCGAGGCCATCAGCGAGAGTGTGGGCTTCAAGTCGCGCTCGACGTTTGTCACGTCATTCAAGCGCATCACAGGCCTGACACCGTCGCAGTACCAGCACATGGCCCGCAAGGGCCCTCAATGACCCGATCCACCACTGTTGTTGTTCAAGATGCTGCCCGAAACTACTGTTTTCGAGCATCTTTTTGTGTGAATTGCCGAAATTCGTACAATTTGCTCCATGCAGTGTCGTGGCCGAATGTCGTGGAATTAGTATTTTTGCAATGTGTAATTACTTTGCCGCGACACTGTTCCCCCCGGAATCGTGGACGGCAGCAATATCAACATTAAACTATTTGGATCACATGAGAAGACCAAGAACCTTACTCGCATTGCTCGCGCTGGTGGCCTTGATGGCATCGGCCGGCGAGCAGACCACGACCTACTCGGCGGCACCCAAGGCTGTCAAGGAGGTCGTGAAAGCCCAGAAGAGAGCCAAGATGCTCTCGGTCCAGCAGGCTCCTACACGCAAGCAGGCGCCCAGTGCCGACCAATTCATGGGGTTGAACATGTATGTCAACCTGACCAACTCCAACGAGTGGGCAGGTTACGGCATCGGCAGTGTGCCCTATGGTATCTATTCCCACACTATCGGTACCGAGGGCTTCCAGGCCCATGCTACCGACCTGCGCTACAACTTCATGGCTAGCGCTATGGGCCGTGACCAGCTCGTGGGCGCCCGCCCCATGGAGATCTTTGGCTCATTGAATGGTGTTGAGTATAACGGCCTTAGCCGTAACGGATTCACTGAGCTGTGGTCACAGATTTATGAACAGGTGGATTACAGTTACATACCCTCGGTCATGGCCTATGACGTGACCAGCGACGTGATCTACTCCATCCAGTACAACAGTGAACTGAGCGGCCTGAATCTGGCCAAGTGGAACCCCGAGACCCGCCTGTTTGAGACGGTGGCTCCCTGGCCCAACCAGTTCCAGCCGTTGACCCTGGGCTTCACTCCCAATGGCGAGATGTATTGTGTGGGCAGCGACGGCGAGTTCTATACGCTCGACAAGACCGATGCGATGGCTCGTCAGTTGTTCACCCTGGATGCCGCTCCCACCATGTATGTTCAGGGTATGGGCTATGAGCCTCACAGCGGTTGCTTCGTGTGGATGGCCGTTACCCAGCAGGGCTCGGGCATCTATGCCATCAACCCCTATGACGGCAGCATGTCGCTCATCGAGGAGCTGAACAACAACGAGCAGGCCCCCACGGTGTTCTTCCTGGACAATCAGGCTCCCGACCTGGCGCCTGCCGCCACCACCGACCTGGCCTTCACCTTTGACGGCGCATCGACCGATGGCGTGATCTCCTTTACCGTTCCCACGACGACCTACAACGGCACCGCCTTGAGCGGTAACATTCACATGAGCGTGTGGCTCGATGGCGAGGAACTGGCCAACTATGTGAGCGTGGCTCCTGGCAGCCAGCAGTCGTTCACTCAGGAGGTGACCAACGACAACCACTACGTGTATGTGCTGTTCGAGAACGAGGCAGGCTATTCGCCCGTGAACTGCGCCTACGTGTATGCTGGCTATGACACTCCGCTGCCCGTGACCAATGTGAACTTCACCGTCGAGAACGGTGTGAGCCACTTGACGTGGGACGCTCCCGCAGCTGGTGTGAACGGCGGCTACCTGGACGGTGTGACCTATAACGTCGTGCGCATGCCTGGCAACGTATTGGTTGCCGAGGGTATCTCTGAGTGTGAGTTCAGCGAGACCTTGCCCACCAAGATGGAGCGCTACTACTACATCGTCACCCCCTACAACGGCGACGGCAAGCGCGGTGATGATGCACAGTCCAACGCTGTGTTGACCGGATCGGCCTTCATGCCTCCCTACTTTGATGACTTCAGCGACGTGACGCAACGCGACTTGTGGACCGTGATCAATGCCAACAACGATGCCAGCAACTGGGGCTCGGAATATACCTGGAGCTTCAACGACTATAATAGCTGCTGGGGCATCTACACTGGCCCCTACAACATGGGCGAGGACCAGGATGCTGCCGACGACTACCTGATCTCGCCGGGCATCAACATCGAGAAAGGTATCTCCTATGCCCTGATCGTGAACATGCGCAACACCTTTGCCAACTATAAGGAGCGTGTGAGCCTGCTCATGGGTACCGATCCCACCGATATCTCCACCTTCAAGGTGCTGGAAAGCAATGATAGTTATGATGTGGGTGGCACCACCACCCCGTGGGAGGTTGACTTCCTGGTTGAGGAGGCCGGCACCTACTATTTCGCCGTGCGTGCCTATACCCTCAAGGAGGACAATGCCTCGGGTCTGTTTGTTTACTCGATGGCTGTGAACCCGCTGGGCAAGACCAATGCCCCCGCCGAGGTCACCAACCTGGCCATCACCCCCGATGAGGCTGGCGAGATGATCGCCGACGTTACCTTTACCGTGCCCACCCAGCAGATGGATGGTGCCGAGCTGACTGGTGACTTGACTGCCAACGTCTATCGTGACGGCAGTGAGGAGCCTGTTACCCAGTTCCCCGTCGAGGCTGGCAGCAATGCCTCCTGGACCGACAACACTGTTGAGGGTGTGGCCGTGCACACCTACACCGTCTCGATCTCCAACGAGGCTGGCGAGGGCAAGCGCGTGAGCGCCGAGGCCTTTATCGGCGTCTATACCGCTCCCTACAGCAACTCGTTTGACACCGAGGCCGACACCCGCGACTTCATCACCATCAACGACTCGTCGATCTACAGCGGCAACGAGTACCGCTGGATTTGGAGCAACTACAACCAGAACCTGGCCCTGGGTGGCTATGGCTACTTTGTGCAGCATCCCGTCGAGAAGATCTGGCTCTACATGCCCGCCATCAAGCTCGAGAAGGACATGGTTTACACTTACGCCTTCAACTGGACCTACAGCTCCTATAACCAGGTATGCCCGGGCTATGCTGGCATCGGCATGGCTCCCGATTCCACGGCCCAGGCCATTTATCCCGATCAGCTACCCTTCACCAACTATGGCGAGAAGGTGCTCATCGAGAAAGAAGTGATTGCCAGCGAAACCGGCAAGTACTATCCCTCGATCCTCATGGTGGCCGATGTGGCCAGCAGCTACATCTCGCCCAGCATCGACGACATCTCGATCACGCTCGTGGGCTCGGCATTTGCCCCCTACAGTGTCGAGAACCTCGTTGTTGATCACGACCCGACGGGTCTGTTGAAGGTCAACTTTGCCTTCAATGCTCCTAGTGTTGACTATGCCCAGCGCCCGCTGGAGGGTACCATGACGGTCTATATCTACCGCAGCGGCTCGGCCATCCCCTTGATGACGTTTGAGAACGTGGAGCCTGGCCAGGCTCTGGAGTGGGTTGACGAGCAGCCCCTGCACGGCAGCAACTCCTACATCATCGTGGCCGAGAACGAGCATGGCCGCGGCAAGGTGAGCGAGGCCACCGTCTTTGCAGGCGTTGACGTGCCCATGGCCGTCGAGAACTACTGGATCCGCGGTAACGAGGATAACCAGAAGGCTGTCCTCACCTGGGATGCACCCGCTGCTGCTGTCAACGGCGGCGTGCTTGACGGTTCGCTCACTTACACCATCGTCGAGTATTTCCCCGATGGCGCTACCCCCGAGGAGCAGATGGTCATCATCGGTACTACCACCGAGACCACCTACACTGTTGACCGTGAGCCCACCCCCGAGATGCAGATGCACTACTATGCTGTCATCCCGTCAACCAGTGCTGGCGTTGGTCAGGCTGTTATCGACGATATCGTCCTGGGCCAGCTCAAGGATATCCCCTTCGAGGAGTCGTTTGCCGAGGCCCGTCTGTCCACTACTGGTTGGGTAGTAGATGCCGATGTGGCTAACTATGGCACCATCTGGTATATCTTGAACGATGACGAAGAGCAGACTGCTCAGGATGGCGATAATGGCTTTGCCATGTGCTACAATGGTAACTACTACAGCAGCTATCACTGGAGCGACCTGATAACGCCCAAGGTGAAGGTCGATCCCGACCAGCAGTACACGCTGTCGTTCTATGTTTACATGGGTTATCCCTCATCGTCGGCCGTACTTCCCACGCTGGTGGTATCGCAGAGCATCGATGACAACCCCTACGAGGAACTCACCTCCATCGATGTTACCCAGGGTGACGGCGAGTGGGTACTCGTCGAGCTGCCGCTCACGGGCGCCGAGCTGGGCAACTTCGTCAAGATCTGCTTCCGTGGCAACATGAGCATGATGAGTGAGCGCATCTGGATCGACAACATCAAGATTACCAGTGTGGACAAGCCCAGCAGCGTCAGCGAGCTGGCAGTGCCGCAGCAGGTAGTTGCCGTCAAGGGCGGCATCAGCGTCCAGGGCTTTGAGGGTCAGCAGGTACGCGTCTTCACCATCGACGGCCGTCAGGCTGGTGCCTTCATCGCTGGTGGCAGCAACACCCTGCCCATGGCTCCCGGAATCTATGTGGTGACCGTCGGCAAGCAAGCCTTCAAGGTAAGCGTCAGGTAATCAATAACCTATCACCCTAAACAACAAGTGGGCCGGGACTTCAACCCCGGCCCATTTGTGTTATGAGTAGAGACGCAAGAATTTGCGTCTCTCTCCATGTCGTTGTGTTACTTGTTGAATTACTTCACGAGGATCTTCTTACCGTTGTGGATGTAGATGCCGGGAGCGGTGGGTGCCTCGCTGGACTGGCCCATCAGGTTGTAGTACAGGCCGTCGTTGTGCTGGGCAGCCTCAACCTCCTCGACGCCGGTGTCCGGGCTCTTGGCGGGCATGAAGATGACCAGACCCTTGCTGGGATCATCGACCTGGTGATAGATGACCTCCTCGATGCTCTCCTCGTCCTGGACGCTCACGTTCCAGGTGTTGCCCTGTGCCCAGATGGTGGCCGTGCCGTTGTTGAACAGGTCATAGAGCACGCCGCCGTTGCCATTGTTGACAAAGGTGTTGTTGCCGGGGTTGTAGTCCTCGGCCTCGGGGTCCTCGACCTTGCCCAGGTTGATGTTGGGAGCACCAGTGGGCACGGTGATGCCCCACAGGCCGCCTTCCATCCAGTTACCCTCCATGTAGATGTTGCTGCTACTGCTGCTGTCATAGATGCTGACGCAGCTGCCGCCGTTGTTGGCATCGGTCTCGTAGCGGTTGTCGATCATCTCGTTGTTCTTGATGATGGCGTCAATCGAGCCGATGGTGGTGATGCCATAGCGGTTGTCGGCAATGTAGTTGTCCTCGATATAGACCTTGCCGGTGTGGGCCATGCCCATCATGTTGCTCACGCCGATGCCGCCCGACATGGTGAACTGGCCGCCGATGACCTGGTTGCCCGTGATGTGAACGTCATAGTCGCCAGCGCAGGTGAGGTTGATCTGGGGCTTGTTGCGGTTGGCGGTGACGTTGTGCCACAGCAGGTTGTTGCGGATGATGACGCCCACGGGGTTGGTGGCGCCGTTGCCGATGGCGTTGAGGGTGTTCTCGATAAACTGGCAGTTCTCGATGATGTTACCGTCACAGGAGGCGTTAAATGAGATGGTGCCCGAGCTCGACAGCTTGCCGTTGTACAGGGTGAAGGTGCAACCGTCGGCGTGCAGGCTGCTGTTCAGGCCGCCAAAGACCACTCCCACATACTCAAAGCGCACGTGCTTGAGCGTGGCGTTGCCGTTCTCGCCCAGCATCCAGAAACCGCGGGGTACCGATTCCTCGCTGTCGCGGGTAATCAAGGCGGTGTCGGCAGGTGCAAAGTCGGCGTTGCCGTTGATGGTCACGGTCACGTTGTTGCCCATCTTGATGACGTCGTTGTTGAGCAGCTGCAGGGCATCGCCCTCGGCGATGGTGAAGTTGTCGCTCACCAGGTAGGAGCCGTCGTTCTGAAGGGTCACGCCGGTGCCCTCGATCTGGCTCAGGCTGTTAAAGGTGTAAACAGTGCCGGTGCCGTCGGTGACAAACTCATCGGCCATTGCTCCGGCAGCGATGGCTGCCATGAGCGCAAATGCGTAAAATTTCTTCATAATAAATAATAGTTAAGCAGTTAAACAATAATTCAAGTGCAAAAGTAGTCATTTTTATCGTTTCTTTCCATATTTTCTGTTTTTTCTGTGCATGGATGTGTACACGGCAAAGATAGTGGAAAACATGAGAAAGGGTCGATGAGGAGTCGCTGTAAAGTTGCAGATATGTTACAATTTAGGAAAAAACAGATGGCTATCATGGGATATGTGCAGGATTTGTTATAATTTTGTAACCGCAATCGATTATTCATCATTACTTAAAATATTGAAACTAGATGGATTACTCCTTAGTTGACCTGCTTTCCCTGTTAGGCTCGGTGTGCCTGTTCCTCTATGGTATGAAGATCATGAGTGAAGGCCTCCAGAAGACTGCTGGCAGCCGCCTGCGTTCTATCCTGGCATGGATGACCAAGAACCGTTTTCTTGCAATCGTCACGGGTATTGTCATTACAGCACTGATTCAGAGTTCCTCGGCCTCGGTATCGATGGTCGTGAGTTTTGTCAATGCCGGCTTGATGCCCTTGGAACAGTCGTTGGCCGTGAGCTTTGGCGCCGCGTTGGGCACGACGTTTACCGAGTGGATCATCGCCATCTTTGGCTTCAAGGTCAAGATGTCGGCATTCCTGTTGCCATTGTTGGCGTTTGCAGTGCCCATGCTGTTTGTCAAGCGCAATAATTATAAGAATGTGGGTGAGTTGCTCATTGGTTTTGCATTCCTGTTCATGGGATTGGATGCCATCAGTGCCAATGTGCCTGACTTGTCGAAGTCGCCCGAGGTGTTTGCCTCGTTACAGCAATACACGTCGATGGGCTTCCTGTCCATCCTGTTCTTCACCCTCGTGGGCTGGATTGTCACGATGGTCATCCAGTCGAGTGCCGCCACGTTTGCCATCGTGCTGATTATGGCTGCCAAGGGCTGGATCTCGTTTGACATCGCCTGTGCGATGGTGCTGGGTGCCAGCATCGGTACCAGCATCACGCCGGTGCTCGCTTCGCTGGGCGGTAATGCCGAGGCCAAGAAGGCCGCGCTGGGACATGCCCTGTTCAACCTGTTCGGCGCCGTGTGGGTACTGATTGTTTTCGAGCCGTTTGTCTCGATGGTGACCTGGGTGGTGAGAGACCTCTTCAACTTGGGTGACCCCTTGGCATTGTACAACAGTGTGAAGGGTGGGGCCAGCGTCGATGGCAATGCGCTCATGCAGGAACAGGTGGCCATGTCCATCGGCATGACCATGTTCCACACCATCTTCAAGACGTGCAACCTGCTCATCATGATCTGGTTCACCAAGCTGTATGTCAAGTTGCTCAATGTGCTCATCAGGAGCAAGAAGAAGGAGGACGAGGAATTCCAGCTCAAGTACATCCAGGGTGGTCTCATGAGCGCCAGCGAGTTGAACATCACCCAGGCACAGCGCGAGATCGTCGTGTTTGCCGGGCGTGTAGAGCGCATGCTGGGCATGGTCAAGGAACTCGTCCACACCAAGACCGGCACTCCCGAATTCAACAAAATCCTCTCACGCATACAGAAGTATGAGGACATTACCGACCGCATGGAGTTTGAGATCGGCAGCTACCTGAACAAGGTGCTCGACGGACGCCTCAGTAGCCTGGCCAAGGCACGCGTGGCCAGCCTGCTGAGCATCATCAGCGAGCTGGAGAGCATCGGCGACAGCTGCAACAACATCGCCAAGGCCCTCGTGCGCAAGGAGGAGGCCGACGCCCACTTCAACGAGTACAACTACAAGAACATTGACGAGATGTTGAGGCTCGTCAGCGAGGCCATGACCAACATGTATGCCGTATTGACCGACATCGACAACGTCACGGCCGAGGATCTGATGCGCAGCTACAACAAGGAGCGCGAGATCAACAACTTCCGCAATGCCTGCCGCACCGAGAATATCGAGAACGTCAACCAGAAGAAGTACCCCTACAAGGCGGGCATCTTCTACATGGACATCGTTTGCGAGGCCGAGAAGGTGGGTGACTTCATTGTCAATGTCATCGACAGCATGGAGGACATCATGCGCCGCAGTGCGGCCTCGGCTGGCGAAATGCCCATCGGCGAGCTCAACCCCGAGAAGGTCGCCATGGGACAATAACCGCTCCCGAAATTTCAGAACAACTGATAAGTCTGATAAATCTGAAGGCATCCGCGCTCATGAACGCGGATGCCTCAGTTTATTCAGCTAATTCAGTTGCTTAATTCAAGGATGCGTATGCCCCAGAACCTTCAGCTAATTCAGTTGTTCTGAAAGAAACCGTTGTAGCTTTAGGGCTCGGCCTTGAAATCGCTCAGGGTAACGCTGCCGTTATCGTTGATGGTGACGGTGGCGCTGATGGTGGGCATATCCTCGTAGTGCAGCACCTTGCCTACCACAAAGTTCACGCCAGGGGTGACATGGACTGTCAGCGGGCCATCGATGCTGTAAGCGATTTGTTCGCCGATGTAGATGGCATCGTCCATAAAGCCGCCCATGTCTTCCATCTTGTTGGTCGCCTTGGCCAGTTCCTTGCCCTCGGCATAGAACGTGATATCCTGGCCCTCGATGGTGTAGGTAAGTGCCTTAGACATTGCCTGCTGGATTTCGTAGGGGTCAACCTCGCTGACGATAGCGGCATGGCTGTCGCCATCAAAGCGCAGCAGGTAGGGACGCTCGACATTGATGCCCGTGCCATCGACATCGCTGCCGATGATCCATAGGTCGCCCGTGGCGGCGTCATAGCGTGCCCGCGGCATGCGGCCGTGCCTGATCTGGGGCATAGCGGTGGGCACATCGCCCTTGGCAATGAGCATGCCGTAACCTTCGCTGGACACCTCGTCCGAGCAGTTCAGCAGGCTATACACCGCCACGCCGCTAGCCTTGTCTTCCATCACCGTTTCCAGGCGCTCGTCAGTAACAGCCATCTTCTTGGTGGCGTCCAGCACGGCCTCGGGGGGCGTGCCTTTACCGATGGGACCTTCAAACATACCGTTCACTGGGCGCTGGGCATTGCCCTTGCAGCCCGTCATCGTGCCGCACAGTGCAACCACGGCGGCAACCATCAACCATTGCTTCATCTGTTTCATCTTCATTTTTGATTATTTTAATAGTCTAATCATTCTCTCTATCTTTACTATGCTGCAAATAGAAAATTTCTTTCTGACGTTCAATCTCTCGGTCAAGTTCCTCCTTCTTGGGCAGATAAGTAAGATATTTGCTTGCAAACAGTTGTTTGCTGTCATGAAGAACAGAATATTGCCCAATATCTTTACTGGTTTCAGAACAAAGTAACAGACCGATTGTTGGATTATCACCGTCGGTACGTTTCAAGTCGTCAAACATACGCACATACATGTCCATCTGCCCGACGTCCTGGTGTGTGACTTTCTTGGTTTTCAAATCAATGAGGACATAGCATTTCAGCACTACATTATAGAACACCAGGTCAACAAAGAAGTCGCCGGCGTCGGTGCTGATATGATATTGCTCAGCCATGAAAGCGAAGCCACGCCCCATTTCAAGCAAGAACGCTTTTAAATGTTTGATAATGGCTTGTTCAAGATCAGATTCAGTAAATGCCGCATTAGACGGTAACTGCAAAAACTCCGTAACAACCGGGTCTTTAAGGAAACTTTTCGGTTCGTCTTTGAGCGGTTCTGTCAATTGCAACATTTCTGCTACAACTTCCTCTTTCTTTGGAGATTGCAAGAGGCGATAGTAGTATTGTGACCCTACATTGCGAGCCAGTGTACGGACACTCCACGATTGTTGTGATGCTTCATGGACATACCAGTATCTCGCATCATCGCTGGTCACTGAAAGCAGAGTACGGTAGTGGGTCCACGTGAGATTTGGCACTCGCGAGTGCCAAATCTCTAAATCTTTGAAACTCAGATAAAAAAGACGATAGTCACGCAAGTTTCTTGGGGAATAACCCTTAGGATAGATCAATGACAATTCATGTGATAGCAAATCAATAAGGTGAATGCCATACTCGGCACGTTCCTTTCCACTTTGTTCTTCTTCAACAATACGTCTACCCACGTTCCAGTAAGATTTTACTAGAATGGAATTAGCACCGTCGTACGCTTCACGCAGACCGTACTCCACTATCTGCTTGATATCGTCAACGAACTGAACGGGCAATATTTGACGATTTTGTGATCCAGTGATGCTCTTGTTATCTTCCATATCGCAAAGATAAATCTTTTTGTTCAATAGAAGTCTCACTTGAAATAGAAATCACATGGTTAATATAGCTGCTTTTGGCGAGCATCTCGGTAAGTCGATGT
The DNA here is from genome assembly GCA_900319525.1 of uncultured Prevotellaceae bacterium. Taxonomy (GTDB): domain Bacteria; phylum Bacteroidota; class Bacteroidia; order Bacteroidales; family Muribaculaceae; genus Sodaliphilus. The sequence goes on along the minus strand of ONOU01000008.1, from coordinate 78,318 downwards.
GGTTGATTGGTCAAAAAGTGCGGCTATCATCGCGAGAAGAACTATTAGACCGCGACGATAACCGCAAAAAGCAGGTTTATTGTAGTTAAACAGATTGATCAATAGCTTAATTCTATTGCTTTGATTTTTGCCTGCTAACGGGCAATAACTGATTGCCCATGATTTTGGTTTTAGCAACATTAATAATTGTTTTGCTCATGACTTAATCCTGTTCTCAATCCATTCGCGTGTTTCTTTCCCAAATATTATTTCTGCATACTGCAAAAGGGTGGCAGTAGAGGATATTTCACATTCAGCTACTTCCTGCATGAACTCAAAGAAACGCGTTTCGCCGACGTCCTGCTCTAAATCATACAGAAGCAAGGCACCTTTATTGTACAAGGCATCATATGCTTCAGGAGCGTCACGGTCAACCTCGTAGATGGGACAAGCATGGCGGGCATTTTCGCGGCAGGCTTCCAGATAACAGTCGAAAACATGCTTGTCGAAATGGCACTTGACATACCACAGCATGCTAAACTCAGCAAAACCTTCGTTGAGCCAATCTTCCCAACTAAACGTCGGTGCTTTGTTCCACCAGAAATGACCCATTTCATGGCCAATAGCGGTTTTGAAGTGCTCATTGAAGCGTTTCGTCGCGAAGGCAATGAAATTTTTGCGGCTGATGCCACCACCACGACGTGGCACAACAAGGAATTTCATATAATCATTGCTGGGATTGGTTTTGAACAAGCGGGTATAGAATTGCAGAGCCTCACTGCATGCGACCAGCGCAGAGTCGGCATCTGCATCGGCAAAGTCGGTATAGACTACTTCGAATGTACGCCCATCACTGGTCATCTTCTTAGATTTAAGTTTTGGTGAGGCCACAATCTGGAGGTCGAAACTCTCCCACGGCTGCGACATTTCCCACTTATCACCCTTACGCTCCACAATGCCTGAACCGCTGACCTTGTAGCCTTTGTTGATGGAAACGGAGACGCTTGCCGTGAAGTCACGGCTATTGCTGTTAATGGGGAACCATGCCATGTAATAGCCCAATTGCACCCAGTCCTTTTCCATCGAACTCATCCAAGTGTCTAGGCTGTCGAGATTACAGGTATAGTCAAATGTGATACTGCAAATACCCTTCTTCTTTGGCGCGGTAAGGCGAAGCGGCGCTCCCTGGCGAATGTAGGTGTTAGACGATTTTGCCTTTGTGTCAAATGAGTATGTCAGTTCCTTCTTGCAGGTGACGTGATTGATGGTTGAATATTTCCAGAGCGTGAAATCAATGCTCTCCCTGCCTTTGAAATCAATTTGTGCCGTCGCTGTCACGGCGAGCGTCTTTTTCTCCACGTCAATGTCAAGCAGAATGTCGTATCGCTTGACGATTGGGGCATTGGTATCCTCCACGACCGTTTTCCTCGGATAAGTAATTTCCCTCTTGTCCTCTGCCTCATGCTTGTAGGTACACATCGAGTCCATAAAGTCCGTCCATCTTGCATCGTTGTGAAGTGTTCTGTAGTCTTCTTCTGTTAAGAAAGTTGTGTAAGCAAATGCATATTGCCTGCCGAATTTCTCTCTGAACAGATTGAAATAGTAGAATGTGCTGTCAGTATCACCAGCCGCCAAAGCTTTGTCAGCAGCTAACCAATAATCCCTGCCCGTCTGTGCCACCACAAATGTTGCTACTAACAGCATTGACAGCATGAAAATAAATTTCCTGTACAGTTTTGTCTTATTCATAATTTGCTTAGTTATCTTTCTTCTTGGCGTCGAGGTGGTAGGTGAACGAGATGCCGATGTAGTGGTGCAAAGTGTCTTGCCACTCGCTGGTCTGTTGGTAGGCCGTCTGGCTGCTCCAGCGATAGTCATCCTGGTTAAGGATGTCATCGACAAAGAGCTCGATGTTGCCCTTGTTCTTCAGGATTTTCCACGTGATGGAGGCGTCCCACAACAGGCGGTTGCGGTTCATGCCGCTGGAGGCATAGCCGCGGCGCATGGCCTGGGTGAGCGAGGTCTCAAACACGAAGTTGCGGTAGTTGGCCTCGAGCTCCATGCCATAGTTGTTGTTCCACAGGGTGGTGTTCTGGACTGGCGACTGCGAGAAACGCAACCGGTCGGCATTGAGTTCGGCAAAGACCGAGGCCTTGATCCAGTTGTGGTCAAATGACACGGTCAGTTTGTCCTTGGGGTGGACGCTCGTCTGGCGGTTGAGGATGCGCTCACTGTGGGTGGGCAGCATGGTCAGGTAACCGTAGTAACGCCCGCCCATCATCTTGAGGTCGTTCTGCAGGCGGAAGTAGTTGCCCAAGCCATGGTCATAGTTGAGGTTCACTTCCCACGTGCGGCTGCCAGTGACCGATTCAGGGCGGCTAGTATAGACGTTGGTCATGGGGTCATAGCTCAGCGCCATGACGTTGCTGTGGTCGGTAGTGCTGTACTTGGCAATGAAGCCGATGGACAGCTGGCGGCTGGGTATCACGGCTTTGTAGCTCATCATGAATTGGTTGGTGTGGCCGTCCTTCAGGCCGGGATTGCCCTCGGTGATGAACAGCGGGTCACTCAGGTCACGGTAGCCGATGGTCTGGAGCAGTTCGGGACGATTGGTCTTGTAACTGTAATTCAGTTCAATGTTCATGCCGCTGTTCACCTTCCACGAGACCTTGAACGATGGCTCGATCTTGAAGCGGTTCCTCACGGCAGTGGTGTCAAGCATCGCCCGACGATAGTCCTGATGCTCGCGGTTCCAATTCAGGGCTGCGCTGGGCCGCAGTTGCACAGGGCCCAGATTGAACGTGGAGCCTGCGGTGACGGTGTGGCCCGTGCTGTGGTAGCGGTTATTGAACGTGTTTGCGGCATCGGCCACGCCGTCGGTTGTGAAATCCCTGTCAATCCTATAGTTGATATGGTCTAATCGATAGCTCATATTGAGCATCATTTGCTTGGTCAGCCATTGCTGGTAGAGCATGCTGCCGTTGATGCTGAACGTTGATGAAGGCTCAATGGCATATTGGCTGAGAGCCGATGAATTGTTGCCCAGATAGTCGGTGATTGTGCGGTCTATCCATTGCTTGCTCTTTCGGTCGTTATAGCTCAGCCCGCTCGCAAGTGTGAGGGAACCGTCCTTGATAAAGTGCGTCCAGCTGGCTGATGTGTTGATTTTGGTCTCGTGACCGCGATTGAGGGTATTGACCTGTTGATTGATGGTGGGAACGTAGCCGTCGCCCGAATCGACCGACTGCTCGGTCTCGCGACGGTTGGTGGAGCGGTTGTTGTCATATTCGATTTGTCCCCACAGGAAAAACATGTTGGTCGTGTCGGGTCTCCATAGCATCATGCCCAGGATGGTCGGTTCCAGCGAGTGGCTGCGGTCAAAGCCCGTCGTCTTGTTATAGCTCTGCGCTTCGCCGGGGAAGTAATTCTCGGTTTCGATGCCCGAACTTTTCCATCGGTCGTCATGCGCCAGGCCGCCACTCACGCTGTAGTAACTCTTCAGCGTCTTGTCGCCCTGCTCTCGGGTCCAGTTGTGCTGGTATCCGCCCGAAATGCCCTGCTCTTGGCCCAAACCGTTACCCGAATTTAGCGTATATTGTCCCTTGTATCGCCTGTGCCGCTTGGCCATATTATTGGCGTCACCGAACACCATGACGGGGTCCGATTTGGAGAGGCGGTTCATCGTCACCTCGGCCTCATAGTGGTCACGCGTCCTGTAGCCTGCGGTGGCGTCGCCATACCAGCGGTCGAGGAATCCTGGTTTGATACTCAGGTCCAACACCATGTCCTCCCCGCCGTCGTCCTTTCCGGTATGCTCCTTGAGTTCAGATGCCTTGTTATAGGCCTTGATGTTCTGCACGGCCTCGGCAGGCAGTTGGCTCACCAGGTCATCACCGCCAAAGAGGCTCTCGCCGTCCATCGTCAGGCGAATGGGTTTACCGTTCCACCACAGTTTACCCTCGGCATCGGCTTCAACGCCAGGCAGTTGCTTGATGAGTTCATCCAGGCGGGCACCCTGTTGCAGCCTGAAGGCCGACGGGTTGAACACGATGGTATCACCATGCATGGTGAACCGTTTTGCATAGCCCGTAACCTCGACCATCTGCAACATCTGGGAGGACATCTTGAGTTCGATGGCGCCGATGTCGAGCGTGTCCTTGCGGCTGTCAGTCAGCGCCATGACGTTTTTCTTCTTGTTGTAATAGCCCAGCATGGACACCGTCAACTCAGCCCGTCCATTGATATAGAACGTGAAGCGGCCCAGCGAGTCGGCTATCACGGTGCTGCCCGTATAACTGGTTTCACTGTATAGATTTTGTTGCAGGTACTGGACCGTTGCTCCAGGCAAGGTCTCCCGGGTATCGGTGTCGATGACACGACCGCTGATGATATCAGCCTGAACAAACAAGGTGCAGAAAATCAGCAAGATAGTTATAATAAAGTATTTCATGATCGGGTATAGTGGTGGCCGTCTCATGTGTTGTTTCACATGAAACAATAGGTTAAACTTGGATATGATCAGTGGCTTTTACTTCTTGATTTTGCTCTGGAGCAGATCGACCATGCTCTCTAGGAATTGGAGTTCGTTTTCCTTGAGTTCGTTCTTGGCCTTGAGTTTCTTATAGATTGAGGCCAGTTGCTGCATACCGATTTTCAGGTCCGTTTGGTCGAGGCCTTCGGTATTTTTGCACAGTTCGTAGAGTTTGGACAGATAGAGGTAGTGTGCGCTGCCGTTGTCTTGCAGTTTCTCGACATAGAAGAGCAGTTTCTGCATCCAACTCTTAGCATCGGTCTTGCTTGAGGAGGAAGATGAACTTGACGAGGAAAAAGAGTATGAATGGCCATTACCGTCCGATAGTCTAGAGAGCGCACCATGGGCCTTTTCCAGACTTCCTTGGGCTTTTTCCATGGCGCTCTGGTACTTCTCCATGCCCTCTTGGTATTTCTCCATGCCGGCTTGGAATTGCTCCATGTATTTGTCGTAATCGTCAGGACTCATAACCACCGAACTGATTCTCATGCCATCGGTCACTTTCGGCTTGATGGGAGCATAGGTGGTGACGATTCGACCACTGATGCCATCGTCAACGTCTTCACTCCACTCGATGGTGTAGGTCGTGCGGTGTTGCTTGTCATTGGGGGTGAGAAAGCCCACGGTATAGCAGTGGTCACAGCCGATGCCCACAGTGATGGCATTCTCGGGGCTGTAATACAGGCGGTAGCCCTGGAAGGTGACGTCATGGTTGTCATTCCACCACAGGGTATAGATATCTGCAGTGCTATTGCCATTGACTTGCTCATAGACCCGTTTGGCGTTGTTGATCAGGCCCATGTTCTCGCTGTCGATGGTGAACTTGATGACGTCGAGTTGGCCTTCCTTGACTCCGGTCTCGGGGTCGGTGTAGGTGGTGTGCATCTGGCTGAGGTCCTCAAGCGGCACGGCTTTGGTGATGTTGTCGAATGCCTCCTTCAGGCGGTCCTCATAGACGTTGGCGCTGGCCGTGAAAGATGTGAGCAGGGCCATGATGGCTACCATGATGATGGTCGTGGTGACGATGATATTATTTAGCGTTTTCATAATGCTGGAATATTTGCTGTTGGTTGGTTGTTCAATTCGTTCTCTAACTCTTGCTCAAGGTCGATGAGCACGATGCTGCCGTCCTCGTCCTGCACGGCACGGAAGCCGTTGGCCTCCAGGTCGATGATGAAGGCGCGGCGCTTCAGGTCGGCCAGTTCGCGTTGCAGGCGTTCGTTCTCGCGGGCGAGTTTTGCATTCTCGGCTTGCAGGCGGCGGGAGCGAGAGGCTTGTCTCGTGGCCGAGGCAGAGCCTCGACCCACTGGACATGCCGGCGCAGTCGTTGCCAATTGCTGGGGCTCGGTTTCCACTGCGGGCGGGATGGAAACGGTGTCGTTGTCCACCTGGGCGGTAACGGCGGGAGCCTCGGGCAGGGTGGGGGATGAGGGCTGGCGCAGCACGGCTGTGGCCACGATGGCGGCGGTGATGCAGGCTGCTGCCGCGATGCCCCACCAGCGGCGGCCCATCTGGGCAATGAATGGCGTTCGTTGGGGCTCCTGTGCAGGCAGGTTGCCCTCCTCCATGCCGCTGTCCAGGTAGCTGAACATCACCTTGTAGTCCTGCCACTCGTCGGGGATGTCGTCATTGTCTCTGAAGTACCGACGCAGCGCGGCTTCCTCCTCCAGGGTGGTGAGGCCGTCCATGTATCTGTCGAGCAATGTGCCCGCTTGTTGTTGAGATAACTGTTTCATCGGTTTCAGTTCTTTCTTGATTGTTGAATCTCTTTGAGTAACTGTCGTCGTGCCCTCGCCAGCAGGGTATTCACGCTCGATGGCTGGATGCCCAGGATGGTGGCGATCTCGCTGTTGGAGCGGTGTTCCACCTCACGCAGCCTGAGGATGGCGTGCTGGGTGTAGGGCAGATTCCTGATGCGTTGCCTGAGCCACCTCTCGTCCTCGCGTTGCAACATCAGGTCCAGCGGGGAGGGCACCGTGAGATCGGTGGCCTGCCGATCGTCGAGCGGGAGTGGCGGCTTGCGGCGCAACTGGTTCAGGGTCAGGTGGCGTGCAATCACCGTGGCATAGCCCTCGGGATTGTGTAGCCGGGGATCGTCACGCATCTGCCACAAGCGCAGGAGGGTCTCCTGGGCCACGTCCTCGGCGGTGTCGGCGTCGGCACCCGCTGCAGCGGCCGCCTGCAGCGCCAGCCCTCTGAATTGTGTCGCTTGTCGGTTGAATGCGTCTATCGTCATTTGTTCTCTAAATTGTTGCTACACCATAATAACACACAAGGTGCCCCTTTTTAAACAAGAAAACGAAAAAAAATTGTTTCTTTGCTTTTTTACATGGTGGAGGACTCAAAAACGGCGCCATACCTTCGCCACCATAAAAGACTACGAAAGACCGTTTTATATTTCCCTGCACGCGGGAACAGGCCATCGCCGATGAGCACACGACCGCCCACATCGCCGATTTCCTCACCAGCGACACTTCCAAATTCGGGTTGATGCTGGTCATCACTTTCCAGGACCAGACCTACCGCAAGTAGTCCCTATCGACAGCGGGCTAGTTACATGTTGGGGCACTCCTCTTCCTCGTCGGTAACGACCTGCTCACCGTCCTTGACCTCGCGGGCATTGTACTTGATCTTCTCAAAACCCTTGATGATGTTCTCGACGGTGGTCTTGTCGGCGTCATAGGTGATCGTAACCGTCTGATGTTCAACGTCGGTGACAATCTTCTTGATGCCCTTTTCAAAGCGGATGTTCTCCTTGATGCGCTTCTCGCAATTCTCGCAGTGCATCTGCGGCACGGTGGTGAGTACCACGGTCTTGATGTCCTTGGCGCTGGCCATGCTCAGCGTGAGGGCAGCGATGAGCAATAATAAATACTTTTTCATGTCTCTCTTATCGATTATCTTTTATCTCTTATCTAAAAAGGTTGATGCGGATGCCCAGATAGGCCATTGCCCCGCTCACGGGCCCCCATATCATTGTCGGCTCAAACGACTGGCTCCAGGGCCGGTCGGCAGCGATGATGGGATTAGGCTGGCGGTAGTTGGTCAGGTTCTCGCCGCCCAGATAAACCGAAAAATGCCTGAACCAGCGGGTGACTTGGGCATTGAGCTGGCAATGGGCAGGGAAATGGGTGGGCCATGACAACTGGACGGGATTGTCTATATAGTAGGGGTCCGGCATGCGGCCGCTGCCGTTGAGTTGCAGTGTGACGTCAAACTGCCACAACCCCAGCGGAGTCTTGTAGGACGCAGTGAACAGGCCCTTGCAACGCGGCGTGAGCGGTTTCTCGCGCAACTTGCCGTCATAAGTCGTCTTGACGTCGTTGTGACGATAGGCGACGGTCAGTTCCAGCCCCTCCACGACGGGATAGGACACGTCTACCTGCCACGTGTGGGAGCGGGACTTGCCGTCCAGGTCGTTGATGAAGATGAGCCCCGGGGACCGGTCCATGTCGATGACCATCTGATGCTCAAAGCGGGTGTAATGGTACTCGGCATTGACTTTCAATAGCTTGCCCCATAGCGGGATGTCCCATGCCGAGGTGATGCCATAGTTCCAGGCGCTCTCCTGGTGCAGGTCATTGATGACGAGCAGGCGACCGCTGGCCAGCAGGTAGTTGTTCTCGGCCAAGGCATGAGCGGTGCGGTAACCTTTACCTGCCGACAGGCGCAGGGTGAGGAACTGTGCGGGGTGCAGACGCAGGTGCAGGCGCGGGGTGACAAATGTGCCGTGCAGGCTGCTGTGGTCCACACGCACGCCAGCCATCAGGGTCAACACATCGCTGGCGGGCGTGAATGTGTATTGGCCATAGGCTCCCGTGACGGTCTCTTTCTCCACGAGATGGGTCAAGGCTCCATCTGCGACGTGCCTCAGGCGATAATCTTGTGACAGGCGGTCATGGACGACGCTCAGTCCCAATGACAGCGAGTGAGGATCGGTAAAACGGGTCTCAAACATCAGTTGCCCATAGGCATTGGTCTCATCGACATCATATCGCTTGTAGCCGTAGGTGCCGTCCAGGTTGTGGAAGGCGGCTGTGGCCATCAGGGCGATGTTGGTGCCATGCTCGGCATTGAGCACAACGGCGTGCTTCATGTAGCCCTCGTAGCGGTGGGTCTTCAGGTCGATGGCAAAGGGCACGGCTCCCTCATGATGAACCTTGGTTTGCCCGCTGTGGCGCTTCTCGTCGATCAAGGCCAGCCCACCATGGAAAATGTAACGGTCGCCCAGCCAGTCCCAGCGGTTCTGCAGATTGACTTGGCGTACATTGGGCTGGTCCAGGAAGTGGTCATGGTTGTGGTCCATGTCGGCCAGATTGTCCTCGTAGTGGGTCAGCAAGTTGGCATTGAGGCGAGGTGACAAGTGCAGATTGCCGTCGGCATTGACCTCGATGCGGCCATCGCTGTTGCCGTACAGGTTCAGTGTCACGCCTTGCTCGTCTTCGGGTTTAAGGTATTCCACGTCGATCTGACCTGTGATGCCCTCATAGCCGTTGCGCACCGACGACGCCCCCTTCGACACCTGGATGCTCTTCATCCACGGTCCAGGCACATATCCCAGGGAATATGGCAACGCGGAGCCGCGCCAGTCAGGCAGATTCTCGGCGAGCATCTGCACATAAGTGCCGCTCAAGCCCAGCAGTTTGATCTGCTTAGCTCCCGTGGCGGCATCACTGTAGTTAACGTCAACCGACGGGTTGGTGGTGAAACTCTCACCCAGGTTGCAGCAGGCGGCCTTGAACAGCTCGGCCTTGTTGATGCGCATCGTGTTCTCGGCACCAGCCACACGACTCATGCCCGGCCGCCGTGTGGTGACCGTGACCTCACCGATTTCCTGCATGGGCAAGCTGGTCGAGGCGGTGTCGGTGACGCTGGTCTGTCCTGCAGCCAGCAGCATGACCATAGCCATGGTTATTGCCGCGATGAGCCGTTGATGTATCATAGCTGAAATCCAATTTCCTAAAATCAGAGGCAAAGTTACAATTTATTTGTAAAATTACAGCTATGGAGAAACGAGAGTTGCATTTGGGTATCAAGTCGGTGTACTTGTATCGGTTGGTAAAAACGGTCGGCGCCACTGGTCTTATTTTTCATCATAACCGAAAAATTTAGCTGAATTTGGCGGTTGTAACCGAAAAATTCGGTAAAATTTGGCGGTTTGGAAAAATCTGTTTATTTTTGCGCTCAAGAATCATCGATGACTAACGCTATGATACAGAGACTAATTGAAACGAGCCTGCAAGAAGATTTCGGCCTTGGCAAAGTAATTGTGCTGTTAGGAGCCCGCCAAGTGGGAAAAACCACGATACTGGAGCACTTGAGCCATGGTATGGATCACGTGCTCATGCTCAATTGTGATGACCAGGAAGATGTCTTGCTTCTTGAGAATAAAAGTTCGACCGAATTGAGAGCGCTGTTGTCGCCCTATGACTATGTATTCATCGATGAAGTGCAGCGTGTGCGTAACATTGGTTTAACCATCAAGAAGATGGCCGACTTGAAGTTGCCCACCCAAGTTATTGTCACGGGATCATCATCACTGGAACTGGCCAATGACATCAATGAGCCAGCGACGGGGCGCACGATTGAGTATCGGCTATTTCCGTTTTCACTGGCAGAATTGGCTAGGGAGACAAGTGAGCGAGAGGAGTCGCGCATGTTGCAGCAGCGCTTGATTTATGGCTGCTACCCTGCTGTAGTTACCGATCCAGCCCATGCCAAGCGTACACTGGCATCGTTGGCTAACGATTATCTTTATAAAGACATACTGGCTTACCGCGGAATCAAGAAGCCCGATGTGTTGCAGAAGCTTGTCCGTGCCCTGGCCCTGCAGTTGGGCAGTGAGGTGTCTTACAATGAATTAAGCAATATGCTGGGCGTAGATAAGGAGACGGTAGAGAATTATATCGGTCTGCTGGAAAAATGTTTTGTTGTTTTCCGCTTGGATTCCTTTAGCCGCAACATGCGCAATGAGATCAGGAAAGGCAAGAAAGTGTATTTCTATGATAATGGTGTGCGCAATGCAGTGATTTCCAATTATGCACCTCCCGAACTCAGGGCCGACATGGGAGCTTTGTGGGAAAACTTGATGGTGAGTGAGCGCGTCAAGCGTAATATGTATAATGGCAGTTTTGCCCAACTCTACTTCTGGCGCACTCATGACCAGAAAGAAATCGATCTTATTGAGGAGGAGGACGGCGTGATTCAGGCATTTGAATTCAAATGGAATCCACGTGCCAAATCCCGAGTACCGCAACAGTTTATCGACAGCTATTCACCGTCTGGGTTTACAGTCATTACCCCTGAAAACTTCTGGGACTTTGTGAAATAACTTCCATGTAAATGCCTGTTATGAGGGATTAAACCGAAAAATTTAGCTAAATTTGGCGGTTATAACCGAAAAATTCGGTAAAATTTGGCGGTTTGGGTCGAGTAGTGGATGGGTGTATATCGTTCTTTTTTTAGGGAACGATATAGCAGTTGGTCCATCATAACATTAACCGCCCTATGGGCTGGAAATTTATCAAATTAATTTTAAAATTAAATTTTCTTTTAATTTCCCGTGCGTTAGCACGGTTAATAGTAGAGACGTTTCTTCACAGGGCCAACATCTTTATCATTGCCCTTTTTTATGGGCGACGGTTCCAGGTGAAGAGGAAAACGAGGGTATAGATGATGCCCAGGGTGACGGCGACAATCGAGGCTTCGGGGCCAAAGTCGCCACCGGTGATGATGTCGGGGCCGTTTACCTGCATCTCGAGCAGGCTGCCTCCCGCCACGTTGCCCGATACGGACGCGCCAAAGACGTTGCCCTGGGTGAAGTTCCAGGCCCAGTGGATGCCGATGGGCAGCCACAGTGAGCCCGACCACTTGTAGGCAGCACCCAGCATCAGGCCGGCCTCGATGGCGATGGCCAGCGACGACCACCAGGTAGCGCCGTTGTTGGGCAGGTGTATGAAGCCAAAGAGCAGTGCCGACACGATGAGCGCAGTCCAGGTGTTCCACCGCTCGTCAATCTGCCTGAAGATGATGCCCCTGAAGATCATTTCCTCGCCCACGGCCACTGTGAGGAACACCAGCAGCCACCAGCAGATTTCTTCCCATACGGTACCCCGCACATCGACTGTGGCGTTGCCCAGGGCCACGATGGTGCTCGATACAAGGGTCATATACACAAAGCCGATGAGCCATCCCAGCATCGTGTGGGGCAACAGTTTGCCCAGGCCCAGGTCGCGTGGCCAGTGCCCCTCCATCAGTTTCACTCCCAGGGCATATAAGCCCAGGACGGCTGCCACGGCAAGGGTAATGGCAATCGGGTGCAGGTCATTGTCGGCCAGTGCCAGGAATTGCAGCATGGCGTAGCCCATCACACCCAGTATAACCGATGCCAGCAGCACGAGAGCCCATTTCCAGAGTGGGCGTTTCTTGACGGGAGAGGCTTTTGCATTCATCATCGCTAATAAAATATGTCGATTTCAGGGCAAAGGTAAGGATTATTTCCTACATTTGCAGTGATGGAAGTCAAGGAATTACAATTCGGGCACCGCAGGGTGTGCCTGTATCAGTTGGTAAAGGGGGCGGCACCGTTGGTCTATTCGATTGACTATCACGAGAACGGACAATTGCTGCTGGAGGCCTGCCGCCAGGTGGGTTGCGATGGGTTTAACCTGGTGACCATCAGTGGACTGCATTGGAACCAGGAACTGTCGCCGTGGCCTGTCGATACCGTGGTCTCTAAGGACGACAACTTCTCGGGCGGAGCTCCGCAGTGGTTGCCGCTGCTCACCGATGAGGTTGTGCCCCAAGTCGAACGCCTGCTCGACGCGCCGCCCACGTGGCGCATGCTGGCAGGCTACTCGCTGGCGGGCCTGTTTGCCGTGTGGACCGCGTTCCAGTGCGACCTGTTCACGCGCATCCTGTCGGCCTCGGGGTCGATGTGGTATCCCGGGTGGCTGGAGTATGCCCGGGAGCATGAACCTGTGGCAGCCTTGCAGGGAATCTATTTGTCGGTGGGCGACAAGGAGAGCACCTCGCGCAATGCCGTGTTGCAGACGGTGGGCGAGCGCACGCGGGCAATGGCCGACCTGATGGCCGAGCGTGGCATTCCCTCCAAGTTTGAACTCAACCCCGGCAACCACTTCAAGAATCCTCCCCTGCGCGTCGCCAAGGGCATCAACTGGCTCTTGCACAACGACAACGATTAAGAGGAAAACAATAAGTACAATAAATACAAACCATCCGGATTGTGAGTTTTTTAGGGGACTTCTATAAATTAGCTTGGAATGGATTTGGATTGATTTTCGAGTAGATTTTGACTTGACTTCGCAGAAGCATAGCAGGCTATGGTCCAAGAAGTCAAGGCAAAAGATGCCGAAAAGCGGCCAAAGACATCCAACACTAAAAACTATCTTTTTGGTAATTTATAGAAGTCCCCTTAAGGACAACTCTCACAACTGAGTTATAATCAACAACTGAATAGTCTGAACGATGTGATTCTCTGGATAATCAGTTGTTTTTTTGTGTTTCTTGTCTTCAAATCGACATTCGAGGCAAGTTTTTTTGTACCTTTGCACCCTCAAAATTCTAGTAAAGCTCGATGCGCAAGCAAGACAACTATACTTTCCTGACCACGGCACCCATCCGTCGCGTGATTCCGGCGATGGCCGTGCCTACCATCATCAGTATGCTTGTCACGAGCATCTACAACCTGGTAGATACCTATTATGTGGGTCTGCTCAATACCCAGGCCACAGCCGCTGTGGGAGTCGTGTTCCCCGTGATGGCGATCATCCAGTCGATAGGTTTCATGTTTGGACAAGGTTCCGGCACCTACATGTCTCGGCACCTGGGTGCCCGTCGCCTTGACGAGGCGCGCCAGATGGCGGCGACCTCTTTTGTGGGCAGCATCATGTGGGGTCTTGTCATCACCGTGCTGGGACTGATTTTCCTCAGGCCCTTGTCTATTGCGCTGGGTTCCACTCCCACCATTCTCCCTTATACCGAACAATTCATGGGCGTCATTCTGCTGGGCGCGCCACTGATGACGGCCTCGATGGTCATCAACAACCAGATGCGTTTCCAGGGCAATGCCACCCAGGCGATGTATGGAATGATCTCGGGTGCCGTGCTCAACGTGGTGCTGGTGCCGCTGTTTATGTTCACCTTTGAGTTGGGCATTCTGGGCACAGCCATCGGCACGGTACTGAGCCAGTTATTCGGCTTTATTGTGCTGTGGGTGATGTCGCGCAAGGGCGAGAACATTTCCATCGAACTCAAGCAAACCTCCCGCAAGTGGCACTTCCAGCAGGAGATCCTCAAGGGTGGCACGCCGTCGCTCACGCGTCAGGCGCTGGCCAGCATCGCCACGCTGATGCTGAACGTGGCCGCGGGCGTGTATGGCGATGCGGCTATTGCCGGCATGTCGATTGTTTCAAGATTGGCGTTCATCATCTTTGCCATCATCATCGGGGTGGGGCAGGGGTATCAGCCCTTCTGTGGCTTCAACTATGGCGCGGGCCTGTATAAGCGCCTGCTCAGGGGCTTTTACTTTACCATCCTGCTCGACATGGCTGTGCTGGTGGTGATGTGCGGTCCCACCTTTGTGTTTGCCGAGGAACTGGTGGACCTGCTGCGTGACGACCCCGACGTGGTTGCCGTGGGAGCCGTCGCCCTGCGATGGCAGCTCGTGGCCCTGCCCATGGCTGCCGTTGTCACCGTGTGCAACATGACCTTGCAGACCAGCGGACAAAGCCTGTCGGCCAATATCCTTGCTGCCGCCCGCAACGGTATCTTCTTCATCCCATTGATTCTGATTTTGCCACATTACATGGGCCTGAAGGGCGTGGAAATCTGCCAGGCCGTGTGTGACGTGCTGGCCTTCCTGCTCGCCATCCCCCTCACCATCCACTTCTTCCGCTCCTTGAGGAAAAGAAAAGTGTAGCTGCAAGTTGACGGCTGCTAGCTTTCCGCATCCTCCGTTTTTCTGAGCATGCGTGCATGCAATATAAGCCTCACAGGTGGTTTACTTTTTATTGTTGCTGGATGAATTGTTTCCTGCTGATAGTCAGATGATTGTCGGTTGGCGTTGGGTTACTTTGTGTTTTACTGTGAGTGTTCATGGCTTCAAGATTGATTAAATTTGTGGTCGATAACATTATCTTTTCATTAACCATAATTCTTTAGTTGATATGAAAAATCAGTCATTATTACTTAGGGTGTTTGCATTGCTATTGGCGTGCCCCCTGTTGATGTCGGCCCAGGGTGTTACCTTCTGGAATTTCACAGACACTGATCTGTTTCCCAGCGACACCTTGTGGTCAACGACCACGTTGCATGGAGTGACCTTTGTCACCGACGGCTCCTCGGCCGATCGTGTTCCCATTTTCCAGGGCTGTTCCAGCCGCTCGTGGACCTCACCCACCGATGGCGAGACCATGACGTTTACCCAGCGCATGAAATTCAATGGCAAGTCAAGTACGGCCTACCGTTGGCTGTACTTCACGGCCAACCCTGGCGACACCATTGAGGTGTGGGGCAATTCAACGTCCTCGTCCTCGTCACGCACGCTGACCTTTAAAAATGGCGGTTACAACGGCACATCGCTGGGAGACATTGATCTGGCTCCTGGTTCTGACGTTTCCTATGGCTATGTAGTCAATGGCGGAACCGATGAGGCTGTCATAGCAATGATTTCGTCAGGCTCATGGTACACTTATGCCATACGCTTGAAGCCTAATCCCGACTATGATGGTTCCGGGACGACCCCAGTGGCTCAGCGGTGGTTCCTCAAGCATCCTTGGGCCAGCGGCTCGTGGGAATGGCATGAGGTGTATCCTAACGAGGACGCAACGCTGTACAGCCGCAAGGACATCTTCGGTGGTAACGGTTGCAATTATGCTGATAACATCAATGGCAGCGGCTCGTCGTGGGTACCGTTGTCCGACATCGAACTGGTGAATAACCCCAATGTAGGAGACTCTTGTGAGTTCACATTCAATCCACTTACTGGAGCTATCAGCATCCGCAATATGGGCGAGTCTCAGGAGGAAACGGGTCAGCGCTGGTTCTTCAAGCATGGCTGGGGAGACGGTCTGGATGCATCCTGGCAGTGGCGTGAACTCTATCCTAATGCCGATTCTACCTTATATACCCGTCAAGACGTTTATGGCGGTACTGGCTGCAACTATGCCGACAACGTGCTGGGCATTAACTCCGTGTGGGTTCCTCTGAGTGACCTCACCTTGATAGATAACCCAGCGGTGGGAGACTCAGCCGAGTTTGCCTTTAACCCTGTCACTAAGGCGGTTTTCATCCGTCTGACCAAGGCGGCTCAGCAGGATGAAGTCATCATCGAGCCCGACCCCAGCAAGGCATTCTCTCTAGTGGGTGGCCGCGTTTACTTGGATAACAGCCTGGCAGGTTGGGACGATGAGTGCATCTATCTGGTAGTGGGCAATGACAGCGAGTCGCTGTGTGTGCGCTTTTTGCCTGATGCACAGGGACGCCTCACCTGTCCGGTGCCCTATGTCAAGGAAGATATCACCTATGCCGCTGTGATAGGCAACAGCCACTTTTCCAGTGGCACTTGGGGGCCATCCGACCTGAGCTTGGCCAACCATTATTCAGCCATTTACAGTGAAGGCTGGCAATCGGGGATAAATGACGGCTGGGAAATCTCCCTGGGTGCTGCCGACAATGGATGTCCGATCACATTGTCACATCTCGATGGCGACTATGGCGAGAGGTTCACGACTACCGAGAAGAATAACTGTTATCGCTTGAATGACGACTTGCGCCAGATAACGTTCATCTTCTCGACGTCACGCACCCGCTTTGTCATCTCCCCACTTAACCTGCAGAAGCTGTATGTCTATGGCTCCATCTCCAACTGGTCACAGAGTGATGCCGACTATCAGATGTCAGGCTTCAGCGCCGACGGTTGTTTCTACCTCACCTTGCCCTACAGTGATATCGCACGCACCGGTAACGGTGGCCAACCTGAATTCCTGTTCAAGGTCTATCATATTAACGGCAACTCCTACGTCACCCAGTCGTGGCCCACGCTGGCCGAGGGTTGTGAAGATTATCTGACCTTCTGCTCCAACGGCTGGAAACAGATTGTGGCATTGAGTGATGACGATATTGAAGACCTTGCTCAGCGCAAGGAGACGGCCTTGTACATCCGTCCGCTTGCTGACTTTGATCTGACCGACAGGATGGAACAGGAGCGCATCTCCAACTTCCGCCTTGTTCCTGGAACTCAGTATCTGTACCGCTCATACCATCCTTACCACTCATCCCGTGCGAGCTATGATAGCGAGCATGCTCGTCTTGAATGGGTAGCAGCCCTGGCCACTCAGGCAGGCATCAATTGTGACATCGCTTTGTCGGGTAACCTGGAGTCGGAGGACGGCACTGCAACCTACACCGTTGCAGGCACAACCTACACTACAAGCATTCCCGACTACTACCGAGAGATTATCAATAACCAGCGAGTCCTCTACGTGGGCACTCAGAATGGCCACACTCCGTCCTATGACCATGCCCTCTATTACACCGACCAGAGCCGCTATGCCGAGTGGATTCAGGAAATTGTCCATTTCATTAATGATGAGGATCATCCTGTCCCGTTCCAGATCCATTGCCACTTGGGAGCAGACCGCACTGGCGTATTCTCGGGTACACTGGCCGCCATGTGTGGCGCATCGTGGGACGACATCGCAGCCGATTATATGCGCACGAGCGACATGCAGATTTCGGAATATCGCCATTCCAACCAGTTGCGGTATGCCTTCTATCTGCTCACGGGCTTTGATCCCCTGATTCTGCCTTCGGGCCCCGATGCCTTACCAACCGTCTATACCGCTACTACGCTTGACGAGGCAAAGGCTTCACACACGGCCTATAGCGGAGGTTGCACCCTGTATCAATATCCCGAAGAGGGAACGCTGCTGCCAACATTGCAGGATGCCATCATTGCCCACTTTGTTGATGATGGCTATCTCAACCGTGGCGAGATAGAAACCTGTGTAGCCAAGTTGCGCGGCGATTCACCATATCCTACAAGTGTAACCGACATCCATCAGGATGCCCAGATGCCTGGTGTGCAGAAGGTCTTTAAAGATGGTCGCATGTTGATTATCAAAGAAGGCATCTCCTATGATGCCTGGGGACATGTTGTGGACATGAAGTGACAATCCACTTGATACCCCTTTCCTAAAGAGCGATAAGAAAGTGGATCATATTGGCGCTGTGTCATAATTCTGCATCGTGTATTAATCGGCCTTGCGTGAAGCGCGATTCAATTTGCGACAAATGAATTACGGCACAGTGCCAATTGGTTTATAGTCTCCTGACGTGTGCGAGAAATTCTTCCTTTGGCAGGTCTGAACGATTGCGTGTTTTGAGCCTGTAGTTATATACAGTTTGAGGTGAATAGTGCAGGAAACTGGCAATCTTGACACTATCGTTGATGCCCAAGCGCACCAGTGCATAGATGCGTAGTTCTGGTGAGAGCAGGTTTTCTCCTTTGGGCTCGATATGTTCATCAGGGCGCAACAATGCGTTAAAATGGTCGATGAAATCAGGAAAAAGCTCTAGGAAAATCATGTCAAAATTGTAGAACAACTGGCTCAGGTCTTGTTTCATTGTAGACTGGTCAAGCTGGGCCTGTACTTCCTTGTTTTTACCCGATTTGAGCTTGCTTAGTATGCGTATCCTGTTTTTTTCGGTTTCGCTGATGTAGCTGGAGCACAAGTTGAATAGTTGCCCGATATACTCTTCCTTAATCATGTTGCTCTCCACCAGCTCGTGGTTGAGCTCTTCGAGCCGTGAATTGAGCGATTGCAGCTTATCATTATTGACGGCAAGCTCATGGTGCATGGTTGTTAAGCGTTTGTTCCTCGAGTGTATGATCCAGAGCAGGAAACTGAGCAGAGTAATGGCTATGAGTACAGCAATGATCATGATGTTACGTCTCAGAACCGAAGCACGTTGTTTTTGAGAGTAGGCCGTAGTGATGATAGGCAGGTATTCTCCCACTAGTGAGAGCCTGCTGCGGGCATTGCTGGACATCACGTCGTGCAGCGAGCATGTGATGTAGCGGTAGGCCCGCTCGGTATCTCCCTCGTTATATAGCATCCACGCCAGCGATTGCAGCGAGGTGTAAGTCTTATTGCAGTTCCGCTTGTCGATAATCGATGACATGGTTAAGCAGTATTTCGCACCCTCTGTATCACCGTAGTCACGATAAGTTTCTCCAAGAACAAACCAATAGATTGCAGAATTGTTCACCAGGTCTCGATGTGTCTGCCCGAATTGCAGCAGCCTGTCAAGCGCCTGCTGGATGTTACCTTGACTCTTCTCAATCTCGCAGGTGTTGACACACACTGTCAACGGGTCGTTCTCGTTTACCCTGTTCACCGTGTCGCGGTAGCTCATCAGCTGCGGTTTATAGAGCGCTACCTCGTCGGCATCGGTCGTCATCTGCATCAGGGCAAGAAGAATGCTGTGGTAGAGATAGTAATAATGGGCATTCCCCTTGATGTAGGGGGTGTGGGGTATGTCGTTGAGCACGTTCAAGGCATCGTTCAGGCGGCCCAGGCACTTGAGGGCATCGGCCTCGTCAAGGCGGGCCGATGATAAGGAGTCAGGTAAACCTTTTATCCCGGCCAACTTGACTCGCTGGCGAGCATAGTAGAGGGCTGAGTCCAGTCTATACCGGCGGTAATTGAGAAACAGCGTGTGGGCAAGTTCAAAGCGAGCCTCCTGGCCAGAGGCGTTTTCATACATTGTCCTGTATCGCACTAACTGCTGTTGCAATTGCTGGTCATAGTAGGCACTGCTGTCAATGACGGCGTCAAGCACACTGAGCAGCGAGTCCACACGATAGTGCTCGCTGGCATGGGCCATGAGGCAACACAGGCATGTCCACATAAATGTGGTTACGCGCAGTATTGGCCCAGCCCGCATGAAAGGTGGATTTTAATATTGTTCATTTTCGTTGGGGAAGTCGCCGCTCTTGACGTCGTTGATGTAGTTGCCCACACTGTCGATGATCTGCTCGCCCAGGTTGTTATAGACGCGCAGGAACTTGGGCTTGAATTCGCGGTTCAGTCCCAGCATGTCGTGCAGTACCAGCACCTGTCCGCTGCAAGCGCCGCCACCGCCAATGCCGATGGTGGGCACGTTGATGCTCTGGGTGACCTTGGCCGCCAGTGTGGCCGGAATCTTCTCCAGCACGATGCCAAAGCAACCAATCTCGCTCAGCACCTTGGCGTCGGCCAGCAGGCGCGTGGCTTCGGCCTCGTCCTGGGCACGGGTAGAGTAAGTGCCAAACTGATTGATGCTCTGTGGCGTGAGTCCCAGGTGTCCCATCACGGGGATGCCGGCACGCAGTATCATCTCAATGGCAGCGCGCATCTCACGTCCGCCCTCCAGTTTCACGCCGTCGGCACCCGTCTCCTGCATGATGCGCACGGCATTGCGCTGGGCCTCCATGGGGTCGCCCTGATAGGTGCCGAAGGGCATGTCCACAATGACCATTGCACGCTTGACAGCCCGCGCCACCGTGCGGCCATACACGATCATGTCATCGATGGTGATGGGGATGGTGGTGGCATTGCCCTGCATGACGTTGCTGGCACTGTCGCCCACGAGGATGATGTCGATGCCGGCCTGATCGACGAGGGTAGCCATCGTGAAGTCATAAGCGGTGATCATGGCGATTTTCTCGCCAGCAAGGCGCATGTCGGCGATGCGCTTGGTGGTGACCTTGCGGGGGTCGGTTACTGTATAGGTTGACATGTTGTTATTCTTCTGTAATTAAAGATTGTTATTCAAAGGGTGCAAATGTACACGTTTTACACACAACATTCAAATTTTGGGCCAGATTAAACCAAAAAAAGTTTAAATCATCTAATTATTCAGTTTTTATTGCTAACTTTGGCGCGCAATATCACTAATTTAATCATTTATTATATCTAAAAAGTAAACAAAAATGAAGAAACTCTTATTATCACTCGCTCTTGTAGTGTTTGCCGCTACATCGATGACCGCTCAGACCGCTAACTTTTCAGCACCTCAGGTAAAGAAGGAATGCTGCAAGGACAAGAAAATGGACGGCAAGAAGTGTGACAAGCCTGCCGACCAGCAGTGCGACGACTGCAAGGCCAAGGCTGCAGCCGGCAAGCAAGAGTGCAAGAAGGCTGAAGGCATGAAACACGAGTGCAAGAAGGCCGAGGGCATGAAGCATGAGTGCAAGAAGGCCGAGGGCATGAAGCATGAGTGCAAGGAAGGTGCCGCCAAGCAGTGCGACAAGGCTGCCGCCCAAAAGAAGGATTGCTGCAAGGACAAGAAGATGGACGGCAAGAAGTGCGACAAGCCCGCCGACCAGCAGTGCCCCGACTGCAAGGAGAAAGCCAAGAAGGACTGATCCAGGCCAAGGCTACAACTTGAACGGCGTCCACCGTCAAGTGAGCATCTAAATCCCTGATTTCCTCGATGAAATCGGGGATTTTTGCATTTCATGAGCTGCGAATAGGAGTAGCAGAATACTTGGAGATGAGTTTAGATAAATCACATCCAGTAGATGATGGAATATATTGATAAACAATGAAATAATATTTTATCGGACTTTGATTTTTATTGGATGGTATTTGGTGAGTCGATGCAATGTAATAACTTTGCATCAAATCACTATTTTTTAATTATTGACGCGATATGAAGAAATTTTCAACTTTAATCAGTCTTGCCGTCCTCATGCTGCTGTCTGGCGCATGGAACGGCAACCTTTGGGCCCAGGAGGCGCTGGTGATCACGCCCGACGCCACCCAGGTGGCCCAGAATTTTGACGGCATGTGGGATGCCGAGGCCCAGGCCCCAACGCTCAACATGCCCCAGGGCTGGCTCGTGGAGCGGCAGATGGGTGCTCCGCGCACCGTGGGTTCCTATGCCAGTGCGACGTCAACAGTCATGTACACTGGTGGCACAAGCCTGGCCAGCAATGCCAAGAACGGCACCTGGAACTTTGTGTCAAGCAGTGAACCCAGTGACTGCTCGGTGGGTGGCTTGTCGACTACCGTCGATGGAGGTACCCGCTGCATCAGTGTGATGACCTGCCTGCGTAATGCCGGTAACGAGGCCATCACCAAGCTGACCCTGAACTATGACATCGAGAAGTACCGCGACGGCGACAATGCCGCCGGCTTTGCCGTGCAGCTCTACGTCTCGACCGATGGTGTCAATTGGACCAGTGCTGGCGATGACTTCCACACCTATTTTGCCCCTGATGCTTCCACTATCGGCGCCGAGGTGGTGCCCATCAGCACGACCCCCGTCAGCGGCAAGCAGCTTATGGTGGACGTTGCCGCAGGCAGTGACCTGTACCTGGCCTGGAACATCAGTGTGGCCAGTGGCAGCAGCCCCAACAAGGCGATGGGCCTGGCCATTGACAATGTCGTTATCGACGCGACCTTTGCCTCCCAGGACCAGTCGTGCTACATCTATGTTGAGGATGTGACCAAGTGGAGCAGCCTGCTGATGGGCGTTGATGGCGCCCAGGCTCAGCCCGCCAGCGGCAGCGCCGTTGTCAACGGCGTGACCTATAAGGTATGGTCTATGGCCATGGATGGTGCCGAGCATGCGCTCCTGTTCACCGACAACAACGGCAATGCCGTGAACTGCACCGTCAATGCCGATGGTGACCACTACCTGTGCCTGACGAAGGAAGAGGTGACCGAAATCGCCGATCCTCAAAACTATACCGGCTATGTTGACCCGACGCGTCCCCCGTTTGTTGCTTCGGGCATCTACCTGCGCGGCGAGGTGAACAGCTGGGGCGCTGTGGCCGATTGGGAATTCAGTGATGAGGGCGGTGGCACCTATGTGCTGTATGACAAGACCCTCAGCGGCCAGTTCAAGGTCGCCGACTCGGGCTGGACCAGCGCCTGCAATTACGGCAGCAACGGCAGCAGTATCCAGGTGGATGTTCCCTACAACCTCGTGCTGGGTACCAACGACAACATCTCGTGCGGCGGCAACACCTTCGTGTGCAAGCGCATCGTCCTCAACATCGCGGATGGTGCCGCCACGCTGATGCTCGTGAGCGATGATGACGATACGGGTCTGACCAGTGTCTATGTCATCGGCGACAATAACGGCTGGAACTACATGGACACGTCGGGCGAGCTGAAGCTCGTCGAGGGCAAGACCTACAGAGGCCAGGTGACCATGCCTGCCGTGGGCGACGGCTATAGCCACTGGCGCATCTATCAGCGTCTGGGTATGGGTGGCGTCTGGGGTGCCGAGAATGACCTCACCGGCGACAATACCAATGGCACGCTTATCAAGGGTGCCACGGGTAAGGTCTCGACCGCTCCGGGTACCTATGACGTGACCTTCAACCTCGAGACGGGCGAGTATAGCCTCGTGATTGCCGCTTCCACTCCCACGACGATGACGCTGCAGCCCGCCGATGTCGTGCTCGTGCCCGAGTTGCCCGAGCAGGTCAAGGTGCTCTCGCTCAACAACAGCCTCATCTACTATAATGACCAGGATGCGGTGTTCAACGGCATTGCACAGGCAATGGGCAAGGATGCCAACTGGACCAAGCACACCCTGCTGGGCAAGTCGCTCCAGACCCACTGGGAAGAGGGCGACGGCGTGGCCGAGGACGGCAACCCTGGTGCCAAGATGCTCGTGCGCAGCGAGGCTTGGAGCCACATCATCCTGCAAGAGCAGAGTTCACTGCCCCGCACCAATATCGAGTCCTTCCGCGCTAATGTCAAGCGCTGGGTGGATTACATACGTGAATACTGCCCCAACCCCAACGCCATCATCATCGTGCCCGTGAACTGGGCCTACAGCGGCGACTGGGAGAACTACACCGCATTCAACTCGGCCTTTGTCAAGAACTACCAGGATGTAGCCCTTGACTTGGGCGTGACGCTGTGCCCCGTGGGCGTTGCCTATCAGGAGGTTTATGACCTGGAGGGCAGCACAGGCACCCAGACGTGGTTCCTGGATGACCGTCATCCTACCCTCAAGGCCACCTATATGGCCGCAGCAATGGAGTATGGCTTGATCTACGGCGTTGACCCGCTGACCATCACTTGGGCACCTAACGGCTTGAGCAGTGACGATGCCGCTGCCATGCGTGGCTATGCCAGCCGTGCCTTGAACGGCTTCACCAACTATGTTGACCACACCGCTGGCCAGGTTCATTACAAGGTCACCGTGCGCGACCAGTTCGGCATGGAGATTGATGCTCCAACTCCTGTGGAGATGACCCTGAGTGACGGTGGCGACATCGACGCTGACCTGGTATTCACCAGCAACGGCACTAACGGCGAATATACCGTTACCGCCACCACGGGCGACTTCACCCAGAACGCCACCGTCAAGGTCGCTACCGCGCTGACCGAGGTAGTGACCTATCCTGCCATCGAGCTGAACGAGACTACCCTGAGCGTTGGCGAGAGCTTTGACGTGATGGGCGAGGACGCAACAGCCTCGTTGCCCCAGGCATGGCGCATCGACCGCATCCTGACCGCCCCGCGCACCGTGGGCCGCTATGACCAGGCTGATGACCAGACAATGTACAGCGGCGGCGTGAGCCTGCCCAGCAACGCCAAGAACGGTACTTGGAACTTTGGCGACAACGCCGGTGACGACCGTGCCCTGGGTGGCATCTCGACCGGTGTGGCTAACGGCACACGCTGTGTCAACGTCTATGCCCATCTGCTCAACACGGGCAAGAAGGACATCGAGAATGTCAACGTCACCTATAACGTTGAGAAATACCGCAAGGGTAACAACAGTGCCGGCTTTGCCGTACAGTTGTACTATTCCATCGACGGCCGCAACTGGACCAATGCCGGCAATGGTTTCTATACCTACTTCGCTCCCGACAACGAGACCGTTGGCTACGAGACCGTTCCTGGCGAGACGGTTCCCGTGAGCGCCGTGCTGCCCACCAAGCTCTCTCGCGGCTGCGACCTGTATCTGGCCTGGAACATCAGTGTGGCCAGTGGCGATGCCGCTCAGGGCGCTATGGCTCTGGGTATCGACGACTTTGCCATCAGTGGTGAGCTGCCCAAGATTCCTGCCAGCAAGCACTACATCTTTGTCAACGACCAGACGGGATGGGATGCCCTAGGCCTGTACGCTTGGGGTGACAGCGAGCTCTTCGGCGCTTGGCCTGGTGAGGCCAGTGTGGGCGATTCTATCGTTAACGGCGTCAACTACAAGGTGTTCCTGCTCGATACCGAGGGCGGCAACTACCACTTGATTTTCAACAACTGGAACAACGGCGTTCAGTTGCCCGACTATGACATCGTGGCCGACCGTGACTACTTCTTCACCATCACGGCCAACGGCGTGAAGGAAGATGAAGCTAGCGTTATCGAGACAGTGGAGGATAAAGGGCCCAGTATCCAGGTGCGTGACCATGTCGCCATCTATCCGGGTGCGATTACTGTCTATAACATCCATGGCCAGCAAGTGGCTAGTGGCCAGCACACTGTGGGTATGCGCCAACTGGGGCGTGGCATCTACATCGTGCAGGGCCGCAGCGGAAGCCATGTCGATACCGTCAAGGTGTCTGTCAAGTAGCCTCCTGCTCACTTGACGACAGGTTATTGAATGAGGGTGCGCCACAGCGTGCCCTCATTTTCATGATTGTGACTCTGCCAGCCTGTTTCTGGCCAGTCATTGATTTGCAATGTCATATTTTTCCTTATATTTTTCTTTATTTATGGTCTAAATTACGTTAACGGCTTGTGCGGTTGGTCAAATTATCGTAATTTCGCAGGGTTAAAACAAAACCAAGGCACGCATTGCGATGAAAATAGGGAATATCGATTTAGGGGAACGTCCTGTGATGCTGGCACCCATGGAGGATGTCACCGATCAGTCGTTTAGGCTCATTTGCCGTGAACAGGGAGCCGATATGGTCTATACTGAGTTTGTCAGTGCTGACGCGCTGATACGCAGTATCGAGCGATCGTTCCAGAAGATGTCGATAGCTCCTGGCGAGCGTCCTGCCGCCATCCAGATCTATGGTCGTGACAAGGATGCCATGGTCGAGGCGGCGCGCATCGCTGCCACTGCCCATCCCGATATCATTGACATCAATTGGGGCTGCCCCGTCAAGAAGATTGCGGGCAAGGGCTCAGGGGCCGGCATGTTGCGCAACGTGCCGCTGTTGCTCGAGATCACACGTGCCGTGGTCGATGCCGTTGACCTGCCCGTGACGGTAAAGACACGCCTGGGGTGGGATCACGATAACAAGATCATTGTCGAACTGGCCGAGCAGTTGCAGGATTGCGGCATCGCCGCACTGACCATTCATGGCCGCACCCGTTCCCAGATCTATAGCGGCGAGGCCGACTGGACCCTCATCGGCGAGGTAAAAAACAACCCGCGCATGCACATTCCCATCATCGGCAACGGTGACGTGACTACCCCCCAGCGGCTCAAGGAGTGCTATGACCGCTACGGCGTGGACGGCGTGATGGTGGGCCGTGCGAGCATCGGTGCGCCCTGGATATTCCGCGAGATGAAACAGTACCTGCTCACGGGAGAGGTGCCTGTCATCAGCAATGCCGAGAAGATGGCACTCGTGCGTCGACAGATTGCCGAGAGCATCGACCGCATCGACGAGTACCGCGGCATTCTGCACATTCGCCGTCACCTGGCCGCCACCCCGCTGTTCAAGGGCATACGCAACTTCCGTCCCATGCGCATTGCCATGCTTCAGGCCGACACGCGCCAGGAACTTGAAGCGATACTCGATCACATCGAGAACGATATATTGCCAAACGTTGAACTGCAAAATCAACCTGACGATGAAAAAAAGGATAATCAGTAGTGTGGCGTTGATACTCGCTGTGTCGATCAGCTGCATGGCCCAGGTGACACGTCATGAGGTGAAGGTGGGTAATTTTACCCGCCTGTCACTGCTTGATGACATTAACGTCAATTACCGCTGCAATGCCGACTCGGCAGGGCTGGCGGTCATCAACTGCACTCAGGAGATAGCCAGCCACCTCATGTTCACAATAAACAACTCTGGACGCTTGAGCATCCAGGTAGATGATGCCTATGAGCGACTGGGTGACCTGCCCGTAATCACCGTTTACTCGTCATCGCTCGACGAGGTGGAGAACTCGAGTGACAGTACGCTCAGGATATCAGGACTGCCACCGATGAGAGATTTTAAGGTAAGGCTCATCGACAACGGCAAGGTCATCGCGCGTGGCCTCAAGGCATCAAAACTGGAGCTGCAGATTTTGAGCGGCAAGGGCAAGATCATTGCCCAGGGGACATGTGACGACCTCTCGCTGCGCCTTGTAGGAACCGGCGAGATTCAGGCCGACGATGTCGTGGCAACCAACGTGACATGCCGCATCATGGGCACAGGCACCATTGGCTGCGATGTCAATGGAGGTTACCTCAAGGTGAGCGGTAGCGGAACGGGCAAAGTCTATTACAAGGGCACGCCCAGCAAGGTGACCGTGCGTAAACTGGGCACCATCAAGGCCATCCCTATGGACACTAAAAACTAACTAACAACTTAAAACTTAAAACTTAAAACTTAAAACTAACAACTAAAAACCAAATATACCACTATGTTAAAGAAAGAGACTTACATTGAGAGACGCAACGAGCTGAAGAAGCTTGTGGGCGATGGCGTGATTTTACTGTTCGGCAACAACGAGTCGCCGTGTAACTATCCCAACAACGCCTATTATCCCTTCCGTCAGGACTCGTCGTTCCTGTACTACTTCGGTCAGCAGCGAGACGGGCTGGTGGGCGTGATTGACATCGACAACAACGTGGAGACGCTGGTGGGCGATGACATTGACATCGAGGATATCGTGTGGTATGGCTCGGTGGACAGTGTGGCCGACATGGCTGCCCAGGTGGGCGTGGCCAACTCGGCGCCGATGAAGCAGTTGCAGGTCATCTGTGACGAGGCTCGCGCCAAGGGCCGCCGCATCCATTTCCTGCCGCCTTACCGCCACGACACCAAGATCCAGATCATGGACCTGCTGGGCATCCATCCCAGCAAGCAAGGCGAGGCCTGCTCTCATGACCTTCGCATGGCAGTCATCAACATGCGTTCGGTCAAGACGGCCGAGGAAATCGCCGAGCTGGAGCGTGCTGCCGAGGTGGGTTACATGATGCACACCACCGCCATGCGCCTGATCAAGCCGGGCGTGACCGAGAAGTACATCGGCGGTCAGATTGACGGTATCGCCGAGAGCTATGGCGCCAAGGTGAGCTTTGCCACCATCTTCTCGCAACATGGAGAGATCATGCACGGCAATCCGTCGATGGCTCCGCTTGAAGCTGGAAGGCTTGCCCTGTGTGACTGCGGTGCCGAGACGATGGAGTTCTATTGCAGTGACAACACCCGCACCATGCCTGTCAACGGCAAGTATGACCAGCGTCAGCTCGAGATTTACCGCATTGTTGAGGAATGCCACGACTTGGCTCTGGACATCTCCAAGCCTGGTATGAAGTATATGGACGTGCACATGGCCGTCTGCCGCTGCATGACCGAGCGCCTCAAGGAGCTGGGCCTGATGAAGGGCGATGTGGACGAGGCCGTTGCTGCCGGTGCCCACGCCATGTTCTTGCCTCACGGCCTGGGTCACATGATGGGCATGGACGTGCATGACATGGAGGGTCTGGGACAGATCTACGTCGGCTTTGACGAGGAGACACGCCCCCGTTTGGACCAGTTCGGCACCAATGCCCTGCGCATGGGACGTCGCCTGCAGGAGGGGTTCGTTGTAACCGATGAGCCGGGCATCTACTTTATTCCCGCCCTCATCGACGACTGGCGCGCCAGCGGCCACTGTGCCGAGTTCCTGAACTTTGACAAACTCGAGACGTATAAGGACTTTGGCGGCATTCGCATCGAGGACGACATTCTCATCACGGCCGACGGCTGCCGCTTCCTGGGTGAGAAACGTATCCCCTACCATCCTCAGGATGTTGAGGACTTCATGGCAGCACAGTAATGTGATGCGCTGAATGGAAATAGCGATAGAACATCAGGTCCGCCCGACTGCTGACGTCGGGCGGACCTGATGTTTGTGATGTTTGATTAAATAGATTGATGTGGGATTTGCCTTATTCGATGGTTGCGGGCTCGATATTCAGGCCTGCAATGATGATACACGCCAGCAGAATGAGCAGGATGGCAATAACGGCATAGGCCATGATCTTGAACGAGCGGCTAGGCATTGTGCCGTTCTGGTGCAGGTGGGGCCGGGGACCGTTATTGTAGTGGCGGGATATGGTGCGCAACTTGTCCTCAACCTGGCTGTGGTTGGGCTGGCGTTCGGCAGTAACAGCGGGTCGCTCGGGGGCTGGCTTGGGAGACGGCTGCTGGGGAACCTCTCTCTTGACAGGTGCCGGCTCGGGTTGCCTGGCAGCAGGTGTGGGCTTGGGATTGTCAAAGGGGGCGCTCAAGTCTGCACCGCAGTAGGGGCAGAAGCTGATGCCGCTGGGCAGCTGCTTGCCGCAGTTGTGGCAGAACTTGGTGCTCTCGTGCTTGCCCGAGTCCACGGTGGCTGTGTGACGGTAGGGGGCGTCACTGTCGTCGCGCACTTCCAGCTTGCCGTCGATGCAACGGCACACGGCAAGGCACTGGGGACACACGACCTGACTGTCGTGTATCACAAGCTCCTCCTGTGATACGGCCATCCATTTACCGCACTGTGGGCATTGAAGTTCCATGAGCATATCTTTGTTGACGTGGCTGCAAAGTTACGGCAACGAAATCAAAATTGCAAATATTTTGCGTTTTACTCGTTTACTGATGGCCAATGAAGCTCCCAAAAATGCCTCAAAATCAAAAAATGTTGCCCATTTGCTTTTAAATTTTAATAATATGTTATACTTTTGCACCCGCTAAAGTGTCGAAAACATTAAAATTAACGCAATAAAAATGGCAAAAAAACAAGATCAAAGTGCCCGCACGACCCTTGAAGAGGTGAATGAATCACTGACGTCGGCAGCACAACGCATTGAGGACAACAAGAAGTACATCAACTGGGCACTCATCGCTATCGCAGTGATTGCTCTGCTTGCTGGCGGTTACATCTGGCTGCACAACAAGAATGTTCAGGAGGCTAAGGAAAAGATTGGTGAGGCCGATATCGAGCTCCTGCAGGGAAAGCAAGACGAGGCATTGAAGGACTATGAGAAGGTGGCTGCCGATTTTGGCAACAAGGCTGGTGAGCGCGCTCATCTCAATGCCGCCATCCTCCTTTATGAAAAAGGTGAGTATGAGAAGGCTGCCAAGCACCTCGAGGGCTTCAACCCCGACGGCAACCTCGTGGCTCCTGCCGCTCAGTCGCTGCTGGGTGACTGCTATGTGAACCTGAAGAAGCTGGACAAGGCCCTCAGTGCCTATGACAAGGCTATCTCGATGACCGGCGACAACGAGGCTTATACCCCCGTGTTCATGATCAAGAAGGCTACCATCCTGCACGAGCAGAAGAAGTATGCCGACGAGGCCGCCATCTACCAGACCATTAAAGACAAGTACCCCATGTATGGCCAGCAGAACGGTTTCAACGTGGACAAGTACTTGGAGCGTGCTAACGCACTGGCAGGCAAATAATCAGTGCAAGTGGATACATCACATAGAAGGGTTGGCCAAAACATGGTTTTGTGCCAACCTTTTTTTCAAAACCGATATTGAAAAACAAGGAGATTATTATGACACCGATTTATCATCGCATATTGCTCAAACTCAGCGGCGAGTCGCTGGCTGCCGAGCAGGGGAGCGGCATTGACGCACAGCGCGTCGCCGACTATGCATCCCAGATCAAGGAAATCGTGGACGCTGGCGTACAGGTTGCCATCGTCGTGGGTGGCGGTAACATCTTTCGCGGCCTCAAGGGTGCCGCCCAGGGTTTTGACCGCGTGAAGGGTGACCAGATGGGCATGCTCGCCACGGTCATCAACGCACTGGCCATCTCGTCGGCCCTCGAGGCCATCGGCCAGCCCGCCCAGGTATTCACCGCCATCGGCATGTTCCCCATCGGCGAGCCTTACAGCAAGTGGCGCGCCATCGAGGCGATGCAGGCCGGCAAGGTAGCCATCTGCTCCTGTGGCACGGGGAGCCCGTTCTTCACCACCGACACGGGCAGCACGCTGCGTGCCATCGAGGTCGAGGCCGACGTTATGCTCAAGGGCACACGCGTGGACGGCATCTACACCGCCGATCCCGAGAAGGATCCCACGGCAACGAAGTTTGACCGCATCACCTATGACGAGATTTACAACCGTGGCCTCAAGGTCATGGACATGACCGCCACCGTGATGGCCCGCGACAACAAGCTGCCCATCCACGTGTTCAACATGGACGTCGTGGGTAACCTCAAGAAGGTGATGAGCGGCGAGCCCATCGGTACAGTCGTCACCCTCTAGGGCTCATTGTCAAGACAACATGGACAGCCTGATAGGCAGGCAGCAATGACGGCTTTAAATCAGGCCCTCCGCATCGTGAGTTGAAGATAACTCATACCGATATCGATATAGCAAATGGCCGTGGATGGCAAGTCTCCATCCACGGCCATTTGTCATCACATACTATTGTCCGGTAAAAATGACGCTGGATAACCATTTCCACAGCATACCATACTACTCATGAGGAAAAAGCTGATGCAATAGGTAGAATGAAAGCTGCAAGTAGCATGCTGAAAAAAGTGAAGTTTTTGTTGCTGAAAAGCGATAATTTGAAAAATTGTTGTACCTTTGGGTGGATGATTAAAAATAATTCTGGCACGTATCTTGTCGTATTAATGTTTAATGCATCTTTAAAAATCAGGAAATTATGAAGCACTATCTGTCAAATTTGGAAAGTACTGTCCGCGAGCAATGGACCCGGAAAGCCTTGTGTGACTACAACGGCGACTCCTTTACTTATGCCCAACTGGCCACAAACGTTGAGCAATTCAACATCTTCTTCACTGCGGCTGGCATTGGTAAGGGTGAGAAAATCGCTATCTGCGCGCGCAACTCGGCACGGTGGGCAATGACCTTTTGGGGCATCAATGTGAATGCCCGTGTGGCGGTCCCGCTTTTGGCCGACTTTCATCCCGACAGCGTCTCAACGCTGACAAAGCACTCTGATAGTGTTGTGCTCTTTGTTGACGACGACATCTGGGCAAAGATGAATCCCGACGACATGCCTGAACTCAAGGCCGCCATCAATGTTAGGGACGGCAATTTGTTGTGGAACCGGGATGATGTGGTGGCTCAGGCTTGGATGCAGCGCAAACAGGCTTTCGCGCAACATTATCCCGATGGGCTGTGGCCTGAGCAGGTTTCTTATGATACCGACAATATCGATGACCTGGCCATCATCAATTACACGTCGGGTACTACGGGTAACCCCAAGGGCGTGATGCTCACCTACGGGGCGATGTCCGACACCGACGACTTTGCCAACACCCACTTCCCGAACCATCCTGGCCAGACCGTTGTCTCGATGTTGCCTCTGGCGCACATGTATGGGCTGGCCATCGAGTTCATTCATCCCAACGTGGATGGCGTCACCGTCTATTTCCTGGGCAAGACGCCGTCGCCCACCACCCTGCTCAAGGCGATGCAGGACATCAAGCCCTATATGGTGGTCACTGTGCCGCTGGTGATGGAGAAAATATATGCCAACGCCATCAAGCCGGCGCTGGAAAAAGCCAAATCGCTGCTGGCCATCCCCGTGCTGAACTGGCTGATATACCGCAAGGCCCGCAACAAGGTCATCGAGGCCTTTGGCGGCGCTGTGCAGTGTTTCATCATGGGTGGTGCAGCGCTCAATCCCG
Organism: uncultured Prevotellaceae bacterium; assembly: GCA_900319525.1. GTDB lineage: Bacteria > Bacteroidota > Bacteroidia > Bacteroidales > Muribaculaceae > Sodaliphilus. The sequence continues at coordinate 45,960 of ONOU01000008.1, read as the reverse complement.
AAGCCGAGCAGTGTTTTAAAAAGATACGTCTGCCCTATACGGTGGGCTATGGCATGACCGAAGCCTGCCCGCTGCTGGGATATGAGTGGTGGACCAATTTTGTGCCAGGCTCATGCGGAAAGCCCGTACATGAAGTCCGCATCGACTCAGAAGACCCGCACCATGTCCCCGGCGAAATCCAGGCGCGTGGACGCAACCTGACCATCGGATACTACAAGAATCCCGAAGCTACTGCAGCCGCATTTACCCAGGACGGCTGGTTCCGAACCGGTGACTTGGGTGTGATGGATGAGAAGGGCAACATCTTTATCCGTGGACGCATCAAATCCATGATCCTGAACTCATCGGGCCAGAATATCTACCCCGAAGAGGTGGAGGCAGTCCTGTCCAACTGCCCGAATGTGGACGAATGCCTTGTGGTGGACCGTGACGGCAAGATAACTGCGCTCGTCTATACCGAACTCCCCGCCGACATGGACGAGGCGACCAGGGCCACCATTCCTGGACAAATCCGCGAGGCTGCCAACAAGTCCCTCCCCGCATACAGCAAGATCGCAAGAGTGGAAATGATGAACGAACCCTTCGAGAAAACCCCGAAGAAAACCATCAAACGCTTCCTCTACAAGTAATAAACAAATAAAGCGTTGCCATTCACCCCATCAAATATGTAGAGACGCAAAACTTGCGCCTCCCGGCAGCATTGTGGCTGGCGTTTCACAAGAGGCTGTGTCATCATTGCGGCTCGGAAATATAACCGTGCTATCGCACGGGAAATTATTCAAATTTTATTTAAAAATATCATTAATATAAATCAATGATTAATTTTAATTTAAAAATTTGATAAATTTGGCTTCGCCGAGCTAAAGGTTCCCGCCTGCAGGGCGGTTATTATTGCAGCATTTGAATTATGACACACTCTAGTTTGCGAAAACCGATCAGAAATCTCAGATCAATCAGTTGTTAGTACGACTACTATTGTTTGAGAAGTGACCCTCGGCTCATTCTTCGAGTCGGTACTCCAGTTCGTCCAGATCGCCTTTGAAATCGAGAAAATCCTGTCCTCTAACGGCTGCCGCATCACCTCCAAAACTGAGCGATTGAACTCAGACAGCTCATCCAAGCGGAACAACTTGCCCCATTTTTTAGCCGTCCCCAGTTGCACCAACTCCACCGAAACAAGCACCATATTCACCAGGAAACCAATCACATCCAGAAAGATAAACGTTTCTCAGAACAAAGACACAAACATTATATCAAAAGATTCGTCCCTTTTTTCTTGCGGATTCGAGCCCATGTTATCTCAAAAGGCGCATTTTTGGCTATCTATCAATTATTTCATTAACTGTCCAACTGAAACAGTTAAATCCACCATCTTCTTTTAGTAGAGGTAAGGCATAAACGCCCTTAACATCGATACCTGAATAAGTGTCTTGAATCTGCTTCAATGCTTCTGCATCTTGTTTTTCAATACCAAGAAGAGGAACTATTATGACCTTTGAAGTCTGGAGGAAGTTGATGTACGCCCAACTAAGATCGTCATCACTTCTCGGTAACGCATTAGACGAATAGTGGAGTTCTTCTACTTTGTATCCATCCTGTTCTAAGGCTTTTCGAAACGAAATTGCACTCATTTTATCAATTTCAGAATAATTGGTCATAAGAACATGGTCGGCACTGATGTATCGTACGATGCCGTCGGCATGACCGTAGATCTCACGTCTGTCCCAATTTAACCAAGTTATTTTGTTGACCCCAAAGTTTTGCTTAAAGATGTCCTCAAACTCCTTTTGACTCATTTTGTTGGAATTATAAGCCTTTCTTGTCATGATAACTCCTTGAGGCGTTCTGATGATGTTACCGCCGTCCAAGATGAGTTTAGACTTGGACCTGGCAAGATGGATGGCATCGCATACGGCATCAGGCGAAGTCTTGGTGTTTCGGTATTGATCATTATCCAAATAGTCTGGATCATATACATATTGCACGAAGCGATTAGGAGACATCTGTACAGGCATGTAATCTCGGCACCAAATATCCTTGGTGTGGGGCAGTAGTTCATGTTTTATGCCATACTCATCGAGTATATCGCAAATCTCTTTGTATATCTGAGAGATATCATGCTTTACCATGACTTTATCTGAGAAATATACTTTATTAACCTCTTTGTCGAGTGAGATGAACAAGTTCTCATTCCTTCTAAAGTTCCATGTCCTATATGCTTGGGCTCCTTTCAAGCCTTGTCGCTGTTGTGTTTTGATCTTGGTGCGAGGTTCTGTCCATTCATCCATCCACTTGATAGACACTCCATCGAATATGTTACTCCTTGATAAAAGTATGTCGTAAACCGAGAGCGACCGACCATTATCAAGTATAATCGGGGAATTATCCATATTGAAAAGGTCAAAGGCTCTAATCAATACAGATGCGCGAAACTTATGCTTCTCGTGATCTTCAAACGTGATATCAATGCCAGAGTTGTGCGGGAAAAGAGTACCTGCCTCTAACCATTCATCGTCAGGCAAATCTTTTCTATACAGTTTATCCTCTTGAATACTGCCATCCATATTTATGAAGTAAAACTCTATTTCTCTGAGATATAATTTCTCTTTACCATTGAGCAGAAAAAAGCCTCCGTATAAAAGTTGTGTTGCAACTTTAGGGAAAACCACTTCATTGAGATGTTCTTCATTTGCATTAGCAAACTGATAAACATCTAAAGCATTTTTTAGAGTATCAAAATATTTCAAAGTACTCATTGTGTTGATGATTAAATAGTCAATAAAAAGATTTATCAAAATTGTACATACCTCTGATTTATAACGAGGTGCTGAGGTAAGTGGGGCGGTCGAGGTTGCTGTAGGCGATGGCTTCCATGATGTGGTGGTCGAGGACGTCGGCGGTGCCTTCGAGGTCGGCGATGGTGCGGGCGACCTTGAGGATGCGGTCGTAGGTGCGGGCAGACATGTTCATGCGTTCCATGGCGTCACCATCTATTCTTGCTCGTTACTTGATTGGTTGAGGATTCGTTTCTCGATGTCTTCGAGGAGTTTTAGGTCGTCGGCGTCGGCTTGCTGGGCTTCGAGTTGCTTGCGTTTGGTGTCGAAATCGGCGTAGACTTCACGGACGTGATGCTCCATCTGGGCATTGGAGACGGAGCCTTTGTCTTGGAGAACGTCCATTCCCTGGAAGGCGAGAAGGTTGTCAACGTTGTCACGCCAGTAGTCAAGGGTGAGGTCTCGTCTATCTTGTACGCGCATTTCGGCTGATGTCAGGAAGATGTCAACGAGGCGGTTCAGCCTGTCGATTTCAGCATCTTGCAGATAGTTTTTTGCAATGATGATATCGCCCTTGCGTACGATGGAACCTTTCCATGTGGTCAGACCCATATTGGGCTTCTCGGCATCAGCACGGACGCAAATCAATTCGGCGGCGGTTTGATGAGTGACAGCATAGAGTAATTTGTTCTGCGTCTCGGCAAAGAACATCTGTGTTGCCTTGTCTGTTTTATCGTAATCGCTGCTTAGTTTGAACAGATCACGGATTTTTTGGTAGAAGCGTTTCTCCGAGGCCCGAATGTCCCGAATTCTCGCTAACAGTTCATCAAAATAGTCGGGACGACCATCGGGATTCTTTAAACGCTCATCGTCCATTGTGAATCCCTTAACCAAATACTCGGTCAAATGTTCCGTTGCCCATTGGCGGAATTGAGTACCACGTACGCCACGTACACGATAACCCACTGCAATAATCATCTCCAACGAATAGAAAATGACGTTGTAACTCTTGCCATCGGCGGCAGTTGTCAAAAATTCTTTGACAACTGAATCTTGAGTTAATTCATTTTCCTTCAGGATATTAACTATGTGATAACTGATAGTTTGCTTGGAGGTGGCAAAAAGTTCTGCCATCTGTTGCTGGTTAACCCAAATCTTGCCGTCATGGGCATAAAGTGCTACCGATGCACGGCCATCGGCAGTGCGGTAGATGATGATATTTCTCTCTTGGTCAGACATATTTCTGTATTTATAATGTGGTGCCGAGGTAGGTGGGGCGGTCGAGGTTGCGGTAGGCGATGGCTTCCATGATGTGGTGGTCGAGGACGTCGGCGCAGGCTTCGAGGTCGGCGATGGTGCGGGCGACCTTGAGGATGCGGTCGTAGGCCCTTGCGCTCATGTTCATGCGGTCCATGGCGTCGCGCAGCTTCTCCAGGCCGGCGGCGTTGGGTTCGGCGTATTTGTGCAGCAGGGACGGGGTCATCTGGGCGTTGCAGTGGATGCCGGGTTCGTCCTTGAAGCGGCGCTCCTGCAGCATCCTCGCGGCGATGACGCGCTGGCGGATGGCGGCGCTGGGCTCACCTGGGGCTTTTGACGACATCTGGTCGAAATCGACGGGCTGGACCTCGATCTGGAGGTCAATGCGGTCTAGCAGCGGCCCCGAAATCTTGCTCATGTAGTGCGTGCGCTGATACTCGTTGCAGACGCACTTCTTCTTGGGGTGCCCATAGTACCCGCACGGGCACGGATTCATCGACGCCACAAGCATGAACGACGCCGGGTACTCTGTAGAGTATTTTGCCCTACTGATACTGATAATCCTGTCCTCCAGCGGCTGCCGCATCACCTCCAAAACGGAGCGATTGAACTCGGGCAGCTCATCCAGGAAGAGCACGCCATTGTGGGCTAGAGAGATTTCCCCGGGCATGGGAAACGTTCCGCCGCCGACGAGGGCGACGGGCGAGATGGTGTGGTGCGGACTGCGGAAGGGTCGCGTCGTCATCAGTGTGGTTCCCTGGGGCAGTTTGCCTGCCACGCTGTGGATCTTGGTCGTCTCGAGGGCTTCGCTCAGCGTGAGCGGCGGCATGATGGACGGCAGGCGCTTGGCCATCATCGACTTGCCCGAACCGGGACTGCCCACCAGCAGGATGTTGTGTCCACCTGCACAGGCAACCTCAAAGGCGCGCTTGACGTTCTCCTGTCCCTTGACGTCGGCAAAATCAAAGGGGAAGATACCCTGTGCCTTGGCAAACTCGGCGCGTGTGTCCACCACAGTTGGTTCCAGGGTGAGGTCACCGTTCAAGAAGTTCACCACCTGAATGAAGTTGTCCACACCGTAGATGTTGAGGTTGTTGACCACGGCAGCCTCCATAGCATTGGCTTGCGGAACGATAAAGCCATCGAGTTTCAGTTCCCTAGCCAGGATGGCCATGGGCAGCACGCCCTTGATGGGCCGTAGCGAGCCATCCAGCGACAGTTCTCCCATGAACATGTAGCGGTCGAGCCGATCCACCGGTACCTTCTCGTCGGCAGCCAGGATGCCGATGGCCAGGGGCAGGTCATAGGCCGAGCCTTCCTTCTTGATGTCGGCAGGTGACATGTTGACCATCACTTTGCGCCCCGGGAACTTATTGCCCGTCTGCCTGATGGCGCACCTCACCCGCTCGGCACTCTCCTTGACGGCGGTGTCGGGCAGTCCGATGACCATGAATCCGGCACCATAATCGACAGTCACCTCGATCTCGACCTTGATGGCGTCAATGCCCTGTACTGCGGCTGCAATCGTTCTTGTTAACATAGGCCTTATCTCATGATTATCTTGTTTTTTTCATCGGATCTAGCGCGGCATTCAGCTCACGCTCGACAGTGCTGTAGTCGGGTCCCGAGTAGGTGACCAGTCCCGTGCTGTCGATGACCGCAAACCACGGTGCCATGCTGATGCCCAGGAGCTGGATGCCAGGCTCTAACGGTCCGCCTGGAGCCCAGTAGTGCTTCCAAGAGGCAGGGTCGGCACTGATGGCCTGTTGCCAGCGCAGCGTGTCGCTCTCGGTCAGCACATCCACCACGTGGATGGCAGGGCTGAGTCCTTTCATCTTGTTCACTGTCGTGACCCGGTTCTGGAACGGGTTGGCCCACAGGTGCAGCAGGGTGACCTGGTTGGTCAGCGTGATGTGCTCAAAATCGCCATCGTGCTTGACCAGATTGAGGGTCATCAGGCGCGGTAGCGCCTCCGTCCTGCGCTTGGCTGGGCGGCTCTCGTAGGCTTCAAGAAGTGACTTGGGACGCGCCTTCTCGTCAATGCTTTGCAGCATCTTGTCCACCGCCTCACGGTTGCTGTAGTCGCTGTAATCGACCATGAGCAGCACCGTTGACAGCATGTCGGCGGGGTGCTCTTTCACATATTTCGCGATAGCGGCATCCAGGCGGCTCGGGTTAGGGTCGCTGTAGAACGCCGCATGCTCGTTGCGGAACAGTTGCCAGTCCTCGTTCAGGCGGTTGCCGCGCACCTTGATGCCTGATGCTTTGTCGGCATCCCCCTTGACCTTGATGTGGTCGCCGTTAGCCGCTACCACCGCGGTCAACGGATTGCCCCGCGAATCAAGCAGATTCACAACCACGGGCTGTGCCGACACTCCCTTGAAGGAGAAACGTCCCTTCTCGTCCAGATCAGTCAGTTCATCGACGATGCTCGAGTCGCCATGAAAGACGATCCTGACCACACCGTCGTTGAGGTTAGCGATGTTGCCATCAATCTTGAACTCGTTGTTGCTGCACGACGATAGCATGGCGACAAGCAGCAACACAATCATTAAGGGGTTATGTGACAGTATCTTGCTCATTGTGATAGACGTATAAATCATTTTGCTATTGTTGCCGTTTCACTCCATCAAGGCTCACGCCAGTCGCCGTGCTGCTTGATGAGGTCAACGAGGCGGTCGATGGCCTCCTCCTCGGGGATATTCATCTCGATGCACTGCTTGCCCTTGTACAGGCTGATGCGGCCAGCTGCCGCGCCCACGTAGCCATAGTCGGCATCGGCCATTTCGCCAGGGCCGTTGACGATGCAGCCCATGACGCCGATTTTGAGGTGGGTGAGGTGGGCTGTCGCCTGCTGGACGCGTTGTACCGTCGTCTGCAGGTCAAACATCGTCCTGCCGCAGCCGGGACAAGAGATGAACTCCGTCTTGGTGATGCGCTGGCGTGCTGCCTGCAGGATGGCGAAGGCATAGCGCACGACGTCGGCACAGTTATGGCAGTTGGGCGCCTCGAGCCAGATGCCGTCGGCACGGCCGTTGAGCAATACCGCTCCCATGTCGGCACCGGCCTTGACCTGTAACCACTCGTTGGAGCTGTCGGAATAGTTGTTGCGCAGAATCACGGGGCAGTTGATGCCGGCAGCCTCGAGTGCATGGATGAGTGCCTGCTGCTCGCCGGGGATGTTCATGCCCACGGGCGTGATCACCAGCACCGTGTCCTCACGACCACGAAGGAACTCCAAGCGGTTGGCCGGTGTGGAGGCCGGCAGTTGCAGGAATCGCATGCTTGCCGTGTCGGGGCAGCGGTCCCATTCTCCCAGGGTGAGCAGTGGGTAGGCATTGCGCTCGCCATGCCAGGCATCGAGCGGCACCAGGAAGCGGTGCATGCCGTCGATGTGTCCGTTGGCGCTGTAGTACAGGTCGGGCTGCAAGGCCACGTCCTTGAGTTCATCGGGCCTGTAGCTGGCAATGACCACAGGCTGGCAACTGCCGCCGATGCGGTTATCGACAGCGGTGGTCACCCGTCGCTCGGGACACAAGGGGTCATATCCAGGGCAGTATTCCCCGGCGATATCGGGATGACCCTGCCGTTGCGAGATATAGTCCACGAGTTTGCGGGCCACGGGCACCTCGAGCTCAGGCTCCTCGCTGAGCGAGACACGGATGGTGTCGCCCAGGCCTTGGGCCAGCAGGGCACCGATGCCCACAGCGCTCTTGACGCGCCCATCCTCGCCAAATCCCGCCTCGGTCACGCCCAGGTGGAGCGGGAAGTGCATGTCCTCGCGGTCCATGGCGTCCACCAGTCGCCGCACGGCCTCGACCATAACGACAACGTTAGACGCCTTCATCGAGATCACCACGTCTAGGAAATCCTCCTCGACAAATACGCGCAGGAATTCCATCACGCTCTCGACCATGCCGGCGGCGGTGTTGCCATATCGGCTCATGATGCGGTCGCTCAGCGAGCCGTGGTTCACACCCAGGCGCACGGCGGTGTGGTGCTCACGGCACACGGCGATAAACGGCAGGAGCGCTTCATGGATGCGCGCCAGCTCGGCCTCATATTCCTCCTGGGTGTATTCCAGCTGCTTGAAGGTGCGTGCCGGATCGACAAAGTTGCCCGGATTGATGCGCACACCCTCACACACCGCAGCTGCCGCCAGGGCAGCCTGGGGATTGAAGTGGATGTCGGCGATGAGTGGGACGTCGCAGCCCTGGGCACGCAGCACCTGCGAAATCTCGCCGATGCTGTTGGCCTGCTTGACGCCTTGTGCCGTGAGGCGGACATAATCGGCCCCGGCATAGGCTATGCGTTGGCACTGGGCCGCGCTGGACTCGACATCGTCGGTGGACGTGTTGGTCATCGACTGTACTCTGATGGGCCACTCGCTGCCCATTGCGATGCCGCCCACGTTGACGCTGACTGTGTGGCGGCGGTTATAGTTGAAGTTCATTATATCTATTTAGTTTTAAATGGCTTAGTTTTTAAAGACCGTGACGATAAGCACGGCGCACGTCGGCCGCTTGGCTGCCTTATTCAACCGAGGAAACGCATGGTTAGCGACACACACAGGAACCCCACCGCAGCTCCCGCCAGCACTTGCCACAGGCCATGCCGCTTGAGCACCAGCCTTGCCGATCCCAGCATACCTGCCACGATGATGCTCAGGCACAGCAGCCATAGCAGGTCAAATGCGCTAAGGCCTTGTACATGAATCTGGTAAATCAAGGCCACAACGCCGCCGATTCCCGCCATGTGGGCACTGATTTTCCACCACAGGTTGATGATCGCCATCACCAGCACGGTGATGGCTGAGCCGACCATAAACATGGCGAACCACTGGGGAGCATGGCAGCCGTAGTACAGGTAATAGGCCGCCACGGCATAGCAGAAGGTGGTAAATAGATAAGGGATGAGTCGTTGCTGGCGGATCTCGACATGCAAGTCCTTGACCAGATTAAAGTGGCGCAGAACACTCAGGAAAATCAGCGGAACGATGCACGTGATGCCCATGCACACGAGCAGCACTGCCACTCGGCTGCCGTAAGGCAGTAGGCACAATACCGACACCCATAAGACGAGAAAAACGCCATAGGTGGGCATCAGCAGGGGGGTCAATGCCGTGGACAGGAAACGCGCTAGTCCTGCAATAAACTTATTGACGGAGTATCGGTTCATTTATAGTGTTTGGGTTTCTGGTTGTTTACTGTAGTGCCTATCGGGCCATCTTGCGGCGGATGGTGCTGCTGGGTATCTTGAGCGCATCGCGATACTTGGCCACCGTGCGCCGCTCGAGCTTGTATCCCATGGCCTTGAGCTTCTCACACAGGGCATCGTCGCTCAGGGGGCGTTTCTTGTCCTCGCTGTCGACGAGCTTCTTGAGGTCGTCATACACCTCGTGGCGCGACGAGCCGTTGATGTCCTCGCTGAAGAATGACTTGAGGCTCTTCACGCCCCAGGGTAGTTGCACGTATTTGTTGCTCACGGCCCGCGAGACGACCGACACATCCTTGCCGATCATGTCGGCAATCTGCTGTTGCCCCAGTGGCTTGAGGTCGCGCTCGTCGCCGTGCAGGAAATAGTCGCGCTGGCACTTGACGATGGCGCTCATGGTGTTGAACAGCGTCTCCTGGCGCTGCTTGAGCACCTCAATAAACATGCTCGCGCGCTGATAGGCGTCCTGAATCTGTTTCTTCTCCTTATTCTCCTTCACGCTCAGGGGAGCCGCGCTCTTGTAGCGGTCATTCATCAAGACATAGCTCTCGCTGATCTGCAACGCGGGAATGTTGTTGCGCAGGGTTACCGTCAGTCGGCCTGTTTCCTCCTCCAGCTCGACGTCAAAGTCGGGCGTCACCTGCTGGCTGGTATCGGCACGTGAGCCGAATGAGCTGCCAGGGTGCGGGTTCAGGCCTCGCCTGATCTGGTGCTTGAACACATGCTCCAGGCGCTCGCTGTCCACGCCCATTTTGCGGGCCAGTGTGTCGAACCGCATGGCGGCAAAGTCGTCAAAGTGCCGGTCCACCATCGTGATGGCCAGCTCGGTGTCCTCGCTGGGGTCCTTGCGGCGCAACTGCAGCAGGATGCACTCCTTCAAGTCGCGGGCGGCAATGCCTGGGGGATCCAGGGTCTGGATGAGATTGAGCACCTGCTCGACTTGGGGCGCGTCCACGACATAGCCGTCGTTGAAGGTCACGTCGTCGGCAATCTCGCTGACCGAGCGGCGCAGGTAGCCGTCATCCTCCAGGTTGCCCACGATGGCATGGGCAATGATCTGCTGGGTCTCGTCCAGTTCCATTTCTCCCAGCTGGTCGGCCAGGTATTCTTGCAGGGTCTTCTCGCTCACAGCGATGGGAGCGTAATACTCGTCGTCGCGGCTACGGTTGTTGGCAAAGTAGCGGTACCATGCCGCCGTGTCGTCGTCACCGTCGCTGTTCACCTCTCCGCTGGGTGTGGTGTCACTTTCCTCGTGGTTGGCGTCTTGACGGTCCTTGCCGTTGCTGTCGTCGTTGCCATACTCGTTGTCATCGTCAGACTTCTTTTCCAGCGCCTGGATCTCGTTGACCTTGTTGTCAATAAACTCGGCCATCTCGGCATCATTTTTCTCCAGCACGAGGCCGAGCATGCGCTGTTGCTCCAGCGCCAGCCGCTGTGTCTGTTTCTGTTCCTGTGTAAGTGCCTGTTTTGCCATCGTCGTCTTGAGGTTTTATCGTTGTAACCTACAAAGGTAGTATAAAGTTTTCAATTACCCAAAAAGCCATCAGGGAGTTTTGTCCCTGATGGCTTGATGCTAATTTGTTTCACGGTTGATTGGTTGTTACAGCTTGCTGGTGGTGCGGTCCTTATGGAGCCACAGGGCAAACCATACGACGGCTATAGCGATGACGGCGATGACGGCCCAGGGCAAGAGTTCCTTGAGACCGAATGCCTGTGGTGATACCACCAGGAAGGTAACGCACACTGTTGTCATCAAGAGTGCGGGAATCAACGTGATGATGTAAGGCTTGCGGTTGTGGGCCAGATACACGGTAATCATCCACAAGGTGAATACCGACAGCGCCTGGTTGAACCAGCCGAAGTATTGCCACAGCACGTTAAAGCCGTCGGGGTTCTCCATTTGCCAGATGAGCAGCAGCAGTGAGGCCGCAAACAGGGGAACGCTGATCGTCAGGCGTCGCGTCATGCTCTTTTGCTCAAAGTGCAGCGCCTCGGCAATGATGAGTCGCGCACTGCGAAAGGCTGTATCACCGCTCGTGATGGGGGCAGCCACCACACCCAGCACGGCCAGTGTGCCGCCCACGAGTCCCAGCCAGCTGCTGCACACCAGGTTAACCACCTGTGGGGCAGTGAAGTACTGGGTCAGGGTCTTGCCGTCGGACAGTTGCACCTGTGCCATGAAGTCGTTGACTGCCTCGGGATCGACAACCTCTTTCCAGCCGCCATAATAGAAGAAATAGGACGAGACGGTCGCCCAGATGAGCGCCACGATGCCCTCGGTAATCATCGCGCCGTAGAACACCGGGCGGGCCAGGCGCTCGCTCTTGAGGCAGCGCGCCATCAGGGGGCTCTGCGTGGCATGGAAACCGCTGATGGCACCACAAGCGATGGTGATGAACATGCAGGGGAAGATGGGATTCTTGTTCAAGAAGGCGGCAACGCCCAGCGTGTCCTTGCCGTCAATGACCTGGTTAGCAGTCCACTGCGACATGTCGCCCATGTTCCACAGCTCGGGCAGGTGCGGCATCTTGATCAACAAGCCCACCAGCAGTCCGGCCGCCATCACCAGCAGGGCGACGGCAAACAACGGATAGATACGGCCGATGATCTTGTCGATGGGCAGCAGCGTGGCGATCACATAGTAGGCAAAGATGATGATGATCCACATCAAGGGATTACCCCACATGCCCGCTAAAATCAGCGCAGGGCTATATACAAACACGGCACCCACCATCAACAGCAGCAGCACGGTGAACACCAGCATCACGTTGCGTGTGCCGCCGCCCAGGTACTTGCCGATGAGCGTCGGCAGGTTGGCGCCGTCGTTGCGCAGCGAGAGCATGCCGCTCATGAAGTCGTGCACCGCGCCGGCAAAGATGCAGCCCAGCACAATCCACAAGTAGCTGGCAGGGCCGAACCACATGCCCATGATGGCACCAAAGATGGGTCCCGTACCCGCAATGTTCAGGAACTGGATCATGAACACCTTCCAGGTGGGCAATACCACATAATCCACGCCGTCGGCCATCCGCACGGCCGGTGTCTCGCGGTCGTCGGGGCGCATCACGCGCTCCACTACCGCGCCGTAAACCAGGTAGCCCAACACCAGGGCCACTAGGCTAATCATAAAACTTATCATAATGAATGAATAATTCTATTTTTTTATTGTCGCACAAAAATACAACAAATTTTCAAGAAACTGGCACACCTCATCAATTATTGGCAATCATCGCCCTGCTGCACAAGCTCTGCGTTGCGGCGCAGGGTCTTGTAACGCAGGCGGGAAATGGCGCTGTGGGCAAAGGTGCGCTTGAATTCGCCCGATGTCATCGCCTCGATGCGCTCGCGTGTGAGCGTCATCACCGCCAGGGTCGGGGCAAAGTCCTCGATCGTGGTCGCCACGGCATGGGCATTGTGGGGACAACACAGCTGGCACTCGTCACAGCCCACAACCCTGTTGCCGATGACGTTACCCACCCAGTCGGGCAATTGCTCGTCGTGGTTCTCGATGAGCAGGCACGACAGGCAGCGCGAGGCATCGACCGCGCCCTGGGAATCCAAGGCCCCCGACGGACACGCCTCAACACACTTGCCGCAGTCGCCGCAGGTCATCGTGCAGGGCTCGTCGGGCGGCAGTTGGGCCGTCGTGACAATCTCGCCCAGGAAGTAGAAGGACCCCTTGCCGGGCAGGATCAGGCAGTTGTTGTGACCCACGAATCCGATGCCTGCCTGCTGGGCCCAGTAGCGCTCGCGAATGGGTGCCGAATCGACGCACGGGCGGGTCGTGCAATGGGTCAATTCCTCGATGAAACGGGCCATTTGGGTCAATCGCTCCCGCAAGACCTCATGGTAGTCGCGGCCGTAGGCGTAATAGGCGACACGCAATGCGCTTGAGGGCTGGAAACGGGACGGATAATAGTTCATCGCCAGCGAGATGACCGTCTGGGCCCCCTCGAGCAGCATCGACGGGTCGCGGCGCAGGTCACGATGCCCCGCAGCCCACAGCATGCAGCCGTGATGGCCCTGCTCTACCCAGCGGTCGTAACGTGCCACTGCCTCGTCATCGACGGGGGTGGCGGCAGCAAAGCCACATGCGTCAAATCCCAGACTCGCAGCCTGGGATTTGATTATCGACGGTATGTCACAGTTCGGGGATGGCATCGAATTTATAGCCCTTGCTCTGCAGCCACTCGATGGCTCGCGGCAGGGCATATTTCATGTTCTTCTCGGCCTTCAACGAGTCGTGAAAGACGATGATCGAGCCGTTGCGGGCATAGCGCTTGACATTGTTCAGCACCTGCTCGCCCGTGAGCTTGCGGCTGTAGTCACGCGTGACCAGGTCATACATGATGATGGCAAACCGCGAGCGCAGTACCTTGCTCTGTCCCCAGCGCAGCAATCCATGCGGTGGGCGGAATAACGTAGAGCCAATCAACTCATTGGCCCTGAATACATTGTGTAGGTAGTGCTTGGTGCCCACGTGGGCGCCTTGCAGGTGGCTCATCGTGTGGTTGCCCACGCTGTGGCCACGGCGGCGCACCTCCTCGAGCAGCTCGGGATGCCGCTCCACATTCTCGCCCACCATAAAGAAGGTGGCTTTCACGCCATAGCGGTCGAGCGTGTCGAGCACCCACGGCGTGACCTCGGGGATGGGCCCGTCGTCAAAGGTCAAATAGACCGTGTGGTCGCGCTTGTGGATGCGCCACACGGTCTCGGGAAATATCATTCGATAGATGAGCGGCGGACGTTCAACTAACACGGCAAGTGCGGGTTGTGTGGGTTGAACATCAGTTGCCCAGGGCCTCGTCCAGGCTGATCGACGACTCCTGCTCCGGCTCGGGCTGCTCTTGTTGCTGCTGTTGCTGGAGCAATGCCTGCTCATAGGCCTTCTGGTAGGCTTGCAGGCGCTCGACATTCACGCCGGCACGGCTGAGCTTCTCCATCATGGCAGTATATTTCTTCTCGCCACACTGGCGGAAGTAGTCGTGCAGCATGAAGATCATGTACTGCTGGTCGATGAACTTGTCGCTGGCCGTCAGGCGGGAGTATTGGTCGGCGTCGAGCGACTGGTAGAAGCGCATGTAGCTGCCCCAGTGCATGATCTCGTCTTCCAGAATCTTGTTGGACTTCTCGATGCAGGTGTTGTCACCGCTGGCTTTGCCCAGGGTGTAATAGACGTTGGATACCTGCTCACCCATCTGTACGGCAAACGGGCAGATGCTCGTGGGCAGTTTCTCTAGCATCAGGTCCAGGATGGTGCGCGCCTTCTTGTAGCGGTCGGCCGAATATTGCTCGGCAGTCATTCCTGCGGGGATGGGATGCTGGCCCTCGCGGGCGAGGGTTCCCTCGTTGACCAGGCTGGTGGCCAGGTCAAGCAGGGCGCTGCGCATCGTGGTTACCATGCGGCTCACGGTCTCGTCGAGATACAGGTGGCCGGGCTTGGCCGTGTCGAGGCCGCCCCAGCGGAACTTGTTCACCACGTTGTCATACATCACGTCGGTCGAGACACCGGCATCGCCGTTGGCGTTGATGAGCGGGCTCACCTGATAGGCCAGACCGGTCAAGCGCAGGTAGGGATCCAGTCCCAGATAATAGCTGCTGGGAACGGTCATGGCAAAGTAGCACGGGCGGTTCCAGCCCTGAGCGATGCTGCTGGCGATGATGTCCAGCGACATCATCTGGCTGGACGTCAAGCCCGAGCCCATGCGCTGCAGGTCCAGGTTGATCGACTCCTGGATCTGGTCGCGGTACTCCTCACGCACCACGCCGGCCTTGATGGCCTGGTCGGCGTTCACGGGCATATAAACCTTGGGATAGCGTATCTCGTTGATGCCGTAGGGGTTGTTCTTGCTGTCGGGACTATAGACCGCGGCAATCGACTTGAGCGCCTCGGTGGGCGTTTCGTCGGGTTGCATGAAGTAGTTGAACTGGCGGTCGTCATAGGCGTAGGTGTCCTTGCCGGCCTGCATGGGCAGCGGGGCCGACTCATAGGCGGCACGCTGCATCTGGCTGATGTACCAGTCGGTGGCCAGGTAGCTCAGGTTCACGGCACGCACGTCGGTGCGGTAACCCTCCACCTCCTGCAGGTACCACAGCGGGAAGGTGTCGTTGTCACCGTTACAGAAGATCACGCCGTTGGGGGCCACGCTCGACAGGTAGTTGCGGCCAAAGTCGCGCGCTGCCGTGCGTCCGCTGCGGTCGTGGTCGTCCCACGTCTGGCTCACCATCTGCAACGGCACGATGATGCCGATGAGGGCTGCCACGGCGGCTACTGCGGTGGCCACACCGCCGCGGTTGCCGCTGGCCAGGGCTGCTTCGCCCTCCTTAGCCTCCTTTTTGCCTTTCTTCTTCATGGCCCACATCACCAGGCTCCACAAGCCGGCGACGCCCATGCCGACCCAGATGCAGAAGGCATAGAACGAGCCAGCGTAGGCATAGTCACGCTCGCGGGGCTGGTTAGGCGTCTGGTTCAGGTAGAGCACGATGGCGATACCCGTCATGAAGAACAGGAAGAACACTACCCAGAACTGCTCGATGCCGCGACGGCCACGGTAGGCCTGCCACAACAGGCCGATGATACCCATCAGCAGCGGCAGCAGGTAGAACACGTTGTGGCCCTTGTTGCCCTTGCCCAGGTCGTCGGGCAGCAGGCTCTGGTCGCCTAGGCGCGGATTGTCGATAAACGAGAAGCCCGAGATCCAGTTGCCATGGGTGATCTCGCCCATGCCCTGGATGTCGTTCTGGCGGCCGGCAAAGTTCCACATGAAGTAGCGCCAGTACATGTAATTCAACTGATAATCGACAAAGAAGCGCAGGTTCTCCATCATCGTGGGCTTCATCTTGGTCTCACGGCGTGTGGGATTGCCGTCACCGTCGAGCTGTGTGGTCGCCTCGACTTGCTCGCCCTGCATGCCCAGCCACTCGACATACTCGCGCTCGTGCTTGTCGTCATGGATGCGCGGGAACAGCATGTTCTGCTCGGGGCTGTAGCGGTAGATCTGCTTGGGACCCAGCTCCTTGTAGCGGTCGGGATCGTCGGGGGTATTCTTCACCTGCGGGGCATACTGCATGGGACCCTCCTTGGTGGCGGGCGCCATGGTGCCGTTGCCGGTATCCTGGTACATGATGTCGCTATAGAGCGTGCGGCCATACAGCAGCGGCGTCTCGCCATACTGCTCACGGCTCAGGTACTTGGCCAGGGCAAAGGTGTTGTTGGGCGAGTTCTCGTCCAGCGGCGTGTTCTGCGAGCTGCGGATCAAGATGAGCGCATAGCAGCTGAAGCCGATGAAAATCACCAGCACCGAGGTCACGATGTTGGTGAACACGCGCACGGGAATGCTCTTGCAGAACTTGAACAGATACACGCACAGGGCTACGACGAGCACCAGCGGGATGAGCAGGCTGTCACCCATCAGCAGCATGCCCGACAGCACGATGGCCAGGGCAAACGACAGCTTGATGCGCAGCGGGCTCTTGTTGCTGTAGAGCTCCCACAGCGACCAGGCCAGCACGGCCAGCAGCACGATGGCATAGGCCAGCACGCCCGAGTTGAACGACATGCCCAGCGTGTTGACAAAGAAGAGGTCAAACTTCTGTCCCCACTCCACAAAGCCCGGTTCCAGGCCGTAGAGGATCAGTCCCACCACGACAAACGACACGAGCAGCGTCAGGCACGAGCCCTTCAACGTCGAGTCCTTGCCGGCAAGGCGGCACTGGCGGTAGTAGAACACCAGCGAGATGGCAGGGATGCACAGCAGGTTCAGCAGGTGCACGCCCAGCGACACGCCAAAGACGTAGGCAATCAGCACTATCCAGCGGTCACTGCCGTCCAGGTGGGCACGGTTCTCCCACTTGAGGATGAGCCAGAACACCAGCGCGGTGCAGAACGACGAGAAGGCATACACCTCGGCCTCGACGGCACTGTACCAGAAGGTGTCGCTCCACGTGTAGGCCAGCGCACCGCAGATGCCGCTACCCATCACCACCAGGTACTGGGCCAGCGTCATCTTGTCCTCCTCGCCGTCGGTGACGACGAGTTTCTTCACCAGGTGGGTGATGGACCAGAACAGCAGCAGGATCGTCAGCGCACTGAAGATCGCCGACATCGCGTTCACACACTTGGCCACGGCCATCACGTCACCACCGGCAAACTTGCTCGCAAAGTTGGCGGCAAGGATAAAGATCGGGTTGCCGGGCGGGTGGCCGATTTCTGTCTTAAAACTTTGAGCGATAAATTCCGGGCAGTCCCAGAAGCTGGCTGTCGGCTCGATGGTCAGCAGATAGGTCGCCGCCGCCACCACAAACAGGAGCCATCCCAGCGTGTTGTTGATGAGGTTGTACTTCTTCATCGTTTCTCTTGTCTTGTCAATTAGTTGTATTTCGTTGTATTTGTTTTCTACCAAACGGCAAAGGTACTCTAAATATTTCAATATTACCGTTCCAGCCCACGATATTTGACCAAATTTAACCACAATCCCATCTTTTATCAGCGCTTTTCCCCCCACATCTCACGCTAAGACGCTAAGGCGCAAAGAAATTTGAGGCTGTGTCATCATTGCGGCTCGGAAATATAACCGTGCTATCGCACGGGAAATTATTCAAATTTTTAAATTAAAATTATTGGTGTCCGGGGAAAAAATCGCCAAGGGTGCATAAACACATTGAAATCAATGCTTTTATGGCGGCCTTATGCGAGGGGGCTTGCTATGTCAGGCGGGCAGGCCTCCTGGCCTGCTAAACTTTCCCCACGGACAAGGGTTTTTTTCATCTTTTCATTTTTTTCACTTATTATATATATAATATGAAAAAAGTGAAAAGTGAAAAAAGTTATTCTAGGCTAGAAATCAGCGCGTTAGCTCGGTGTAGAGGGCGAACAGGTGGGCGACAATTTCACTCTCGCTCATTGTGCTGGGGATGCCGTAGGCGGCCATCACGGCACGGTCGTTGTCGCGGTGCGCCTTCAGCAGTTCGGACGGCATGGTCACCGGGTCATACAGGTCGGCCAGCGACGAGTCGGGGTACAATGCCCTCGCATCCAGGATGGCTTGTGCGGTCTGCTCAATCCTCTCCCGCTGCCTGTCGTTGGCATGGGGCCACGGGAATGTATTGTAAACCTGTTCTTTGCTGTAACGGTACCGCATTTCCAATCGCCCGCATACAGTCCTCATCCACGCCATGTGCACACAGCTTGTGATGACGCCAAAATGATATAATGTTGCATCAGGTACTATTTGTACAGCATCAGATGTCACGATGCCTGCACGAATAAAACCAACTGGGACATAGTCGCGACGCTCTGAGGAAACACGAGGTATTAACAGGCAATCCTTGCCCTCGGGCTGGGTGACTTGAGCGAAAGACAAGGGAACCTTGGCATATCCACGGGTCGTTTTGGCCTTAGAGGCCAGTCGGAACTCTCTCACTGCGTTCACCCGCTCATATAGCGTCTTGCTCTGCTTGATATCCATCGGTGAGGCATCCCTCAGCCACAAGCACCATCTCGATTTCCCCTTAATAAACTCCTCAGAACCCACATAGGGGCGTATCCATTTGTCCAGAGTCGGTTCCATGGACAGAATTTCATTTTTCTCGTCATCGGTGAGGATAAAGTGACCTCCGTCTCGGGGCTGGTTGCCAAAGTTCATTTTCGGGACATTGCATAGTGGCTCTTTTTGAGAAACTGCAAATGTTGAAGTCCCTTCGGTCAGGTAGGGACTGATATTGCTGACCGTCACGGCCTTGCCGTCAGATGTGAATAGCGTCTTCTGCTTAGGGTTGTCGGATGAGAGTCCAACAATCACGCAATGGACGGCCGCTTTCTCGCTGGCTTCGCTGTTCCACTTGAACGTCTGGTAAGCAAAAATGATATTGAGTTGGAAATCATTGAAAAGCACGTTCCATAGGATGGGCACTTGTGACCCCTGGCAAATGCTGTTGGTGGAGACAAAACCTGTTTTGATATGGGTTCCCTGCATCAGTTCAGCGGCTTTTTTATACCATCCGCACACGTAATCCAAATCTTGAACGTCCTTGATCTTTCCAAAGAGGTCTTCAATGTCTTTTTTCTGAGAACCTCCCTGCTCCATCATCCTGGCGCCGACGAACGGTGGGTTGCCCATAATGTAGTCGGGCAAGCAGGTGCTGTGCTCAGAGATTTCAGATGATTCAGTTGTTTTATTGAACAGGCTACGCCAGTCCATGCGCAGGGCGTTGCCCTCGGCGATGTTGGGGTAGGTCTTCAGCGGCAGGAAGTCGATGTCGCGGGCGACGATGCGCTCGGTCTCGGCCAGCATCTGTGCCTCGCTGATCCACAGGGCCGTGGTGGCGACGGTCTTGGCAAAGTCGTTGATCTCGATGCCGTAGAACTGGTGGATGCTCACGCGCACGGGGTTCTGGAACTCGCCACCGATAAACATGGCCTGTCCCTCATAGAGCGAGCGGATGAGCCTGTTCTCCAGGCGACGCAGCGACAGGTAGGTCTCGGTGAGGAAGTTGCCGCTGCCGCAGGCGGGGTCCAGGAAGGTGAGCGATGCCAGGCGCTCCTGGTAGTCGAGCAGGCGGCGACGGCGCTTGTTGGGCACTTTCTCGGCCAGGATGTTGTCCAGCTCGCCGCGCAGGTCGTCGAGGAACAAGGGGTCGATGACCTTGTGGATGTTCTCGATAGAGGTGTAGTGCATGCCGCCGCTGCGCCGCGTCTCGGGGTTGAGGGTGCTCTCGAACACCGCCCCGAAGATGGTGGGCGAGATCTCGCTCCAGTCAAAGTCCAGCGAGGCGTGATGGAGCAGCAGGTCACGTATCTCCTCGTTGAAGCGCGGAATCTCGATGTCGCCGCCAAAGAGGCCCCCGTTCACATAGGGGAAGGCCGCCAGGTCGTCCTGCAAGTAGGGGTCGCGCTCGTCGAGCGGCGTGTCGAGCGTCTTGAACAGGCGCACGAGGGCATTGCGCATGTCCATGATGTCGTAGCGCGCCAGGTAGTCATGAAACATGTCGTGGGGCCCGAAGATGCCCGCGTCCTCGCCGTAGAGGCAGAACACGAGCCTGACGCACAGCACGTTCAAGGACCGCAGCGACTCGGCGTTGGTGGGGTCGAGGTACTGGGCCAGCAGGGCGTCATAGAGCTTGCCCACGATGGCGCCGGCCTGCATCGACACCTGCATCTCACGCTCCAGGTGGCTGGCATCGGTCTCGACGAGGAAGCGCAGGCGGTAATACTCCTTGCCCAGGTCGGCCAGGCGTATCTCAAACGGGTCGCCCGTGGGGTTCTCCATGTCATAGACCAGAAACGTCGAGAAATTGCACGTCACGATCCAGCGCGGATGCATCGACACGGGCAGATTGGTGACATAGCGCTTGGCCTGCTGGAAGGGGGTGAGGTAGGTGCCGTCGCTCTGCTTGATGGGCTGGCGCAGGTCCTTGCCCAGCGACTTTTGCTCGATGAGCACGCGCGTCGAGGGGATGTGCCCGTCAATGAAGTTGGTGGCGTCGAGCTTGACCTGTTCCTCAAAGGTGATGAACGTCGAGGGCTCCTTCACGCCGAAGACCTCGGTCAACAGCTCGAGCCAAAAGGTCTGGCTCTCGCCTTTTTCATATCCCTTGCCCTGCCAGCGCTCGGCAAAGCGTTGGGCGGCTTGTGCAATCTGTTTCTCGCTCTTGTTCATGGTGCCATGTCGATGATTGGAATTGACAAAGGTAGCGTTTTTTGCGGGATATTGAAAAAAATGATTTAACTTTGTGGCTTGTTCCGAGTCTAAAGGAGTACAATTTAGTTCTATAGTAGTGAAAACTAAGGAGGAAATGACTATGAAAAAGTTCAGATTATACATGATGGTCGCAGTGCTGGCACTGGCTGGCATTATGGCATCGGGCGCTAGTGCTCAGGTGCTGCGCGACGCCAACTTCACCAGCATCGGCCGCATCAACGGCAACGGCGTGGTGCGCGACCAGGCGGGCCGCTCGGTGGGCACGTTTGAGGCCGACGGCAGCGTGCGTGACAACAGCGGCAAGGCGCTGGGCTCCATCAAGCAGCTCGACATCTACAGTGCCGATGGTCAGCGCATCGGTTACATCAACACCGATGGCACCGTGCGTGACGGCCAGAGCAACGTGCTGGGTTACATCAACATCAACGACGGCAAGGTGACCGACGACAAGAAGCAGACCATCGGCTTTGCCCGTGGCGTGCGCGTCGATTGGATCGCCTGCTACTATTTCTTCCATTTCTTTGACAAGTAACGACAACGGCAAGCAATAAGGAAAACAATAAGTACAATTGAAGACAGTTGATTGTATTTATT
The DNA here is from genome assembly GCA_900319525.1 of uncultured Prevotellaceae bacterium. Taxonomy (GTDB): domain Bacteria; phylum Bacteroidota; class Bacteroidia; order Bacteroidales; family Muribaculaceae; genus Sodaliphilus. The sequence goes on along the minus strand of ONOU01000008.1, from coordinate 24,422 downwards.
GCCCTTGATGTGGACCGATTGTTTTCTATTTAATGGAGGTGAAGATAACCAGATGAAGAGGATATTCACGACACTGGCTATTGCGCTGCTGGCAGCGGGTAGCCTGATGGCGCAGTTGCCGCCCGACTCGGTCATCCGCCGCTATGCCGCGGGGATGCTCATGGTGGGATTCAAGGGCGACAGCGTGACCGAGGACTGTGACGCGGCACGCTATGTGCGCGACCTCAAGGTGGGCGCGCTCGTGCTGTTTGACATCGACGTGACGGGCGACGCCACGCTGGGTTCGCGCAACATCACCAGCAAGGAGCGACTCACGCGCATGACCGCCCAGCTCCAAGCATGGGCCGACTATCCCCTGATCATCGCCACCGACCAGGAAGGCGGCAAGGTAGCGCGCCTGAAGCCGCAATACGGCTTCCTGCCGACGGTGACCGCCGAACACCTGGGCACCATCGACAACGAGGACACCACCCGCTACTATGCGTCACGGCTGGCACGCGAGATGCGCGAGGCCGGCGTGAACGTCAACCTGGCTCCTGTGGTCGATGTGCTCAACCACGATTGCCCTGCCGTGGGCCACTACAACCGCTGCTACTCGACCCAGACAGCCGTGATCGCGCGCCATGCGGGCTGGTTTATCGACGAGAGCCGCCGTCAGGGCGTGCTGTGCACCCTCAAGCACTTCCCCGGCCACGGCAACGCCATCGACGACTCGCACTACGGTTTCGTCGATGTGACCACGCGCTGGAGCCCTGCCGAGCTGGAGCCGTTTCGCCAGCTCATCGATGCCGGCAAGGCCGACTTGATCATGACGGCCCACCTGTTTAACCGCCAGATCGACGACGAGTACCCTGCCACACTGTCGGCAAGGACCATCAACGGCCTGCTGCGCGGCGAGATGGGCTATGACGGCGTGGTGGTGACCGATGACCTGTACATGCAGGCCATCCGCAACCAGTACAGCATCCCCACGGCGCTGGAACTGGCCATCAACGCGGGTGCCGACCTGATCTGTGTGGGCAACAACATCAGCACCGGCTTTGAGGCCGACCGCCCGTTCAAGCTGGTGGACATGATCGTCAACTCGGTCAAGCAGGGGCGCATCTCATGGGAACGGATGGAGCAGTCCCACGAGCGCCTGCAACGGCTGCAACACAAGCTGGGTGCGATAGAGTAATGGGAGCATGTAAAAAACGGAAGAAATGAAAAAAAGGAGATTATGAAAAGGATATTTTTAGTCACGATATTGATACTGTTAGCAACCATGAGTGTTATCGCTAGTGCACAGGACCGGCACCGCCACCGTGTGCCCAACTCTCACCGGGACAAGATGGTGATGCCCGCCGCCCTCAAGCGTGGCGACAAGGTGGCCATCGTCTCGCCCGCCAGCACGCCTGCCGACGACAATCCCGAGAAAGCCGCCGCCACGTTGCGCGCCTGGGGATTTGAGCCGGTGATCGGGCCTCACACGCTCTCCAAGTGCCACATGTATGCCGGCACGGTCCAGGAGCGCTGCGCCGACCTGCGCTGGGCGTTCAACGACCCCGAAATCAAGGCCATCGTGTGTACTCGTGGCGGCTATGGCTCGGCGATGTTGCTCGACTCGTTGACCCGCAAGGACTTCAATCAGCATCCCAAGTGGGTCGTGGGCTATAGCGACATCACCGCCCTGCACAGCGCCCTGGTGTGCAGCGGCGTGATGAGCCTGCACGCCAACATGGGCGGCGCGCTGGGAAGCCGCGGCCCCGAGGATCCGCTCAACCAGATGCTGCGCAGTGTGCTCATGGGCACCTTGCCCACCTATGAGGTACCGGCCCACCGCCTGAACGTCACGGGCAAGGCCAGCGGCATCGTCATCGGCGGCAATATGGCCGTGTTCACCAACATCGGCGGCAGCCGCAAGTGGGACTTCCTGGACCGCGACAACATCCGCGGCAAGGATATCATCCTCTTCTTTGAGGACGTGAGCGAGAGCATGCCGCGTGTCAACAGCATGTTGCAGGCACTGCGCCTCAAGGGCGTGCTTGAGCGCGTCAAGGGCATTATCGTGGGACGCTTCACCGAGTATGAGCCCCAGAGCGGCTACTACGACATGTATGAGATGCTGAGCGAGACGCTGAATGGGTATGGCATCCCCGTGTGCTATGATTTCCCCGTCAGCCACGACGAGAACTGGAACTACCCGATGATCGAGGGGTGCCCGGCGCTGCTCGACGTCACCCCCGAGGGCGTGACGCTGACGTTTGCCAAATAGGCTTTTCTACAGTGAGATGACAAGGAAAGACAAACTATTGTTGCTGGCCGTCATCGCCGTGCTGGCACTGGTGGCAGCCCATGCGCTGCTGTCGGTAGATGTCGTGCGCCATGGCCGCAACGTGATCTCGCGCGTGGAGCTCAAGAACCTGGATCCGGCCAACAACGGCATCAACATAGCCGTCACCGAGCCCTGGTACAACCCCCACGGGGAACTCTCGTTTAACGTGGGCGAGGCCGACGAGCGCAGCTTTGACCGCTTTGACGTGACGCGCTGCCTGCTGCAGTGTGCCCAGCAGCTGGGCAACCGCGAGTTCAGCCGCATCTACCTGTGCAACAAGGGCGACCGCCTGTATTACATCAACGCTGCCGACTTCAAGCAGCTGGGCGAGCAGTACCAGACGGGACAGACGTTGAACACCCTCGGCCTGTATGTCAAACTGCCGCAGGTCACCTACACGCTGAACGACAGCCTGGCCTTCCCCGTCCACGAGGGAATGCTCAGCAGCATCTCCGACGCCCAGGACTGGAACACCATGATGTCCAACCTCTTGCGGTAAACACAACCCCTCTACACACGCAGAATCTATCAATCTATCGCGCCCCCATTTTCTCATGGGAAGACAAGAAAGACAAGAAGGACAATAAGTGATTATTTAATTGATAATCAATATTTTGTCTTACTTGTCCTTCTTGTCTTCAAATCCAAAAACTTTGCGTCCCTGCACCTTAGCGCGAGTTCATGAGGGTGAGGCTAAAGCGGAGCGCGGATGCCCCCTTAAGCCGCGGGCCAAAGGTCCGCTCACCGAATGACAATCTTCTTTCCCTGGTGGATGTAGATGCCGGGAGTGGTCGGCAACGTCTTGCCCACGGGCTGGCCCATCAGGTTGTAGTAGTTGTCGTCATACTTGCGCGCCTGCGGCTGCTCGGCCACAACCTCGTCAACACCCGTCATGTTGTCGGGGGTATAGCGCATGCCCTTGTAGATGATCTGGCCGTCCTTGACCACGTGGCACAGGCCGCAGTACTCCTGATAGTCGGCATCGGGGTCGGGCTCACGGGTGAAAGGCGTCAACAGGTCGCCCATGTTGCGGCTGTCAAATCCGATGCCCTCGACCACATAGCACATCGTGTCTCCATTCTCCTTCACATAGGCATAACGGCGACAAGTAGTACCCTCAACCTCTATCGGCTCAACCTCGGTGAAATTCTCTTCTGTCAACAGGGGTTCTGTCATATTCATGTAATATGCTCCACTTAAGTAAAATGGTATGCACTCATGCCATATGTAAAGAACTATGGTACCTCCATCTGTGTACATAGGATAGGAAATCATACAACGTCCTTCTCTTAACACTTTATTCAAGGCATTATTTCTGAAACAAGAAGCACCAAGAGGCCCGCCATAGAAGCCCGAAATAATACTATCTGTTTCGGTATTCAGATGCTCTCCTTCATAATAGTAACAGGCTGGAAAGACTTCACCGTGAAAATTCACTCGGGTGCTGTCATAGCCGCTAAACTCATAAGTGTAATAATAACTGGTCGTGTCACCATGATTGATGATCACCTTTTCGTTCACCCACTTGACTCCCTCGCGAACAATCGGCAAACTATAGTAACTCTCTGCCATGACCTGGGTCATGCCCAGCACGGCCAAAATGATAAATAGTAATTTCTTTTTCATTGTCTTCTGTGTTTAACGGTTAAACTTATTTGCAAAAATAGTAGAAATTGATCAGAATAACTAACTTTTATAAAAACACGTACCCTCGAAGGTGTTGCCCGAGGGGGACTCGATGGTGATGACGTGGGTGCCGGCGCTCAGCGACGAGATGTTGAACGTGTCGTAGGTGCCGCTGACGGTCGTGGTCATTTCCACCGCTCCCGTCGTGGCCGAGCTGATCTCCACGTCGTAGTAACTCACTGCCCCACCGCCATCGATGATGATACGCTGCCCCTTAGGGCTATACTCATAATACGCAGCAGGCATGTCATAATACAGAGGTTGGCCTGAGCGTAGCCCACCTTAGCTATGAAGAATAATCACTTCTTGCCTGTTGTCGGCAATGACCTGTAATGAGAATAACAATAAAAAAATAAATGAAAGTACACGTTTCATAGCATGATATAATAATTGTAAAATCACGATTGCAAAGTTACAGGCAATCTTCAAGAAAGACAAGTTTTTAGGTGGGACATCTTGTTTTGTAACAAGCTGGTTATCTGTGCTTTAAAAATATTTAATGGGACATGCATGGGACATGGGTTTTTAAAGGCCACTTTTGGGGAGATTCTTGCGGTAGCATCTTGGTTTTTTTTGAGTAATTTTGTGTCACTAAAAAAGAAGATTATATGCGAAACAAAATTCTGATGTGTCTTGCATGGGCATGTGTACTGTGTGGGTGCCACAGCAGTGCGCCGCATGATGACCTGCGGCTCGTGGCGGCCGATAGCCTGCTGCAGGCAAACAACCCTGACAGCGCCCTGCAAGTGCTCGAGTCCATCAATGCCAGTAGGCTTGATGGTGCTGCTAACCGTGCCTATTATGCGTTGCTGCTGACGCAGGCGCAGTACCGCTGCTATGTGGACATCAACAGTGACAGCATCATTAACGTGGCCCTGAACTACTACAAGCATCATAACGGCGAGCAAGAGAGGCTGGCGCGCGCCTACATCTATAAGGGGGCCGTCACCGAGGTGATGGGAGACGCGGAGGCCGCCATGGCCATTTACAAGCAAGCGCAGAGCGTTGCCGCTCCCGGCGATCATTCCAACCTGGGCTACGCCAACTTGAGGATAGGGAGCCTATACCGTGATTACCTGATTTCAGACAGTTCTGCTATTCAGGCTGTCAAAGACGCTTTATATCATTTTGAGCAAGTAAATGACAGCTCCTATATCTTGAAATGCCTATCGGCGATAGGAGGCATCTATGCCGCAAAGGATATTAGAGATAGTGCCATCGTGTATCTGGAGCGGGCCGATACTCTGGCCCACAAGTTGCAACTGGAGGCCGATGAGCTGAACAACACGCTGTATCTTATTGATTTGATGATGTTTGGCGATGATGCTGATGATATCGATAGAGCAAAATCCAGTGCTTTAAAACTGCTGAACAGCGATATTGAGCTTAATGGCAGCAGGGATCATGTGCTCATGGACGCCGCCTATGCACTCGCCTTGCTCAATAAGCCCGATTCAGCACAACTGCACTTGAATCAAGTGGATAAGGACAGACTGGATGATGGCATGTTGGTCCTGTATGAGAGTTGCCTTGCCGAGATTGCCCGCTGCCGCAAGGATGTCGAGCAATTCAAACGATACTATGATTCTGCCAACAACCGTTCAGACTCGTTGACGAGAAACAACATGCAACGGCAGTTGCGAGACGTGGAGGCCAAGTATGACAACGAGGCACTGCGGTACGAGGCATTGAAATACAAGACCCATTGGCAACTCTTGCTACTGGGGGCACTGCTCGCCGTCAGTATCCTGGTCATTACCCTGATGGTGATAGCCCGCAAGGCCGCACGGCGCAAACAGCAATTGACGGCCAGCGAAGACACTATCGAACGGCTAAAGAGTGATGCAGACCAGCTGGAAGCGATGCTGAAAGCCAACCAGGAGATGAGCGACGGGCTCAAGGCCACCATCAAGCACCAGATTAACACATTCTCCCAGCTCGTGGAGATGCATCACACCCAGTTCACCCAATTCCCCAAGAAGTTTGACGAGCTGTTCAAGAAGGCCTATGGCTTGAATCAACCTGACCTGTCGTTCTGGGCAGGACTTCGAGCCTATGCCGACAGCACATGCAACAATATCATCACCCGCACAGTTGAGGCTCATCCGTCGATGAGCGAGAACGATGTGCGTTTCCTGAGCCTGTGCAGCTGTGACCTGCCCACTTCGGCCATCATGGCGTGCTTGGGCTTTAGTGACCTCCACTCGGTTTACAGGAAAAAACGCTTCCTGGCCAGGAAACTAGAGCTAAAGTGCAAGCTGGACGACTATATCGCTGAGTTCATGCCAGAAGAGCCAGCAGCAGAGTAAATAGCAGCGCCGCCGTCCGATTGCAACTGTCGGACGGCGGCGCGCCATAGGATACAGATTTTTATAAACCTCTTATACGCGTGTGTGTTATAAGAGATGCTGTTTGGGCAGCGGTTAGAACTTGAAGTCGATGCCGGCGCCAAATACCTTGTTGGTGCGGCTGTAGGTGTCCTTACCGGGCAGCGTGGTGCCGAAGTAGTCGGTCTCGCTGCGGTCATAGTCCTTGTAGGTGGTCCAGAAGTAGCCCACGTTCAGCTTCACCTTCTCGCTCAGGTTCACAGCGCCACCGAAGCCTATCGAGTAGCTGTCGCAGGAGAAGGAGGTGTGGGTCTGGAACTGGTCGCTCAGGCCGTAGTCGGTGTTCTGGGCACCGGCGCTCACAGTGAACATCTTGTTGATGTCCCACTCCACGCCGGCGAGCACCTCGTGGGTGCCGTGGCGCAGGGCCTTCTGCTTGTCGTGGGCCATCTCGGCATGCTTGTCGTCATAGTAGTGATACTCGACGGTGGCACGCAGCTTGTGGGGGATGAACTCGTAGCCCAGGGCGGCATAGAACACGGCGGGCAGGTCGCTGGGCGTGTTCACGCCGTGCTTGTAGTCGGCCATCTTCTCCTTGAAGGCGTCGGGCACATCGTTCTCGAACGTCTTGTTGTCGTTCTCGATATTAAGGTTGGTCTTGAACTCATACTTGGCAGCCAGGGTAAAGCCCTTCCACACCAGATCCACGCCGATGATGGGAGTCACGCCCCAACCGGTCTGGGAGCAGTCGAGTGCGACCTTGGCCAGTCCCCCCTCACCAGCCATCCCCGAGAGGACGGGCACATATTCGGGGGCATACTGCTGCACCAGGGGCAGCATCTGGCCGACGGCACCCTTCAACTTGTCGTTGGCGCTTGCCGAGATGTGACCTGAATAGTTGCCGTTAAAATAGTTCATGCGGAAACCGGCATAGGCACTCATCCAGTCCAGGATCTTGTAGGTGCCACCCAATTGCAGTCCGAAGATATACTGACGACCCTTCATTGCCGACTCGATGTCATAGAATGAGGGATCCACATAGCCCTGGGGGAACAAGGCGGCTGCCTGGGGGAACTGGGAAATGAGCGGCTTGGTCTGGGCGGCAACACCGGCCATCACAGCGGCGTCAAACATGGGCAGGCCGCTGTCAAAGTCACACTTGCCGCCGCCACCAGTGATGCCAAAGAAGCCCGAGAATGTCCAGCGGTCTTTCTTGTAGGCACCGTAGAGTGACGGGAGAACAGGAGCCTCGGCCTTGCCTTTGTACAGACGGGTGTGGTCGGCCTCGGGGAAGAGGGCAAACGTGGTGAGCACGTCGCGGCGTTGTGAGGCGCTCTGGATGTTGAGCGACAGGGTCCAGCCGTCATGGTCCATAAAGGCCAGACCGGCGGGGTTGGTATAGACAGCGTCAATCTCATGGCTGGCGCCACGGGCCATCATGCGCATGAAGGCGATGTGCTGGTTGGTGTTGTGTAACAGTCCACCGGCCAGGGCCGACAGACCTACGGTCGTGAGAGAGAGCACTAATGTTGTAATTCTTTTCATTGTTGACTTTTATTAAAACAAACCTGAAGTGGAGATTTTTTTGGTCAACAAAAGTACAACCGTCCAGCGAAAATAATGTGCTAAAAGTCATGAAAAATGGCGTTTTTGCCCCAGATGACCACATTATTACATTTTTTAACAGTCCAAAACTGTTAAAATCGCAGGAAAAAGGCCCTCGAAGGCGGTGTGTCAAAACCCAACGACGAGTTTTTTTACCGTACTGTCGTGCAATCACATGGCTGCGACGGCGTCGGCGAGCTGATGCATGGCCTGCTCGATGACGCTGCGGGGACTGCCCATGTTGCAGCGCATGTGGCAATTGCCGGCAGCGCCAAACATCGTGCCCTCGTTCATGGCCAGCCCGGCCTGGTTGCGTATCAGGTCGATGACCCCTTCGTGGGTCAGCCCCAGGCCCGTGCAGTCGAGCCAGACGAGGAAACCGGCCTGCGGCTTGATGGCGACGATGCCGGGGATGTGCTCACGGCAATACTGTTCCACATAGTCGATGTTGCCCTCGATGTAGTGCAGGCACTCCTCGAGCCACTGGGCGCCATGGCGATAGGCGGCCTCGGTGGCGATGATAGCAGGGAAGTTGGCGTTGCACAACTCGTTGATCTCGATCCACTCAAAGAAAGGCTTCCTGAGCTCGGGATTCTTGACCACACACCATGAGCTCTTGAGGCCCGCGATGTTGAAGGTCTTGCTAGGGGCGCCACAGGTGACGGTCACGGCAGCGGCGTCCTCGCTCACGGTGGTCATGGGGGTGTGGCGGTGCCCGTAGAGCATCAGGTCGCCAAAGATCTCGTCCGAGAAGATAATCACGCCATGCTTGCGTGCCAGGCGTGCCACCTCGCGCAGGACTTCGGGCTCCCAGGCGATGCCGATGGGGTTGTGGGGGTTGCACACGACCATCATCTTGGGCTTCTCCTGCTCAAAGATGCGTTCCAGCCCCTCGAGGTCCATGCGGTAGAAGTTGTCGCTGGTGTGTATGAGCTCGTTGTCCACCATCACGCGGCCGTTGCCGGCGATGACGTCCTTGAAGGGGTAATAGACGGGCTCCTGGATGACAATCTTGTCGCCCGGGCGGGTGAAGTGGTTCACGGCCAGGCCAAAGCCCGTGACGATGCCGGCCACAAAGGTAACCTCCTCGCGGCTGAACTCAAAGCCGTTGCGCTCACGCTGCCAGTCGATGATCGACTGCCAGTACTCGTCATAGAGGCATGTGTAGCCATACACCGGGTGGTCGGCAAGGCGCCGCACCAGCGCTTGAGTGACTTCGGGACAAACGGCAAAGTCCATATCGGCGATCCACAACGGCACCAGGTCGTCGCGTCCGTAATCTTGTTTCAGTACCTCAATCTTCTTGCATTGCGTTCCATGGCGGTCAATGCGTTGGTCAAAATCGTAATGTGGCATCTCTTTAAGGTATAAATGCGGTATTAAATATGATTCGGCTGCAAATGTACATTATTTTTCTGATAAGAGGCAGAATTGCCGTTTTTTTATTGGGTAAGAGGGTTGAAATCTGTATCTTTGCGGTCTAATCATCAGTAACCATGAACAAGAACAACACCAACCGGATCCACTTCATGAAGATGCACGGTGTGGGCAATGACTATATCTTTGTCGATACCGCGCTGTATGCCATTGCCGACCCCGAAGCCGCCGCCATTGCCTGGAGCCGCCCGCACATGGGCATCGGCAGCGACGGCCTGGTACTCATCGGGCGCTCCCCAAGCCCCGATGCCGACTTCTCCATGCGCATCTTTAATGCCGACGGGTCTGAGGGGATGATGTGCGGCAACGCCAGCCGCTGCATCGGCAAGTATGTGTATGAGCGCGGCTTGACCCGCCAGACGCGGGTGAGGCTGCTCACGGCTTCGGGCATCAAGGTGCTGGAACTGGCCATCAACCCCGATGGCTCGGTAGGCAGTGTGACCGTTGACATGCTGGCTCCGATGCTCGAGCACGAGACCCAGTTCCTCAATGAGGGCGAACCGTTGCCCGACGGCATTTTTGTCTCGATGGGCAATCCCCACTATGTGATCTTTGTCGATGACCTGGACAGCGTGGATGTGGCCGCCCGTGGCGCCATGTTGGAGCGCCACCAGCGTTTTCCCGAGCGCTGTAACATCGAGTTTGCTCAGGTGACGCCTGGAGGAATACGCATGCGCGTGTGGGAACGCGGCAGCGGCATCACCATGGCCTGCGGCACGGGAGCTTGTGCCACGGCTGTCGCAGCCGCTGTGACGGGACGCTGTGGCCGCCGGTCGCGCGTGGTCATGGATGGCGGTACACTCGACATCGAGTGGCGCGCCAGCGACAACCACGTCTATCTCTCGGGTCCGGCCACCTTTGTCTATGAGGGCGATATCAACCTTCCTGATTAATGCTAATAATCAATCCATCCTATTGCAATTGAAATGAAATACTACATTGTTGACGCGTTTACCAGCGAACCCTTTGGGGGAAATACGGCTGGTGTGGCGCTGCTCGACGGGGACTTCCCCAGTGACAGACTGATGCAGCAGGTGGCGGCCGAGCTGCGCTATAGCGAGACGGCCTTTGTGCAGCAACAGGGATCGCTGGAGTTCATGGTGCGCTACTTCACGCCGGCTGGAGAGGTGGACTTGTGCGGCCACGCGACGATAGCCACGTTTGGGCTGTTGTTGAAGGAGGGCATCGTTGCCGATGGCGCCATGTGCCTGAACCACACGCTGGCAGGCGACCTCCAGGTCAGGGTGGGGGACCCGGTGATGATGCAGATGGCACAGCCCGCTGTCATCGATCGCCCTGTTGACATTGATCGCCTGCACGTCATCATGAGCGGAGCGTCGGCCCAACCATGGCCCGAGCTGCCCGTTGAAATCGTTTCGACCGGCTTGCCCGACATCATCATGCCCGTGGCCAGCGTGGAGGCGCTGAACAGTCTGCGCCCCGACATGGAGGCTTTGTCGGCCTACAGTACCGAACTCGATGTGGTGGGTGTCCATGCCTGTGCCCTCACCGATGATGGCTACACGGCCCATGTGCGCAACTTTGGTCCTCGGTATGGCGTCCCCGAGGAATCGGCTACCGGCACCGCCAATGCCGCATTGACCCATTACCTGCAGCGCCGTGCGTTAATCGGCTTGGGCAGCCAGTGCCGCTTCTTGCAGGGTGAGGCCATGCACAGGCCCAGCGTGGTGGCCACCACACTGGACGATGAGGGCTGCATCTGGGTGGGAGGCCGATGCAGCATCGTTGCCGAGGGCACTTTGCTGGTGTGAGGTGATCGCGGCTAGAGTGTCGCCGTCGAGTCGTTGGTGTTGTGAAATTGTTGCACGACAGTGAACGCCTCGTCGATGTCGTTGGTGATCGAGAGCAGCAGGTTCTTGTATTTACCCGTTTCCATCATTCGTTGCAACAGGGGATAGACCGGAACTTCATCAGTCCAGAATTCTGTGCCCAGAAAGATCATCGGGCTGGCGAACCCGTAGGACAGGTAATGGTCCTGCACCGCTTCCTGGAATATCTCTTGCAGCGTTCCCGCACTGCCTGGCGCATAGATGATGCCGCCAAAGGCTAGCGTGAGGATATTGTCCTCGCGCAGGCTGTTCTCAAAGAATTTGGCGATGTGGGTGGCAAAGGGCGTGGAGGGCTCATGCCCGTAGTGCCACGTGGGGATGCCCAGACTCACATATTCCTCTTGTCCATAACGCTTGATGACTTCAAATGCCGACCGTAGCCACCCCTTCTCCCTGAACGAGGGGGCCACAGCGAGCATCGAGAGCGCGTCGTCGAGTTCGGCGGCTGTGCGCCCTGCCATCCATGCCCCCAGGTGGGTTGCCTCCATGGCGCCGGGGCCGCCACCGCTGATCATGACAAACCCCTGCTGGGTGAGCAGCTGGCTCAAGCGCGCGATTTCGCGGTACATCCTGTCGGTCCTGAGCAGGGCATGCCCGCCCATGACGCCCACACAACGGCGGTGGTCGTGCTCCTTGAAGAAGCGGGCGAGAGCCGTGTGGATGCAGTGGTCGTGCAGTGTGCGTGCCAGCAATTCATTCACGTTGGCGGCGTGCTGACCCATCGCCTTGTATTGCTCATACACCTTGCCGTCAAAGCACTGGTTATAGCTCGTCTCGTCATCGGGGCGGTAGCCCTCGTACAGCTCGGCGGCCGTGTACAGCGTCTTGCGCGTCACGTCATAGGGTACCTCCTCGAGGTGCCTCACCGTGTCCTTGAGTTCGTTGAAGCCTGTAGCGGTAATCATCTGGTCCTTGGTCTTAATGGTTACGTTCACGGGCAAAGGTACCCAAAATTCTCGGAATCACCACGATGATTTCCCCATTATGTTGCCTTGCTGCCGTGATGATGTTGCTCGTTTTTTCCTTAAAAATTGTTGATGTTTCGCTTTATTTGTTTATTTTTGCGACAATTAACGTAAAGTATTAACCAATAATCGTGGAAACAGATGAAAAAGGTATATAGCGTAGTTTTGGCTTCATTGATGTTGTTGTGTTCGGGATGTAACACTGGACTGCTCGGTGGCTTGGGCGGTCTGGGCACAGGTGATGACGGCACCGCCAGCGGCGGTACGCTGGGCAATGTGCTGGGCGGCATCCTGGGCGTGCTGGGATCGCAAAACACTGTTGACGGCCTGTTGGGACTGGTCATCGGCAGTGTCAAGGTGCAGGAGAGTGAACTCTATGGCGCATGGTATTATACCGAGCCAGGCTGCGCCTTCACCAGTGAGAACCTGCTGGCAAAAGCCGGTGGTGCAGTCGCTGCCGAGAATTGCAAGGAGAAGCTGCAGCCCGTTTACAATACACTGGGAATCAGTGCGCAGAACACCCAGTTCCAGTTCACACAGGACCATCAGTTCAACGCCTATGTGAAGGGTATCCCCTTGAGCGGCACTTACACCTACGACCCATCGACGGCGACCATAAAGCTCAAAACGATGCTCTTCAGTTCCAACATGTACATCACCCGCACCACGCGGGGGCTGGCTTTCACCTTCGAGAGCAAGAACCTGTTAAAGGTCCTGCAGGCGATTGCCGCAATGAGCGGCAATTCCACGTTGCAGACCGTTGGTGACCTGAGCAAGCAGTACGACGGCGTGAGACTGGGCTTCGGCATGGCTCCCGCCAACTAATGCTCCGTTTCTCTTAAACCTCACGCTAAGTTTTAATGCTCACTTCGTGAGAGGTCTAGGGTTTAGAGTGGCATCCGCGCTCTTGGGTATCACGCTAAGTTTTAGATTTGAATACAAATAGGACAAGAAAGACAAACTATTGATTATCAATCAAATAATCATTGTTTGTCTTTCTTGTCTTTCTTGTCTTCCCACGAGAATTATTCGAGTCAGTAACTGATCTCGACGAGTCGGCTGTCCTCCAGGTTGTCGATGGTGCAGCCGTTCTCCAGGTTCAGGGTGGTGTAATCGTCCTGGATGGTGAGTGTGCCATCCACATCCAGCGCGCGTCCATTGGGAGCACAGCTGTAGAACGATCCGCCCTGGATGGTGCAGTCGGTGTCACACTTCACTCCCTTGGGGGCAACGCTGCTCTGCTTGCCGGTAAGCACTACGTTGAGTTCACCGCCGGTGAACAGGAACGGCTCGGCCACGTTGATGCCCTTGGCATCATCGCCGGTGCACAAGATGTTGAGCGTGCCGCCCGTCATGGTGATGTTGCGGTCAGACTTCACGCCGGCACATCCTGTCGAGACGGGATTGCCCAGTGAGTCGGTCTCCATCTTGGAGGTGCCGCTGGTGAGGATGGTCGTGCGTCCGCCAGTGATGGTGATAAGGCTGTCGCAGTTGATGCCCTTGGCACCGTCGGCAGCCATCTCCATGTTGATGACGCCTCCCTTGATATACACGTAGTCTTTGGCCTTGATGCCGTGGCCGCTGGTGCTGTTCAGGTACAGCTTGGTGCCGGGTCTCACAAACACATAGTCGTCGCTGGCCATGCAATGGCGGCCCACGCTATAGATGTTGAGCTGGCCCTTGCCGCTGACCAGGATCTGTCCCTCGCTGAAGAGGGTTCCCTTCTGATCCTCGTTCTCGACCATGGTGTAGGTTTCTCCGTCCCGCAAGGTGTTCTCAGTACCCTCGTTGACGACGAGGTAGAATGACTTGCCGCACTGGTTGTTGATGGCGGCACCCGTGGGATTGGTGATATCCGCGCCATTGAGTTGCAGCTGGAACTTGCGCTCGCTGTAGAACTTGATTGAGCCGTTGGCGGTGGTGCCGGTGACGATGTAGCGCACGCGCTTGGCGGCACTGGTGATGGTCACGTGGGCACCGTCGATGGTGGCAAAAATCGAACTTGTCGTTCCCGTGACAGTGGCCGTGTCGCCGTCAAAGTTGATGCGCACGGTGGTGGACCAAGTGGTGTTCTCGACATAGTCGCCATAGTCGGGCGCTTCCTCGTCCTCGGTGATGGTTTCGGCAGGCTCGTCGAGCTCGCTGAAGTCCAGCGCGATTTCCTTGGGCGTGAGTTCCTCGTCGTCACCACCATTCAGGATAATGTCGATGATGGCATTGACATCAGCGATATTGACCTCGCCATCGCTGTTGACGTCGCCGTTACTGTCATCGCCACTGTTCAAGATGATGTCGATGACGGCGTTGACGTCAGCGATGTTCACCTCACTGTCGCCGTTAACGTCGCCCCTGGCAGCACTGGCTGTGAAGGCCACTGCGATGATTGATAAGGTGATGAGTAAAAACTTCCTCATAGTAATTCCTTCCTTTTGTATAGTATTTTGTGATTAAAAATCAACTCAAGTTTCTAAAGTGGTTGAATCGCTTTAGAAACTTGAATATCAATAGGCGATAGTGATTACCTTGGGAGTCCTGTCATAGGTCTTGTAGCCCGTGGCCACCTGGAGCGTGCCTGCGACCTCCAGCGGGTCACTGCGGCGGCTATAGCTGTAGCAGTAGCCTCCGCTGATGTCAAAGTTGCCGTCGATCTTGATGCCCTTGGGCTTCTTGACCTTGCTCGTTCCTGTGGCTACCGCGGTGAGCGACCCGCCCTGGATGTTGACATTGTGCTTGCTGTTGATGCCCTTGCCGCCGTCGCCGGTGGCCTTGAACATGAGCGTGCCAGCCTTGACGATGAGCAGGCTGTCGCAGTACAGACCGGCGCATGAGGCGGTGTCGGTGACATTATCCTCGGTGGTGATGCGCGTGTTGCCGGCACACAAGGCAATGACGCGTCCGCCGTTGACGGTCATCAGGCCGCCACTGCGCACGCCCTTGGCGCCGTCGCCCGTGGTCTCGATGTTGACAACACCGCCATCGACGGTGATGCCGTCGTTGGCACGCAAGCCGTCAAGTGCCGAGCTGTTGACGTAAAGCTTCACGCCGGGACGGATGCGGATGTAGTCGTCGCTGCGGATGCCGCCGCGCCCCACGGCAATGACACTCAGCTCGCCATGGCCACTGAAGACGATTTGTCCCTCGCTGAAGAGGGCTGCCTTCTGGTCCTCCTCGTCAACCATAGTGTAGGTCTCGCCGTCCTGCAGACGGTTGACCGTGCCGTCGGCCAGCACGACATAGAACGTCTTGCTGCCCTGGTTGTTGATGGCGGCGCCGTTGGGGTTGCTGATTTCGGCACCATTGAGCAGCACCTGGAAGCGCTTGTCGCCGTAGAACTTGAGTGAGCCGTTGGTGGTCTTGCCGCTGATGATGAATTTCACGGGGCCAGACATGTTCATGATGGTCAGGTGAGCACCGTTGCGTTGAATGGACACGCCGGGTACACTGCCGCTGATGGTGGCCTCCTCGCCGTCAAAGGCGATGCTGATGACCTTGTTCCACGGGCTGTTTTCCACATAGTCATTGTAGGCCGAGTCGGCCTCATCGGTGACGGGCACATCTGGCAACTCAGTCAGCTCGCTGAAGTCCAGTTCGACTGCTGCGGGCTCAACCTGGTACATGGCGATGATCTCGTCCATGTCGGTGTCATCGCTCTGGCACGACACCAGGGTGGTGCCGAGCATTGTGGCCAGCAGGGCGTATAGAATGATGTTTTTTCTCATGACTTGCTATAAATTTTCTATTCTAGAACTTAAACGTATAACCCAAGCCCAACCTGTGCATGTTGGGGTCGTCACTATTGCTGCCGGCGAGCTGATAGCGGTAGTATAGTTTGAAGTAGTGGGTCTTCTTGATTGAGTAATCAACGCCTAGGATAAAGCGCGTTTCCTCTAGCTCACGCGTGGTGTGGAACTCCACACTGGCAAATGGGTCAAACTTGCACTTGGGTATGTCCCACTCCAGCTGCAAGCGGCTGCGCAGCACGTTCTTGCCCTTGCCACGCACCTCGTGATCCTCCCACTCGGCGTTGTCAAAGTCAAAGTTGTCGACGATGCGTGATGGCCTGTAGGTGTATTGCCAGCGCTCGCGCAGGCTCACCTCCACGCGGTTGAACTTGTAGCTGCCCGTTAACGAGACGTTGAAGCGGTGGCGAACGCCCCAGTAGCTGGGGCGCCAGTTGTTGTAACTGACGCCATCGTCCTGATAGGTGATCTCCTCGTGGTTGTTGTCAATGAGCAGCTGATAACCTGCTGCGGCCTTGAGCCATGGCAACACCTTGTAGCTGATCGACGGCCCGAGGGCCACACGGTCGGCTGTGCGGAAGTCGTTGCGCGAGCGGAACTCGGTCTCAAAGTCCACATTCAGGCCTTTCTTGATCTTGTATGACGCCTCGGCGCTCAGTATTAGACCAGTGTCATCCTCGGCATGAGCAATGGCGGGCATGCAAGTGGCCCATAGCATGAGCATGCACAAGACTAGTTGTTTTCTTTTACTTCTTGCCATTCGTATTTTGGAATTTTGAGTGTGTCGTTAACGTGGCTGTGCCCCTCGCCATCGTTCTCATATTCAATCTTGAGGATGGCCGTGTCCTTGAGGAAGTCGATCGAGCCCACGTTGACCTTGGTGATGGTCAGGCCAGTGCGCTTGTGCAGGTCCTCGAGCAACTCCTCGCGACGCTCGGGCGTGATGAGCTCGATGCGGTCATACAGGATCAGCTTGCTCGCCAGGTTGGCACGCAGGACAAATGCCTCAAACAGCCAGATGAGCAGCGCGATAGACACATTAGGCACCAGCAGCTCGGCAAAACTCAACGAGTCGGCCAGCGCGTTGATGACCGACAGGCTGATGACGCCAAACATGTAGGACATCTCCCTGACGGGTATCGTCTCGGTGCGGTAACGCAGCACCCCGAAGATGGCGAACAGACCCAGCGCAAAGCCGATTTTCACCTTGACGCTCCCCAGCAGGAAGATGAGGAAGAAGATGCTCACGCTGAGCAGGGTGAGCGTGAAGAAATAGTCACGGCGATGCGTCTTGCGGTAATACAGGAAATAGACGATAAAAAACAGTACCACCATGAAGAAAGCAAAGCGCAGCAGCATCTCGGTCAAGGCCACACCGTCAAGCAGGTTCATCTGCAACCCCTTGGTGATCGCATCCTGAGTGGCATCTGCAACTCCGTCGTCAAGTCCTGTTATGTCTTGAAGTGTTATCATAATTTTTAAAAATCTCTTGTTTTTTAGGTAGTTAATAATCTATGTGATGTGTTTCTAGTTTACTCGTTGCAGCAGGCGATCGACCAGGCGCAGGCGCTCCTTGAAGTTGTTGCGTTTGAGCGACGGGTTGGTCAGGGCCGAGCCCATGCAGTACTTGGAGAAGCCGCTGGGCTTGATGCGCAGCTCGCGCAGTATCCCCAGGATGGGAGAGGGCTGCAGGCCGTCGCGTTTCAGCTCGATGATGATTAGCCCGGTCAGATTGGCGTCATGTCCCGTAACCAGATTGTGGAAACACAGGTCGCTGTCGATGGTCAGCCGCTCGGTCTTGGTCTTGTTGACCAGTGTGATGCGGTGAAAGTGGTTCTCCAGTTGCTCGCTCAGCACCGATGGGTCATAGCGCAGATGCTTGCGCAGGAACTCGTCATAACTCCTGAATTGCTCGTCCTGACGCAGGAAGCGGATGCCGTGGTCGGGGTGCTGGGGGTCAAATCCCACCATGTCCACACGTTTCTTCTTGGTGCGGCCATGGTTGTTCTTGGTCTTCACCTCCAGGAAGTTCAGGCCCGAGTCCACATAGGAACGTATGCGCAGCTTCTGGCGTCCCGCATGTCCGTTCTGGTGAACGATGTACATGTTGTTGTCGGGCGTGTCAAAGTAGGCCGTGTAATAGGATGCAATGCGCTCGCCGCCTATCTCCTGGGCACGATAGTCTTCACGGGCAAGCTGCAACAGCAGCTTGAGCCGGTCAACCGTCGTGACAAATTTGGTGTCGGTGCGGTTCATCAGCTTGATGCCACTCATCTCGTCGAGCGAGATCGGGTCGTATGTCCTGATGATGTCGTTCATTGCATAGCAAATGTAATATAATACTAACGAGAAACGGCCTCTTGAATTGTGATATTGATTCTAGAATTCAGTGAATTATTGAAATATATCAGCAAAATTTGACGTTGCCTCTGCTTTTAATGCCGCAAAAATAGTATAACTCCAACAAATTCTCAGCACATGAGCCATGACATTGTTGTAAAAAAAAGCTTTTCTACGGAAAACGCTTGGTGTTCAGGCATCAGTGGGCTGTAACAGAAGATTAATTGGTTTGTAACCATTCCGTAACGGGGAAGGTCTCATGTTATGAGTAATTTTGCATCATCATTAATAATGTATTTTTAGATATGGATACCACACAGGATTATATTGTATTGTTGTTTAAGATATTAGGTACGTTAGGACTGCTGATCTTCGGTATGCGCATGATGAGTACCGCGCTCCAGAAGATGGCAGGACCGCAGCTGCGTCACGTGTTGGGGAGAATGACGACCAACCGCATCACCGGCATGTTGACTGGTACTGCCGTGACATGTGCCGTGCAGTCGTCATCGGCTACCACGGTGATGACGGTCTCGTTTGTGTCTGCTGGATTGCTCACGCTAGGTCAGGCCATCAGTGTGATCATGGGAGCGAACATCGGCACGACACTCACGGCGTGGATCATGTCACTGGGCTACAACGTTGACTTGACCAACGTGGTATTCCCGGCATTTCTGGTGGGCATCCTGCTCATTTACCACAAGCGCCACCGCTATATTGGTGATTTCCTGTTTGGAATCGCGTTCATGTTTTTCTCGCTGGTGCTGCTCAGTAGTGCCGGCAAGGAATTGGATCTGGAGCATAACCAGGCGGTAATGCAGTTCTTTGCCTCGTTTGACACGAGCAGCCATCTCACCATTCTCGCCTTCCTGGCTATCGGCACTTTAATCACCTGTATCGTGCAGTCGTCGGCTGCGGTAATGGCCATTACGATCCTGTTGTGCTCGACAGGTGTGTTACCCATCTATCTGGGAATTGCGCTGGTGATGGGTGAGAACATCGGAACCACAGCCACTGCCAACCTGGCCGCCCTCGGGGCGAATACCGAGGCCCGCCGTGCGGCGCTTGCCCACTTGATGTTCAATGTGTTCGGTGTCATTTGGGTCATGTGTGTGTTCTACCCGTTTGTCGATCTTGTGTGCAGGCTGGTGGGTTATGACCCTGCCGTTGGAGGTCAGGTTGAGCGCCTGCCCGTTGTGCTGGCCATGTTCCACACGTGCTTCAATGTGACCAATACCGCTATTCTTATCGGGTTTATTCCGCAGATGGAAAAACTGGTGCGATGGATGTTGCCCGACAAGGGCGATGGCAATGAGGAGCATTTCAAGCTGCAGTACATCAAGTCTCACCTGATACAGACGCCTGAAATTGCCATTCTCCAAGCACAAAAGGAGACTGCCCACTACGGACAGGAAGTGCAGCAGATGTTCGGGCTCGTTAAGGACATGATGCAGGTGAATGACAGTGACAAACTGGAAGAAATTTTCCGCGAGATTGAGAAGGAAGAGGATTCGTCAGACGAAGCCGAGATCAACATCGCCCGTTTCCTCGAGCAGGTGTCTGACGGGCACCTGAGTGATGACTCCAAGAACAAGACTAGGCAACTGCTGCGCGAGATTGGCGAGCTGGAGAGCATCGGTGACTCATGCTTCCGCCTGGGACGCACCATCTGCCGTCGTGATGAGCAAGGCAAGGCCTTTGACGAACAGCAGCAGAGCCGTCTCTCCGAGATGATGTCGCTGTGTGAAGAGGCCTTGACACAGATGAACCAAGTGCTGAATGAGCCCATCGATCAGCATGACATCCGCCAGACCTACTACTACGAGAACAAGATCAACAACATGCGCGATACCCTCAAGAACTGGAATATTAACGCTGTCAATGACCATCAATATGACTATGCAGTGGGAACGGCTTTTGGTGACCTGGTGGGCGAACTCGAGAAATTGGGCGACTATATTGTTAATGTTGTCGAGGCACGATTCGGACAGTTGTAATATGTTTGTCGCATAATCATGTGCCTGAAGTGAAAGGTTTTTACTATTTTTGCGACTGAATATGAAGAAACAACAGATTTTAGTAGTAGATGACGAGCGCGACCTGTGTGAGATACTGCAGTTCAATCTCAGCGCCGCTGGCTATGAGGTGGACATGGCGGCTTCGGCGGCCGAGGCGCTGGACAAGGGCCTCTCGCACTATGACTTGTTGCTACTCGACGTGATGATGCCTGGCATGTCTGGCTTTGACTTGGCCAGCCAGCTCAGGCAAGACAAGGAGACAGCCGAGATTCCCATTATCTTTCTCACGGCTCTGGGGTCGGAGGAGGACACGCTGCATGGCTTTGACTTGGGTGCCGATGATTACATCGCCAAACCCTTCTCGATCAAGGAGGTGCTGGCGAGAGTAAAGGCAGTGTTGAGCCGTACTGCGCCAGCCCAGTCCAGTAGCGCCCACGAGCTGAGCTATGAGGGCTTGACGATGGATCTTGACAAGATGGTCGTGACCGTTGACGGCAAGTCGGTGTCGCTGACCAAGACGGAGTATGAACTCTTGAAACTGTTGCTCGGGAACCGCGGCCAGGTGTTCTCGCGCCAGGAGGTGCTCGACCGTGTGTGGCCCAAGGATGTTGTCGTTACCGACCGCACCGTGGACGTGAATATCACGCGCATGCGCAAGAAGATAGGCCGCTACTCGTCGTGCATCATTACACGCCACGGGTTCGGCTACCTGTTTGTCGTGGAATGAAACACTTGACCGAAGGCAACAAGATGTTCTTGAGCGTGATGGTGATCTTTGCCATCTACGCGGTCATTTTTATCCTGTTTGAGGACTTTGAACGCTATTTTCTGCCGCCCGCCCGTGAAATCAACGAGTGGCACATGGTGCTGTTCTCGTTTGTGGTGATGGTGTGCCTGAGCATTGTGCTGCTGCGCTATGCGCGCCGCATGGATGAACGCATCAGCCGCGAGCAGGCCGACAAGCAGAACAGGATGCGTCGCGAGTTGACGCAGAACATTTCCCATGAGCTCAAGACTCCCGTGGCAAGCATACTGGGCTATACCGAGACCATTCTAGCCCATCCCGATATGGAGCAGGAGATGCAACGCCAGTTTATCGAGCGTACGCAGTCTCAGGCACAGCGTCTCACGTCGCTCTTACAGGACATCTCCACACTCAACCGCATGGACTATGCCGCCGACATGATCAAGCACGAACGGGTGGATGTGTCCCATATTGTTAGCGACATCATCCAGGAAACGGGCCTTGACGTGGCTAAAAAACAGATGAATGTCCGCAACCATTTGCCACAGGATATCATCATCTATGGCAACCCGTCGCTCATCTACAGCATCTTTCGCAACCTGATGGACAATGCCATCAAGTATGCCGGTGAAGGAACAACGGTAGAAATCAATGCGCACAGGAGCGAAGGCAAGTGGCATTTTACCTTTGCTGATGATGGGGCAGGCTTGAATGCCGATCACCTGCCGCGCATCTTTGAACGCTTCTACCGCATCGACAAGGGCCGCAGCCGCGCACTCGGCGGCACGGGGCTGGGCCTGGCCATCGTCAAGAATGCCGTGCAGTTGCATGGCGGTGTCATCGAGGCTCACTCCTCGCCCGGCCAGGGCTTGCAATTCAATTTCAGCCTGTCAGAGTAATCGGCGCTCATGGCAATATGATGGCGAAATTACGTTTCTAAATGGCTTATATACAGAGCATTAAGCATATAGGCAAAATGATGAAATATGCCAAAATTCGACTGTATGTTCCCGACATTTTAGGCTTAAAATTCGTTCGTTTTTTACGCTCCAAAACACCCTTTTTGGTGAATTTACACTAAACACTTTTTAACAGTGAATTTACACTTTTTAAGACAACTTTTCGCCGATTGTTCATGTTCCATAACCTCAAAATGTTGAGTGATGGCACACTCATTTTTCTTCCCTACTTTCGTCCTTCATGGGGTAAGTTCCATGATTGAAGAAAGGGAAAGAAGAAAGATGGGCTTGAAAACGTGTTCCAAGGGGTTGTTCATCGACCTTGCATGAAACAAAGTCGGTATAAGTAATTGATTATAAGGACAAATCAACGATTAAGACTACTCAATGTTCCCGATTTGAGCACACGAATCCCCTCAGAAACCATTTTTCATAGCAAATAGCATCTTGGATTTCCATTTTTGGGTGTCTCAGATGGCAAAATGTCAGTAAACAGGCTTAAATAACAATAAAAACAGAAGAGAAAGGCCATTATCTCATTAAAAATTTGTAACTTTGCGCCCATGCAATGTGCGCATGACGAACAATCTACGTTACATTCATCGGCAAAAGACCCCCAACAGCCAATTGGCTAATAAATATACAGAACTCCCTCGCAGTGTAGCATAAAGGTTTGGTCGCCTGTCGAGACACTGCATGTGGAGTTCTCGTTTTATTATGGTAGAGTTAAAAGACTTTATATCAAAATCTATTTGTGACATCGTGGAGGGCATCCATGATGCAGATAATAAGATTAAGGAGCAAGGTGCATTTATAGCAAAAACAATAAATGGCCCTGTAGGAGATGTCGATTATGCTACGGGGCAAGATGCGGAAGGCAATGTTGGACTGGTTAAAAACGTGGAATTTGACATTACTGTTATTGCGGAAGACGAGAACAAGTCTGGTGGTGGCGTTTCACTTATAGTTCCAACAAGTATAGGATTTAACTTCGGAGGTCTTTCAAAAAACCGAAAAAGGAACGAACAACATATCAAATTCAGTGTACCACTCTCTCTCCCTCATAAATAAAGATTATACACATGGAAAATAGTAAAGGCTACGTTTACATTCTTACGAACCCATCTTTCAGAGAAGATTGGGTTAAGATTGGCAAATCATCACGTCCCGTTAATGTGCGTTCAAAGGAGTTGGATAATACCGCTGTCCCTCTTCCCTTTGAAATTTATGCTACACTGCAGACGGAGAAGTATGATAAAGTTGAGAAACAAATCCACAAACAGATTGACCGTTTGACGGATTTACGCATTCGCCAGAACCGCGAGTTTTTCAACATTGCTCCAGACGTAGCCTTGGATATTATGCGCGACATCGCAGATTTGCTTGACGATGCCGAACTTGCAGTGTATGTAGATGGCAAGCCCGTAATTTCCAAGAGTAAAGAAGAAGATAAGGAGATAACAGCAAAGGAAGCTGCGAAAGAAACACGTCGCAAAGACCCCTTCAAGTTTCACATGATAGGCCTAAAGGTCGGTGACATTGTTACTTTTGATGCCCTTAAACTCGATGTAAAAGTAGCCTCTGATGACAAGGTGGAATACGAGGGCCGTCTTTATAGCCTTTCAGCATTTACTGGCAACTTCCTGCCAGAAGACATGCAGACACCATCTAGGGCATATCAGGGGCCAAAATATTTCAGCTATAAAGGTAAGACATTATACGATATTCGAAAAGAAAAGGAACAATAGTTATCCTAAAGTTCAACGAGGCAACAAGGGTTCAGATGCCAGCAATGGTGCATCTAACTCGCTTGGGATATAAATACTTCGGGAAGATTCACGAAGCCACTGAGGGTACAGTCTATGATGGCGATACCAATATCTTGATAGAAGTATTCAAGAAGAAGTTTGTAGAGCTGAATCCTGGTCACGAAGGAGAGTATCTTCAAGTGTTGCGTGACATCCGAAAAGAGCTGAATGATGATGATCTCGGCAGAGGCTTCTACAAGCGATTGAAGTCTGTGTCGCCAGTTCGGTTGATAGACTTTGACCATCCCAAGAACAACGATTTCCATTTCACGGCAGAGTTCACATGCAAGAATGGTCAAGATGAGTTCCGTCCAGACATAACCCTGTTTGTAAATGGATTGCCTCTTTGCTTTGTTGAAGTGAAGAAGCCCAACAATCACGGTGGCATGGTGGCTGAAAGTACCCGAATGAACAAGGAACGCTTTCCCAACAAGAAATTCCGCCGCTTCATCAATATCACCCAACTGATGATATTCTCCAACAACATGGAGTATGATGCCTTGGGCGGCATTGTTCCGATACAGGGAGCGTTCTATTGTACTGGAGCAAGGTCTTTCGCCCCCTTCAACTGCTTCAGGGAAGAAAACCCCGGCAGCATGAAGGTAGCTCCATATAACAGGGATTATCC